>CAZIAL010000010.1:10874-92810 GCA_964536965.1 uncultured Bacteriovoracaceae bacterium
CCGTGCTCCAGTTCGACTACTACGGCAACCAGATCAACCTCCTCGATACTCCCGGACACAAAGACTTCTCCGAAGATACTTATCGCACCCTGACCGCCGCCGATGCCGCCGTCATGCTGATCGACGCCGCCAAAGGCGTGGAGCCGCAGACCCGGAAACTCTTCGAAGTCTGCCGAATGCGCGGGCTTCCCATCTTCACCTTCATCAACAAGCTCGACCGCCCTTCGCGCGAACCGCTCGACCTGATCGACGAGCTCGAAAAAGTCCTCGGCATCCGCTCCTGTCCGATGGCGTGGCCCATCGGCACCGGCGACCGCTTCCGCGGCGTCTATGACCGCATCTCGAACGAAGTTCTTTTCTTCGAAAGCGCCGACCGCGCCAACCAGTCGGGACGCCTCGAACCGAAAAAAATGGACGCCAACGACCCCGACTTCTGGAAAGTCCTCGGCGGGCCCCGCAACGACCTCGACGAAGCGAAGGAACTCTACGAGACTTTCCGCTCCGAAAACGAACTGCTCGAGTTCGCGGGCGACGCCTTTAACCACGAGCAAGTGCTGGCGGGCCAGCTCACTCCCGTCTTCTTCGGCTCCGCGATGAACAATTTCGGCGTCGAACGATTCCTCCAGCGCTTTATCGAACTCGCCCCGAAACCGGTCGGCCGCGTGGCCGTGTACGAAGCCCCCAAAGGCTCGGACGAGCCGGAGAAGAAGATCGTCGATCCGACCTCCGACCAATTCTCGGGCTTCTTTTTCAAGATCCAGGCGAATATGGATCCCGCGCATCGCGACCGGGTCGCCTTCATGCGCGTGTGTTCCGGACATTTCGAGCGGAACATGGAGGTCACCCATGCCCGACTCGGCAAAAAATTCAAACTCTCGAAGCCTCTGAACTTTTTCGCCCAGGAACGAGTCATCGTCGAAGATGCCTGGCCGGGCGACATCGTCGGCATGCTCGATACGACGGGCGAACTTCGCATCGGCGATACGGTCTGCACGACGGCCGGCGGCGCGAAAGTCTTCGAATACCAAGGCGTTCCACGCTTCTCCCCCGAACATTTCGCCCAGATGATCATCAAGGACCCGATGAAGCGAAAACAGCTCCAGAAAGGCCTCGAGCAGCTCGCCGAAGAGGGCGTCGTCCAGATTTATCGCCAGCGCGGCATGGGCGATAAAGACCCCGTCCTCGGCGCGGTCGGCGCGCTCCAGTTCGAAGTCCTGCAGCATCGCCTCCAAGGTGAATACGGCGTCGATACGAAGATCGAAAAACTGAACTTCATCCACGCCCGCTGGGTCGTCGGCGAAGGACTGAACGCCGATGAATTCGATCGCCGCGAAGACACGCGCTGCGTGGAAGACCGAGACGGCCAGCCGGTCGTACTCTTTAAGTCGGACTGGGGTCTTCGGTGGGCCACCGATAATCATAAGCAACTCCAGTTCGTGACGACCGCCCCGGAGATCCGGACTTCGAAGAAAAAGAAGTGAGCCCGAAGTGAAACCTACTCTCCACCGCAGGCAGCTCCTCAGCATGATCCCGGCGGGAATTCATACGGCGCTGCTAACGGCGACGCTGATCGGACTCCTCGCCTTTTCGTTGGCCGAGGGCGCCCCCGGAAAAAGAACGCCGACGCGAAAATCGGCGCTGCAGCCCCGCAAGGCGACGCACGAGGAAAAACAGGCATTCGAGGAACTGCTCGATCTCCAGGCGAAGGAAGCCAAAGCTTGTTATCACGCCGACGTCGCCCGCTCGAAACGGAAGAATCTCCGCGGGCTCGTCTCCGTCCGCTTCGTGGTGAATGCCGCCGGACGGGTGATCGAAGCCGGACCGATTCATAATACGACTCGTTCGCGCTATTTGGCCGATTGCGTGATCCGCCTCGTGGAGAAGGTTCGTTTCCCGGCCCGGCCGGCCGGCAGCGTGATCGGAACGCATGCGTTCCGCTTCCCTCCGGAGTTTCCGTGAATCCTTTCGAGGCATGCGAACGGAAGAATATTCCGGCCGTTCTCCTTTACATCTTTTCGCGGTTCGCGGACGGGACGGAACGCGTCCTCATGATCCATCGGGACGCGCCCGATCGTCCCCACGATTTCCACGCCGGCAAATGGAATGGGCTCGGCGGGAAATGCGAAGCGGACGAATCCTACGCGGAAACCGCGTCGCGCGAGCTCGAGGAGGAATCGGGATTGAGAATCGCGGCCGCGGATTTTCGGTTTCTCGGCTTTCTGCAGTTCCCGAATTTCAAGCCCCGAAAAGACGAGGACTGGTCCTGCATGCTGTTCTGGAGCGAGGTCCCCGAGGCGACGGCGCGCGCGGTCCCCGCGAGGACGGCGGAAGGCTCCCTCCACTGGATCGAGACCGCGAAACTGACCGACCTGAATCTCTGGGATGGCGACCGCGAGTTCATCCCTTACGTCGTCGAACGGAAACCCTTCTTCGGCTGCAGCTGGTATGTCGACGGAAAGGTTGTCCGGAGCGAGATCCGCGCCGTAACCGCTCGCTGATATCCGCATCCGAAAATGAAAAGCCCGGTCTCCGAAGCGGAGAACCGGGCTTTTATGGCTGATTCGCGGCGCCGAGCGCCGCGGTTTATCGTGAAAACTACTGTCGGCAGTACGCTTCCGTCGTGCGGCAGCTATATCCCGAGTTCGAGCACGAACGCAGAACGGCTGTCATCGCGAGACTGCGCGTCGGTCCGTAGCCGTTAAAGGTCCGGCCGGGTCGATTGATCGTGCACCGCCAGTCGTCGCCGGGAGGCTGGGGCTGGGGATTGCGGACGCAAGCCTGTCGCGCCGGGTCCCAGCGATATCCTGGAGGGCAACTCGGCGTCGCGATCCGTTCGCAGCGCTGGGTCCGGGAGTTCCAGACATAACCCGGAGGGCAACTCGGCGTCGCGATCCGTTCGCAGCGCTGGGTCCGGTAATTCCAGACATAACCCGGAGGGCAACTCGGCGTCGCGATCCGCTCGCAGCGCTGGGTCCGGTAGTTCCATTCGTAGCCCGGCGGGCAATTCGGGGTGTCCCGATGGGGTGGATACGCGATGGGCCCGCGCGAAATGAGCGCGAGATCGAAAGTATCCCAGCCACCGCCGACTCCGCCCGTGTCCGCGAAGCGAAGGACGAACTTGTCGGTTCCCGAGGCGGTTCGCTCGAGGGCGATGATCGTCGCGCGGCGACCACGCGGAACGTTGTACACGGTATCGTTCACGCAGAGATCCCCGCCACAACCCCAGGCGACGGCGAGATCGAAGCGGTCCCAGTTACCTCCGGTGCCGCCGGTGTCGTCGAAGCGCAGGACGAACTTACCGTAGGAGTCGATGGCGATGATGGTGACCGCGCGATAGTCTCGCGCGACGTTGATCGCGCGATCGCCGACGCAAAGATCTTCGTAGCAATGAGTGGACGGGGCGCTCGCTTCGTTCGCTTCGACGGAAACCGTCGAGAGCAGAGCGAGGACGATCGGGACCAAAGTAAGTCGGGACAGTTTTTCCAGTAGAGGATGTTTCAAGCCAGGGCTCCTTCCATGATTCATGCTCGAGAGCATGCCGAGGCGGGGACGTATGCGGGGTATTTACTTCGAGTTAAGCGTAGACCAAAGCAATCGGAATACCAGCGCGACCGTCAAGATTTTGCGATTCTTAAGCGAATGCATTCGAGCAAATTCGAGGGTTTAGCTCGGTCGTCAATTCCATGACGGCCGCCCGCACGCGGGGGCGAGGCCGCTTCGACCCCACTCGCATCGTTCGATCGGGTAGAAAATACAAAGGGCGATCGGGGAATTCCCCGATCGCCCTTCGAGAAAGAGATCCGGGCCGGTCGATCAGCTGTACATCTGATCGATCAACGGACGGAAGCGTTGCTCGATCACGTTCCGCTTCATTTTCATCGTCGGAGTCATCTCGCCGTCGTTGATGGAGAATTCGCGGTCGATCACGGTGAACTTTTTCACCTGCTCGAAGCTCGCCAGTCCCTTGTTCACCCGGTCGAACTGATTCTGGACCTGCTGGAGCGCGTCCTTGTCCACGACGACGCCGTCGCGGGTCGCGCCCGACTTTACCTTGAGGTCGTTCATCGTGGACTCCGAGAGCGTGATGAGCGCGGAGAGATACTTCCGGTTGTCTCCGACCAGGCAAACCTGCGAGATCAGCGTCGCTTCTTTCAGCTTCTCCTCGATCGGGGACGGCGCGATCATCTTCCCGCCCGACGTCTTCATGATGTCTTTCTTCCGGCCGACGATGCGGAGCAGTCCGGCCGAAGTCCATTCGCCGAGGTCGCCGGTGTGGAGCCAGCCGTCGACGATCGTCGCGTTCGTATTCTCGGGGTCTTTCAGATAGCCCAGGAAAATATGCCGACCGCGCGAAAGGATCTCCCCGTCCTCGCCGAGCTTAAATTCGCAGCCTTCCAGGGGCTTGCCCACCGTTCCCGCGCAGTCCGCGCCGCGGATCGTGATCGAGACCATTCCGGTCGTCTCGGTCAGGCCGTAGCACTCGAGGATCTCGAGGCCCAACCCGCGGAACCACTTCGAGACGTGGGCCGGCAGCGGTGCCGCGCCGGAAGCGAGCAGTCCCGCGCGATTCAGTCCGAGGGCCTTACGGATTTTCGACAGCACGAGCTTATTGGCCACGGGATATGCGAGCGCATCGACGGGAGAAACGGCTTTGCGCTGGATCTTCGCCTCGTTCACGCGCTTACCGACCCCCAGCGCCCAGACCGCCAGATGCTTTTTCGCGCCTTTTCCCTTTTCGATTTTCGAGACGACGCCTTCCATCATTTTCTCCCAGACGCGGGGAACGCAGAGGAGTAACTGGGGTTCGGTTTCGCCCATTTCGACCATGAGGTTATCGAACTTCGAGCAGTAGGTGACCATGTATCGCTGGGTCAGTCCGACGCCGATCGAATGGAGCTTCTCGGCGATGTGGCAGAGCGGAAGGAACGAAAAGAGGGAGCCGTCCCCGCCGAACGGAAGCTTCCAGCGCCGAGCGATCTGATCGGAAGTGAAAGTGAGATTGTCGTGCGAAAGAATCGCGCCTTTCGGGTTTCCCGTGGTCCCGGACGTGTAGATCATGAAGGCCGGCGCGAAGGGATCGAGTTTCGAAAGGTAGTCTTCCACTTTCTTCCCGCCCGCGAGCTTCTTCCCTTCTTCGATCGCCTTGTCGTAGGCGATCGCTTTCGGGCTGATGCTGGTATCGTTATCGAAGACGATGATGAATCGGATGCTCGCCGGCAGGGTTTTCCCTTCGGCGGTGATCTTGTTGAAGTATTCCTTGTTCTGGACGCCGAGCACGACCGCCCCCGTGTGATTCAGAACGTAGTGGATATCCTTGGTCGTCGAGTTCGGATAGAGGCCGGCGCTATTCGCGCGAATCAGCATCAGCGCGAGCTCCATATGCACCCATTCCTTCGAGTTATAGGAAAGGATCGCCCCGATTTCGCCGGGTTTCACGCCACAGGATTCGAGATAAAGACCCAGGTAGAAGACGCGGTCCAGGTACTCGCGCGCCGACAAGGTCTTCCACTGATCTCCCGATTTATAGCGCTGAGCGGGCACATGCGGAGTCGCTTGGGCCCAGTCCGAGAGACGGTGCAGAACGGTAGACGACATAGGTTCTCCTTCGATGAACTCGATAAAAACGATGAAATCGACACGATACGGGGTGCGCGCAAATTTTGTCGGACCCCGGCGAATTTGTCAAACGAGGCGCGTCAGCCCAGGCAAGCGATCGCGGGGCACCCTAACGATAGAGCGTGAAGAAGAGCGGCTTCCGCGCAGGGGCGCCTTCGGAAGCGAGGGCACGGCCGAGCCCGGTGGATCCGGGCTGCATCGGAGTCGCCGGCGCCTCTCCGTAGAGCGTGTGGTACCAGTAGTAATTCCGGCCGATCAGCGCCACATAATCGCGCGTTTCCTTGTACGGGATCAGATCGAGGAAAAGCATTCGATCCGTGGTCGGATAGCGCTTCATCCAGTCGTCCACGCGTTCCGCGCCCGCGTTGTAGGCGGCCAGGGCCAGTTCGGCGTCGCGCGAGTAACGATTCACGAGCTTCGCGATGTATTTCGTTCCGATCCGAATGTTCGTTTCCGGGCGGAAGAGCGATCGCTTCGTGACCCGCTCGATTCGTTTCGCGGTCGCGGGCATGAGCTGCATCAGACCCGACGCGCCGACGCGCGACTTCGCCCAGGGGTTGAAACCCGATTCCTGCCGGATCAGCGCCGCGACGAAGAAGGGGTCGGTTTCTCCCGAGTACTTTCGGATGAGACGGAACTCCTTCATCGGATAAAAGAGTTTCAGCGTCGTCTGCGAAATCAGCCGCGGCTCATCGCGAAAAACGGTGCTCAGCAGGCGGAACTGGGAAATCGTATCGCCCACGCGGTAAGAGAGGGTCCCCACATAGAGGCGAAGCTCGGGCTCGGTCTTCTGGAGAACGTCGACCGTCCGGTAGATGATCCGCCGAGCGACTTCGTCGGCTCCGACTTCCTGGAGGCCTTCGATGGCGCGCACCCACTGGTTCAGCTTCGGCTGGGTATGCGAGCGAAAGATCACCGTCGGCTCGGTCGTCCCGACGACCCGCGCGAGTTTGGCCACTTCCTCGCGATTCACGATGATGGAATGATAGCTCAGCGGACTTTCCTTCAGCAGACGCTGCCGAAAGACTTCGGCCCGCAGCTTGTCTCCACGCATCTCCGCGCAGCGGACGCGCCAGTAAAGCGAACGGGCGAGGTACTCACCGTCGTTCAGCTGGTAGAGTTTTTCGAGGATCGGATCCGCCGTCTTGCAGTCTCCGTCTTCTACCTTCAGCAGTGAGTAACGGAATTTCGCGCGCGAAACGTGTTCGGTCGGTGCGCAGGCGATCACCTTTTCGTAGAGTCCGAAGACGATTTCCCGGTACTTTTTTTCCGGCAGGAACATCTCCGCTTTCTGGGCTAGCGCGGTGGCGATGACCGGATTGTCGCAGTTCGCGGAATTGCTTTCGGACATCACCCGCGCCGCCGCGGCCTCGAGCGGAGCCCATTCCTTATAGGTCCGCAACGAACGATAAAGACTCGAAGACTTCGCGCGTTTCAATCCCGCAAAGTCGGCTTTCTTCCACGCGAGGACGGTTTCCTTCACGCTCGCGGTCATCGGGACATCCGTCCCGGACTCTTCCTTCACTTCTTCTTCGCTGTCCACGTACTCGGACGGATCCTTGCCGAGGATCAGCGGACAGAAGTCGTCGGAGTCGGAGTTTTCCGTACACGTCTTCTTCCAAGCGTCGAACTCGACGGGCGTGAGAATCCCCCGCTTCCAGGCGACGTAACGCCGGGCGGAGTTGCGGACGCGAACATGGAGTTCTTCCGGTTCCTTTTGGATTCCCAGGAGACTGCCTTCGATAACCTCCCGGAGCGTCACCTGCGGAGGCGCGGAGAGGGTCACTGGCGGACCGGCTACGGTCGCGACGGGAGCCGCCGCAGAGGGGGCGGGAGCCGGACCGGCCACTTCGTCGGCGAGAAGCATGGTCGACGCGGCGAGGGCGCCGGCGACCACGCCCGGGAGGGTGGCCAGAAGGGTATCGCGCGAGAAGCGTCGTTTATGAAGAAAAGGCCGTTCAACCATCCCGTTAAAGAGTTTGAATTCCTCCTCCCGCCGCGACAAGGGAGAGTTTTACCGGGTCGCATTTTCAACCTGTTTTCGCGCCGACTTCGGCAGAGGATTGACGCTCCTTCGGAATTTCTGTAAACCCTGACTCACTATGGGAAAAAGACTTTCGACGAAGCATAAGAAGACGCAGCGCGACACGGCACGGGCCTACTCCGAAAAGAAGGAACCTTGGGATCATAAGGTCGCGCGCCTTCGCAGCAAAAAAGCTCTGAAGAAAAAAGCTTACCCGATGACCTGATCCGCCTGAAGGCGGAACAGATCCATGCGGGTGGCGATTATCGATTTGGGGACGAACTCCGTCCGATTTGATGTCCATCAAATCGGGGCGAAGAACCAAACTCGCCTACTCCATCGCGAAAAACTCATGGTCCGACTCGGCCAGGGAGTTTTTACCGAAGGCCGGCTGAACCGCGAGGCCATCCGTCGCACGCTCCACGCGTTCGTCAGTTTCCAGCGGACGGCGAAAGAATTTCGCGTCGATCGAATCGTCGCCTTCGGAACCGCCGCCCTTCGCGAAGCCTCCGATGGGCATCGCTTGCTCACCGCCATTCGGGAGCGCGCCGGCATCGAGATCCGGGTCATTTCCGGACTCGAAGAGGCGAAACTCATCGCGAAAGGCGTGCTTACGAACGAAACGCTCCCGAAGAATCGATTCGGACTCATCGATATCGGTGGCGGCAGCACGGAAATCTCCGTCTGCCGCGGAAAAAAGGTCCTCCACTCGAACAGCTTTTCCCTGGGAACCGCGCGGCTCCAACAAGTTTTCCTGCGATCCTCGCCTCCCAAGCCACTCCCGGATTCGAACGAAGATCCGATCGCCCACCTCCGGAGCTATATTCGCAGCGCCCTCCTCACGAAGATGCTCGCGGAGCGATGGCCGAAGGTCGAACGACTGATCGGATCGTCGGGGACCGTCCGCGCGATCGGCAAACTCACGAAAAAAGGAAAAGCGACCAAGGTCGTTGATCGCGACGACCTGAAAAAACTCGTGAAGCAGATGTCCACCTTGACGACGACGGACCTCCTCGGTCTTCCGGGGATGGAGTCGAAACGTGTGGATATGATTCTCGCCGGCGCCATCCTGCTGGAAGAATGCATGAACATCACCGGGGCGAAAAAAGTGGTCGCGACGGAGTATTCGCTTCGCGACGGAATCCTGGAAGAGCAGCGCGAGATTCACGGGAGCGCCACTCGATCTTCGCTCGGCATGCACCTCGACGATCTCCGAGTGCGCGTCTCGCGAATGTATCCCGAAATGACCCATATCGCAGCCGTGGTGAAGATCGCGGACGACCTTTTCGAGAGACTCGCGAAAGTCCATAAACTGAAGCCGGAGTGGAAGCCCTACCTCCTCGCCGCCGCCTATCTCCACGACATCGGCGAACTGATCACGCCGACGGACCACGACTCGCATTCCTATTATTTCGCTCGCTACGCGGACATCGCGCCGCTCGAAAAATGGGAATCGGAATTCATCGCGCGACTCTGCCTTTACCATCGCGTGGGCAAACCCCAGGTCGACGGACTTTTCGGAAAGAACGGCAAAGAAAAAGAGCGGAAACAGGCCTTTTCCGCGCTGCTGGCGATCCTTCGCCTCGCGGACGCGCTCGACCGGAACAAGCGCGGACAAGTTTCGGTCCGCAGCTTGCGCGTGGCCGGGAAAAAGGTCCATCTGCAGATCCGCGCGAAACGCGGCAGCGGGGATCTCGAGCTCCTCCGGATCGAGCAGAAAAAAGGCCTCTTCGAGACCGTCTTTAAGAAGACGCTCGTCGTGACCTAAAGGTCGACCCCCTGCGAATTTTCGCGACCGAAGACTAGGCCTTCAGGACTTCCTGGAGCTCACCGCGTTCGTACATCTCGGTCACGATATCGCAGCCGCCGACGAACTGTCCGTTGATGAAGACCTGCGGAACGGTCGGCCATTTCGTGTAGTCTTCCAGCGCGTCCCATAGCGGATCATCGGCGAGGACGTCGATGCCGACCAGATCGTCTACGCCGGCGGCCTTCAGGATCTGGACCGTACGCGAGGAAAATCCGCACTGGGGAAACTGCGGCGTCCCCTTCATGAAGATGACGACTTTGCTCGACTTCACTTTTTCTTCGACTTTAGGAACGAGAGGGTGGGCCATGAAAATTATTCTCCGAGATACTTTTTATATTGGGCCGGACTAAACGTGCGCATCGTGAGGGCGTGTACTTCCCCGGAATCGATTTCGGTCTGGAGCGTTCCCATGACCATCCGGTGCTGCTCGATCATCATCTTCCCCTCGAAAGCGGGCGAAATAATGATGGCCTGGTAATGATCCATCGTGCCCGTGAGGTCGATGATTTCCGCTTCGGTGCCCGATCCCAGTTTTTCCTGGATTCGGGACTTCACTTGTTCAGGGGTCATATCGCCCCAGGTCTAACCGAGAAAGGGGGGAAACCCAAGGGGTGATTCCGGCGGCTCGGAACAAACCGGTGGCCGGATCTCCTCCACACCTGGGCAGCTTTTCTTCGTTACTTTTGGGCCTTAGAACTCTCGGGCCCTAGTAGAAAACAATCTTTAAACACTCTATACGAATGGGTCGGAAGTGACCCATTTCAATCCGCGACCGATTTTGAGATTCTGAAGATAGCTTAAGATACAGAGAGGAATGAGCCCACCCAGGCTGAACTTGATCGCTTAGGTACCTTAAGTGTCTCGCTCCCAGTGGTCCGTTTGCAGAAAGGTCTCAGTTTTTGGATTACTCCCGTATTGCATTCCTCACTCCTGGCGTGAACATGGGCGAGAGTTCTCGCCGCGCGGGATTCCGTCTTCTCTGCGTCGGGCTTATCGCGATCTTTTTCCAAGGCTGCACGACCCAGATCAACCGAATCGGCGGCCTCGGGAAGGCTTCGATTTTTGGGACTCTTCTGCCATTCGTCGGACTGCTTTCCGAGCGAAGTTCGTCCGCACCGAATCTCGCCCACGCTTCCACTTGTGATACGAGCGAGGTTCGGGTCTTTCTGTTTAAGCTCGATTCGAACGGACGGAAGATCCTCCCAGCCGTCGCCACGACGCAGCCGACTTCAGCGGGATACTACTCCTTTACCCAAGCGGACCTCGTCGAGGCGGTGCTTGCCGGAAAGGACCGTTTCGTCGTCGAGGCTACGGGGTGCGTCGCGGGCGCCGTTTTCTCACGTCCCATAACGGGCACGTCGGCCCAGGACGTGATGTCGGCAAGCTCGTTGCTCGCGGCGGTTGCGAATCTTGAAACCTCGCAGAGCCGGAAACTACGAAATGCCCCTCTAGCGGCCATCGATTCCTTTTTAACCCGTCTTCATACCCGCGTGGGAAATACGCTTTCGATCCAAGATGCTTACGCCGAACTCACCGGAGATCCGACGCTGGAGGCAGAGTTTATTTCCCTATTTGGTTTCGCTCCTTCGCTGCTTCGATTCTCGATTCCCTGGATTCTCGAGCTCCAAGTTCCCCGCAACCTGTCCGAAGGAGTCGTGGCAAACTATCAAGCCACGCTCAGTCACTGGAACCCAAGCTACGATCCCGTCGTGCTCTGGCGGCTGGACGGAATAGATGCCGGCACGGGAACTTTCTGGAGCCACACTCCGATCGCAAACTCCGTCCCTACACAGCTTCTCTCTCTTTTCGTCGGCCATGACGACGGTTCGGGCGAAATCGATTTAACGAAGCCTTATCTCCAGCGGGACTTCCTCCTCACGAACCAAGATTCACTCCCGCCCATGCCTCCGGCATTCCTCGCGACGGAATCGCTAATTGAGGCAGGTCCCGTTTACCGGGTCTTTAAGCCGGGGCTTGCATTCAGCCTCGACACTGGCGCCGCACGCGCAAACTGTCGAAGCTTTTCGGTGCTCGCACTGGTCGAAGGAGCGGGCACGCCCGATGCTTCGGACTTTACGATCACCTGCACCGCGGCCGGAACCCAGTCCGTCCCGCTTACGCTGGCCAACACGAGTGATGGACCAAAAACCCTTCGCCTCTATGCCCGCGACATTCGCGGTACGATCAGCGCTCCGCGCGAGATCTCACTCCTCTTAGACCAAACACCACCGACGGTCGCTTTCGTTACCCCAGCGGGGGGCGCCCTCGTCAGCGCCGCGACGATGGGGAGCCTTGCTCTCAGCGGTACTTGCTCGGCCCGCGAGGAGGGGCAGACGGTTTCCCTCTCGGGCGCCCTTGCGGCAACCGCGACCTGCACGGCGGGAGCCTGGGCCACGACGGCTCTCGATTTATCGGGGCTCGGACAGGGAGCGTTTACTGTTTACGCCGACCTCGAAAACGTTGGCGGAGTCGCCGCGACCCAAGCTTCGCGCTCGTTCACCAAAGATTCCGTCGCGCCGGCCACGCCGGTCCTTGCGCTCGATTCGCCCACGATCACGAATCTAAAATCGGCCTCCTTTCATGTCGCTAACTGCACGGACACTTCGCATATTCTCCTCTCCGAGTCGGCCACCGCGCCGCTAGCCACGGACGCGGGCTGGATTCCTTGCTCGACGGTGCCCGCGACCCTGGCCTACGCTAATGCCGGCTGGACTGATGGATCTAAGTCGATTTACGCCTGGGCGCGCGACGCCGCCGGAAACATCTCCGCGACTTCCGCCACCGAATCGCTGCTTTACGATGCCACCGCGCCGGCGGCGCCAAGCCTTGCGCCCGTCGGCGAAGCATTTGCAACCACGCCGACATTTACACTGACGTCTTCGTCCTGCGCCGACCACCAGGCTTATCTCATTTCGGAATCGAGCACTGCTCCGGCCGTCGATGCCGCGGGATGGGTCGCGTGTACGACGGCGGCCGGGGCTTATTCCCATACTTTCTCCGATCCGAGCTCGGGGGCAAAATCCCTCTATATCTGGGCACGCGACTCGGCTTCGGTCCATGCCAACCGAAGTCCTTCCCAGACGCTAGCACTTACGATCGACACCGCGCCGCCAGAGCTCGTACAAGTCGTGATCAATCCCACCTCGGCGGGTGACTCCGTGGGAGACGCTTTCGTCGGCACCCCGACGGCGCAGATCCGCGTGAAGGCGACCGATGATCTCGCGACGAGTTTTGACCTCGCCCTGAAGCTCATCGTCCCAAGCTCCGCCTCCTGCGAGAGCCAGAATGCGGACCGCATTTGGCAAGCATACGCTCCCGCAACGCCAGGCGCGGCGGTGAACTATCCGGTCACTTTCTCGCCCGTCGATGGCACGAAGAAGGTCTGCGTCTGGGCCCGCGACCCGGCGGGAAATACGAGCGTCATCGATGCGGCAACGCCCGAAACGGCCAACGTGAACTTCGATACGATTTCCTACGAAGTTGGAAATCCACCCCAGATCACCGCACTTTCGATAACAAACGCCACCGCGGGACCGCGATTGGGGACCGCGACGTTCCTCTCCGGAGAAACGGTCCGTATCGCGTATACGCTCGAAGACTTCGAAGGTCTAGACGTGAACCCGCTGGAAATCGCCCTCACGGAGAACAACACGCTTTGGAGCGACCATGCCTCCGGCGCGGATGCTTCAATCGAAATGAATCGCACATGGGTAGGAGGAATTGCTCCCAACCAAACGATCTACAGCGGTACGCTGGATCTACCCGCTCCCTCGAGTGGCTACTTTCGCATGCGTATTCGCGCACGCGATCGAGCAGGAAATACGAGCCCCGTCCTCCTTTCCAACGCTTTCAACCTTACCGGCTGGGATATTTATGCCGGATCGGTCAGCAATGGCGATGGGGGCTCGGGACTCGGGGTTAGGCTGTACGGAGGCACCCCTTCGATGATCGCGGTGAGTCCAACGACGGGGGACGTTTTCGCTTTCGATTCGAGTCCGAGCGCCATTCGAAGACTTAATGCAAAGACCGGATTGGTTACCAGTCTTATTCAAAACGGAACTCAAAACTTGGTCGATGGCTCCCCTCTACCCGCCGCTTCCTATCTACCACTCGACGGTTCGCGAACCCGGATCGTATTCGATTCGAAAGGTCGACTCTACGTCCCGGGAACTTCCGCGACCGGCATATGGCAGATCGATCTGGAAGCAAACGTTGCCCGTCGGTATTTTGGACCTGCGACCAGCAATGTAAGTGGTACAGCAACCCCGAACGACGTTGCATGGTTTGGTGGTGCGATGGCATTCGACGAGGACGACAGCCTCTATTTCTTGGCGAACTGCGAGCCTTCGACCGGGAACAAAGCGGTTAGAATCATGAAAGCAACCCAGAACTCCGACGGTACCGCTGGTGCGCTTTCAATCGTCGCAGGAAACTGCACCTACGACCAGCCGCCAGCAACCGGTGGAGCCGATGCGCTCACGGTCGGACTCGGGAGCCTGTATAATGCGGCAGAGGGAGATTGGAATCTTCCCACTCAACGACTGGCCGCTCTGGCCGTGCTCGACCATGGTTCCACGATCTATTACTACGGATACTATAATGCGAACCACTGCCGGAAGATCGTCGCAGGCGTAAACTATCGCTGCGCGATTCCGGTTGGATCAAACACTTCGTTTAAGGTGCGAAGAGCCGATCGCACGCTGATCTCGAATACGGCTGACCGAGTATGGTCGTATACGATCCCCCTCGCCGGAGAAAACGGCGAGATCGGCACGCAGCTGATCGGAGAGACTCCCACCGGGGCCTGCGGTGACGAAGGTCTATCCGCAGCCCAAGCCTGCCCTCGCGTCGCGAGCGTCGATATCGGACCCGGAAACACACTCTACTTTTCCGACGGCGGCCGGGAGAATTCTCCCGGATCCTACCGAGTTCGCTTTCTCGATTCCGAAACTGGGCAGGTCCGGACGGCGCTCGGAACATTGCCATTTTACGGGGATGGACTCGACCGAACGCTCACTCGCGGGACCTTCTCTGGCATTACCTACAAGACCACCAGCACCCCTGGTTTTCCCGCCGGTCTTTACTTTACGGACAAGACGGCCATGGTCGTCGGTCGAATCGATACGGCGACCAACCAAACCGAAGTGCTATTCGGAAACCAAACCATGGGACCAGCGTCGAACTCGAACGGCGCCCAATGGTCCAAGTCAGTCAGTCTCGGCGGACCGTATACCGGAGGATCTCTCCATGGACTTGCTTTCGATTCAAACAATAGGCTCTGGGTGCGATCTTCTTCCCACCATGCCGTCACGATTGGAGCCGACCATACGATCACCCATCGTCTCGGAGGTTCGTCCACGGCCGCCACCGCCTGGGACGCTGCCGCCGACGGCGCAACGAATCCTGGCGACTACTCGCTCTACGTCATGGCTCTTCGAAACAACGTGACCTTAAGTCCTACCGGGCTTTTTGTCGCCGGTCGCGCTTACAACGCGACGGGATGGAAGGAAGTCCCTTCCATTCGGCACTTCGATATCGTGAATTCCCTGGTTCGAAAGGTGATCGGTGATCAGCCCCGTGCGACATCTGCTGATTCTGTCCCCGGGGCCGCGCAGAATCTCTCGATCAACTGCGACTATACTTCGGCGTGCTATAACTGGTATGATTCTACCACCGAACGTCTCTATTTTACGGAAACCGGATCCTCGGCAATCCGCTACATCGAGAACCCACTGAATCCTGCGGCGAGCGCACTGAACTCGATTCCCCTTGCGCGGAATCCTACGAACTTCACTTTCCGTCCCGATGGATCAGAGGTCTATTATCTGAACGGTACTCAGATCTACTGCAAAAAACTCGGCGTCACTGGAACCTGCAACGAAACCAGCTTAGGGCCAGACCCACTACTAGGATCGATTACGGCTGGTGCAAATCAATTCACCTGGCTTGATAACGAAACGCTTCTGATCAGTAACCACGCGGGAATGATCTATCGACTACAGTTATCCACTCCATGAGCAGCCGCGTTTAGATGCGGACCTGAACTCTCCTCCGCTGAAAAAACACCTTAATACAAATCAATATTCTGACTCTCCGATAGAATCGCGCGTATTCCGCGCGTGAACTTCTCCCGCATCGATTTTGTCCCCGCGTGTTCTCTTTGCGACCTCGGCGGATAGCTCGCTTCATTTCACCTGGTCTATACAGACGACGCCGATCGACTTCGGCCAGTAGCTCGAGAAGCGAAAGTGTGGCGCTTTTATCGCGGGTGGCAGCCGCCAAAGTTTCATGATGGAGAGAATCATTCGAGAGTGGGGTTAAATTCATCTCTCTCGACCACCACGGGAATTTCGATGTCCTTAAACGCGCAGGATTCCTTTGCATTAAGCGAAAACCGTAAAAAGTTTGAAACGTCCGGATAAGACGCATGAACTAAACGGAAAGAGCTCCCGAACGTCGGGCAGGAATTCTGGGGAGGGAAGCGTGGCTCGACGAAAATTCTCCGGTTACATCGTCAAACGAATTCTCTAAGGTCCCCGATTTTTTTCGAAGAAGGTCAGACTGCACTACGCCAATCCTGGCGCAACACGGAGCCCGCGGGCACCTCTCACAACTTACTCGCCATTCGACGACTCTGCCGAATCAAAAGTTCAGTCGCTCCGCACTCAGAAGTCAGAGCGCTCAACCCCAACCTTCGGACAGTACTGCGCCAACGGACATTCCCCGCAGTAAGCCCGCCGCGCGGTACAGATCGCGCGCCCATGGGCGATCAGCCAGAGCGAGAAGATCGACCAGTTTTCGGTGGGCACATACGCGCGAACCTCGAACTCGACCTTTACCGCGTCGGTCGACTGCGTGAACCCCAGCCGCCGCGTGATCCGTCCGACATGCGTATCGACGACGAACGACGGAACTCCGTAGGCGTTTCCGAGGATGACGTTCGCGGTCTTTCGGCCGACTCCCCGAAGCGCCGTAAGCTCCTCGAGCGTGCGCGGCACCTGGCCGCCGTGGTTTTCGACGAGGAGTCGCGAAGTTTCGAGAATCGCCTTCGCCTTGTTCTTATAGAACCCCGTCGGCTGGACGAGTTTCTCAATCGCGGCGAGCGGGGCTTTCGCCATCGCGTTCGCGTCCGGATAGCGGGCGAAAAGCGTGGGGGTCGTTTTGTTCACCCGTTCGTCCGTACACTGGGCCGAGAGAATCGTCGCGACGAGCAACTGGAACGGAGACTGGTGGTCGAGATAACAATAAACATCCGGATACTCGCGCGCGAGAATACGCACGACTTCGAGCATACGCCGACGCTTTGTCGCTTCCGGCTCGGCGGGTGTTCGCGAGACTCGCGCCGGACGCGCGAGCTTCTTCGCGGAGGACTTCACTTCCGCTTCCCGCGGCGCTCGTCGAGCCACTTCTCCACCCCCGCGCGATCCAGCGTGTTCAGAACCAGGGACTTCGGAAGCAGCGCTTTTCGCGCCATGCAAAGTCCGTATTTCATATCGTCGAGTCCCGCCACCTCGTGGGCGTCGGGATTGATCGAAACCATGCAACCCGTTTCACGAAGGCGTTTTCCCCAGCGCCAGTCGATGTCGAGGCGCGCGGGATTCGCGTTGATCTCGATCACCACTCGCCGCTCCGCACATTCCCCGATGATCCGGTCGATATCGAGATCATAGCCCTTCCTCCCGAGCAAGAGCCGGCCCGTCAGATGTCCGAGCATCGTCGTCCGAGGATGGCGGACCGCTTGGAGGATTCGCTCCGTCATCGTCGTACGATCCATCTGGAACCGCGAGTGGACCGACCCGATGATGAAGTCGAATCTGTCGAGCCACTTCGAATCGTAGTCGAGGCCGCCGTCGGCGAGGATATCGCTCTCGATCCCCCAGAAAATGCGGACGCCGGGAAACTTCGCCTGCGCGGCCCGCACTTCGGCCTCCTGCGCGGCCAGTCCCTCTTCCGTCAGCCCCTGGGCGTAAAACGCGGATTTCGAATGGTCGGAAATTCCGATGTATTCCAGCCCGAGATCCGCGGCGGCGCGGACCATCTCTTCGAGCGTCGCGGCTCCGTCCGAGCGGGTCGTATGATTGTGGAAGCATCCCCGTAGGTCTTGCCACCCGACGACGTTCGCGAGCTCGCCCGACCGCGCGAGTCCGACCTCTTCGCCGGATTCCCGCATCTCGGGCGGAATCCACGGCAGTGAAATCGCCTGGAAGAACTGCCCCTCGTCGCTCCCCGGTTTTTCCTCGAGCCTCTCTAGCGGGAGCTTCGTCTCGCGACCGAAAGCCTCCCAGGATTCACGCGTGGCGGTCGTCTTCGCCAGCGCGGCGCCGAACTTCGCGGTTTCCGCGAAATGGAACTTTACCGGCAGCGGAGACGGGGCGGAACCATCCTGCGCGACGGCGAGGTAGAGTTTTTCTTCGAGGTCCTTCGTCGTTCTCTCGCCCGGCAAGGTTTCGACCAGGAATTCCAGGCTGGAAAGCGTTTCCAGCCTTCGGCGAAGCGCGCCCGTTTCGACGACCCGAAACGCTCCGCCCGCCGGATGCCGGCCGGCGTTCGCCGCTTTCGCCAGGATCGGCAGCAGCTTTTCCGCTACGGGAAAAGCCTCGTCGAGCCGAAGCTGACCGGAGGTCGCCTGCAGAAACTGGACGCCTTCCAGGATTTTCGCCTGCACTTTTTCGCCGAAACCCTTCAGCTTCAGAAGCCGATTCTCACGGCATGCATACTCGAGCTCGCCGAGCGATTTGATCTCGAGCTGCTCGATCAAAACCAGCGCTTTCTTCGGACCGAGTCCGGGGACTTTCGTCAGTTCGAGCAATCCCTCCGGCAACGTCGAGACGAGTTCGTCGCGCGCGGTGGCCTTCCCTTCGAGGAGATACTCCCGCAGCACCTCGGAGATCCCCTTCCCGATTCCCGCGATCTCGGTGAGCGTCCCGGCCTTCGCGCGCGCGATCCAGTCTTCGCCTTCTCCCAGCGCGCCGATCGTATCGGACGCCTTGTCGAATGCGCGAATCTTGAATGGATTCTCGCCGTGCAATTCTAAGAGCGATTTCATCTCGGAAAGAAGATCCACGAGACTTTGCGACACGGAGCTACCGAAAGAACGTTCCATACGAAGCCCGATCTTGCCTGGTTCGGATGGCCAATTCCAGTGCCGACGCGAGCCTTTCCGAACCGGGGGTTTCCTCGACGTTTTCACGCGCCGGACGAAGAGGGCCGTTGCTTGCGCACCGGGTTGGTCAGTAGCATCGGGAACATGCTTCTGAAGAATACGACGAAATCCCCCTCTGGAACTTCCCTCGCTCGACTGGGCCGGATTCTCGCCCAGCCGAATGCCCCATTTCGCGAGGGTCACGCACTCGCGACGATCGAGGACATCCTCCAGAAGGAGAAAATTCCCCACTTCCGCGATCCGGCGCAGAACCTGGTCGTCGGGGTCGGATCGAAGGCGGAGTATCTCAAACTCGTGAGCGCAAGCTCGGCCGAACCCGTGCGACTCTTCATCGCCCATCTCGACCATCCGGGTTTTCACGGCGTGAGCTGGGAAGGCGCCAACGAAGAGCACGAACTTCTTTCCTTCGCATGGCATGGCGGCAGCCCGACCGCGCACCTCGAAGGCGCGAAAGTCTGGCTTGCCGATTCCGAGGGCTTCGTCGGAGAAGGGCGGGTCGAAAAGGCCGAGCTGATCCCTTCCGGACGCGCCATTCGCGGCGGGACGATCCGGATCAAGAACCTCCTCCGGGCGGGAAAGGCGACCGAGCTTTTCGGAGGATTCGCCTTCCGTGAAACCCACTGGTCCGAAGGCGATCGCCTCTATACGAAATGCGCCGACGACCTGATCGGTGCGTTTGCGATCGTCGAGACGGCCATTCGATTGAAGCTGGCTCGCAAAAAACTCCCTTTCATCGGACTTCTCACCCGCGGCGAAGAGGTCGGATTCATCGGGGCGATTGCCCACTTCGAACTCGGCTGGGCGACGCAGGCGCTGAAACGGGCGAAACGTCCGCTGCTCGCGGTCTCTCTCGAAACCTCGCGGGCCTTACCCGGCGCCGAGATCGGCAAAGGCCCGATCGTTCGGCTGGGCGACCGAAAGAGCGTCTTCCACTCGGGTTCTACCCAGGTTTTCACCGACCTTGCGGCGAAAACCCTGCCCGGCCGCCATCAGCGGCGGATCATGGACGGCGGCAGCTGCGAGGGAACGGCGGCGACCGCCTACGGAATTCCGACGATCGCGATGTCCGTACCGCTCGGAAACTACCATAATCAGAGTCTCGAAGGCGGCCCTGATGCGGCGCCCCCGAACGGCCCCGCTCCCGAATTTGTTTCGCTGGGCGATCTCGAGGACTTTCTCACGCTTGTGCACGCCGTCATGACTCCGAAACTTCCCTGGGCCAAGCCCTACGAAGTCGTGCTGAAGGCTTTCCGCGGCGATCTGAAAAAGTACGCCTCGCAGATGAAACGCGCACCGTGAAAGATTGATCCGACCTGCACTTAGGAGTAAAACGGGGCTCCCGAAAAAACCCAAGGAGATCCCCCATGACGACGAAAATCGGTATTAACGGCTTCGGAAGAATCGGTCGCAAAGTCGCCCGCCTGATGCTGGAGCGCGACGACATGGAACTGGTCGCGATCAACAACCTCGAAGCCCCCGAAATCGCCGCTCACCTCTTCAAGTACGACTCCGTCCACGGAACGCTCCCTTACACCATCAAGGTGGAAGGCGATACGATGATGGTCGAGACGAAAAAGGGCCTGAAAAAGATCAAGATCTTCTCGCAGAAAGATCCGGGCACCCTGGCCTGGTCTTCCGTCGGCGCGACGCTCGTGCACGAGTGCACCGGAATTTTCACCGACAAAGCCGGCGCGACCTTGCACATGAAGGGCGGAGCGAAGCGCGTGCTCGTCTCCGCTCCCTCGAAGGACGCCGACATCACCATCTGCATGGGCGTGAACGAAAAATCCTACGACGCCGCGAAACACACCGTGATCTCGAATGCTTCCTGCACGACGAACTGCCTCGCGCCGCTCGCGAAGGTCCTCGATGATTCGTTTGGCGTGAAGCGCGGAACGATGCTGACGGTCCACTCCTATACGAACGACCAGCGCATCCTCGATCTCGGACATAAGGATCTCCGCCGCGCGCGCGCCGCCGCGCTTTCCATGATTCCGACGACGACCGGAGCGGCGAAGGCCGTGGGGCTCGTGCTTCCCCATCTGAAGGGCAAACTCGACGGCCTTTCGATCCGCGTTCCGACCCCGAACGTCTCGATGGTCGACTTCACGGCCGAGCTCGGAAAGAGCACGACCAAGGAGGAAATCAACTCCACCCTGATCGCCGCCGCGAACGGCCCGATGAAGGGAATTCTCGGCGCGGAATGCGCGCCGCTCGTTTCGATCGACTACAACGGAAACCTGAACTCCTCGACCGTCGATCTCGATCTCACGACCGTCGTGGAAGGCAACTTCGTGAAAGTGATCTCCTGGTACGACAACGAGTCCGGCTTCTCGGCTCGCATGCTCGACCTGACGGCCCTCATGGCTTCGAAGGGTATTTAATCCCGTGAGCAAAAAGCGAGCAAAACAGTGAGCAATCCTCCATCCAGCGGCAACTCTTCTTCGATCTTCGGCTCCAGTCCGCAGGCGACGGCGAAGAATACGAACATCAAATCGATTCGTGAGCTTCAGCTCGCGGGGAAAGCGGTGTTCCTCCGCCTCGACTTCAACGTGCCGATCGAAAACGGCAAGGTCCTGGACGATTCCCGGATCGTCGAAGCGCTTCCCACGGTGAAATACGCGATCGAGCAAGGCGCGAAGGTCATCATTGGTTCGCACCTCGGTCGTCCGGACGGAAAACGGAATCCGAAGTATTCGCTCGAGCCCGTGGCGAGCCACCTTTCGGGACTGCTTGGAATGGAAGTCATGCTCGCCGACGACTGCGTCGGCGAAGGCATCGAGCTCCTGGTGAAATCGCAGAAATCGGGCTCGGTGCTTTTGCTCGAGAACCTGCGCTTCCACGCCGGCGAAGAGGCGAACGACCACGACTTCGTCTCGAAGCTCACGGCACTTTGCGAAATTTACGTCACGGACGCGTTCGGAACCGCCCACCGGAAGCATGCCTCGACCTACGGACTCCCCGCGCTCGCTTCGAAGAAGGCGATGGGATTTCTCATCGAAAAGGAACTGAAATTCCTCGAGCCGCTGGTGAAGGATCCCGCGAAACCTTTCTACGCGATCCTCGGCGGATCGAAAGTCACGGATAAGATCAAAACGATCGAATCGCTGATGCACTCCGTGCAGGGAATCTGCATCGGCGGCGCGATGGCGCATGCGTTCTGGGCCGTCGAGGGAACGCCGATTCCCTCGGGCGCGAAACAGCCTAAGCCCGAGGATGTCGAGGCGGCCCGCGGAATCCTTCGCGAAGCGAAACGTCGCGAAGTGAAGATCCTTCTTCCGGTCGATACCAACCAAGGTTTCGACATCGGCCTCCGCACGGCGGCCGAGTTCTCGAAGTTTCTTGCGAACGCGAAGACGATTTTCTGGAACGGGCCGCTGGGCTGGTTCGAGAAAGTGGAATACGCGACCGGAACCTTCGAAGTCGCGAAAGCCGTTTCCGAGATTCCGGCGGTAAAGATCGTCGGCGGCGGCGATACCGTTTCCGCGATCAAACTCTCCGGATATGCCGGCAAGTTCGATCACCTCTCGACGGGGGGCGGAGCGGTTCTCGAATACATCGAAAACGGAACGCTCCCGGGCATCGAGATTCTGCGCCAGATGTATAAGCGCGAGACTTCCGACTCCCAAGCGTTCACCCGCACGAAGATCACCAAATAAGACGATGGAGACCCGACGCGGAGTGCTGATCGCAGGCAATTGGAAGATGAACCACCCGCGTGCGGCGACGCTCGCCTTCGCGGAGTCGGTGAAATCGGGCTGGAAGACGGCGCTTTCAGACAAGACCCGCGGCGCGATCGCCAACGGCCGGCTGGGCGCCCTGGTTTTTCCCGCCGCGCTCTCGCTCGAAACGGCGAGGGACGCTCTCACGGGGACTCCCGTCGTGGTCGGCGCGCAGAACGTGCATTTCGAGGAGAAGGGCGCTTACACGGGTGAGATCTCCGGACCCATGCTGAAGGAAATCGGGATCGAGTGGACCCTCGTCGGACACTCCGAACGCCGGCAATACTTCGGCGAGTCGGACGAAAGCGCGCGGAAGCGGGCCGAGAGTCACCTCCGACAGGGTTTCCACACGATCTTTTGTTTCGGCGAGACCCGTGCGGAACGCGAAGACGGCCGGACGAACTCGATTCTCGAGCGCCAGCTCACCCAGGGACTCCCGAGCGAATGGTCGGAATCCCTGATTCTCGCCTACGAACCGGTTTGGGCGATCGGAACCGGACTCACGGCCTCGCCCGAGCAGGCCGAGGAAGCCCATGCGTTCTCACGCGGAGTGCTGATCGAAAAGTACGGTCGCGAGGCGGCGGCGAAGACGAAGATCCTCTACGGCGGAAGCGTCACGCCGGAAAACGTACGGGGGTTGCTCGGCCAGAAGAACGTCGACGGCGGGCTCGTCGGGGGCGCGAGCTTGAAACCGGATTCATTTCTCGCGCTGCTCGAGGGCGCCGGTTCCCTTCTCTAAGATCGCGAAAACCGCGGTCGATCACGGAGCCCAGTACTCGACCTGGCTCATCTGCGCTCCGCCGGTATTCAGCCCGCCGAAAATAAAGATTCTACCGTCGGGAACCTGCGTGAAACCGAAGCTCGATCGCGCGGCGTTCATCGCCGGGCCCGCGCTCCAGGTATTCGTCGCGATCGTATAGAGAAAAGTGCCGGTCGTGGCCGATGCGGCGGAGTTCGCCGTCTGTCCACCGAGGACGAGCACCTGGGTTCCGCCGTTCACGAGAAAAGCCCGCCCCCCCATCCGCGGACCGGGCATGCTGGCGACCTGGGTCCAGTTGTCCGTGCCGGCATTATAGATATAGGCCTCGGAATGGACGACCGTGGTCTGCGAAGTGAAACCGCCGGCGAGGAGTGCTTTTCCTCCTGGAATACCGACGAATGCGGCTTCGTGAACCGTATAGGGGAGCGTGGCGCAGGCGGAAACGACTCCGCCGTCCACGCGCGTACATGTATTCATCGAAGTGGACATTCCATCCATGCCGCCGGCCGCGATCATCAGGCCGGCGGAAATCCTCGCGGTCGAAACCCGGTACTTCGGGCTCGGGAGCGTTCCGACCGCCGTATGCGCTCCTGAACTATGGACAAATTTCCAGATGGTGTCGGTCGCGCTCAGACTGATATCCCACGATCCGAAAAAATACGTCGCCCCTGCATCGATGAGCGACTGGCTGTGGCCTACCTTAAAGGAACTCGGGATCGTCATCGCGGCACTCCACGACGTTCCATCGAAATCGCGGTACTGGCCGTGGTTCGGCGAACCGGCGCCACCCAGAAGCTTCAGATTGGTGCCGATCGAAAACGGGACGAGGGCGGATCCGCCCAAACCCGCCGAACCGAGAAAGGTTCCCGGGGACCAAGTCAGTGCGGGTAGATTCAGGATCTGATGCGTTCCCATGTCGCCGGCTCCACCCGCGACGTGAATTTTCGAGGTACCGCCGCGTTCATCGAAAAGGACGGCGGGGTCGGCGCGCGGCGAGGCCATCGGAGTCACGGACTGAAAACTACCCGGGCCGTAACTCGGCGTCGGGTTCGGTCCGCTGCCGCCATCGCCGCAATCCAGGCGACGCACCTCTTGCTCCGCCGCGGACAATCCGTTCCACACCGGAACGATCGAAACCAGGCGGTCCTGGAAGAGATCCACGACCGCGCGGCCAAGCTCGAAGGCGTCGCCTTCGAGCGGCTTTCCGTTCGCGTCGAGCGGCGGATTCATTCCCGGAGTGAACTCGACCTGGCAGTCGTTGGAACCGTTCCGATTCACGAGACCCACGAGCTGGATCATCCGGGTATTTCCCGCGGGAACGACCATGGAAAGCTCCTGCGCGACCGTCGCGGTCGTACTCAGCGGTCCGGCGAGAATCCCCCGATAGCTACAGTAACTCTGACGCTTCAGCAGCTGGTCGAAAATCTGGGCGAGATTCGGTTCGGGATTTCGGCTCGAATCGGGAATGCCGGGCCCCAGGACATTGATGCCGATGCAGTCGAAACCAGAGATCGTCGTCGGCGGAGGCACGGGACTTCCACTCGCCTGGGGCGCGACTCGCGCGGTCTTTTCGCCGGGGGCGATTTCCGTCCCTTCACTTCGGTCCTCGATTCGGATCGAGAGGAGCGGTCCATCCTCCAGCGCGGTCAGCGAACACGCGGCCATGAGTCCCGACAATGCGAACAGCCCCATTCCATGGATCAGTTTCATTGGCCAAATCATCCCCAGTCCAGGTCGATTGGGCAACTCCCATCAGGAGACGCCCTAGTTACAACGCATCGCACTAGAAGGCCTCCGGACTTCTCACCTTGCGGCACTCCCGCGTTTTCGCTAAAACGAAAGCCCTATGATCACTTTCGTCACCGTTATCCATATCCTTACCGCTGGTTTGATCGTGCTTGTCGTCCTGATGCAATCGGGAAAGGGCGCCGATATCAGCGCTACGCTCGGAGGCTCGAGCAACACGGTGTTCGGAAGCTCCGGAGGCGCGAATTTTTTCACGCGACTCACCTTCGTGCTTGCCGCGGTATTCATGACGACTTCGCTGAGTCTCACCATTCTGGGAAGCCGCGAAAAGCGCTCGGTTTTCGATACGGGCGTGACCACGACCGCTCCGGCGACGACCACGGAAACGACTCCGGCCGCTGATCCGGCCGCTGATCCGGCCGCTGATCCGGCCGCTCCGGTCGCACCCGCGGCCGAAACGAAGGCGACCGCGCCCGCCGCGACGACGACGAATTAGTCCAAATTCGGATGAAGCGAGATTACGGGCCGCAGCCGACGACGCGTGCTCGGTAAAGACTGCTGGTCTGGGCGTTCCACGAAGCCCCGCCCCAGACATGGCTTCGTCCCGCGGTCGTGACCTTGGCCATGCGCCCGGCCACTCCCACGCTCGAACCACGCAGAACCATATAGTAATCCGAACCCGCCGCGGTCTGGAGATATCCCAGCGAGGCATGGCGAAGCTCGAAGGAAACGACCTGGGAGTTGCCGGTCGTCAGGCTTCTCGAGGATTTAAACAACGACGATGTTTCGCATCCGACTCCGGGACCATCCCCATCCGGGGTTTGGCAAATCGCGAGCTCGAAGCTCCCGGCGATCGTCACATCGAGTTCGACGTCGATTCGGCGGAGGTAAATCCCGTCGGGAACATCGAGCCGCTGCGCGAGTTTTTTCGTCGAATCCAACGATAGGAGAGGCGTGCTCCCGGCGGCGGGAAAAAGATTCGCATGGTATCCGCAGTTTCCGTCTCCGCAGTCCATTTTTTTAGCGAGCCGGGCCAGCTGGTCGGCCGTCGTATTTCCCGACGGCCATTCGGCGCGAATGGCGACCGACTGGTCCTGGAAAACGTCGCGCAGTACCGCTCTTCCGAGCTCGTAGATATCCGAACCTTCCGTCGTTCCGGGCTCGTCGTCCTGGATTCCGGTGTCGCAGAGATACTGGGAGTTGACTCCGATGACCTGCACCAGACGAATCCCTCCGGGCGGGATTTTCATCGCCAGCTCGGTCGCTCCGGCTCCCGCGATCATCGGCGGAGAAACGATACCGCGATAGGCGCAAGTATAGTCCGGCACGGTCAGCGTTTTCTGGAACGCCAGCGCGGGATCGGAGTCGGGATTTCGCGAGCTATCGGAAATCCCGGGCCCCGTGACGTTCACGGCATAACACTTAAATCCCGTCAGCGAAGCGGGCGGAGCTCCGAGGCTGAGACGTCCGTCCGATTCCAGGAGAGAATACTGGCCGCTCCGATCCTCGAGCGCCGAAAGATCGACGAAGAGCGAAGGGTCGCCATCCCTCGAGGAGAGCGAACACGCGGTGGAAGCTCCGAAGATCGTCAGGATGGCGAGGATGCGAAACGATTTCATTTAGACCCCCACCGCGATCTGGGTGGAAACCGCCCCGGGGGAAATCTGGCCGTGTGAGTCTTTCACAAAAACGTGGATATAGACGTTCCCACTGTTCGAGGCGGTGTGCTCGTAGCTCGCCGCTTTCGGGATCCAGACGCAACCTCCGGAGGAAACCGCCCCCGTCGTAAGGCTGTCGATGAGACAAACGGTGTCGTGGTAGCTGCTTCCGTTGTCCGCGACCACGACGTTCACTTTCCCGGCCGCTCCCGTCGCCACGGAAATCTGTGCGTTACTTAAGGTCGGAACCAGCGTCGGAGAGTCATAATAGAAAGTATTGGTATCGGCGCGCGCCGAAACATTTCCAGCCGCGTCCTTCGCCCAGATCGAAACTTTATTCACCCCTCCCTCATCTCCGTCGGACAACACGACTCCCAGGCTCGGGGGAAGCGTCGCCGCGACCCAGGAGCATCCGGTATTCGTGGCCGCGTTCAGCAGAATACAATAATGAGCGATGGCTTCGTTCGGAGTGATTCCCGAAACCGTCAGGGAGGCATTCGTGACGAGGGATGCGACTGGGTTCGTAATGGTGACCACGGGAGGAGTGGTATCGGCTCCATTGGTTCCGTCGAAGCAGCTATCCATATTCAGCTCTTCTTGTTCGGTGCTCGTGAGCGAAGACCAGGCGGCGATCGGGAGCGCCACCGAACGGTCTTGGAAAAAGTCGCGGACCTCGGCGCGCCCGAGCTCGTAATAGTTTTCGAGATTCTGGTTCGCATCAATCGGATCGATGAAACCGCGCTGACAGCTCGCGAGGTCTTTCACGCCGACGAGTTGGACCATGCGGACCGGGCCCGGAGGGAGCTTCATCGCGAGCTCCCCCTGCATCATCCCGCTCGTCGAAAGGTAGATCGGAGGGGAAACGACTCCGCGGTAGGCGCAGGGACTTCCCGCCAGCGTACGCGCGAAATCTTGGGCGGGATCCTTATCGGTTCGATAGGGATCGGAATCCTCAATTCCCGGTCCGGTGACGTTGATGGCGAAACAGGAGAAATCACTGAAATCCGCCATGTCGACGATCCCATTCACGGCCTGTCGCTGGGAAAGGGAGCGCAAATCGAAATGGAGCGAAGGGCCGGCCGACTTCGCACGGAGGGAGCACCCCGAAGCGAGTAAAACCACCGCGAGACCGGAAACCACAAACGTACCGAAGGTCTTCGTTAGAGGAGACATAATTGTTAAGTCCTATTCATAATTATCCGGCAAAAAATGCGCTGCGGCAAGTTTAGGGTGGTTAGGATTTTTGATCAGTCTTTTCCAGTGGTTATGGCGTAAAAACCTCTTCTGTCACGGGGAGGGAGAATCCAATCGCGATCAGAATTGACCCGATGCCTATATCTTGATAATGACGCGACGCATTAATTCACTTCCCTACCCCTGGAGCCCCGTATGAAAAAGCACGTTTCGTTTTTTGCCCTCCTTTTCGCCGTTTCGATCTCGAGTAGTTTTGCCGCGGACCACGTCTATGAATGCACTCGCGACGACGAGGGCGACGACTGGACCATCACCGTGAAAGAAGACGGATCCCTGGCTAACTTCTTCGACAACGATCACGACACCGCGATGGTGAACGTGCGCACGATCGAAAATAAATCGACCCGCGCCAAGATCTATTCCTTCGAAGGCAGCGACGGCGCGAGCGCTTCCGAGTTCATTCTGAATACGGGCAGCCTCACCGGCACGCTCGTCGATAGCGTCGGAACCTCGGACGCGTACGAACTTGCCTTCACCTGTACGGTGGAAAAAGAAGATCCAAGATATTCCGTGGACTGGGAAGCCGTGCAAAAGGCCATCGATGATGCCGAACAGAACGGCGGCTCTACCCGTTATCCAGCGTTTATTTAACTGAACCTCGGGACCCGCCCGCCATGGACGACGGCTCCAGGGTCTGAGGTTTTTCAGTTTTGATCCCATGAAAGAGGCGTTTCCTGAAAATGGAATCGCCTCTTTCGTTTGTCGGCTTCGATTGATTCCGAGAGCAACCCGTTTAGGGGAAAACCTCCGTAAGCCGCCAAATTCGCGTATCGCGTCCAATAAAAAGGGCGCCCGGGTTTTCCGGGCGCCCTTTCAACAAAAAGCAGCCGCGGGATGCCGCGGCAAACTCGCGGGGTTGCTCCCTTTCCTGCGCATCACGCGCAGGAACAGCCCTTTAGGGCTGACGGTCCGCACCCATCGAAAGGCTCCTGCCTTCGGGGTTGCTCCCTTTCCTGCGCATCACGCGCAGGAACAGCCCTTTAGGGCTGACGGTCCGCACCCATCGAAAGGCTCCTGCCTTTCGATTACTTCGCCGCTTCTTTTTTCTTCTCTTGGTACTTCTTCACCATCTCGTCCTGGACGTTCTTCGGCACGGCCGAGTACTTCAGGAACTCCATGGTGAACTCGCCCTTGCCTTGGGTCGCGGAGCGAAGGTCGGTCGAGTAACCGAACATCTCGGTGAGCGGAACTTCGGCTTCGATGATGGCGTAGCCTTCGTTCGTTCCCGAGTTCAGGATCATTCCGCGGCGCTGGTTGATTTGTCCCATGACGGAGCCCTGGAATTCTTCCGGAGCTTGCGTCTCGAGTTTCATCATCGGCTCGAGCACCACTGGACCGGCGCCTTCGTAAGCTTCGCGGAAGCCCATGATGGAAGCCGTACGGAAGGAAAGTTCGTCGGAGTCGACATCGTGGTAAGCGCCATCGTTGATGGTGACGCGCACGCCGACGATCGGGAATCCGATGAGACGGCCTTCTTTGATCGCTTCCTGGAAGCCTTTGTCGCAAGCCGGGATGAAGTTTCGAGGGATCACGCCGCCAGTGATATCGTCCACGAACTCGTACCCCACGGCCGCGTCGGCCGGCAGCGGCTCGATGAATCCGGCCACGCGACCGAACTGACCTTTACCACCCGACTGCTTCTTGTGGGTGTAGTTGAACTTCGCCTGACGGGTGATCGTCTCACGGAAGGCCACCTGTGGCTTACCGACGATGACTTCGCAGTTGTACTCGCGCTTGATCCGCTCGCAGTAAATCTCGAGGTGGAGCTCGCCCATCCCGGAGATAATCGTCTGCGCGGATTCTTCGTCCCGGTGCACGCGGAAGGTAGGGTCTTCCTTCGTGAACTTGTTCAGCGCTTTCGAGAAGTTCGTCTGGCTGGCCTTGTCTTTCGGCTGGATCGCGAGCGAGATGACGGCGTTCGGAACGAACATCGAGGTCATCGTCAGCTTCGCTTTACCGTCGCCGAAGGTGTCACCCGACGCGCAATCGACACCGAAGAAAGCGACGATGTCGCCGGCTTTCGCGATTTCGATGTCGTTCATCTCGGAGGAGTGCATCTGCACGATCCGAGGCACTTTCACCTTCTTGTCGTTCACGTTGTTGAAGATCGTATCGCCCTTACGCACGGTCCCTTGGTAGATCCGCATGTAAGTCAGCTGGCCGTAACGACCGTCGTCGAGCTTGAACGCGAGCGCGACGAGAGGCTTCGCAGGATCGCTCGAAAGGATCACTTTCTCTTCGTTGTTGTTCTGGTCGAGGGCGTAGTTCTCCCGCTCGGTCGGGTTCGGGAGGTAATACGTCACGGCGTCGAGCAGGATCTGCACGCCTTTGTTCTTGTACGCCGAACCCATCATGACCGGGGTGAACTCGAGCGACTGCGTCGCTTTCTTGATCGCCTCGCGAAGTTCCGGAACGGTCACGTCCTGGCCTTCGAGGTATTTCATTCCCACGGTCTCGTCGAACTCGCCGACGGCGGCGATCAGTTCCTCGCGGAATTTTTTGCACTCGCCGAGGATGTCGGCTGGCACGTCTTCTTCACGCACTTTTTCGCCGTTTTCGCCATCGAAGTAGAACGCGCGCATCTGCACGAGGTCGACCACGCCTTCGAAGCGGTCTTCAGCCCCGATCGGGTACGTGATGAAGTGCGCGTTATGCGCGAGCTTTTCGTTTAGCATCTGGCGGCCGCGGAACGGGTTCGCGCCCGCGCGGTCCATTTTGTTGATGAAGCAGATGCGCGGCACTTTGTAGCGCTTCATTTGGCGATCGACGGTGATCGACTGCGACTGGACGCCGGCCACCGAACAGAGCACGAGGACCGCGCCGTCGAGGACGCGGAGCGAACGCTCGACTTCGACGGTGAAGTCGACGTGTCCCGGAGTATCGATCAGGTTGATGTTGAAATTCTTCCACTCGCAGTACGTCGCGGCGGACTGGATCGTGATGCCTTTTTCGCGCTCGAGGTCCATCGAGTCCATGACGGCGCCGACGCCGTCTTTTCCTTTGACCTCGTGGATCGCGTGAATCTTGTTGGTATAGAACAGGATCCGCTCGGAAAGAGTCGTCTTCCCGGAGTCGATGTGGGCGGAGATCCCGATGTTGCGAATTTTATCCATTCCGAGAGTAGACATGCGCGTAAGCTTCCTTAGTTAGGTGATTTGGATATGCGTTAATAACGTTTTTAACTGGGGGGAATCAAGCAGGAAGTCTGCTAACGCAGTCCGTCTAAATCCGGCGTGCGCCGATACTTAAATCTCCAGAAACGTTCACTGAGATTGCCCCTAAGTACTCGGGCGAGTAATCTCGAAGCACATGACGAAAAAGCATCTCTTCTGGATCGATCTCGAGATGACCGGCCTCGACGACGTTAAGGACCATATTCTCGAAGTAGCCGTGATGATTACGGATCTCGAACTGAATCCGATCGCCGAATATGAGCAAGTCGTCTTCCAGCCACCCGAGGTGGTCGAGAATATGAACGATTGGTGCAAAGAGCATCACGGAAAATCCGGCCTGACGGCCGCCATTCCGGGCGGCAAGGCTCTGGCGGAAGTCGAGCACGAGCTGCTTGAGCTCGCCAAAAAATATTTCAAGCACGACGAGCGGATCGTCCTCGTTGGGAATTCGGTCGGAAACGATCGGCGGTTTATCGATCGATATCTGCCCGCCTTCGCGAAAAAGCTCCATTACCGGTTGGTCGACGTCAGCTCCTTCAAGGAAATCTATCGGGAGCGTTACGGCATCAAGTTCGAGAAGAAGAATTCGCACCGGGCCCTAGGCGACATCCAAGAGTCGATCGCGGAACTCGCCCATTATCTGAGCTTTGTGCAAATCCCGGGAGTTGCGCCCACCGGGGGAAAGCTGGCCGGCGGATGAGCGAAAAGAAACGTCCCAGTTTCGAAAAGATCTACCTCGACCTGGCACGCGTTCTGGCCACCCGATCGACGTGCAAGCGCCTCGCCGTCGGCACGGTGATCACCTCGACCGACTTTCGGAAGGTCCTCGCCGTCGGCTATAACGGAAACGCATCCGGGCTTGCGAATTCCTGCGACCGAGACGAGCCGGGCAACTGCGGCTGTCTCCACAGCGAAGAAAATGCCGTCATTAACTGCGACTCTCCTCGGTCGGTCGAGAAGATCGCCTTCGTCACCCACCTTCCCTGCGTGGGCTGCGCGAAGCGCCTGATCAACCTAGGAAACGTGAAGAAGGTCTATTACGGCGAGGACTATCGCCTCAAGGACTCCATCGAGCTCCTGCGCTCCGTAGGCATCGAAGTCTCCCAGCTCACCGACTGATTTCCGGGAAATAAAAATGAAAAAACTCTCCTCCATCCTCCGGCTCCCCATCCTTTCCCTCACCCTCGCGATCGCGGGCGGCTGCGCTTCCGCCCCGAAATCGGAACCGACCCTCGCGGCCGGCGGCCAAACCGGCAAGAGCTCGATGCTCACCCGCGAAGCGGCGATGTATCGTTCGCGCCAGGTCCATAAAATCGCTTATAATGTCTGGCTGAAAGTCGACGAAACTTCCGAAGAATTTCAGGGGCGCACGCGCATCTCCTTCGAGCTTCGCGAGAATGCCTTCCAGAATCTGAACCATCTTCGAATCGATTTTACCGGCGGAAAAATCACGAGCCTGCTCCTGAACGGCACCACCTGGATGCCCGAGAAAATCGCGAAGGTGTATAACGGCGAATGGATTCAGATCCCGAAAGGCGATCTGGTCACCGGGGCGAATCGCATCGATATCGCCTACACCCATCCTTATTCGCAGAGCGGGAACGGGTTTTACCGTTTCAAGGATCCCGAGGACGGCGCGGTTTACCTGCACACCGACCTGGAACCCTATTACGCGAACCTCGTCCTTCCCGTCTTCGACCAGCCTGACCTGAAAGCGACGTTCGACGTCACCGTGCAGGCACCGAACGAATGGACGATCGTCGGGAACATGCCGCTGCGGGAAAAAACGAAGGTCGATGGAGATTCGGCATGGTCCTTCGCGCAGTCGCCCTTGATGAGCACTTACCTTTTCGCTGTGATGGCGGGGCCCTGGAAGATGTGGAAGAGCGATTTCAAAGGCATGCCGCTCGCGCTTTTCGCCCGGCAGTCGCTCGCCAAGTACGTCGACGCGAACGACTGGTTTAAAGTCACGCGCACGGGGCTGGATTTTTTCTCCGACTATTTCGGCTACGCTTACCCCTATCCGAAATACGACCAGATCATCGTTCCGGACCACAACGCCGGCGCCATGGAAAACATCGGCGCCGTCACGTTCAACGAAGGCTTCGTTTTCCGCGGGCCCGCCACCGAGGAGAAACGAAAGGATCGCGCGGATACGATTCTCCACGAAATGGCGCATATGTGGTTCGGCGACCTCGTGACGATGCGGTGGTGGAACGGACTCTGGCTGAACGAAAGTTTCGCGACCTACCTTTCTTCGGTCGCCCTGGAACGCACGAAACTTTTTTCCGGCGCACCGCAGTCTTTCTTCGCCGGAATGAAACGCTGGGCCTATGCGGAGGACCAGCTCCCGACCACCCATTCGATCGAGGTCTCCGTGCCCGATACGAACCAGGCGATGGCCAACTTCGACGGGATCACGTACGGCAAAGGCGCCTCCGCGCTGAAACAGTTCCATTACGGCCTCGGTGATGACGACTTCCAGGAAGGACTCCAGCGCTACTTCACGCGTTTCGCGAACCGGAATACGGCGCTCGCCGACTTCATCAACACCATGGCCCAGACCTCGGATAAAAACCTGACTCCTTGGGTGAAATCCTGGCTCCAGAATCACGGCTACAACCGCATCGGCGCCGAATGGACCTGCGGAGACGACGGAAAGATTTCGAAATTCGAGCTCGTCCAGAAGACGGAAGGCGTCGGCAACCCGCTGCGCCCGCACCGGCTGCAGATCGGATTTTTCCATCGCGACCAGCAAGGACGATTCACGAAGCGCGGCAAAGGCATTCGTACGGCGATCGAATCGGAACGCGCGAATGTCGAGGAAGCGGTCGGCGAGAAGTGCCCGGACCTCGTTTTTCCGAATGACGAAGACTTCGGCTATTTCATGGTCGATCTCGACCCGAAATCGCTCGAGGCGGCGAAGACTTCCCTCTCGAAAGTCTCCGACGCGTTTACGCGCCACCTTCTGGCCTACACGCTTTGGGAGATGGTCCGCGCCGGAAAGTGGACCCTCTCCGAATTCGCCGAGGCCTCGGCGGGATGGCTCGCGACGGAAACGAACAAGACCCTGATCGAAGACCTCTCGGACATCCTGGCGCATTCACGGCGAATGTCCGTCGCCCGTTTGCTCGAAGGCGAAGCCCGCGCGAAATTCCTAGACCGCATTCATACGCTCGCCCGCCGTAAGGCCGAAACCAGCGCTCGCGGATCGGATCTCCAGCGCATCTGGTTCACGCTCGCTCTGCGAACGATGGCGCCGACGGATGCCGAATGGGCCCTCGCGATTCACGCGGGAAAGAGGAAGCTTCCGGGGCTGAAAGTCGATCCGGATCTTCGCTGGGACATCCTCACTACGGTCGCCCGAGTCGCGCCGATCGATTCCGCGACTCTCGAGGCCGCCGGCAAAGCGGACCCGTCCAGCGAAGGCCAGGGGCGAATGCTCGAAGTCCTTTCGGCGCTCGAAACCTCCTCGGTGACGAACGAACTTCCGGCTCTTTTCACCCTCGAGAAAACGGACGCCAACATTCCGAACGCGCGGCTCCGTAAGGCGATGTCCACTTATCTTTCTTACTCCCGAATCCCGCGGGCCGAAGCCTGGCGGCCGAAGTTTTTCGCCTCGCTCTCCGCCGTAGCGGCCAAATCGGACGACTCCTACTTCCGCAGCTTCGCTCAGTCCCTCTATCCGAGCCAATGCTCGGATGCGGTAGCTGACGAAACGACCGAATGGCTGAAATCGAATTCGAAGGCTCCGCGCACGCTCCGCATCGCGCTTCGGAAGATGGCTTTCGCCGAAAAATGGTGTGCCGCCATCCGGGCCGGACGCCCCTTCCCGCTTTGGCAATCGATTGGAGAGGATTAAATCATGAACAGAGTTCGAATCAGCGCCGCCCTTTTCGTTTCCGTCGCGATGAGCATGGGAGCGCTCGCGGCTCGGCCGACTCCCCTCCTCGAGGTCAAAGTCGGCGATCGAACCGTGCTTCGCAAAGCCGCCATCGAATCCGCGAAGCTCGTGGAGGAAAAACAGTCGCAGGCGTGGAACATCGTTCTGCAGTTCGCTCCGAGCAGCACGAAGGAATTCCATCGCGTGACCAAGATGAACTTGGGCAAGCCGCTGCAAGTTCGGGTCGAAGGAAAACTCGCCGTCTCGGCGCTCGTCCAGAGCCCGAACGTCGGCGGACGGATTTTTTTGCCGGGACGTTATACGAAGCCGGAGGCGGAACGGATCGCGGCTCTCCTCATCTCTTCCGGTTCACGGAAGAAAACACCCGCGAAAAAGAAACCTCAGTCGACGAGTTCGATTTCGACCGGACAGTGATCCGAGCCTAAAATCGCCGGCTGGATCCGCACGGCGCGGACCTGCTCGATCAGTCCCGCATCGACGCAGTGGTAGTCGAGTCGCCATCCCACGTTCTTTTCCCGGACTCCGGGGCGATAACTCCACCAAGTGTAGTGTCCCGGCCCTTTCTCGAAATGTCGGAAAGCATCGACGAAGCCCGCGGCCAGGAACTTCGTCATCCAATTGCGTTCCTCGGGGAGGAATCCGGCGTTCTTCAGATTGCTCTTCGGATTCTTCAGATCGATCTCCTGGTGGGCGATATTGTAATCGCCGCAGAGCACGACGTGCCGGCCGGCGGTGACATATTTCCGGCAAAGCGCCAGCATCGCGTCGCAGAATTCGAGCTTAAAACCGAGGCGAGTGTGTTCGCGCTGCGAGTTCGGAAAATAGGCGTTGATCACCGCGAGGTCGCGGCCGGGGCGATCGTATTCGGCGATGAGCACGCGTCCTTCCCGGTCGATATGCGGAATTCCCATCCCGGTGACGATTCGCGACGGCTCCGACCTCGAATAGATCGCCGTACCGCTATAACCGGGCTTTTCGGCCGAGTGCCAGTAGGAGTAGTAGTTCTTCGGGTTGACCAGGAACGCATCGAGTTGGTCGCGATTCGCTTTCGTTTCCTGGAGGCAGACGACGTCAGCGGAAACTTCCGCAAACCATTTCTCGAAACCCTTTTGCGCGCAGGCGCGAATTCCGTTCACGTTCCACGTTTGGATTTTCATCTCAGTTCCCGCCTTTCACGTCAGCCTTGCGATTCTTCTCTTCGATCCATTTCGAAAAGTATTTCGTCCGTCCCGAGAAATCGGCCCCGAGGATCCGTCCGATCAGATTCTGGCGCCGATGGACGGCGAGCCGGTCGGGCGACTCCAGCAGCTCGTCGATTCGCGCGAGGAACTTTCCGCGGTTCGTACGCTCGCCATAGAGCGTGGCCAGCGCCTCTCGACCCGCGAAGCGAAGCCCATCCGCGCTCTCGGCGTCGAGATAGGCGCCGGCGGCGGCGTCGGCGAACTCCCCTTCGGTCCGGGCGACCAAGCCCGCGAAGCTGGCCGGCGCATCCGCTTCGACCATCCCTTCCGCCCCGATGGGCGTCGTGACCACAGGAATCCCGGCGGCCCATGCATCGCTGATCTTTCCCTTGATTCCCGCGCCGAACCGAAGCGGCGCGAGCAATACGCGGTAGTCGCGCAGAGTGGGAATCGATTCCGGGGTCGGACCGAAGACCCGGATGCGGTCCTTCGGAGAATCCAACGCCATGATTTCCTTCGGAGCATAGGCACCGTATAGATGGAGTTCCGCTTCCCGCTCTCCGTGGCGAGAAAGCTCTTCGCGAATCCGCGGCCAAAGGACTTTCGCCGACCAAAACGCCGCATCCCGGTTCGGGAGGTGCCGGAAATTTCCGATCGAGACGAAGTGCTTTCGTTCGGCGTGCGGTCGCCAGAGGGTGGAGTCGGGATCGGGATACGCAAAGCCAAGGCCGAGCAGCAGAGACGGATCCACGCCGAATCCGGTCTGCAAGAGCCTCTCTTCGAAAGTCGAAAGAATCAGCGAAAGATCGGAACGGTAAATCGCGGCGAGTTCCCGGAGGCAATCCGGAGTATCGATCTCGTCGAGCGAATCGTAGAGCTCTCCGAGCGCCCCTTCGGGAATCGAGGCTCCTTCGCGATGCGAAGGATTCGGGGCCGCGACCGCGAGCGCGCGGGCGAGCCGATCGGCGCGAGCGCGGCGAAGGAAATGGAGGTCGATCGTATCGAGGATTCGCAGCGCCTGCGGGGCCTGCTCGGCGACGCGCCAACCGAACTGTTCTTCGAGCATGAAGCGGTCGAAAACGACGACTTCGGGCGCGAATTCACGCAAACGAAGGTCGAAAGCGGGATCGTTCGGCCCGATTTGAAACGTCTCGATTCCCCTGGTTTGGAGAGCCGACGCGAATGCGTTTTGGTCCGACGGGGAAGCAAAAAGAATCCGATCCCCCCGCGAAAGGAAGTCCTCGAGCAGCGCGACGGTGCGAACGCCCGCCGCGCTCGAAGTCGGTTCGGGAAATACGGGGCCGATGAAGAGGATTTTGCGCATGTTTTTTTTCCGAACCGGGGTCGGTTTCTCTTAGCACGAAGAAAAGACTTCACCTAGACTAGGGGCATGACGCAGACGCTCCAGATCACCGCAACCGTGCTCTTCGCCGTGGCAATTTTCCATACGTTCGTCGCTTCGAAATTCCAGAAGATGGCCCACCACTCCGAACCAGGTTCGGTCCGCGCGAATCTCTTCCACGTCCTGGGCGAGGTCGAGGTGGTCTTCGGTTTCTGGGCCGCGGTTTTTATCGCGTTCTTCACGATTCTCGCGGGGTCGGAAGCCGCCATTGCTTACATCGACAGCGTGGATTTTACCGAAGCCGCGTTCGTTTTCGTCATCATGGCCGTCTCCGCGACCCGCTCGATTCGCGAACTGACCGGATGGGGAATCGAGCTCTTCGCGAAATGGATCGTACGCGTCGCGCCCCTCCTGAACTCGCACCAGGCGTTTTATCTCGTCACGCTCATTCTGGGCCCGCTTCTCGGAAGCCTGATCACCGAACCCGCGGCGATGACGGTCTGCGCGCTGATTCTGAAAGAGCGTTTCTTCGATCTCGCGATCACCGACCGATTCAAATATAAGACTCTGGGCCTTCTCTTCGTGAATATCTCGATCGGAGGCGTCCTCACCCATTTCGCGGCTCCTCCGGTCGTCATGGTGGCCAAGACCTGGGGGTGGGACACTCCGTTCATGTTTATGCACTTCGGGTACCACGCCATCATCGCCGTGTTCCTGAATACCGCGCTCACCGTCTGGCTGCTGCGCAAGGATTTCCACGCCCTTCCTAAAACCACGCTCGTGCAAGCCCAGCGACCGAAAACTCCGGTCTGGATCACGATCGTGCATCTTCTCTTTCTCTTTCTCGTCGTTTATACGGCCCATCATATCGCCGTGTTTCTCGGCCTTTTCATGCTCTTTATCGGCGTGATGTCCATTACCGAACCCCATCAGGATAAGATCCAGCTTCGCGAGTCGATGCTCGTCGGATTCTTTCTCGCCGGTCTCGTCGTCCTCGGGAAACCGCAGTCGTGGTGGCTCGCGCCGATCATCACCTCGCTTGACGAACTTCCGCTTTTTCTGGGCGCGGCGGGACTAACGGCGTTCACGGACAACGCGGCGCTGACCTTCCTCGGCGCGCAGGTGCCGAACTTATCGGATTCGCTGAAGCACGCGCTCGTCGCGGGCGCGGTCACCGGCGGCGGTCTCACCGTGATCGCGAACGCTCCGAACCCGGCAGGATACGGCATCTTGAAGGAGCACTTCGGGAAGGAAGGCGTCAGTCCCGCGCGGCTCGCGCTGGCGGCCCTGCTGCCTACGGCGATTGCGGCGCTTTGCCTTTACCTGCTTTAACGGTCCCGCGAACTTTTTCCCACGCGCGCAGAAACCGCTCGACCGCGAGTTCCGGATCGGGCTCGGTCTCCACGCCGGCGGCACGGAACGAAGAGAACAGTTTCGGCAGATCGTCACCGCGATAAAATCCGTTTTCGGCGAAGGTCGGGGCTTCGGAGATCGCGACATCCGGACATCCGCCGCGCAGACCTCGCAGGGGAGCGTTGAAATCGCTTCCGAGCGTCACCGCCGCGGGAGAACCCGCGAGCTCGGCGGTGCGCCTCCATTCTTCCGCAAAAGCGCGAATTCCGCGGCGGCAATTTGCCGAAAGCCCGCTTGCGACTCCCAACTCTTTGGTCATGTCGTCGGTGGGGATCAGTCCGACAATGCCGCCGGTCGCGCGCACACGATCGAGCGTGAAGTTCGGCACGGAACGTTCGTTCTGAGAAATTTCGCGCAGCTTCGTATGGGTCACGAGCGAGGGCTGCCCCACGCGATCGAGGACTTCGACGATTTCCCGCTGCGCCCGGTCCGAGGCGTGCGCGAGGTCGATCCAGACGCGGTTTTTGACGAGTGCTTCGAGCGTCGTTTTTCCGAAGGCGGATAGTCCGTGCGGATTCACATACGCACCGCTGACGGGATCGGTGGACTTCGAGATCCACGCCTGAAGGTTCTCGAGCGGCGAATTCAGCACTCCCGCCCCCGGCCAGAGCGCGACCCCGCGACCTAAACGATCCGGCGAAAGATGCATGAAAGTCACGATGCGAACTTTCTTGCGATCGACGAAGAGGGCTCGGTCTTCTTCGGTTTCGAGGACCCCGCCCGCGGTTTCGATGGAAAGGACGAAAACCCGCTTCCCGGCACCAAGCGCGGTTCTCGCCTCCGAGGGCTCCGAGGCGATCACCCAGCCCGGATTTTCGGCGACAAAACGCTCGGCGCTTTCGATCTGCCGGACCAAGCTTTCACGCACCGCGCCCAGCGTGAGGATCGGATGGGCGTAAAAAGAGAGAACGATCAGCTTCAAGCCCGATGCGTCGAGCGAGCTCTTCGTAAACTTGGTGGAAAGGCGGCTGTTCGGCCCCCCCGCGAGCGGTGCTTCGTCAATATCCCCGCGTAAAATCGGACCGACTCCGTCCTTCATCCAGAGATGGGAATGCAGGTCGAGCGAACTCGCCCGGACCGGAAATGGAGCGGTGAAAAGCAGCGAAATCGGGAGTAAAATCGAAATCCGAGAGAGAGATCGAAAAAATGTCATCTGCGAGGTCCCCAAGCGAGAAAGCGATGCCCCAGTCTACGCCAAACTTCGATTTCCCGAAACGGCACCCGCATGAGCTAGTGCTCTTTTTCTACCCTTCGCCAGGCCTCGACTGGACGAATCCGAAGGGTCTCACGTTCACGACCGCGAGAAACAAGCTCCTCGGTTTTCCTCGCGGCATCGGCCATGTTTCCGTCCTCGTCCGCAGCCCCGAGCGAGTCGAACTCACGGGAATGACCCAGACCCATAAAAACGAAGGTCGCGCGGAAGTTCTCTGGCGGGGCTACGGACTCGGAATCCTCCTCCACAACTTCGCCGGCGAACTCGAAGAGCGCGCGGAACTGGAGCCGGAACTTCTCGAGCGCTCGCGCCGGCCAGGGAAACTCTCATTTCTGCGGGTACTCGTGAACGAGGCGACGACGAAACGCCTCTTCGCTTACATCGATGAATACCGCGCGAAAAATTACGGCAGTTATTACGGGATGAAGAATCGCCCTCTCCACGGCGAGGGCAGCGGCTGCTCCGCGTTCGCGGCGAGCTTTCTCGAAACCGCCGGGATTCTGCACGATGACTTTCGGAAAGAATGGACGCGGACGTTCAACATTCCGAAAGACCTCATCGGTGGCCCAGTGACCGGAAAAAAAGTATCGGTGCTGACGATGCTCCGCCGCGCGAAACGCTGGGCGCAGGAGGGGGAACCTCACGAGAAGGGTTTTTTCTGGGATCCGGACCTGATGCACGGCTGGCTTCTGCGGGCTTACGAGAAAGCGCGACCGACGGGGAGCCATGCCGCGGACTACGGCCAACTCGAAGCCGATCAGTGGAATGCCACTCCGGGACTCGTGCTCGACGTCCGTGACATTACGCCGCCTTCCGGAAAAATCTTTCATCACGAATGAGCGGTCGAATAAGCGGTCGAACATGAATTCGCCCGTCGGTTAGACGGAACTCGCCCGTCAGAACTCCTATATTCGTTCCCACCGAAGCGGACGGGTTCCCTTTTGCGTGCTTTCTCGGTAGTTTGCGCCCATGAACGCAATCCGTCTCGCTCTCGTCGCCACCCTGCTCGCTCCTTCCGCATTCGCCCACTCGGGAAAGGGCCACCCGAACCATCGCTGGGATCAGGATGCGCGCGGCTTCCGCAGCTACCAGGAAGTGTTCTCGCTTCCTCAGAATTCGTCGAGCGCGACTCGCGCTCCGGTCGAAAAGATCGACGCCGCCTATCTCGAAGAATCGCTCCGCATGCTCACCGGCGAGAAGGATGCGACGATGGCGAATCGCAAAGCCGCTGCGGGACGCGCGGCCGCACGCGCTTTCCTCCGCCAAGAGTTCACGGCGCTCGGCTATACCGTGACCGAAGAAGCTTACTCGAGCGGCTCGAACCTCGTCGCCGAAAAAGCCGGCCGCTCCGGTAAATTCCTGATCGTCTCCGCGCACTATGATTCGGTCGGTAATGCGGGTGCGGACGACGACGGCACGGGTACGGTCGCCCTCCTCGGAACCGCGAAGCTGCTCGGCGACCGCGTGCTCGAAAACGGCGTCCGGTTCGTCGCCTTCGACGAAGAAGAGCTCGGCCTGGTCGGCTCGAAGGCTTATGTCCGCGACCTCGGCACGATCGAGCGCGCTTCCATCATCGGAAATCTCCAGATCGAGATGCTCGGCTACAACTCGAAGAAGGACGGAAAGTTCCATGTGATCTCTTGCGATCGTCCGGATTCGCAGTTTCTCGTCGATGCGTTCACGACCGTCGTAGCGAACGCGGGCACCGGTCTCCAGATCACCCGCAGCTGCACCGACCGGAGCGACCACGCGAGCTTCTGGGATGCGAACATTCCGGCCATCGTCATCTCCCAAAACTTCTTCGGTGGCGACGCGAACCCTTGTTATCACCGCGCATGCGATAAAATCGATGGCGTCGACTTCCGCTATTTCCAAAATACCGCCGAAGCGGCCGCGAATGTCGTCATCCAGATCGCGACGACCGCCGCTCCGACCACGCCGCCTCGCGCGCCGAGCGAACCTCCGCGCCAGAGCCAGTGGCCGAAGTCGGCTCGCTGATCGCGCGGCAGTATCGCCAACCCGATTAGCGCCAACCCGATTAGACTGAGGGAGTAGCCCATTCCCAACCGCGACTGCCGTCGGAAAGCGGCGCGCGCTCGAACTTAAATTTGCCGGGATAAATGATCTCCGCCAGAACCTCGAGCGCTTCGACCGTGCGCGGACCGGGACGATTCAGATACTGGTTTCCATCCGCGATCGCGACCCTTCCCTCTCGGTACGCGCGAAGTCCGCGGAACTTCGGATTCTCGGTGAGGAGGCCAATCTCTCGTTTCGTCCGCGCGAGATCGAATCCGCAGGGCGCGACGATGACGACGTCGGGATCCGCGGCGATGAGTTCTTCCATCGTCATTCGCGGCGAATGTTTTCCGGACGCGCCGAAGAGATTTTCTCCGGCGGCCGCTGCGACGAGTTCGGGCATCCAGTTGCCCGCCGCCATCATCGGCTCGATCCATTCGATCATGGCGACCCGAGGCCGGACGCCGCCGTTTTCCTTTTCGATGATCCGGTGTGCGATCCGCGTGATCGCGGAGATGCGTCCCCGGAGTTCCGCGACGAGCCGATCCCCTTTCGCTTCGAGCTCGAGCGCGCGGGCCACGCGCCGAATATCCTCGTAGATGTCGGCGAGCGCGTTCGGCTGCAGGGACACGATTTTTCCGGCGAACCCGGTCTGTTCGGCGAGAGCCAGTTCGACGTCCTTCAGGCTGACCGCGCAGACTTCGCACTGGGTTTGGGTGAGAATGACGTCCGGATTCAGCGACCGCAGCTTTTCCCGGTCCACCTCATAGATCGAAAGCGCGTCGCGGACGCGGGCCTTCACTTCGCGGTCGATCTGCGCGGACGAGCCTCCGGTCGGAAAGGACGGGATCGTCACTTGGGGCAGTGTCCGGACGGAAAGCGGAAAGTCGCATTCGTGGGAGCGACCGACGAGGCGAGAAGTCGCGCCCAGGGCGGCGACAATTTCGGTGGAGGAAGCGATCAGGGAAAGGACGCGCAACGGAAACCTCCGGAGTTAGTCTTGTTTGGTTTTTTTCGGAGAAGGATCTGCCTTCGGCCGCCGCTCCGCCGGGACGTTCTCATATTCGTAGGGACAGTGACGACAACCCGACCCGCAGCAGACTCCGCGCGCGAGGTGATATTCAGCCGTAAACACCATCAGTCCCGAAGGATCGAAGTAGTAATGGACCCCTTCGACCAGTTTCGCCGGCAAGCGGTTCGGATTCGTCACCTCTCGCAAGTCTCAAGGAGCTTCGCGCAAGTCAAAGCCGACCACGACCCACCGTCAAATTTCTAGGTAGCGGATTGGGACTTTTCGCGGTGGCCCGCAGGTTGCTTCGGAAATTCTAAGAGGCTCGATTTTACCCCCCCCCTCCACCCTTGAAGTAAGCGAGAGACCGAAATGAAAACCCGCTTTGATTCCGATTTGAGACACCGTGATTTCCGGGACTACGATTCGTCCGTCATGTCCTCGCTCACGCTCTTTTTCACGATGGTTCTCGCGATTCTGGCCCTCTTCTTCGCCCGCTCGGCCCACGGGGGCGGCGCCGTCTCCCGCCAGGAGTTCCTCTCCCAGATCCGAAACGAGGAAGTCCGAGAGTTCGTGGAGTCGAATTTTCGTCTCGCCGACGAGGGTCGGGCGCTTCGCGCCGGGCGGCATCTCCCGAACGCCGGCGAACGGGTCGCGCCATTTGAAATCGAAGCCTACCCCGCGAATGCGGATCGGCCGGTGATCGTCCGCATCGGCGGACCCGACGCGGCCGTGGAAGTTCTCGCCTGCGAGGAGAGCACCCATTTCGCCGACTGTAAGTACCGCTAAGCGTTATTACTTCGTCCGGGCGCTCCATGAGCTGTGATTTAACCCGACAATTCGCTTTGCGGCGGCTATCCCATCCCTTAGATTCATCAGTCTCAAACTATGAATTTTCAGGTCTGGATCCAGTCGCAAATCCCCGGAGTCTCCCAAAAATCTGCCGAAAGCGTGCTTGCGCTGACCGCGGAGGGCGCCACCCTCCCGTTCATCGCCCGCTACCGGAAAGAAGCGACCGGCGGCCTGGACGAAGTCCAGATCCAGAAAGTGATCGACGCGAAAAAGTCGTGGGAGACCCTCACCCATCGCCAGTCCTTCATCATCGGCGAGATCGAGAAGCAGGGAAAACTCACGGACGAACTGAAATCGAAAATTCTCAGTACGTTCCAGTCCACGCTCCTCGAGGATCTCTACCTTCCGTACAAGGTGAAAAAGAAATCGAAAGCCACGCTCGCGAAGGAGGCCGGACTCCAGCCGCTCGCCGACTGGATCTGGGACTGTGGCCACGGCACGGTAAAGCCCGAGCCGGGTCAGACGCTCGAGATCTGGGCGTTCACGTTTAGAAACGAAGAAAAAGGTTTCACCGACGCCGAGAAATGCATTCAGGGCGCACAAGACATCCTGGTCGAGCGCCTTTCGGAACGCGCCGACCTGCGCGCGGAAGTTCGCGAACGCATCTCGAAGAGCGGCTGCCTGAAGACGGCGAAGGCCGCGAAGGCGAAGCCGAACTCGAAGTACGAGCTTTATTTCGATTACCGCGAGCCCCTGACCGCGCTGATGAAGCCCGAAGCCTCGCATCGCTATCTCGCGATTCGGCGCGGATGGATGGAAGAGGAGCTTTCCATCTCGGTCACGGGTCCGGCGAACGCCGAGCCCGATTCTTTCGAAAAGGAACTGCAGCAGATCTTCGAAGCCGAAGCTTCGAACGTTTCGGATCCGGCGCAGTCTCCCGGCCAGGAAGTACTCATGCGCGCGGCGAAACTTGCGTTCAAGGCACATGTCCTGCCGGCGATCGAGAATGAAATGCATAAGAAGCTGAAGGACGTCGCGGATACGACGGCGATCGACGTCTTCGCGGAAAACGTGAAGAAGCTCCTGCTGGCCGCCCCCTTCGGACCGAAAGCGGTCTTAGGCGTCGATCCGGGGATTCGCACCGGCTGCAAGCTCGCCGTCGTCTCCGATACCGGAAAGTTCGTCGGCGATACGGTGATCCATCTCCAGACCGACGAAGGCAAAGCCAAGGCGAAGGAACTGCTCAGCACCATTCTAAAGATGGGAGACATCCGCGCGATCGCCGTCGGGAACGGAACCGCCGGCCGCGAGACCGAAGCCTTCCTTCGCCAGACGGTGAAAGAAGCCGGGGTCGAAATCCCCGTCGTCATGGTGAACGAGTCCGGAGCGTCGGTTTACTCCGCCTCCGAAGTCGCTCGCGAGGAATTTCCCGAACTCGACGTCACCGTCCGCGGCGCGATCTCGATCGCCCGCCGTCTCCAGGATCCACTGGCCGAGCTCGTGAAAATCGAACCGAAATCCATCGGCGTCGGCCAGTACCAGCACGATGTCTCGCCGAATAGCCTGAAGAAGTCGCTCGAGCTCGTCGTCGATAGCTGCGTGAACTCGGTCGGCGTGAATCTGAATACGGCGTCGAAGTACGTGCTCTCGCGCGTCTCCGGCATCGGCCCGGGCCTCGCGGCGGCGATCATCGAGTACCGCGGCCAGAAGGGCATCTTCAAGTCTCGCCGCGACCTGCTCGAAGTCTCTCGCTTCTCGGAGAAGACCTTCGAACAAGCGGCGGGTTTCCTGCGCATTCCGGAGTCCGAGCAGCCGCTCGACAACACCGGAGTCCACCCTGAGCGGTACGCGGATCTCGAGTCGGCGGCCGTAAGCCTCGGGAAGTCGATCCGCGAAATCATGGGCGCCGAAGGCGTCCGCGAGATCCGCGCGTCGAAGGAACTCTCGCAGAAGCTCCGCGAAAAACTCGGCGAATTCACCTTCGATGACGTGCTGAAAGAACTCGAGAAGCCGGGGCGCGATCCGCGAGACGCGTTCGTGCCCTTCTCGTATCGCGACGATATTTTCGAAGTAAAGGACCTCCAGCCGAACATGATCTGCCCCGGAATCGTGACGAACGTCACGAACTTCGGCGCCTTCGTCGACATCGGCGTCCACCAGGACGGCCTCGTCCACATCTCGCAGCTTTCGAATACGTTCGTGAAGGATCCGCGCGATGTCGTGAGTCCGGGCGACCGCGTGACCGTAAAGGTCATGGAAGTGAATAAGGAAAAGAACCAGATTTCGCTGACGATGAAGACCGGCGAATCGGCCGCGAAGGCATCCTCCGAGCGCGGGGATAAATCCGCGGGCGAAAAATCCGAACGTAAGGAGCGGGGGGATCGCCCTCGCCGTCCGAAACGTCCTCCGCCGGCCGCACCGACCATGACGGGCACGGGAGTTTCCATCAAGCCGAAGGGCGAACGAACCGCTCCGGCTGCGCGCGTGGGCGCCGGCCCGGGCGGGAAGACCAGTATTTCGACCGGACAGGATCGTGGATTCGGCGGCACGGGCGCGGGTCCGTCTCCGCGGGGATCGGCACCCGCTCCGAAAGATCTGAAACACAATCCTTTCGCGGCCCTCGCCGGGCTGAAAGGCGCCCTCAAACGATAATCGGCGAGTGTGCCGACGGCGCCTCGCTACTGGTTCTGCTTGAGTTCGACGAGGACGCGATCACCCATGATCAAGTCGCGTGCGGGGTCGATCGAGACCGTCCAATTTTTTCCGGTCGAAGTTTTCAGCCGGTATTTCATCCCCGCTTGGGCGGGGAATCGATAACTTCCGTCGAGGCCAAAACGAAAACGAACCACATCGGTTCCATCCGCGTCTTCGATCGTCATGCGGAAGCTGCGACAAAGTTCACGATTTTCCGTCGGATCGTCCGGAAGACGAACGATGCAGTCGAAGAGGATCGCGTCCTTTACGGCCTGGCGCTCGGCCGCGGCTGGCTTTTCGTTCGATTTATGGATCGGGCGATCGGCCGCCTTCTCCGCCGCACGTTCCATCCGTTCTTTCCGAGTTCCGCGAGGAGGAGCGACCGTCGGCGGTGCCTTCGCGGGCGGAGGCAATGCGGGGGTGTCCACGATGGTCGAGGGCGACTCCTGGGGAGGGGCGGATTCCGGAGACGATGCGCACCCCGAAATCACGGCCTGGGCCGCGATCAGCAGGGTCAGGACCGATGTTCGGACGAAGGAATGGGGCATACCCGCGATGGTAATGCGAAAGTACCGAAAACTCTATAGACTGAAACCCATGCCGAAACGAAAAAGTCGGGTGAAAAAGACTCGATTCGAGGACCGACTGCAACTCGCGTCCTGGAAATCCAAGGGCCAGGCCTCTGCACTCCGGAAGAATCTCGAGCTTTACGCGGAGCGAAGGAAACCCCAGGTCACGGACGCATTGCCGGGTCAGGCGTTCGACGGATTTTACCTCGCAACGAGCGCGCTCTTCCGGCGTTCACGCGCCATGTACCGAAAGGCCGGCGGAGAATTCGAAGCGCGTCTAGTGACTTCAGCGCGCAGTCTTTCGTCGGATATCCTGCTTGAGAATCGGATCCAGTACTCGCCTACCGAAGATGAACTCCTCTGGGCCGCGACGGATCCGGCGGAAAAACGGAATGACGAAGGACTGCTCCGACTCGTAACCTATTCGACTTCGGTCTTTCATGAGCAGAGCCACCGGATTCTGTGGAAAACCCTTCCCCCGCCCGCGGATCGCAGCGAAGCCGGGCTGAGTCGCTATCTGAATTTCGTCGAAGCGGTCGTCGTCGGCATCGATATGGCCCTCGGCGACGAGCTCGGGCCACGACTTTCTTCACTCGGGTACCTTTCGGGAACGCTCTACGATCCAGGAAGCCACGCGAAGTTTCGCACTCGCCGCGAGAAGCGCAACTACCTCCAGATGGCCATCCGGACGACTTACCTCGCCCTCGAGCTTTTCGAGAAACCGCGGATCCGTCGCGCGCTGAAGGCGTGGCGCCCGAGCTGGCTGCCCGCGCTTCCGCCGGAAGCGGCGGAACATGCGGTCGCACGCGCGCTTCGACTGGATCCGGCGTTCGTGCGGATCACGAACCTGCTTTGGCAGGAAAAGCACCTGAGCGCGGTCGGCGCCAAATTCAAATCGGCACCCCCGGGCGGCCTCGTGCTGGATCGCGACCCCGAAATCTGGGTGTCCCCCTATCTCGCGATCGAGCGTGTTTTCGATCATCTCGGAATTTAACGGGCTGAACGCCAATCGCCTGACGTCCGCGGTCTAACCCTTCCGGAGTGAAGCGGATCGAAACGGGAAAAACGTTTAGATTTCCGCCGAATCCGTCGATGGAAGAGGGCATGGTGTCCCCACCTGACAATAACCGTTCGAGCTTACTTCTCGAAGACGTCCATTCCCGAAAACGGTATCCGATTTCGGCCGGAACGACGTTCGGCCGGACGGAGGCGGAACATCGTTTTCCGGACGACGCCCTGCTCAGCCGAAAACACTTTCGCATCTGGGTCGACGGCGGAAAAATCCTGATCCAGGATCTCGGCTCGCGAAACCGCACGCGGGTGAATGGAACTCCGGTCGCGACGAAACAGCCCCAGGAAGTCAACCCGGGGGATGAAATCACGGCGGGAAAACTCCGACTCGTCGTAAAAGATCTCGATCTCCCTTTCGTACCCGCGGCGCCCACGGTCGCCGAAATCAAGTGCAGCTCCGGAAAGATCACGGCCGCGCATCTCGCCGGACTTCTCCCCCGCCCCGTCACGCCGCCGCTCGGATTTCTGGGCGCGACTCGCGCCTTCTTCACGGCGAAACGCTGGAACGCCTCCAACGGTCTGGTCGTCAGTCTGACGCTCGCCTTCTTCGTGGTTCCCGAAATCGCGGAAATCATCGCCTTCGAAAGCGAAGGCGAACTTCCCCATTCGCCGGCGAATCTCGTGCTCCGCCTCTTCGGCGTCGTCGCCCTCGGAGCCGCGCCGATCTGGGTTTTTCAGTACTGGATTTCCCGCCGTTTCCTCAACGCGGGATGGAGCCGTCTCGCCAGCGCCGGCCTCGCGGTCGCCGCCCTCTTCGTCACGTCGAGCTACGTCGGCACGATGATGGGCTATGACCAGAAATACGGCGAGAATCGGATCTACGCGGCTTGCGTGGACCCGCGGTCGCGCACCCTCGAACACTGTCGAGCGGTCGCGCTTTCCGCCGGACCGATCTGGGAAAACCTACCCGCCCATCTGCGGAATCCCGCCGAGATCTTTCGGGCGGCGAGCGAAAACGGACTCCCGGACGCGGCCGGGACGGCCGACCGGATGCCGGCCTCGCGATAAATCGGTGGCCCCGAAAACTTACCAGGGCGAACCGGAAGGCAGACCGATTTCTTCGGCCATCCGCTGCACCTGACGACGCTGCGGAAAATTCTTCTGCGAGTCGAGGCTGGCCGGCCGCCGGAGCAGCTGTAAATTCGGCTCGGGCAGACGCGATCCTTCGTCGGTCGTCAGCCGGACATCCATCAAATGATATCCAGGATCCGGCACGACGCCGAAGCGGCGCAGATCCTCTTCCGCTCTCGCGCCGGGCGCGCTGACGAGCGAAAATAAGAGCAAAGACCAGGAGAACAACGTAGCCCACGGACGTCCGGAATTGTTCATCTCTCTATACTATCGCGAGAGAATTCGCGTGTCGTCTGTGTCCCGGATGACCCGGCTTAGCGGGCGAACTGGGGGTGCGAAACCACATGGGGATCGAGTTCCGGCGAGCGCACCCCGCTCCGCTCCCAGCGCCCGAGCCACTCGGCGCCAAGCCAGTTACGAGAACGGACCGGACGATTCGCGGCGATGGTCGTTTCCGACTTCGGACCCGTACCCACTCCCGCGGCGACGTACCATCCGGCCGCGAGAAGACGCCCCCGGACCAACGTCGAATTCGAATAGGTAAAGAGCTCGCAATCCTTGGCGGCGGCCCGCGCGCGCAGCGAGCGGAAAGTCTCGACTTCCCAAAGGGGCGAATCGACCTTGAACGAGAAGGGATCGAAGAGCACGACGTCCGGCTCGATCGCCGATTCGGCGGTTCGCCGGAAGTCGCCTTCGAGCAGAACCCACTCGATCCGCCCACAAGGGGAGCGCCACTTCCCCTCGCGAACGATCGCGAAAGGAGCCGAGTGCTGGAGATAGCGAAAACGATAGGGGTGCATCGTCGCGAGACGGAAGGAATCGAGATCGCATTCGAAGCTTTCGATGCGAAAGAGCGGCGCGCTAGTCGCTGGAGCGTCGAGGACCTCCCGCTTCGAGAGGACCTCCTCGATCGCGCCGAGAATCGCCATGGCATTCGTCGCCGCACCCATGCCGACGTCCCAGATCACGACCGGGCCCTGGCCCTCGGCCGCCCGATTCGCCGCGCTTTCGGCGAGGGCGCCGAGATCGAGCTGGTCGACGTAGAGCCGGCGCGCTTCCTCGATCGGATCGGAAACCGAATGCATGACTTCGCCGGAAGAGATCTGCTGGATGCTCGCGAAACCCTTTGGATTCTCGAGGATCCGGTAATCACCCATCTCGCGCGGAAACTCCTTCTTCGCTTTCGGAGGATTCGGACGTTTGATCGGGTTCTCCACGTCGTCCGCGGGAAGGATCTCGCGCCAGTGTCGGTAGTAGGCGTGGAACTGATCGGCGAGAATCGCGGAACGCATCTGCGCCATCATCCGGTGATAAAAATAAAGGTTATGCTGCCCGATCAGATTCCAGCCGAGGATCTCGCGCGAGCGGATGAGATGCTGGAGATAGGCGCGGTCGTACTTCGCGCAGGTCGGGCAACCGCAGTCCGGGTCGAGCGGTCCCTTTTGCATCCGGTAGATTCCCCGGCGCATGACGAGCCGCCCTCGCGAAGTGAAAGCCATTCCATGCTGCGCGAACGCCGTGGGAAGAATGCAGTCGAACATGTCGACGCCGCGGTGGACCGCTTCGAGAAGATCGATCGGCGTCCCGACGCCCATCAGGTAACGCGGGAGATGTTCCGGCAAATGCGGCGTCGTCACTTCGACGATCCGTTCTCGCTCTTCGCGGCCTTCGCCGACGGCGAGTCCGCCGATCGCCATCCCGTCGAAGCCGTGGTCTCCCCTGCCCCCTCCGGCGATGAGTTCCGAAAGATTCTCGGCCGATTCGCGGCGAAGATCCTCGTAGCAGGCGCCCTGAACGATCCCGAAGAGCGCCGACGGATGATCGCCGCGTGCTTCGAGCGAGCGACGGGCCCAGCGATGCGTCCGATCCATCGCGCGGACGGCTTCCGCCTTTTCCGATGTGGAATCGATGCACTCGTCGAGCACCATCATGATGTCGGAGTTGACGGATTTCTGCGCGGCGACGGACGCTTCCGGCGAAAGATGGATGGGCCTGCCGTCGATCGGGGATTTGAACCAGGCGCCCTCTTCCTTCATCTCCCGAAGTTTCGGCAGGCTGAAAATCTGATAGCCGCCAGAGTCGGTCAGAACCGGGCGATCCCATTTCATAAAGCCGTGGATGCCGCCGAAACTTTCGAGGACGTCGAGGCCGGGGCGCTGGATGAGATGGTAGGTATTGGCGAGGAGAACCTGCGATCCGGAATCGGCAAGCGTCTCGGTTTTCTGCGCGCGAACCGTCGCGATCGTTCCGACCGGCATGAAAAGCGGGCCGATGACCGGGCCGTGCCGGGTCTCGAATCGAGAGGCGCGCGCGCGGGAATCGCGAGCCGTTTTTTCAAGCTGGAAATTCAGTCGCGACATCGGCGTCCTTAAGCGGTTCCGCCGACCGGAGTCGGAAGCGCGGCCGGGATCTCGATCAGCTTACGGACCACATGACTGGCGGCCGCCATTCCGAAGGCGGAGGTCACGAAGCCCGCCGAGCCCATGATAATGTTGCGGTTATCGCACTGGAAGAACTGATTGTCCCCCTGGGGACAGACGCATTTAAAACCTTTGCCGTTATCGTATTTCAGTTCGACCGGCATGATCGGCGGCTCCGGGCTCCAGACAGCGGGAATTCCGAACGCGCCTTTCGCCGGAAATCCGTACTGCTCGCGAAGAATTCGGCGGACCGAACGCGCGAGCGGGTCGAATTCCGTTTTCGCGAGATCGACGACTTCGATTCGCGTCGGATCGAGCTTTCCCGACGAGCCGGTCGAAGTCACGACCGGGATGCCGGCGTTCAGGCAATGCGCGAGCAGCATGCACTTCGGAGTGATGCTATCGATGGCGTCGATCACGAAATCGGGTTTCTCCGCGCCGAAAATCTCGTCGCGGGAATCGTGGTTGAAAAAACGAAGCACGGGCGTGATCTTCGCCTGGGGGTTGATTTTCGCGAGGCGCTCGGCCACGGCCGTCGCCTTCTGTTGTCCGACCGCGCCCTGGAGCGCGTGGAGCTGGCGGTTGAAATTCGTCACGCAGACTTCGTCGAAGTCCACGATCGTGAGGCGGCCCACTCCGGAGCGGACGAGCATTTCCGCGGCCCATGAGCCGACGCCGCCGAGGCCGATGACCATCACATGGGAATCCAGAAGCTTCTTCATCGCGGCGTCGCCGACCAGACGCCCGATGCGATCGAACCGACGATGGAGCTTGTAGTTTTCGAGTTCCGCTTCGGACCAGTCGCGATCGACCGGGATCTGGGGGGTGGCCTTTTCGGAGTTCACTAGGTCTTCCTTACTTCGATGGATGAAACGGTCAGGGCGGCGAAAAAATTCCGAGGACGTTGCGGGTCGACTGATCAAGCACCTCGATCGCCGTCGTCCCCCGAAATCCGGCCACGACTTCCGCGATGCGAACGAGATTGGTAAGCCGGTTCGGACCCGCTTCCCCGGCGGGGGGCTGGTCCGGAGCATCCGTTTCGATCACGAAGTCCGTGGCCCCTAGCGTTACCACGGCGGCCTTCAGTTTTTCAAACGCGGTTCCACTCCCCCGCGTGATCACGGCTGCCGAAATCGAGGGGATTAGCCCGAGCGCGAGATAGGCGCGGGCCTGGGCGAGATCTCCGGAAAACGAGTGGACGATGCCCCGGAATGAACGGCCAGCCAGTCGCGATGCGTCGCGTAAGATCTCGAGTGCGGGAGGATGCGCGCGGACGATATGGAGAACGACGGGCAATCCGAACTCGAGCGCCAGCTCCAGATGAGCTCGGAAGCTTCGGGCTTGAACCGGATAAGTCCCCTCTCCGAATCGTGGATGGTGATCGAGGCCCGTCTCGCCGATCGCGACGCAGACCCGGTCGGGTTTCCCGAGTTCGGCGCGAAGTCGCGCAAGCCCCTCGTCGACCTGGGCGGGGTGGGCGGCGACGAACCAGGGATGCAAACCGAACGCGGGATAGACGACGCCGGGATGGGTTCGGGCCAGCGCCCGTTGGCGCTCCCAGTCCGCGGGATCGACGCCGCCCAGAACGAAACGAGCGATACCCGCGTCCCTCGCCTTATCTATTTCCTGTGTAATCGTATCCACCCAGCGCGGATCCGAGAGGTGCGCGTGCGCATCGATCCAGTTCGACATGAAGCCAGCGATAACACGACTTCATCTCCGCTTTACCGCAAATTTTCCGAAGTTTTCGGGTCACTTTCGACACAGGAAGCGCGAGACATTCGGAGCCAGCTGACTATTCGTCTACTTCGTTTTCAGAGTGTCTCGAAAGACACTCGGGGTTTTCGCATACTTAGCGGGGCCGGAACTGGCACCAGACTTGAACTATGTATCTGCATGGGAACGCTTAACAACAGTTTCAATGTCTCGCTGAAACTTTCAATGATGGTAGTCCTCTTCGGTGGAATCACCTCCGTCGCGGATGCCTCGAAAGTCTCCAGTACCGCTCGGGTCGCTCACGCAAAGCAGCTTTTAGGAAGGACATATAAGAGAAGTGTCGTTCGGAAAGCGGAAGGCGTGGAAGATGTCAGCGACTTCGTCGAACGCATGACGAAGGAGTGGCTCCCGGAAGCTTACGAAAAGAAAGCGCGCACGATCGCCACGGCGATCATCCGCCAGTCCGACCGCCACGGCTTCGATCCGATCTTCGTCCTCGCCGTGATCCAGAACGAATCCATGTTCAACCCGGAGATGCGCGGCAATCACACCGAAATCGGTCTCATGCAGATCAAGCCGACCACCGCGGCCTGGCTCGTGAAGAAGCTGAAAATGAAACTGAAGTATCAGGGCGAGAAGACGCTCCTGAACCCGTCGAAGAATATCGAAATCGGCGTCGCGTTCATGGCTCTCCTCCGCGAGCAGTTCGAATCGCATAGCCCGCTCTACATCTCGGCCTACAACATGGGTGCCCGGCGCGTCCGCCAGATCGTCGCCGACGACCGAATGCCGAAAGACTATGTGCAAGCCGTGATGAAGCGTTATGTGGCGATGTATTCGGCCTTCGCCGAAGAAGACGCCGAAGACCTGGACGGTCTCGCCAAGGTCGCTCTCCACAAAGTTCGCGAAGTCACTCGCGCAGTCGCCTCGAACTGATCGAGTTCCGAGCCGATCGGCGAGTTCCCCGCTCAAGGCCTTCTCGCGAAAGCGAGAGGGCCTTTCTTTAGATAGGGAACGGCACTGCAAACCGCTTGCGGGGGGCGCAAAGATTTGAATTGACGCAATGGGTCATACACTGGTATACCCCGTTCCATGAGAACTCTCCCTACCGCCGTCGTATTCGCCCTGACCTCGATCCTATGCGTGGGAACCGCCTCCGCGGCGGAACTCTCCGGCAGGTGGGTCGCCGAGTGTACCGACGATAGCTTCGGCACTCGCATCATCAGCTCCCGAAGCGAAACCATCTTTGGATCGACGGGTAGCGGAGTCAGCAAGACCTCCCACTACAGCGGACGTCGCTGCGAGGGAGAGCCGGTTCGAACCGAGAGCAAAATTTTCAAGTACACGACCCAGGTGCTTTCCGAGGCCGATAAAGACGAACTAGAGACCGACGCCGAGATTCTGCTCACGTTGAATTACAGCGCTCGCAGCGTCGAGGATGGCGATCCCCTGCAACTTAAAATCGGGGTGACCTTTATCGAAGCGGACTACACATTAAACGAACCGATTGAAATCACGTTCAAAGACGGGGACACCACTGCCGTTTACGGACCCGACGAACTGCGCGGACGCGCGGAACCTACGGAACTCAAGCGGGCGGCGACCCAGCCATAATCCCTGCCCAAAGACCCGGTCTCCGAAGGTCTTCCCGTGGACGCACGCCGCTCTGTCGACTGGGTGGTTGCCCGGTCCCGGAAACCATAAAAAACTAGTCTGCAACGGCGCCGAACTGCGATTTTAGGTAGCCGTTAATTGCATCCGATTCATACAGCCACTCGAATTGGCCATCCTTTTCAATCCGTAGACACGGAACCTGGTCGAGTTTTCCGCCCTCCACGAGTTCGCGAGCCGCGGAAGCGTCGCGAGCGATGTCTTTCATCGCGATATTCAGTCCCTGACGACGCATCTGCCGACGAACTTTCACGCAGAAAGGGCATGCGTGCAGCTGGAAGAGGACAAGATGCCTCGTCGCAGCATCAACTTTCTTTTGCTGCTCCGAGGTGCGTTGCGGCGGAGTCGGAGAAGTCCATTTATCCCAGGATAATACGAGAAAACCGAGAACGATGCGGAGAAGTCCCATGCCTCGATTTACACCGATTCGCCTTTGGACCGTCAATTTTTTCGCGCCCCGCCTAGACGCATTTCTGGAACGTGGCTAGTCTCACAAACGATTAGTGAAAACGATTACTCAGGATGAGGCACGCTAATCGGCTAGTAAAAGGAATGTTCTAGTTAACAGGGGGAATCATGAAGCAATCGGTAAAGGCAGTACTGTTTTCTGCAGTAATGGCGCTGGGTTTCGGAGCAATGAGCTCCGACGCATCGGCTTGTTCCGTTGACGGCAAAGAAGGTTTCTTGCCGAAAAACAATCTCTATATCCCAGCGAAGAAACAGGTTCTGGATCGTCGCGGAAACCCAGTCGGCGGCGGCATCACCGAAGCTGAATTCAACGGCGTCATCGATGCCGTCGAGAAAATTTACGCTCCAGTCATCAAGAAGATGGGTGGAAATCTGAAGATCCAGCGCAACTGGACGGACGGAACGGTCAACGCCTACGCCTCGCGCCAGGGCTCCGACTGGATCGTCGCCATGTTCGGCGGTCTCGCTCGTCACAAGGAAACCACCATCGACGGCTTCATGCTCGTCGTTTGCCACGAACTCGGCCACCATATCGGCGGAGCTCCTAAGTACAAGCGTGGACGCACCGACGAATGGGCTTCGAACGAAGGCGAATCCGATTACTTCGCGACGCTGAAATGCGCTCGCCGTGTTCTCTACAAAGCGGATAACGTCGAAGAAGTCGGCTTCCTCGATGTTCCTGCCGAAGTGAAGAAAAATTGCGCGGATCAGTTCCCGAAAGACGAACAGGACGCCGCGATCTGCGAACGTAACGCCATGGGTGGAAAAGCCCTCGCTCGCCTCCTCGGCTCGCTCGGCGGCGGCAAGATGCCGGACTTCCACACCCCAGACCCCTCGAAAGTCTCCAAGACTTACGACGCGCATCCTGAAGCTCAGTGCCGCCTCGACACCTACTACTCGGGTGGTCTGTGCGAAGTGCCTCTGAACCAGGAAGTCGACCAAGTGGACCCACTCCCAGGAACCTGCTCGCAAGAGAAGAAGTTCGAAATGGGTTACCGCCCACGTTGCTGGTACGCACCCGGTAAAGAGAACGTCACTTACGAAATTCGTAAGGGCAAGACGCCGGCCGACGAAGGCAAGCTCTACTGGTAATCCCAGTTCGGCCTTAAGCCTCGGCTTGGGCTGATTTGGAGTGAATTTTAGTCATGAATGAAAAGGCTCGTCGGTGAATGACCGACGGGCCTTTTTCTTTTCCGAGGGGCCAGGCATGGTATCCGAATGAACGATTCCGAGTGGACTACCCTGAAGACCTTTTCCTTCGTCACCGAGGCGCAGCTTCTCCGCACTCTCCTCGAGGCCCATGGAATCCAGGTGATGATTCCCGAAGAGCATATGGCCTCGCTGACCCCCGCTTACACGGGTATGCAGGTGCGGGTCCGGGTTCGCCGAGCCGAGTACGCTCGCGCACGCGAGCTCCTCGAAAAGGAATTCGGCGAAACCTTTCCGGAAGAACCGCCGGCTTCCCGACCGCGGACGAAGTTCCGCCTCGCGAATCTTTGGCGGGCGATCATCGGTCTGATCTTCGGCGTCCCGATGCGCGAGAAGAAGTAACCTTCCGTTCGCGCTAAGGGAGCGTCTGAATCGCGCTGAACATATCGCGATTTCCATCCCCGGCATCGATGATGAAGTCGAGGAAGTGCTGGGCCGATCCGATCATGGTCCGCATGTCGGCGAGCTTCTCGCGCGATACCTTCATTTCGGTGATCACGCCGGTCGTCGAGCTTGAGAGTCGCTCCGCTTCTTCCGCGATCTGGACCATCATCTTTCGTTCACGAAGCTTCAGCACGCCGAGAATCACCCCGGTCACGTCCGGATTCGCCTCGTAGAGCACCGTACGACCCCGTCCGCGGGCGACCTCACGAATCACCTGGTAGTCGAGCAGATCGTGGATGGAGAAGCTCACCAGCGCCTTCGAAACCTTCAGACGCTTCACCAGGGTCGTGGCGTCGAGCGGGACTTCGGAGAGGTAAAGATGCGTCCAGATCTTCCCGTGGATCCGCTTGAACCCCCAGTACTGGATAAAAACGCCGACCTTTTCGGCCAGTTCGTCGAGTTCAGGATGATTCGTTACTTTCCGTTTCGCCGTCGATGCGCGCATAGGCCCCGAAACTAGCGCAGAAGAGGAACGTTTTGAAGTACAAGAAAGCTTAAATTTCAAATCAGGCGTGGGAGTTCACGAATCCTGGGCTTTTAAGCTTCCCCGGGCACCGGCGATCGAAAAGGAATCGATCGCGGCCTGGGGGACGCCGCCACGGACTTGTTCGGTGGGCATGAGACCGCGCGCCCAGAGCATGCGGTCGATTTTAATCCGGAAATAGACCATCAGTCGCTCTTCGAGTTCGCGCCCTTCGAGGATTCCGAGCGCGCGGGCGATCGCCTCATAGGTCGAAACCATTTCGGGCCGGGGTGCCGTTCGGAGCTTATACTCCGACGGTCCTCCCGGGGGCAGCCGCACGCATTCCACTTTTTCGAGTCCGGGGGTCCGTCTCGCGGTTTTAAAGCCCTGCCGCCAGTTTCCGTCAGGAACGATCAGCGCGATTCGCCGACCCTCGCGTTCGGCCCGTTTCGCATGATCGGGAGAAAGCACGGCGGAGTCATCCGACGGATATAAAAGGAGCGGCAGGACGCCCGGATCGTCCCGCAGATCCACGGTATCGACGGGCGGCCCCTCGCGCCCCCGGATACGAATCTCGCAATCGTTCAGCGCCAGTTCCGCGAGACGCGCGGTATTCGTCGTAAGGGAGAGCTCCCGAAAATGCATGAGGATCACGACCCGCGTCCGCGTATCGAGTTTCGGCGCCAGTCCGCAGATGCAGAGCGGCCGAAAGATCTGGCAACGACCGCAGCGATCGGGAGAGTGATTCCGGGCCATAACCCTTCCTAAAAGGAAACCGTCAGATCGACATAAGCACTACGGTAATCGCGTAGCGCACCGAGAGTTTTCTCCACCGGACCGCCGTAATAGTCCAGTCCCGTCGTCAAGACCGCCGCCGCGCCCCCGAAATCCCCGAGTTTATAGCGAATTTTCGGTCGCAGGACGAAATCGCCGCCGATGAAATTCCCGAGTGCCCCGATTTCGTAGGTCCAGCCGCTCTCGGCCGAATAGACGGCGAGCAGGGTCGCGCCCGTTTCCGACTTCTCCTGGTAGTTCTGGATGAGGGCGTTCGCGCGCCCCACCTGCCGCCCGACGGCCGTGTCGAGCGCATTCGCTCCGACATAAGCGGCCGGATCGCGAAGCGAAGGATGAACGCGGTAAAGCCCCTGCAGGATCATCCGAAATCGCTCGCCGAATGCGCGCTCGACTCCGAGCACGGCGTCGAGGTGGTTCGGCTCCGTCAGCGCCGCAGAACCGCGCCCACGCTTCCCGGCCTCGTAGAAAAAGTAGGCGGCTTCGCCGCGAAGAACGAACTGATCGAAAGTGACCGAGAAATCGCCGCCCAGCGCGCGCATTTTTTCGTAGCTCAGTCGAACCGTGGAGCCGTCCCAGACGAACTGCCCGAAATGGGAGCGTCCCTCGAATGCCATGATGGAAGCATCGGCCGCAGAACCGAAATACGCGACTTTCATCGCCCACTCCTGGCGATCCCCGAAGAAATCCGGCGATCGGGGCTCGATTTCGACGGCGATTCCGGCCGGGACCGAAGCGCGCGGGATGAGCATCTCCGTCTGCGGATACCGCGCCGAATAGGCGAATGAGACCTCGACCGGCGCCGCGCCGTCGGCGGGCGTAAAACTCGCGCGAAGTCCGGGCGCGCCCTTCCGGCGGATTTCATCGTGGCTCGAAAGCAGAGTGAGATCTTTCGCCGTCAGGAGATCGGTCGGGTTTACCGCGTCCGATTTTCCCCACGGGGTCACGATCTGGCCGAACCGGACTTCCACGCCGCCGGCGTCGCGGGCAATCCAGGCTTCCTGGACGTTTCCGCGCAGGACGTGCGCACGCCCGTCTTCGAGCGAACGCCGAAAGGCGGAACCCCGAAGCGCCGCCTTCCCGGAGAGATTCTCCGAAAAGCGTGGAGTCGCGATCGTATAGAGACTTAACCCCGACTGGAGCGTCGAAGGCTCTCTCTCGTTTCTCGCCGGTCCGATCGACTCGTGCTGATCGAAGATCGCCTTTCCGCTGATCCACTCGGGCAGGCCGAGCATCGGTCCATCGGCGAGCGCCGAGGCCGCGAAAAAAAGGGCCGCGGTCGCGAAAGCAGGAAGCTTCCGCATTCCGCTACCTGGCGCCCTTGGCGAGCGCTTGTTGGGTGAAAAACGCGGCATTCAGTTTCGGGTCCGTCCGGACCTCGGAGAACTCCAGGGTGGACTGCCCGCCGGTCTTCGTGGTCGTCAGCTGGATTTTCCGGGTGAACCACTTTCCGGTCGAAAGCTTTTCGATCTGCGAAAGCGCGGAAGTCTTCACGAGCGCCCCTTTCGAGTCGAAATGCTGGATCTGAGTCGGCATGAAAATATCCTTCCGGACCCAGGTCAGCGTGCGGGCGTATCCCGTCCGTTCTTGGATGGACTCCGAAGCGGGCAGGCCCTCGACCAGGTAACAGGAAGTCGCGCTTTCTCCGGGACACTTCTCTTCGCCTTGGAGTTTGTGGCGGTAGTCGTCCACATGCGGCGTGGTGATGTCGGAGTAACTGAGATCCGAACCCATGAAGCTCGCGCTCTGCTGGGATCGTTCGAGCCGACGCACTTTCTGGTAGGCCGGCAGATAAAGGAGAATATCGTTCTCGCCCTTCGGATTTTCGAGGAAAAGAATGGCCTCGTTCTTCACTTCCGCGGGCGTATGGAACCGGGTCAGGGACTCGTAGTGAATGCCATCGCTCTTCAGCTTCCGCCAAATCGTAAATGTCTTCTCCTTAGGCGCGGCGTTCGCCTTACGCGTCTCCAGACGGGCCTTGGCCGTGAAAACGGCGACCTGGCGCGCCTCTTCATGCCTGGCCATGATTTCGCGCCCATCGAGCGCGTAGGCGGCCGGAGGGAATGCGCTCGCGAAAACAGAACTGAAAGCGATCGAAAGACACGGGATGAAAAGACGCATGGGTCGGAAGCTCCTCGAGACTGTCTAAACTTTAAACACCTGTTCGGCGTATTTCGCACGTTCTCCGCAACGGGCCGAAGCGACGGAAAGAGAGAAGAACGAAAAAACGCTGGAGTTTCAAGCCTGAACGCCGAAAGGACCGACGATTCGGAACCGGTCTCCGAGTTGGCACTCGCGTTGCTTTATAGTTCTGTGAGTGCCAACCCCCCAAACCCCCTTCAGGCACTTTTTCTCGGCCCAAGCTGCCCCCCTCAGCTTGGGCCCCATTTCCCGGCCCGAACTGTCCCCCCAGTTCGGGCCCTTTTTTTTCTAGGCAGCCGAATCGTCAGGCTTCGATCCCGACCACTTCGAGATCCTGCTTCTTCAATCCGCGCAGCGCCTCGGGCACCGTTCGATCGAGTACCCGGCGCAGCGCCTCGATCAGCGGCGTTTTCCACTGGAGCCGCCGGTAGACGAGGCTGACTTCGCGCGATGGAACCGGCTTACGAAACGCCTTCACTTCGATGTTTTTCGGAATTCGGTCGGGAAGCGCGAGGTGCGGAATCAGCGTATATCCTCCGCTGCGCTCCACCAGGCGCTTCAGCGTTTCCAAATTTCCGCTCTCGAAGATCACATTGCGAAGCACGGCCTTTTTCTTCGAGAGCGAGCAGATCTGCACCATCTGATTCCGAAAACAGTGACCCTCGTTCAGGAGCCACAGCTGGCTGCCGTCGAGATCGCCTTCTCCAATTCGAGCTTTCGACGCGAGCTCGTGATCCTTCCGAACCCAGAGATAGAACGGTTCGTAGAAGATCGGCTCTTCATGAAGATTCTTCTGGCCCACCGGGGTGACCAAGAGCCCGGCATCGATCGTATCCTGGTCGAGCGCCGCGAGAATCTGATGCGTCTGGAGTTCGTCGATTCGAAGATTCACCTTCGGGAACTCCCGGGAGAACTCCTCGATGAAAAGGGGGATCCAGTACGGAGCGAGGGTCGGGATCGCGGCGATACGAAGATCGCCCGTGAGTTCCTTGCCCTGCAGCTTGCCTCCCAGCAGGGAGAGGCGTTTCCATTCCTGGACCACGACTCGCGCCTGTTCGATCACGGCGCGCCCTCCTTCGGTCGGAAGAACCGGTTTCTTCGTCCGGTCGAAAAGCGGAAAGCCCAGGTCGTCTTCGAGCTTCTTCAGCTGCATGGAAAGCGTGGGCTGGGTGACGAAGCAGGCCTTGGCCGCCTTCCCGAAATTTCGGAACTGGTCGACGGCGAGCACATATTCGAGCTGGGTCAGGCTGATCATGGGGGCATCCTTCCGATCTCCGGGATCGGGCTTTAGTCTGATAGACGTTCTCTATCGTACCATAAAAACTATCAATTTCAATACAGAGCCCAAAACGCGTAACTTGGTTTCAGAGCCGGGAACCCCGAAAAGGGGACCCCTCCCGCGAAGGCTTCCGCGACCTCGAGGTCGCACCGTCTTTAAATCCGTCCCTCCGAACCGTTAACCCGAAGGAGTCCTCCATGTTAGGCGTTGGTCAGAAGTTTCCCCAGTTCCAGATGAAAGCCACCGTTTCCAATGAGCTTAAAAATGCGTTCATCGACGTTTCGAATTCCACCTACAAAGGCAAATGGCTCGTCGTATTCTTCTATCCGAAGGACTTTACCTTTGTTTGCCCGACGGAAATCAAAGCGTTCGGCGATCTGAACGGAAAATTCAAGGAACGCGATACCCAGGTCCTCGCCGGATCCGTGGACAGCGAGTTCGTCCACCTCGCGTGGCGCCAGCAGAAGGAGGAGCTGAAAAATCTCCCCTTCCCGATGCTGGCGGACGTGAAACGCGAACTCTCTTCCGCATTGGGCATCCTCGACCCGGTCGAAGGGGTCTCGCAGCGCGCGACTTATGTGGTCGATCCAGAAGGTATCATCCGCCACGTCTCGGTCTACGATCTGAACGTCGGCCGCAACCCGGCGGAAGTCCTGCGCACCCTCGACGCCCTCCAGACCGACGAACTCTGCCCATGCAACTGGGAACAAGGCAAAGAGACGATCAAAGTCTAACTCTGATCTCTCGTCCGCTCGCTTCCCCAGCACGAACCGGTCGCTCATCCCGACCTCACCACTCCGAATCCAGGGCTCGCGCCCGGCGACCGGTTCACCCTTTTCATCCAGACAGGAGAATTTTATGAGTATCGAAACTTATCGTGAAGGCTTGAAAGATTACGCGAAAGACATCCGACTGAATCTTTCGGCCGTGCTGTCGCCCGAAGGCGCGCCCGGGCTGACGCCCCCGCAGATCGCGACCATCGCTCTCGCCTGCGCTTACGCCGCGCGATCGAAGAATCTCGCCGACGCGATTCGCGCGGACTCGGCGGCGACGATCGGTGACGCGGAGGTCGAAGCGGCGAAGGGCGCGGCGACGCTCATGGCGATGAACAATGTTTTTTACCGGACCCAGCATCATACCGAAAACGCGGAGCTCCAGAAACTTCCGCCTCGACTCCGGATGAATCTGATCGGGAAGCCGGGGATCGAGAAAGTCGATTTCGAACTGGCTTGCCTCGCCGTCTCCGCCATCGGGGGTTGTAGCAAATGTGTGAACGCGCATGTCGCCGAAGTGCTCAAGGCCGGCCTCCCGGTCGAGGCCGCGCATTCGGCCATCCGAATCGGCGCGACGATCCAGGCTGCCTCGCTTGCGGAATGGATCGACTAGGGCATAGTCTGGGCCCTCACCCCCCTAGGAGAATTCTATGTCCAAAACTTCCCTCCCCATCGATATCGGCATTTCGAAGGATGACCGCAAGAAAGTCGCCGACGGTCTGTCTAAACTTCTCGCGGACTCCTACACGCTTTATCTGAAGACCCATAACTTCCACTGGAATGTGACCGGGCCGATGTTCCAGACTCTGCATCTGATGTTCGAGACTCAGTACAACGAGCTCGCGCTCGCCGTCGACGCGATTGCCGAGCGAATTCGGTCGCTGGGTCATTACGCGCCCGGGACCTATGCGGAGTACGCAAAACTCTCGAGCATCAAGGAAGCCAAAGGAGTTCCCGCCGCGAAGGACATGATCCGGCACCTGGTCCAGGGACATGAAGCCGTCGTGCGCACCGCGCGTGGCATCTTTCCCGCGGCGGAAAAAGCCAGTGACGAGGCGACCGCGGATCTGCTGACCCAACGGATCCAACTCCACGAGAAAACTTCGTGGATGCTGCGCTCGCTCCTCGAAGGATGAGGTTCGGCGAGGTCGCCGGCCGAAGAACATAAAAAAGGGAGAGCGGCTCGCTCTCCCTTTTTTATGTTCGTTTTTCCGACTTGGGTTCGCAGAATCCCGGAGGATTTACTTCCCCAGGCCCTATTTACCCTGAATGACCGAAGCGAATTCGCCCGGACGACGCAGCATCTTGTCGACTTCTCCACGGTGGAGTTCTTCGGCGTAGATCATTTCGCGCGCGTACTCTTCGAGCATGACGTTCTTGCCATCGACCAGCGTGAGCAGTTTTTTATAGAGGTTGAGCGCGATGCCTTCCGCCTCGAGCGACTCGCGAAGAATATCGCCGATATCGTGCTTCTGGCTCTCGAGCAACGTGCCGATCTGGAGCGACGGATGGTCGCCCATCGTCGTGAGCAATTCGCCGGCCTTCTGCGCATGCGCCAGGGACTCGGAAGCCTGCCCGTGCAGCCAGCTCACGATCGGTATCCGGTTGTAGCCGTAGACCATGAACGAGTAGTGGGTATAACGAACGACTCCCGCGAGCTCTTCCTTCAGAATGTCGTTCAGCGTGCTCGTAACGGCCTTGAAGTCGATCGGGCCGAAGCGGCTTTCGTCGTTCTTTCCGGGTCCTTTTTGTTCATTGCTCATGGGAGTGCTCCTTCAGTCAGCGGGTTCATACTTTGAAACTTTCCATGATCTTAGAGGAAATCGGGTTTTCTAGAAACCGCGAAGCGGCGGAAAGCCAAATTTGTTCCGTAACGCCGGGGACCTCGCCCAGTTTGATGAGTTTTTTCTCACGCAGCAGGTCCTCCACGGTCGCTTCGGAAGCGAGAATGATACCCTGTCCCGATTCCGCGAGGTGGCGCTGCACCGTACTATCCTGGGTTTCCGCCAAAAGGACCGTCTCGATCCCCTTCTTCACGAAATAGCGCTCGAGATCTCCTCGGAGCTGCGAATGAAAGGTGGGGAGGACGACGGGCGCACCCTGCAGGCTTCCGGGAAATCCTTTTTTCAGTTTCGCGAACTGGGCGGCGCCGCATGCGAAAACGCGCAGTTCCTTTAGCCGGCGAGAGAAGACCTGGGACTTCGGCGCGATCGGCGCCGGACTATTCGTCAGCACGAGATCGAGCCGATGCGCCTGCAGCTCTCGCAGGAGGACTTCGCGCGATCCTTCAAGCACGGTGACGTAACAGTTGCCCTGCGCGAGCGCTTCCGCGGCCAGCCGCTGGACGTACCCCTTGGGAACGCTGTCCAAGGCGCCGATCTGCACATGCACTCGCCCCGGCTTCGCGCGATCCTGGACGGACTCGAGCATCTCATTTCCAAGTCGGAAGATCTCTTTCGCGTACTCGTAGACGAGCTTCCCCGTCTCGTTCAGCTTCATCCCGCGCGACCGGCGTTCGAAGAGCGGCTTTCCGAGCGTATCCTCGAGAAGTTTCAGCTGCGTGCTCAGCGTCGGCTGTCCGAGCCGAAGCTTCGCCGCGGCGCCGGCTACGCTCTGCTCCTGCGCGATCACATAGAAGTAGTAGAGATGATGGTAATTCAGCCAGAGATTCGGTGCTCGCATGGTGCCACCTTCGATAGTTCGTTTCGGATCTGCTGGATCTGGTCGAGATGAATTCCGGCGTGGATTCCCAGGAGCCAATACCATTTTCGGGCGGTGAACGGCCCGAACCACGGATGATCCAGCCGCGCTTTCGCACTGAGATTCCCGATCCGGCTTTCGACGGATGGCATCAGATTCTTCTGCAGCTTTTCGTAGGCCAGGAGCGCCTCTTCGCCCGAGCGGCTTCCAAGCGGCTTCACCGCCGCCGTATCCGGTTTTAGATCGGGGACGATTTCGTTCGAAAGCGAGACGATGATCTCGCCGATTCCGCTGCCCACGATCTCCAGGTGCTCGAGCACCATCGCCGCGGACCAAAAACGCGAGCTATCTTCGAGGCCGCGAATCGGCCGGACCAAGACTCGCGCGGTCCGCTGGGCCTCGGGAATGGAAAGATAAACCTCGCGAATTTTTTCATGGAGTCGGTCGAAGCGGTGACGCGAGCGTGCGGGGTCTTCCTTGCCGGCGACGAAAGGATTCAGCCAGAAACGGAGAAAGAGCCGCGCCGGGAACGGTATCCCCGCCCCCGGCGCGTCGAGCTTCGGAGTCGGGGGAGAGGCCGTCGGAGCCGGCTGCGCAATCGTCATCCCCACACTCTAGGGAAACGATTGCCAAACCTCAAGCTCCTCGCGTTAAATTCACTCATGGCAACTGCTCACGGCCCCTCGCTCGGAAGTCTTCTCCGCGATCGTCGTTTCGCTCCCCTGTTCTGGACGCAGGCGCTCGGCGCGTTCAACGACAACATCTTCAAGAATGCGCTCGTCATGCTGATCACCTACCGATCGGCGACGCTCATGGGACTGACGCATGAAAAACTCGTCGCCTTTTGCGGCGCCATTTTCATTCTTCCCTATTTTCTCTTCTCCGCGACGGCGGGCACGCTCGCCGACCAACGATCCAAGTCATCGCTCAGTCGGGCGACGAAAATCTGGGAAATTCTCGCGATGATCATGGGCGCCGCGGCGTTCGCGATGGATTCGCTTCCCCTCCTGCTCTTCACGCTCTTCATGCTCGGGATGCAGTCCTCGTTCTTCGGGCCGATCAAATACGGAATCCTGCCCGAACTTCTCGAGGAAAGGGAGTTGCTGGCCGGCAACGCGCTCGTCGAAATGGGTACCTTCATCTCGATTCTCCTGGGCACCATCCTGGGGGGCATCCTGATCGGACTGAAGTCCGGGGGTCCCGTCTGGGTCGTCGGAATTTCCCTCTCCGTATCGATCATCGGGTGGCTGGCGAGCCGTCGGATTCCGGAGATGAAGCCCCAGTCCCCGCACCTGAAGGTCTCACTGAATCCGATCCGCCCGACCTACGAACTCTTCGTCATCGCCGCGAAAACGAAGAGCGTTCTGCTCTCCATTCTCGCGATCTCCTGGTTCTGGCTTCTCGGCGCGATCGTGCTCTCGGTTCTGCCCCCGCTCTGCAAGGATCTCATGGGCGCGCCGGATACGGTGCTCACCTTTATCCTCGCGATTTTTTCCGTCGGCGTCGGCGCCGGTTCGATCCTCTGCGAAAAACTCAGCTCCCGCACGCTCGAGCTCGGCCTCGTTCCCGTCGGATCGATCGGGATGAGCCTCTTCGCGCTCGACATCGGATGGATGGACATTCCCCAGGCGCCGACCATCGCCGCGCTCTTCGCGGAACCCGCGGGCTGGCGCTTCGCCGCGGATTTGTTCTTCTTCTCGGTCTCGGCCGGACTCTTCACGGTTCCGCTCTACACCCTGATGCAGCTGCGGTCCGATCCCAAGGAACGGTCGCGAATCATCGCCGCGAACAACGTCTTGAACGCGCTTTTCATGATTTTAGGCGCCGTCGGGCTGATCGGACTTTATAGCTTAGGACTAAGCGCCCAGCAGATGTTCCTCGTGCTCGCCGGGCTAAATGCGCTCGTCGCCGCCTATGTCTACACCGTCCTTCCCGAGTTTCTCTTCCGCTTCGTCTGCTGGGTCCTTTCGCATACCGCCTATCGGCTTCGCCTGCGCGGGGAAGAAAACTTTCCCGCAACGGGCGCCGCCGTCCTGGTCTGCAATCATGTGAGCTTTGTCGACTGGATCCTGATCTCCGCGGCTTGCCCGCGACCGATCCGCTTCGTCATGGATCATTCATTCATGAAAATTCCGCTCGCGGGTCGATTTTTCAAGCGAGGTAAGGTGATTCCGATCGCGAGCCAGAAGGACCACCCGGGAATCTACGCGGCCGCCTTCGAATCGGTTTCGGCGGAACTCCGTGCGGGCGAGCTCGTCTGCATTTTTCCCGAAGGTGAAATCACTCGCACGGGCGAGATGACTTTCTTCCGCAAAGGCATCGAACGGATCCTCGCGCGGGATCAGGTACCCGTGGTTCCCGTGGCGCTCGGCGGGATGTGGGGAAGTTTTTTCAGCCGCCGCCACGGCCGCGCGATGACGAAACCGTTTCGCCGGGTCTGGTCGCGAGTCGACCTCCAGGTCGCGCCGCCCATTCCGCCGGAAAAAGCGAGCGCGGCTCACCTCCAGTCCGTGGTGGCCGGGATGCTCGGAGTCGCGAATCCGCCGATTCCGGAGAAATCCTCGACTTCGTCGGTTCGGGCCTGATCATTCCCGTTTCGTCATTCGAGTATCGTCGCGATTTCGGCGGGTCCGTCGGCCGCCGTCTCTTCGCGATCGGGATCGAACGGTCTACCGCAGACCAAGACGAAGATCAGCGTACGTAGGATTTCGCAGTAGAGGAGCTCGTCCTCGATCCGTGTCCGGAGGTCGTCCAGACGGGTGCCGTTCAGATCGACGTAAATCTTCCGGGAATAGTCGTTGAAGTAGATGCGATAGATGTCCGAAGAGGAGTCGATCAGCCGCGAGGACGACCAGCTCGGATAGGACTTCGCCCTGAGGTTTTTCTCGTATGCCACCGGATCGTCGAAGACTTTGAACGAACTTCCCGAGACGCTCGCGAAGAGCTCCTCGAGCGACGGCAGGTCGAGGCTGGAGACGGGATTTCCCGGCACGCCTTCGGCCAACTTCGGATAGAGATCGGAAAGCCGGTCGAGAATCTCTCCCGGCATCTGCAAGGTCGGAACGGATTTCGCTTCCATACGGAAACCCTCTTCTGTGGGTACGCTCCAGCGGAGCGGCGGGAATGAAGATGGGGGTGAATCCGAAAGCCCCGCCGCTTTCGGTTCGGGAAGCGGGCAAGGATATTCTCTGAATCATGACTTAATTAGTCAATAACGATGAGGTAAAAATCCACAGTTCCGGACTGGGCGTCGTTATGAGCGAGTTCGGCGGAAAATTTCGAACGTATCCGCGGGGCGTCCGTGGAGGTCGATGATTTGGCGAAGGTCGAGAGGGCTGCCGGCCGGGGCAAGAAGGTTCGCCAGGCGCTTGGCGGCCCAGTAGTACTGGGTTCGCGAAGGGCTGCCCGCGCCCACGCGCGCGGGGGAATAGAACGACCACACGTCTTCGTCTCCGGAAAGGCAATCCTCCAGGGCCCTGTCGATGAGCGCCTCGTTGCTCAGCACCCATTCCCATTCCTCGGCCTCGTAATAGTGGTGCAGCCTCGCTTCGATCTCCGGGAAGAGCGCCTGCGAGAACAGGGTGGCCAGACCTTCGCTCACGAGATGTTCCTGCGCGGTACCCGCATCGAGGTATTCTTTCCGGCTGATCTGGGAAAGCGGCTTTCCGAGGTGTCCCCAGACGGCGGGGGAATGATCGCGGAAAACATGGGAGAGTTCATGCGCGGTCAGTGCGCGAAGGTAGTCGGCATCCGCGCCGGGAAAGTCGATGCCGAGCAGAACCCGGTGTTCGCCGAGTTCGTAACGCGCGAATCCGTCGAAGTCGCCGAAGCTCGGCATGAAGACAAGAATCCCGGGAAGTTCCCGCGCGAAAGCCGCCTCGACCTTCGCGACGACGCCGGGCACGAGTCGCAGAAAGGTCTCCGCGGTTTCCCGCTGGGCCACGGCCGCGGGGGACTCGAGCCATTCCCGGATCGCGTCCTGGTCCAGTCCCCAGGAGCGCGCCGTTTCGCGGAGAAACGCGAGTTCGGGGCGCGTATCGAAAAGGGCAAACCCCGTATGGGATTGCCCGAGGCTTTGTCGAAGCAGGCTATAGAGGTCCAGGGTCCGCATGCTGGTCCTATCTTACCAAAGACTGGCTCGGACCCGAACGGATGAAATTGGGGAGGGGGAAGCGAGTCAGTGGACGGAAGCATCCTGATTCGCGAGCGCCGTTCGGATGCGCGAACGGATCGCCCGATCGGAACCTTGCGCATATTCGCGTGGCAGCTCCTGTTTGACGAGTTTCCGGAGCGAAGGACCTAACGCCTCCCGCAACATCCCGAGAAAATGCGGCTCCGCGACGAGAACCATTCCCTCGAAGCGTCGGCCGTCCCTCATCTTTTCCAGACTGCCGACGATCTTTCGCGCGAACTTTCTCGCCAGCTCTTCGTGCTGAGTCGACCTCGGCTCCAGTCCCGATCTCGCTTTACCCGTGGCCGGGCTCGAGAATGTTCGTCCGGGCCGGTCGGAAACCAGCTTTCGTTCGGCGAGCCGCGCCCGCGGATTCGACAGTCGCCGAAGAAAGTGAAAGGGCTCCTTCCCACTCTCGGCGTAAAAAACCGCGCCCGAGCGGTTCGCCACGACGTATAGCGTGGGATGATGGATCTTGATCTCTCGTCTTAATTTTTTCTTATTCCGTGATGAAGTTTGGGCTTCCATGCCCTCCATTCATTCACGAATCATGCTCGGCGGATTGCCGCGAATTGGGACAGGTCCCGCAAGGACGGTCGCGTTTAAAGTCCCGCGCGGATCTCCATGTAAATCTCATAATATTTCCAAGCCGGAGGAACGTCTTCGGCCTGATGATGATCGGGACGGAGCTTTAAGTCGCCGGTCGCGCGTAAAACTTCCTTAACTTCGGGATTCTGGGCCACTTTCTCCTCCATCGCTTCGCGGATCCAGCGGTAATGCTCCCCCTTTTTCGGGGTGTGATAAGGAAAGCGCCTTCCCTCGAAAGACACCCAGTCGATCCCCATTTTTTTCATATTCGCGGAGGCGAGACCGCCCGCCGCCTTCGCTTCGAAAGCGACCATTTGCTCGACTTCCGCGCGCGTATACTTCCACTCCACTCCGGGCGATCGCGCGCGCGGATCCTTCGCGTCCTCCGGGTAGAGCATCGCTTGCCAGAACCCTTCGAGGCTCGCGTACGTCTTTCCCCGATAGCTAAACGGAGTCGCCGCGAAATTCGAAAGCAGACCTAATTCGTTTCGTTTCGATAGAATGACTTCGCCGGGGCCCGCCGCTTGCGGGAGAATTTCCCAGGCCGGTGGATTCGGATCGGTGACCGGAGTCCACCAGTGCGCGGGGTACTCGGTTCCACCGTGGGAAACCGGTGAGCGGGCCACGCTCGTCGAGGCGCAGCCAAGAAACATCAGACCCATCCAGGCGAATCGAGCGAAGTTCATCATGGATCCGTCATACCTCAGTTTTCGGGGGAATGCCGCGAACCGCTGGGGAGGGACTTCATTTTTTCCGACGGGAAAATCCGGACGCCGGGCGGCGGTTCGATCGCCAGGAGCACGAGCGCCCGCGCGATATCGTCGGCGTGGATCGAACGAAGGTTCCGAAACGGTCCGACGAGAAACGGATTCAGCACGGAAAACACCTTGGCTCCGAAAAGCTCGGCGGCCCGCGGATGTTTTCGATTCCCCACGATCAGCGAGGGACGGAGGATGGCCAGAGAGTCGAATCCGATCTTTTCCATGGCTCCCTCCATCTCCCCTTTCGTACGATTGTAAAAAATTTTCGATTCCGGGTTCGCTCCCATCGCGGAGACGACGGATGCGGACTGGCAACCCGCCGCGCGAAGCTGGGTACCAAGGGCGACCGGGAGAAGAAGATCCACTTCGCGAAATTTTTCCTGCGACCCGGCGTCTCGGATCGTCGTTCCGAGGCAAGAGATGAAATGATCGACGGCCACCGTTTCGGCGAGTCGTCCATCCACGATCGGCGAGAAGGATAGTTTCGGATGGGTGACTGGCGGAGCGCGACGACCGATGGCCACGACTTTCGAAATTCTTGGGTCGAGCAGGAGGCGCTGGAGACAGAGCCCTCCCGTAAGGCCGGTGGCTCCGGCGATGGCGACGCTAAAAGGAGATTTCATTAGGGGCTTTCTCGAAAAAACGAAGGGCCCTCGAGGCGTTGCCTGAGGACCCTTTCGTTTGTCACGGACTTCGGAATCAGCTTAAAAATGGCGGGAGCGAAGGGACTCGAACCCTCGACCTTCGCCGTGACAGGGCGACGTTGTAACCAACTCAACTACGCCCCCGCATTTTTTCGAGCGAGTTCAATAACTAAGGGAGGCCCTGGGCATTGTCAAACCGATTTCCTCGGACACGCTCGGCGGCACGAAAATAACCTGGAGCGTTAAACGTCGTCCGACCCGCCGCGAGCCCACTCCCCCGTGATTTTACACGTGAGATAGGCCTTCATGAAGCCTTCGAGGTCGCCGTCGAGGGTCTTGTCGGCGCTTCCGACCTGGAAGCCGGTCCGGTGATCTTTCACCATTTTATAGGGGTGAAGGACGTACGAACGAATCTGATTCCCCCAGGAGATGTCGCGTTTCGAATCCTCGACCGACTGCTGCTTTTTCCGCTCCTCCTCCATATGTCGTTCATAGAGGCGCGACCGCAGAACTTTCATCGCCAGATCCTTGTTCTTGATCTGAGAACGTTCCTGCTGACAGGTCACGACGATATTCGTCGGAATATGGGTGATGCGAACGGCCGAGTCGGTCGTGTTCACGCCCTGCCCCCCCTTGCCGCCGGCGCGATAAACGTCGATCCGGAGATCGGCCGGATTGATCACGACTTCGAAATCGTCGTCGATTTCGGGCGAAACGAAGACCGAGGTAAACGACGTATGTCGGCGGGCGTTCGAATCGAACGGAGAAATCCGGACGAGTCGATGCACGCCGGCCTCGGACTTCAGAAGCCCGAAGGCGTAAGCCCCGACGATCGTCATCGTGACGTTTTTCAAGCCTGCCTCTTCGCCGGGCAGAACATCCATGATGTCGCAGCGGAAACCTTTTTTCTCGGCCCAGCGCTGGTACATCCGAAACAGGATCTGCGCCCAGTCCTGCGACTCCGTCCCGCCGGCGCCGGCGTTGATGGTGACGATCGCGTTATTCGGATCATGTTCGCCGGAGAGCATTTTCTGGAACTCCGCACGCTCGAACTTGTCTCCCAGATCCTGGACGAGAGCCGAGACTTCGCCGAGAGCGGCTTCTTTCGCAGTGGCGTCCGTTTCCTCCTGGGCGAGTTCGAAGAGCGTCGTCGCGTCGTTATAGGCGCTTTCGAGATCGTCGAATCCGTTGACTTCGGCTTCGAGACGGGACTTTTCCTGGGTCTGCTGCTTCGCTTTGCGGGTGTCGCTCCAGAAGCCTTCCTGGGAGGAAAAGTGGGTCAGTTCTTCGATCCGGCGGCGTTTCTCGGCAAGGTCAAAGCGACCCCCTCAGGAACTCGAGACGTTCCTTCATCTGTTCGAAAATTTGCCGAATTTCATGCAGGGGAAGCGACTGCGCCATGCGCCGAAACTATCATTTCTGGGGAGGCGCCGCGAGAATATTCAACTTCAGATCCGCGGTTTCCTGATTCGTCAGACGTTTCCAACTCATCGCCGACGTTTGGTAGAGCGTCCTGCGGAACGGGTAGACTTCTTTCTGAAAGATGGCCCATTTCGCCGACGGGTCCGAAGCACTGGCCATTCTCGCCAGGCCGGCCCGAAGGCGTGCATTCTGGGCCGAGTCGAGCTTTGGATGATCCTCTGCGCTCCACTTCATCGCCTCCGTCATCTCGTGCTCCATGGAAGAACGTTCGAGCGGGCCGAACGAAGACCAGGAGCGGTTGATGAATGGCTTCAGCCGAACGATGTCCTTTTGCCTCTGCAGGTAATAGTCGTTGTCGATCGCGTACGCGCCGGGCTTCTTTCCTGAACAGAGCAAACTCTTGGGCCGGATCCCGAGATCCTTACTCGTCCGGTCGACCATGAATCGGATCGTCGAGTTGCTCATAAAGCTGTTCAGGATCGAATCCATGGCCTGGTAGCCGTACTGGGGATCGTCACCCATGTCGATCCCGTATCGGAACGAACCGACGCCCCTTTTCTCGGAAAGTCCGATGATGCCAAGCCCGTTAAACGACTGGATCGCGAGGGCGGGATTCGTGGAACTCGCAATTTTTCCTTTTAAAAAGACATTCGCCGCCGCCGAGAAGAATTCCGACGACGCATAGGGGATTTTCGTGCAGCAAGCTCGCGCCACATCGAGATCAGGAGCCGCGGTACTTTCCAGGACTTCGAGGATCTCGCCGTCAGGACGAGCGAGAAAGGTATTATTCCCCTGTTTGCAGGCGAGCGCGGGCGAGACCGGCGCGTCGGCATCGTAATACTCTTTCCGATCCATCATCAGCTTCGCGATATCCTTCCGCTCGCGAACTCCGGGGGTGATCCGGTAAAAGGTTCCGAACGAGTAAATGAAGGAGGTCCCTTGCGCGCGAAGACGCTGCTCTTCGGCGGCGATCGCCTCCTTGTCCTCGTGATTGACGCGCGCGATTCGCTTCTTCGGACATCCGACCATATCGAGAAGCGGCGCCGGGTCGAGCTTGAATCGTTGGGGTTTGCCATGCTCCATGAAGGAGACCGCCAGCGCGACGTAGGGATCCACTCCGGCCGCGATCGCATCGTCGATCACCGTGCCGATTTGGTCATAGTCGACGCGTTCGGAAAGGGTCGGATCGGTACGAACTCCGGTATAACGACTGTACTCGTTATGCACCCGGTGATGGATGAACATATCGTATCCGGTGGTCACCCCGGGAATCGCCTGGCGATCCTGGAACGCATAGGCGCCGGGCCCCATCCCTTCCTGCGCTTTCCGGCAGGCATAGATTTCGTTCGACATGGCGACCACGTTTCGCGCGGTATCCGAAAGCGCGGGATCGATCTTTTCGTTCAGCACCTCGGCCTGGGCCTCGAGCTCGGAAATCTTCTCCTGGAGGAGTTCATTCACCGCCGCGACCGTCGACTGGGTCAGGATCAGCATCTGCTTCAGGATCTGCATGCACTCGGTTCGGCCCGCGCAGAGATCGACGAGTTTCGCTTCGAGCCCCGCTTCGTTCGTCGCGGCGAGCACCGCGGTTTCGATGTCTCGCGTATCGAGATGATCCAGGAGATGCCCTTTCGCGTCGCATTTATAGAAGATCGGATAGGCGTGCGCGTTCGGGGCCGCGAGGAGTGCGGCGAGACCGGCGGCCAGGGCGGCGGAGAAAAGACGGCTTTTTCTCATGGCCGATCCTTTTCCACGAATATCTTCTTCTTCGCGTCGAATTTAAAGGCGCGGGTCTGGGAGTTACTTTCCACCCAGAGTTCGGCCGAAGCGAGTTCACGGGCGCTGTTCTGCATCCCCTGCCACTTCCCGCGGAAGCTCAGTACGACGTCGTAGCAGTTCTTCTCGATCGCGAGATAAATCTGCGAATCGCAGTTCCCGTTAAAAACATTGCAGCTGTCCAGATCGGCGATGACGTAGGCCGGCTTCGCGCCGAGCTCGACCGGGGTGAATTCGAGGCGGATCTTTTTCGGATCGCGGACGAATTCTTTCGCGACGGTCGCAGGAAGGTCTTTCAGACCCAGACATTTTTCGTCGGCGTGCGCGATCGAATTCGCGCCGCTCGCGACCCACGCGAGCGCGACCGCGAAAATGGAGATCCTACCCTTCATGCCAAGCACCCGCGCCACTCTCTCAGTATAGCCGGGCAATGCGAGTACCGAAAACCCTCGAATCGCGCCAAGATCTTGGCGTCGCGGTCCCGCTTCGAGGGCAGGGGAACTACTTCTTCGACTTCGCGGCCACTCGCTGGACGAGTCCCTTCTCCCCGAGCATCCGGCTTTCCCAACGGGCCATCTCCGTCGACTCGCGCCGGGACTTTTCGTGATCGTATCCGAGGAGGTGGAGCAGGCCATGGACGAGGAGGACTTGCAGCTCCTGCTTCGGGGAATGGCCGATTCGTTTCGCCTGCTCCTCGAGGATCGGCGCACAAATCACGAGATCCCCGAGATGTCCTTGTCGAGCGAAAATCTCGAGGGCCGGAAAGGAGAGAACATCGGTCGGAACATTCTTGCCGCGGAATTTCCGGTTCAGGCTACGCATCTTCACACGACTGACGAAAGTGACGTCGGCGCCGAAAGCGGGCTCGGAACTCCGGGCGGGGAAACCGGCTTTTTTCCGAAGCTCCCGCGTCTCGGAAGCCAGGGTCAGGAGCTTGCGGAGGGCACGCAGCGCCTCTTTTTCGTAAGCGGTAAAAGAAGAATCGGGAGTGGCGCCCGTGCGGGAAGGTTTCTTTTTCGGCATGCGGTTCTAGGGTAGCATGAAGCAAAGAGAGTGAACCCATGAAATCCGAAACGCCGCCCCGGAAAAACTTTCTCGACGCAACCTCACTCGACGCGATCGATCGAGTGGTCGAAACCATTCACCGCCTTCGGGCCCCCGGCGGCTGCCCCTGGGATATGAAACAAACCCATCACTCCCTTCGTCCCTACCTGATCGAGGAAGCTTACGAGGCGCTCGAAGTCCTCGACCTCGTCGATTCGCCATCGAAACTCGCGGAGCCCGCGATCCGCGACGCGCTTCGCGAAGAATTCGGCGACGTCCTCCTCCAGATTATCTTGCACTCCGAAATGGCATCTGAAACGGGTGCCTTCACGTTCGCGGACGTAGCCCGGACGCTCGACGAGAAACTGATCCGGCGCCATCCCCATGTCTTCGGCGAGACGCGCGTTTCCGGAGCCGACGAGGTCGTCCAGAACTGGAACGCGATTAAAGCCGAGGAAAAGTCTGGAAAAGCGGACGAAACCGCACCGAGCGCGCTCGACGGAATCCCGAAGGGCCTACCCGCGCTGATGCGCGCCGAAAAGACCATCGACAAGGTGACGAAGGTCGGCTTCCAGTGGCCGGACGTCGAGGGTCCCCTCGGTAAACTCGAGGAGGAGATTCGTGAACTCTCTGCGGCCGTGCGTGCCGGCGATCGCCGCGAGATCGAGGAAGAAATCGGCGATCTGCTCTTTTCGGTCTGCAACGTCGCCTTCATGACGAAAACGAAGCCCGAGGAGGCGCTCCGTGGTTTCCTCGCTAAGTTCGAGCGCAGGTTTCGGCACGTCGAGACTTCCATCCGCGCGAGCGGAAAGTCCATGGAGACTTCCACGCTGGAGGAGATGGATCGCCACTGGGACGAAGCGAAGGCGATCGAAAAAAAGAGCCGGACCGAAAAATGAGCGACCCGAACTTTCCCATCTACGGACTGACCGGCGGGATCGCTTCGGGAAAATCCAAAGTCGCCGAAATCCTGCGGGGCTTCGGAGTCCGAACGATCGACGCCGATGCGATCGCGCGTGAGCTGCGGGCCCCAGGGGCGGCGGCCAGCGATCCGATTCGCCGTCGCTTCGGGACGCTCGACCCGGCGGCACTTCGCGGGATCATCGCCTCCGATCCGGAAGCGCGCCGCGATCTGGAAAAGATCCTCCATCCGCTGATCCAGGAAGAAAGCAAGCGGCGCATCGAAGCGCTCCGTGCCACCGCCGCGCCTTCCTCCCCCGGTTATGCCGTTTACGAGGCCGCGCTTCTGGTCGAAGCGGGCCGCGCGCAGGATTTCGCCGGCATCATCCTCGTGGAAAGCGCTGATAACGTCCGCCTCGACCGACTCGTTTCTCGTGACGGCATGCTTCCAGAAAAGGCTCGCCAGTTTCTTGGCGCGCAACCCACCCCCGAGCGCAAAAGAAACGCCGCGACTCACCTCATCGAAAACAACGGAACGCTCGAGGAACTCACGCACAAAGTCCGACTTCTTCACGCGGCTCTGCAGCGTGGAGAAAAATCTTTCCGCGCTTGAGTTCGCCTTCGTTTCCCCGCTACCCTCTTAGGATGAAATTAAATTTACGTCTTCCGATTCTGGCCGGAGCAGGACTGCTCGCGTTTCTCAGCTCATGTAATATTTTCGATCCGCTCGACAGTCCCGGCGGCGATCGACAGCTGCTTTCCGCCGCGCGCGCGTGCTTCGACAAGGGCGACTTCGCTTGCGCCCGCGAGTACTACGGAAAACTCGGCGGGAATCAGGACGCCATCGCCGAACTCGCGTTCCTGAGCCTCGACGAGGAAGGAATGGATATTTCCGCCATCGTGAGAGCACTCGCCATTTCGGACGGCGAGACGATCGGGTCGATCCTGACCGAACTCGGCGAGGCCCTCACCTATAAAACCACTCCCGGCGAAGCGAAACGCCAGCGCCTGGTCGACAGCTACAAAACCGTGGCGAATATCACGAACACGAGCCTAAAAGGCTTCGTCCGGTTCACCACCGCCATCGCGATCGCCGCCGAAATCGTCGCCGAAGAGTCCTCGGTCGCGAGCGACAACGTGCTTTCGAAAACCGACTTAGTTCTGAACGCTGCAACCTGCACGGAAGTCGCCGCATGTACCGGCGCCGCCGCCGCCTGCGTTTCGACCAGCAATACGATCGCGGGCGGAGCGGAACCGGCGAGTACGATGATCTCCGATCCGTCGACCGCCACGCTCGCGGGAGCGACCCCGACCTGGGGAATGTTCGTTTTCGCGATGCGCGCCGCGCTCGAAGGAATCGAAGAAATGGGCGTCCAAACGGGCGACTCGCTGACCCTGATCAATCAGATCCTCAACACCGCGACCTTCGCCACGGACAACGACTGCGCACGCGCGGTGCTGGTGAAAAACCTCGGCGTCGGCCGCAACTAAAAGGGTGATTGAAATGAAAAGATTTTCTTCGGTTTCCCTGCTTGCTTCGCTCTCGATCGCCGCGGCCCTCGCGCCTTCCGCGCAGGCCCGCTCGCTCGACAACATCATTCGGCCTTTCCAGTCGGCGCGTTCCGCCGGAATGGGCGGCGTGCGCTACTCGACCGGAATTTACGAGGAGAACTTCTTCGGGAACCCGGCGCGAAACTCGGATAACAAGCGCTGGCGCATCGACATCGTGAACCTTTTCGTCGAGACCAATACGGGCGCGATTTCGAATGTCGGCGATCTGACCGGTTCGGGCGATACCCTGGAGAACCTCGCGAATACCGCCGGAAAGAACAACCACGTTCGCATCCAAACCGTGATTCCGGCCTACTACTCGCCGCGCTTCCTGAGCGAGCACAACTCCTTCGCCGTCGGTCTGATCCACAGCACGCAGATGGACCTCGACCTTCGCCGGAACCTTTCGGCGGAACCGAACGTTTTCTCCGATATCGGACCGGCCGCCACTTTTTCGCGGAAGTTCCTGAAGGAGAAACGCCTCGCGGTCGGGATCACCGCCCGCTATGCGTACCGAGTCGCTACCCGCCAGACTTTTTCGACGATCGATTATATCCGCGGCGATTCGTTTGACTCGATCAAGGATATCGCCGGCGAAGGCTCGCACATCGATTTCGACGTCGGCGCGCGCCATAATCTGGCGTGGAAGCCGAAGGGCTGGGAGTTCCAGGGCGCTCTCGCCATCAACAACGTCCTCGGCGGCAAGTACAAGGAAGGCACTCCCGATCTGATCTCGGGCTCGCAGCCAGTCCCGATGAGTCAGCCGCGCACGTTCAACACCGGGATCCACGCGCAGAAAGACGGCTTCCTCGGATTCAGCTCCGGACTCTTCGCGTTCGAAATCCAGGACATCGGAAACAACTCCGGCGGATCCATGTTTCGCCTCCTCCACCTCGGCGGCGAACTCGAGGTAAAGGATACGATCTTCCTTCGCGGCGGCATCAACCAGGGTTACCTCACGGCCGGCGTCGGCTTCGATCTCCCGGTGCTGAAGCTCGATCTCGCGACCTACGGCGAGGAAATGTCCCTGAACGTCGGGGGCCTCCAGGATCGGCGTTACGCCCTCCGAATCGGCATTGCGCTTTAATCTCCAATATTTCCGAATAGTTACGGAGCAGTTCGCATCCTGAACGACCTTAAGAAACGCCCCGCTTCTTCCGATAAGTCGGATTGAAGAGGGGCGTTCTCCTATGTGGTCTTCGACCAACCAAAGAATCAAAGCGCTGATGTCCGCCCGAGCCCGTGAAAAAGACCGGCTGGGTCGTCCGATCCACGTTCGCCGTGCGGATGTCGTGCTCAGCTTTCGCGCGGACGACGGGTTCCTCGTCGAAGTACCGGCGCGCGGTCTTCTAAACGATTTCACTCCCGCAGGTTTCTGCGTCTATGCGGCGATGCCGCTGGTTCCGAACGTCGAACTCACGCTCCAGATCGAGCATCCAAAACGTTTTACGCTGACGGCGAAAGTCGTCTGGTGCCAATACCAGCCTTCGTCCGCGAAAGTCCTCGCGAGCAGCGGACAGCCTTATCCGTATCGAGTCGGTCTCGCGCTGCTCTGGAAGGACGCCGCCGTCGAGGCGGAATTTAAAAAGTTCTGCGCCGATTTGGCGGAGCTGTATGTGAACAAGGCAGGCCTCTTTATCGAGCAGGCATTCGCGGAAGACGCGCCAGCGGCGCCGCCGGCGGAAGCCCCGGCTCCGACCGCGGCGTTCGATGCGAACGGCGTCGCTCCTCCTCCGGAATCGGATGAGGGCGCGGCGCCTTCCGAAGAACAGGTTGCCGCCGAGATGGCCGCGGCGAAAGCCGCGGAAGCGCTCCAGGCCGCGAATCCACCCGAAGCTCCCGTCGCGCCTTCCGAGGCTCCGGCGGCGGCCGAAGCCTCCGCCGCATCGGTGCTCGATGCGCTGAAAGACTTCGACCCGGCGGCGGAAGAGAAGAAAGCTGCCTGATCCTCCAGCCGGCTTGACCTCGGTCGGATCTCCCCGGCATTCTCGGGGCATGAACTCCCTTCGCCTCGAGCCCATGACCGAGAGCCAGTTTCAGGCTTACTTTAAGGCGTCTTCCGAGAATTATGCGCGTACGTCCCCAAATTTTTCCGGCCGACCCTTTGCGGAAGCGCTCGCCGAATCGCAGAGACAGATGCGTGAAATCGCTCCCCAAGGCCCCGCCTCGCCTGGACAGTATCTATTCACGCTATACTTCGGAGAGACCGAAGCGGGATATCTACATCTCGGAGACCGGGGCAACGGTCGCGCTTATATTTGGAACTTTGAGGTTTCCTCCGAGTTCCGCGGTCGCGGACTCGGCCGCCGCGCGATCGAACTGGCGACGGAGTTCGCACGCGGACGCGGTTTCGCGAAACTCGGTCTGAACGTTTTCGCCGATAATGAGATCGCCCGCAAACTCTACGACTCCGAGGGATTCGTCGTCATCCAAATGAACATGGAAAAAACGCTCTAAACGCGAAACGCCCCGGACCGGAGTCCGAGGCGTCGCTTAAGACAGGTGGAGCGAAGGCCTAAAGGCCGCCGGCGCCGAAGAGAACGAGAAACTCGTCCCAGTGGTTCCGGAGCTTCCCTTTCAGGCGAAGGATCGCCTGCGTATGGAGCTGCGAAACCCGGGACTCCGTCACATCGAGGACGCGACCGATTTCCTTCAGGTTCAGGTCTTCGTAGTAATAAAGCGACAGCACGAGGCGCTGCTTCTCCGGAAGATCGTTGATCGCTTCCGAAATCATGCGCTTCAGGGCCGCGTGGTTCACTTCCGAATACGGCGTCGAGCTTTTAAAGCTCGCCACGTCGCTGAATCCGTGGAGCGCGCGCTTGTCGGCTTTCGAGAAGTTCTGGACGTCGTCGAAAGAAAGCAGGGAAACCGAACGGACCTGGTTCAGCATCTCATGGTATTCGGTCTGCGAGATTCCGAGGTCCGCACAGACTTCTTCGTCCGTCGCCTGGCGACCCTTCTGCTGCTCGATCCGCACATAGCAGCGCTCGAGGGCTTTCGCCTTCTCGCGCACCGAGCGAGGAACCCAGTCCTGCGCGCGAAGCTCGTCGAGGATCGCTCCCCGAATCCGGAATTCGGCGTAGGTCTTGAACTTGTTGTCGCGCGAGGCATCGTACTTTTCGATGGCGTCCATCAGGCCGATCACCCCACTCGAAATCAGGTCGTCGAGTTCGATGTTCGTGGGCAGGCGGGCGGCGATCTTCTGGGCGATATACTTGATCAGCGGCGCGTATTCGACCACGAGGCGGTCGCGCGTACTGTTCGTCGGCGAATAGTCTTCCTTCACGAGCGAGGAGGTCTGGACCGCGTCTTTCGCGATCTCCTCCTCGAGCTCCTTCTGGAGGGCCTCTTCGTCCTCGCCTCCGTCGGTGGCGACGGTTTCGAGACCCTCCTCGGCGGACTCTTCCCCGGAGGTCTCGAGTTCATCTTCTGCTTCGTCCGCGACCTTGGCCTTCGCTTTCGCGGCGGTCTTCGGCTCGGCTTTCTTCGCCGGAGCCGTCGCTTTCGCGGCCACCTTCGCGGCGGCGGTCTTCATCTTCGCCGAAGACTCGACCTTTTCGGCTTCCGCGAGCTTTTCTTTCTTCGCGGCCTTCAGCGTTTTCTCGATGATCTTGTCCTGGCTCCGAGCGGGGGCCTTCGCCGAGACTTTCACGTTCGCGACCGTTTTCGACACGGGTTTCTCCGTCTCTTTTGCCGAACTGGTTGTCCCTGCATTACTTCCCGAGCTCTTCGCTTTTTTAGCGGTCTCTCGGTATTTCTGAATTCCGTGATTCAGAGCCATCGCCTCACCTCGCCTATTCCC
>CAZIAL010000011.1:0-23623 GCA_964536965.1 uncultured Bacteriovoracaceae bacterium
GTCGTTACTTTCTCGTCGTCTTCCCCATCCACCGCATCGAATCATTCCACCCCGGATCTCGCCTATGAAACCCACCCAATCGATCAGTCAGACTCTCCTTTCGATGCTTAACCGACAGGGCTGTAAAACCCTTTTCGGAGTGCCCGGAGCGTACAGCATCCATTTCGTGGATACTTGCGCCGCAAACCCCGGCCAAATTGAGTTCGTCCTCGCTTCCCATGAGGGCGGCGCCGCGTTTATGGCCCAAGGCTATTCCCAGGTCACGCGCCACTTAGGATGCGTGGTGACGACGGCGGGCCCGGCCGCTCTCAATACCGTCGCGGCCCTGGCCAGCGCGAAGAGCGATGGTGATCGAGTGCTCCTCGTGCATGGCGAGATTCCGAAGGCTAAGCGCGGACGGGGCCTTCTCCAAGACACCACCGCCTTCGATTGTGAAATCCAGGATGCGCTCGCTCCCGTAGTCCACGAACAATTCCAGATCAACTCCGCGGCCGATTTTACGGATCAGTTCGAACGTTTGTCCGAAGCCCTGGAGACGCCTAGTCGAACGACCCATCTCATGATCGGTGCGGATGCTTTCTCGGCGCAGATTTCTCCGCCGGCCCGGACCGAAAGAAGCCCTGCGGGGGAGGAGGAAGATCCCGTTTCGGATGGAACACTCAGACGGGTCGAAGATCTCCTGATCGAATCCGCATCCACCTTCGTATTGGCGGGGCACGGAGTTTACCAGTCGAAGAGCCTCGGGGAGCTGCAGGCCTTCCTCGACCCGCTGGAAATACCGGCGATGGTGACCGCCAGGGCCGCGGCCTGTATCGACCCAACGAAGCCCTATTACCTCGGCCAGCACTCCATCTTCTCCCATCGGAGAGTGGATGATCTGATGAAGAGCCATGGCGGAAAGAACGCGGACCTCCTTTTGGTGATCGGATCGAGCCTCGGAGAGTTCGCTTCGAACGGAGCCGCTTCCTATCTGAAGGAATTTCCAAACATCGTTCATGTAAACACGGATGTGAACTGCTTTGGCCGACTGGGAAAGCACGCACTGAACCTAAAGATGGATGCGAAGCGATTCCTGGAGAGAATGATCGCAAGTCCGCGCCTGGAGGGGGCGCGAAACGCGATTCGAGAGAGGAATAGAAGGCGTCTCGCCGGTTTTCGACGGAACACCTCGATGGAACTGCACTCGCGAATGAACGAAGATCTCAGGGATGCTGGGCTGACGGGGCAGAAGCTGGTGCATGCCGTCTCCGCAGCGCTGGCGCGGCACCTCGATTCGGAGACGACCGTGAATGTCGTCGCGGATACCGGGAGCTCGAAGCTCTATGCCGCCCACTACTTTTCCTACCGCCCCGGATCTCGGTGCCTCATGAACTCGGGTACCGTAGACTGCCTGGGATTCGGCTTGAGCGCGGCGATCGGCGCGGCCATCGGCTCAAGGGACATCCAAGAGAAAGCCCTGACCATTTGTTTCGTCGGCGATGGCGGATTGCTGATGAACAACGAACTCAACACTCTCGCGGCCAATGCATCCCTCCGAAACTTGAAGCTCCTGATCTTCGTTTTGAATGATGCGTCCCTGTCCTATGTGCACCAGGGTTTCGCCGCCGTAATGGGACGGCCACTCGAATCGACCCGGTTCGATCGGCGACTGGATTTTGCAAAGATGGCCTCTTCCTTTGGCCTCTCGTCGGTCACGATCGAGAAAGAGAGTGAAATCACTTCCGACTTTATCGCGGAGGTGCTCGAAAAGAACGAGCTCCCTTTGGTCGTCGACTGCCGGATCAGCAACCAAGTCATCGGCCCCGGTCTCGGGAGGTATAATCAAGTGCGATCACTTCTCGGGAAAGCGCCGCTTTCGCCCATCGAAATGAAGGCGACCTTAAGTTAGAATAGACGTCCGCTTGTCCATCCCGAGGATAGGGCCTTCTCCTCGCCCCATCGTCCCGGCCGACTTCCAGCGGCTCATTTGGCGATTTTGACCGGGCGGGCGTTTTAACCCGAGTCGCCAGGTACGTTGTTTGCGATAGAGTTCCGAATGAGGAACCCTTCCCTGTCCGCGAGTGCAAATACCTTTGTCGGGATCGCCGGATGGAGCATTGCACCCGCGCTCGCGGGATATTTCGGCGTCGGAAAAAACCATCTCGAACGGTACGCGACTCGATTCAACGCGGTCGAGATCAATTCGAGTTTCTATCGTCACCATCGGGCAGACACCTACCGTCGCTGGGCGGATTCCGTCCCGACTGACTTTCGGTTCACAGTAAAGCTGTCGCGGCGATTCACCCATGAACTTGCACTCATTCTCGACGATGGGGCGCGAATCGAACTGCGAAATACTCTCCGAGATATCGGCGAGCTCGGTCGGCGAATGGGGCCACTCCTCGTCCAGCTCCCACCCAGCCTGGCCTTCGCGCCTCGCGCAGCAAAGTCATTCTTCGCGGAACTTCGAGATTCCGTCGTTGGCCCGATCGCTTTCGAGCCCCGCCATCCGACCTGGAGATCCGCGGCAGCAAGCGCGCTGATTCGGTCGCAGAAACTTACGCTCGTCCGCGCCGACCCTTCGCCCCTTTTCCACTGGGAAGACTATCGCGACCTGGTCGCGTCGACTTCCCTCACCTATGCGCGCCTCCACGGAACTCCCGTGATCTACCGAAGCGAGTACGGTGAGAATCGGCTGCACCGATTCGCCGAAGATCTGGTCTCCGCTCGGCGAGGATCGGGAGCGCTCTGGGCGATTCTCGACAACACGGCTCTGGGTCACGCCATTCCCGACGCATTAAAATTGTTTTCGATTCTCCACAGGGCATCGAATTTGCTCCTACCCAGCGAAAGAGGCGAACCGCCCGATGTCCGACACCGGATCGATTCTCCCCGCTCCACCGAAAGGAATGCCCATGCTCGCACTCACTTACCTCCGTCCCGGGAAAGTTAAAATGCTCCAGAAACCCATGCCGTCCATCGAGCACCCAAACGATGCGATCGTCCGGGTATCGCGCGCCGCCATCTGCGGGTCGGACGTCCATATTTTCCACGGACTCCTACCCGATACGCGCGTCGGTTGCACTTTCGGCCACGAGTTCACCGGCGTGATCGAAGAGATCGGCTCTTCCGTGCGGAACGTGAAGGTGGGCGACCGCGTCCTGGTCCCGTTCAATATTTCCTGCGGCTCGTGTTTCTTCTGCCGCAAGGGGCTTTTCGGCAACTGCCACTCGACGAATCCAGGATCGTCGATCGGTACCGGGCTCTATGGTTACTCCCATACGACGGGAGGCTACGACGGTGGGCAAGCCGAATATGTGCGGGTTCCTTTCGCGGACGTCGGCCCGATGATCATCCCCGACGGGATGGACGAAGAAGACGCTCTCCTCCTCACCGACGTGGTTCCGACCGGGTACCAAGCGGCCGAGATGGCGGAAATAAAGGAAGGCAGCACCGTCGTCGTCTTCGGGGTCGGCCCCGTCGGACTTCTGGCCGCCCGCTGCTGTTGGTTTTTCGGCGCCGGTCGGGTGATCGTCGTCGATCATGTCGACTATCGTCTCGAAGCGGCGAAAAAATTCGCCTATGCCGAAACCGTGAACTTCACCCAAGTGGACGATATCGTCCTGCACCTAAAACAGATGACCGATTGGCTCGGTGCGGACGCTTGCATCGATGCCGTCGGCTGCGAGGCGAAGGGGGATTTCGTGAATACCGCGACCGGAAAGATGTTCCTGCAAGCGGGATCACCGACCGCCATGGACTGGGCGATCAACTCCGTCCGAAAGAACGGAGTCGTGTCGATCGTGGGAGTCTATGGCCCTCCCTACAACTTCGTTCCAATGGGCTCGGCGATGAACAAAGGCCTCACGATTCGCGCGAATCAGGCGAATGTGAAACGGTATCTCCCCCGCCTCTGCGAACATGTTCTTTCGGGAGATCTGAGTCCGAAGGATATCATCACCCACCGCATCCCGCTGGAAGAAGCGCCGGAAGGTTATCATCTTTTCGCGAATCAGCTCGATGGCTGCATTAAAACGATGCTGATCACTCCGGGCGCAACTCCCACGAAAAAGGCGCGCGCGGTGGATCCCGTGCACCTGCACTGAGGTCCTACCGCCGAGGTCGCCCCTGCAGCTCCCATCATTCCTATGGAAAGGAAATCCCATGCATAGCCCCGTTAATCCCGCCCTCGACGCCACCATCATCACCCAGCCCCAGCATTCTCATCGCCGCGATCGGCCCAAGGTCTCCGCGAAAAAGCGAAACTCGATTCCGGGTTGGGGCGCAGACCTTCCGCTCGAACGCCGAGTCGGGCACCCCCGCGAAGGAAGCTACACGGCCGCGGAAAACGGCGCCCACTGGGACCAGCCCCAGCAGCAGGTATCCGATGTCCGAATTTTTCACACGATCGAACGACCTGGAATCACTCCGGTCTTCGGAACGACCCTTCCGCCGAGAGGACTGAGTGGAATCGTGCGCGGCTACGCCTACTCCCTTGGCGAGGGCCAGCGTCGGCGCTGGATGTCGCTTTTACTGGCCGATCGGATCGATGTCCTCGAATCCAGCGTATTCAACCTCGTGTTCAAGCGGCGCTACTACGCGCGCGATCCGCTGCGAGTGCGTCCGGCGGCCATCGCCATCGCGGCGATAAGCATCGCTGGACTCGCCCTATATGCGGCCCGAAATCTGGAGGGGGCCAGGAAATGATGGTGCTTGACCCGTCGAAAAAGTTGCGGCAAATCGAGCCCATGTTCCAATCCAAAACACGTTATTACGCGTTGTCGTCCGTCCTGGGCGCGCTGGCTCTTTTCACCCTTTCGACGCCCTCTGCGGCAGAGGAAGGATCCGGCGATTTATCCGGGGCCACCGAAGCGAATGCCTTCTGTTCAGCCGTCACGACCTGTTTTTCGCCTTTCCGTCCGCCCTATTCCATTGGCTGCCAAACCTACGGACAGGGCTGCACCTGGTGGGTGGTGCCGAACCACTCGGTCCAGTGCACCGGATTTGACGCGTGGGGTCGTTGGGTGAACTTCTACTTCCGCTGCTGGTAGGCGGACGGGTAGGCAAGCGACCCGAGGTCCCATTCTCGGCTTAGAAACGCGTCGCGAGTTCGGTCACGAAAAGCCGATGCCAGCGATCGCCGCTTTCCGTCTTCTGCGCTTCGATCCGAAGACGAACGTCGGACGCATCGCTCAGCCACCCGGAAGCGGCGAACTCCCCGCTCGGCCGGAATCGGTCACCGGAAACGGAGGCGAGCACATCCCAGCGCGGCACCACCCGCAGGTGAATGAAGTTCCGGTCCTTCACTGGATTGATGACCACCCCTAGGTCGACGCCCGGAAAAAGTCCCCAGCCATCGCGAAAAGCGCCGGATCTCGCAAGCTCTCCGTGGAGAAGCAAGTACGCGAGATGGCGCGGACCGAACGGACTCGATCCCAGCCCATATCCACCCGAAATCTGCCAAGCTCGCGGAGCCGCCTCCAGGTCGGAAAGGCTTTTCCACCCGAGTTCGACCTTCCAAGAATTTTGGCCGTCGAAGAGCGAGCGAGGCGCAAGCGAAGTCATCGCGAACAGGTCCCCCTGGTCGATTCGCAGACGGTCACCCTCGATATGGCGAGCGCGGAGATCGAAAACTCGGACTTCGGAAAAAAGATTATAGGAGGGCGTGCGGTCGAGGAGATCGTGCCGAAAACCGGCGAATCCCAACTCGATCCGACGACGCCGGGTTTCCACGCCGAATCCGAGGGAAAAGCGCGACGAAGGATGCGCCGTATCCGGTAGACGATCTTCGGCGTCCGCAACCCGCGCGGAAGTCGCGGTTCCTCGCGCACTTCTTTCGAGAAGTGTCGTGCGCAGGAAAGCCGCTCGCTCCGCACCCACCACGTCCTTTTCTTTTTCGTAGGCGAGCGCAAGCGCGAGCGCGTCCAATCCCGCCGGAGAAAGGGAGGAGAGGCCAACGCCCCCTGCTCGCCCGCCGAAAACCCCTTCGAGCCGGCGACGCTCGCTTTCGTCCAGCCGGGAAATCGCTCCGGACATCTGGTTTTTCAGCGAAGGTCGAAAGACGACGCCACTGACGGCGCCCGGAGTGCGCGCGACGTGACGAACGGTCTCCACCGGAATGGCGGACAGAAGAAAACCCTCGCTCAGTTTCCACTCCGGCCGCACGGCTTCGAGCGCAGTGAGAATCTGGTACGAACAGTTTTCGTCGAGAAAATAATAGTGGAGCCCACCCTGCCCATAGAGTTCCCAGATGTGTCGCACGAGCTGCGAGACTTCCCCCGGAGTCAGCGTGAGTCGGTACTCCCAGAGGTCGCGACTTTCGGAAAAGGCGTACTCATTCACCTTCCGATAATACGGACTCAGGTCGTAGCGGCCGACGTATCCGCCGACGAGTCCCCAGATCGCGTATTTTACCGGATGATCGCCCGGCCCGATCGCCGCCGAAAAGTTTACGCCGTAACTGAGAAGATCCATCTGTTTCGAGAGGGCCTCCCCCCCTCGGTCGAGACGAAGAAAGGTATGACCGAACATCGAAGCGGGATTATTCGGATAGGCCGAGGCGTAAACCAAGGAGGCGCCTGTCGCCGCGATTCCTTTTTCCCACGCCTCGAAGTCAGGGCAGGCGACCCGCGCGAGCCGATCCCTGAACTCTTCGCCCAGCTCCCGCGCGAGAAAATCCCGGCGGGCGGGAAACGCGCAGAATCGAGGTTGCGCGAGCGAGCCATGCGGCAGGGCCGCAAGTTCGGGCGTCGTGAACATCCGAACCGTCTCCCGCAGTTCGGCCGCCGGATCGAACTTCCCGGTGGGCGCCAGAAAAAAGGCGGGATCATCGATATCGCTCCGTTCCGAACGGAGGAACGGCGCCCGGTAATGGAGCAGTCGCGTCCACTCCATGGAGCTGGAGAGGACGTCTAGCCGCGAAAACGTCGACGGGTCCGGCTCCATTCCGGAAACCGAACCCGTCCATAAGCAGAACCATCCGAGATGGAGAAATGCTCGGCGCAATGGAGAGTCGCGCTTACACCGACGCCGCGCAGGCGCGCACGAGAGTCGGATTCGATCGAATCTGGGCCTTCACATTTTCAAGCAGTACGGCCGGGCTCGCGGTCGCCGGGACGATCGTGCCGTAATTCCTTTGCACGGCGCTCGAGAAGTCTCCGAATACATTTTCGCAGCCCATGACGGCCGCGAATCCGCGGAGATATTCGCCTTCGCCCTGGGCCATCTCGAGAGTCAGTTGCTCGAGGTTCGCTTCCACGAAATACTTCTGTTCCTGTTCGTTCTTCACGACGGAGTGTTTCGTACAGCCCGACGTACCAAAGGTCATCGAAAAGGTATTCGGAAGCACGACGTTCGTCGTCGAACGAACAGCGGAAGAAACGAGCGACTGCTTCTGGGTCACTTCCCAGCCGAGACCGCATCCCGAGCTGCTATCCGCCGCAGAGACCGATCCGATACTTACAACCAACGCGGCGACCGCGCCGACCACCCAACGAACGTTCATCACAGAATCCTCCAGATTAAAAATGCTTCCTTAGATTGAAAGCGATTCGATCCGCCAAAGCAACTCGATTCCCTTTCGGAGGTCGAAACGCTAAGCTCCTGGCACGATGCGCGGCCGTTTCCTCACTTCCTTTCTCGGGACCTTGACTCTGCTTTTCGCCTTCCTCGCCTGGCGCGCGGTGATGCCTTTTCGGGAAAGCCCCTGGACGTTCGCGGCGCTCGGGATCGCGTTTCTGACCGCGTACGGTTCGATCATCTGGATGCCGCTCTTCTTTTGGTCCTCGACGGATCCGGAAACGCGGACGTGGGAAATCCATATCGAACGACTCGCCCACCTTTCGATGGGAATGCTCAGTCTGCTGCTCATGGTCGCCGTCCTGCGGGAGCTCTTCCGTCTCGGTTTCTGGATCGCCGGTCAGGCCTTTCCCTTCGATCCGCGTGAGTCGGCCGTCGTGCTGCTCGGATCCAGTTCGATTCTCTTTCTCATCGGCGCCGTCCTGGCCTGGCTCGGCCCGAAAATCCGAAAAGTCGATTTGCGCGCGGCCGACCCCCAGGACGAGAGCCCCGACTCCCCGCCCCTGCGAATCCTCCAGATCAGCGACCTCCATGTGGGGACCTGGATCGGACCGCGATATGTGGAGCGGCTCGTGCGTAAGATCGAAGCGGGAGGCGAATTCGATCTTCTCGTTCTCACGGGCGACATCGGCGACGGCGATGTTCGAGTCCACGCTCCCAGTCTCGAGGCGTTTCGCCGGCTCCAGCCGCGATTCGGAAAATTTTCCGTCACGGGAAATCACGAAGGCTACTGGGATGCGGAAGGGTGGAACGCCAGTCTGGAAGCCTTAGGTTTTCGAGTGCTCCGGAACGAAGGCGTGACGATCGGAGATTCGAAACGCCGCTTTACCCTCCACGGAATCGACGACGCTAGCCCGGAACTCGCGAAAGCGCTCGCCCTGAAAAGTTCGGAAGTTCCTTCCATTCTGCTGAGCCATCAGCCCCAACATGCGTCCGCGGCCGCTCGACTGGGCGTGGATCTCGTTCTCGTGGGGCACACCCATGCCGGACAGTTTCTTCCCTGGAGCCTGCTCATCGGATTCTTTCACACCTATGCGAAAGGTCTCTACCGAGTCGGAAAGACGGCGATCTATGTGAACGCGGGCACGGGCTTCTGGGGCCCGCCCCTGCGTCTGGGGACGCGCTCGGAAATCACGCGGCTATTGTTTTAGCGATTGCTTTAGCCATGGTCCTGGCGACCGCTCTAAAGACAGATCCGGGCGGGGAGCTCCTGCGAATCCACCGTGGCACAGGCGCGATCGTCGCGGCATTCCGCCGACTGGAAGTCTTTGGTCAGCACCCGCCCCATGACCAGGGCCTGGTCGATTTCGAAGGTCGATGCCGCGAGAACCACCGTCCCCGTCAGCGTCATGAAGTCGATCTTAAATTTCCCATGGGGCTCGCCGAGCGTCCAGACGGTTTCCGACGGGGCCGTCACTTCGAGATCTTTCCAGTTCACGTCGCGCGCCTGGATTAACACCACTGGGGTGGCTTTGCGGGGGACCTGGACGCGGATCTTGCGCAGATGGAGAAGCTCGCCGGCCTCGATCTTAAATCGGTTCACGAAGGCATCGCTCCCGTTCAGAACGAGTTCGCATTCCTTTCCGGCGGAATTACATTTTCGGACATGGGTCCCATTCACTTTCAGATCGAGAAGACGAAACTGGAGATCCACCAGTTTTTCGTATTCGGCATCGAAATCAAGGGCCGCGGTTCTGCGAGTACCGCCGTAAACATCGACTCCCTCGCGAAATTTAACGCGTGAGAAGTAGGCCGCGGAACCCGCATTCACCGTCGTCCACTGGAAATCGAGATCGTCCGCGACGAGGTCATAGCGACCGACTTCGCGCGACAAGCCGTAGCCGAGGTCCAGACCATCGAGGGTGAGTTTTCGGCCGGCGAGGCCCTCCGCGATATCCATTCCTCGCACTCTCGCGGTACCCGACGCGAAAACGGACCAGTGGGTCCAGGGCGCGAGGGCGCTCGCGTCGCAGGCGATGGGACTCGGGGTCGGAGTCGGTGCGGGGGTCGGCGCGGGACTCGGTGAAGAAGAAGGCGCCGGCGACGGGGGGGCACTCGGAACCGGGGTCGGAGTCGGTTCGGGTTCCTGGGGAAGAATCTGGCGCACGGGCGATTCCGTCGCGGAATTTTTCGAACTGCAGCCGCTCATCGCGCTTCCCAGGGCGAGCGCCCCGATGACAAACACCGCCGTCGCCAGGGCCCTGCCCACCACGCTGTATGACCGAGCTGCCCGATCCGAACCGTTTCGCATTCCCACGTTGTCCACGTTCGCCTTCCGTCTTACCGAATTTCCCGGGGTGACCCGGGCTTAAATCCATCGTCCTTCGCGATTCGCGCCGCCGGTCGACCGGCGACCCGGCGAGTTTTGCGCCGCGGACTCGACTGGGTATGTCGCGACCGGGAGTCCGCGCTGGCCATCATGCGCCGATTCGCTTCGTTCACCACCGCCGGCGACGGAAGCAAGAGCAGCGGGTTGATCGCCGTGACGCCTTCCCGAATTTCGAAATGCAGATGCGGCCCACTCGATCGACCCGTATTGCCCGAGAGCGCGATCAGCTGGCCGCGGCGCACTTTCTGGCCCGCTTTCACATAGAGTTTGGAATTATGGGCGTAAATCGTCGAAAGTTTTCCCGGGTGGCGAAGCACGATCATTCGACCGTAACCGCTGATCTTGCTGCCGGAGTAGATCGCCTTGCCGTCGGCCGCCGCGTAAACCTTCGTTCCGGTCCCCGCCCGCAGATCGATTCCGTCGTGATAATCGCCGTTCCGCGTCCCGAAATGAGAGGTCACTTTCACTTCGACGGTCGGCCAGCGCCAGGCCCGCGTTTTCGCCCGCAGCTGACGCTTCTGCATCGGGGTGAGCACCCCTGTGCGATCCGTCCCGCGAACGCGATAGGAGCTTTGTTTCGCGGCGACCCGGTCGCGGACCGGACGCTTTTTCTGATGGGCGTAGTGACGACCGGAAGCGCAACTGCTCGCGAAGAGCGCGACGAGCGCACCGACGGCGAAAAGAGCGAGACGGGAGGAAGGATTTCGTCGGAATAGATTCATCTACACCTCGCTTGCGCCTTAGCGCCGGCCCTTGCGCTTGAGAAGCACGGAGTCGCCCCACTCTTCCATCAGCTCGATCATGTACTCGTGGTACGTCGTATCGAGGCGGAGCGGAGTCAGAGCCGCATAACCCTTCTCCACCGCGTAACAGTCGGTCCCTTCCTCATCGAGAAACCCTTCGTAGGAACCCCCGACCCAGAAATAGTCTTTTCCGCGATGATCCCGACGTTTCAGGATTTTCGCGTTGTAGTGGCGAAATCCTTGGCGCGCGAGCGTGATGCCTTTCACCTTCGACATGGGAAAATCGGGCGAATTCAGGTTCAGGAAACTGTCTTCGGGTAACTGGATTTTAGCGCGACCGTTTTTGGTGAAAGCCTGGATCACTTCGACGGCGAGCTTCGAAGCCGTATCGTAATGCGCTTTGGCTTCGGGTCGCGGCTTATAGAAATCCACGCAGAGACTGACCGCGAGCGAGGGAATCTTCTGCAGACACGCCTCGCGAGCCGCGGAAACCGTGCCGGAGTAATAAACGTCCTGGCCCATGTTCGCGCCGCGGTTCGGTCCGGAAACAACGAGATCGGGTTTGCGTTTGGTAAAAATCTGCGACAGCGCGACCTGCACGCAGTCCGCGGGGCCTCCGCTGACCCCGTAAAAGCCGTTCGCCATACGGATCATTCGGAGCGGTTTGTGCAGAGTCAGGGAATGGCCCGTGGTGCTTTTCTCTTCGAGCGGAGCGACGACCGTCACATCCGCGATTTTCGAAAGTTCGTCGTGGAGGACCTGGAGGCCCCGGGCATGGACACTGTCATCGTTACTCAGCAAGATCCGCATCGTTCCTCCAGTGTAACGAGAGCGAAATCGTCCAGAAATAGGCAGGAAATGCCGAGGGGAGAGGAAAACTTAGATTGCCGCGGCCCCTCCGCTTTCCCTACAATGAAAGTCGATGTCGAAACATCTCCTCGCCCCGCTCTGCCTCGCTTTGCTCCTCGCCGACCCCGCCGCGGCCGAGACCTTGCGCTGCGAGGCGATCGCGAATCGCGTGCTGACCCAGCTCGGAATGGGAACGGTCCAGAAACCAGCGGCCGGCGTTACCCAGCCGACGACCTCCTTCGAACGTCTCCGGGACGAAGTGCGGATGCACCATTACCGGAATGCGTTTCTCGAATCTCTGGTGAAAGATCCTGCCTTGTCCCGCCATCTCGCCGAAGTTCTCTATACGCCCTTTCTGAAAAATCAGGCCGGACTCACGCCGGAGGCCGAGGCTGCCCACGAAAGAGCCGCGGTGAAAGCGTACCGAAAACTGGGCGCGAGCTGGGAAAGTTCCCATGCCGCGCAGAAATCGTTCGGCCTTCCCGTTCATCCGAAGACGGGGACCGACCGGGAGATCGCGAAACTCCTGAAGGCCTACGCCGCGGGAAAGCTGCCGCCATCGCAACTCCCCCCGCTCAGACCGGAACATTACGCGATCGACGAGGATCTCCCGGCGAAAACCACCCGCCGGAAGTCGTTCCAGAAGGGAAACGAAGCGGCGCACCTATACCTGGAGGGCGATACGATTTCGCGAATTTCCATCCAGGGAAAGCGCGCCGGAGTGCATGGCGCGACGAGCACGAAGATACGACTCGATTCCGACTGTAAGATCACCGATATCCGGACTGATCCCCAGGATCTGGGCCACCCCACGGCGGGACTTACTCTTTCCGCGAAAAACTGCGTCCCCGTCCTGAAAACCGCCCCCCCGGGCGCGAACCTCGCCGAGAAGGACGCGGCCGCCCTCATGCGGAAAATCGCGTCCGAGGATTCCGAGCTCCTCGAAAGCACGATCATCGAAATACCCGCGGCGGTACGAAAGTATCACTCCGCCAAATCCGCGCTCTGTCGCGAATGGATCGACGCCTTCGCCGACCCGCAGAAACTCCTGGCTCCATTCCGGACCTCGCCCGGCGGGGCGAGCTCTGGATCCGGACGCAGCGGCCGTCCTTCGATACTAGCTCCCGCCAGGTAACGTCAGCCGGCTGACGTTCGTTTTTTTTCGAATCCGGATCGATCGACTCAGGCCTTCGCCTTCCCGATCCGAAACGAAAGGATGCGCCCGAATGCGGCCCGGCTCCGATCGCTCCTTATCGTCGCCCTCCTCGTCCTCCCGGAGTTTCGCTTCGCTTCCGCCGACGAAAAGCCGGTTCGCCTCTGGAACTCCGCCGGCGAGGTCACCGACGCGTACGCCGCGAACGTTCACAGGCTCCCCCCGGGAACCCTCCTCCATCTCAGACAGGGTCAGACCGCGCGGATCGTTCGTTTCCTCGGCGCGGGGAATACGACGGTGATCTACGAAATCGAAGGCGGGAAAGCGCTTCGGCTCGCCAAAGGCGTCGGGATCAGCGACATGGGCGTCGCCTACGATGGCTACCTCGCCTGGTTCTACGAAGGCATGCGAAAGGTCTCCGCGACCGAAACACCCGCCGTAAAAGTATATGCCGAGGAAAGTTGGCCGACGCGCTATCTCGTGGTCGAGAAACTCGAGGCGCCGACGGAAATAAATCGCATCTATTCTCTCGAGGAAGTTCTCGCCGGAGAAGTGGAAGATACCGAAATGAAAAGGCGCATGCTCTACGAACTCGAGCATGAATTCGCGCCTCGTAGCTGGGCACTACGCTTCGTCAGCGACATGCGCACCGACCAGCTGGTCTACACCCGACGTGGCTGGATCGTGGCGGATCTCACCTCCACCGTGCGCTTCGCGAAAGCGACGCGCGACTCCACGCTCTTCTCTTCGATGGGAAAACTTCCGATTTCGTGGCGCCTGCGACTCGAAAAGAGAGTCTTCGCCAAACGCGAACTCGAAAACCTGCGCGGCAATTTTATCACGGTCGCCATGGCCGAAATGCGGCTTTGCCTGAACTGGTTCAAGGGAGTCGTCGCGTTTTAACCCCGGAGGAGCGGATCGCGGACCATCGCGTTCTTCTCGATGTCCTTGTTCCGGGCTTCGCCTTCCGGAGTATTCACGCTCGTATAGGTGCACCGAACGCCGTCCCGCTCGAGCCGCGCGCACGCCGTCGTCAGCATCGAGTGTCCCAGCAGAATAGAACCCAGGCTCGAAAGCGGACCCGCTCGCAAATCGGGCGCGATGTCGAGGCACGCATCACCGCGATACCCCCCGGTGTCGATCGTCACGTCGCATACTTCGTAGAGCCGCTTTCCGCTCGCGTGGCGGGAGGCCACCGCGGAACTATGCACCACGCTCGTGAACGCGACCGTGAAAAGGCCGCGTTTTTTCGCTTCGAGCGCGAAATCCACGACCGCGGGGTTGATCCCACTCTGCGAGGAAATCCAGATCATCTCCCCTTCGCGGGGCTCCGCCCGAGCCAACATCATGTTCGCCGCCGCCGCCGTTCGCTCGAGCACGCGCACGACCGGGGGTCCCGCCGTCGGCAATAAATAATCCGCAACGATCGGGACGAGGAAAGAGCACCCCCCGGCGCGATGGTAAAGCTCGAGAGTGAAGATCGCGGCGTGCCCGCTCCCGAAAGCGAAGAGCGATTTTCCGCCCTTCACGTCGGCCACGAGCCGGGTCACGACCGATTCCATGATCGCGGCATTCGCCTCTACGATCTTGGACAGGTGCGGAATGGCGACTTCGGAAAAACTGCGAACCGTGGTTTCGGATATTTTTGGGTCCATACGGAATCCTTGGCGATGAGAGTCGAAACGATTATCTCGGCGTCGTACTCGCGGCGAGCGCTCCCGGGTCGGTGACCGAACCGAAACCGGCGCCGGTCAGATTTAACGATAGGTTGAAGCGAAAACTTCCCCGCCAGCCCGTATCCTCGGGTCGGATCTTTTCGGCGATGGTCTGGAAGTACCCGAGATCCAGTTTCCAGCATTCCGACGGACTTTGGAAGGTTAGCGTGGTGTTCGCCTCCTGCCAGCGGCTCCGCAGCATGTCGTAAGCGATCTGGAAGCCCGGCATGATGTAGTCGTTCAGCGAGAATACGGCGTTCACCCGCACGCTCTGGTTCTGGGACTGGAGGTTGGATCGGTTAAAGACGTAGGAAGCGGCGATACTGCGCTCATAAGCGAGCACCCGCCCGGTTCCGCGCACCGGCGTCCAAGCCGCGCCGAGCGAGACGAGGTGACGACTGGTTTCGGAGGAGATCGGCTGGTACGGGATGTAGTAGTAGTCGAAATAGGAAGAGAACTTGTCGAATTTAGCCGTCATCAGGCTGTAAATACGCGAAAGCGGCTGCGGCTCGCGGTCCGGCGGGCGCCGGTTGCTCCGATCCATCTCCCGAAAGTTATAACTTTGCCCCGCCGACCATTCGATCGGCTGGTCATAGCCGTAGACCGGCGTCGCCTTCGGGGTTCCCGGGTTGATCAGCGAGATCTTCCGCTTCCGCGCGATCTGGGTCGTAAATCCGTAGGAAACCGAATGCCCCTTCGGCGCGAAATAGTTGGCGTTGTTCAGAGTGCTGTCGAGCGGAACGATGTCTTCGTTGTCGAAGTTATATCCGGTGAAGCCGTTTTCGCGCGCATAGTCCATCTGATCGGTGAACGCGTGGCGCGGCGTATGCCGGTACGGAATGACCGAATAGTTGATCAGCGGACGAACCAAGTGCTTTACCCGCACCAGATCCGATGCCGGGTCCATCGGCAGGTCGTAGACCTTCTCGAACTGGGTCGAAACATCCGTATCGAAGTGGAGATAGCCCCGCGAAAGGGAGCCCGTGTTTCCGTTGAAATCGTAAAAGTAGTGCCGATAGTTCACGCGCGGAACGATCGAAATCGTATCGGCCGGCCGAAGCGTCGTGTACAGCGAAGGATTCACCTTCACGCGAATGGCCTCGCGGATCGGATCGATGCCGGGGCGGAAAGGCGTGCCGGCCGCCGGAGCGAGTCCGAAGGGATCCCGGTCGAAGAAATCGGCGGTTCGCGTGAAGTTGGTCACCCCGAGCGAAAGTCCCGCCATCACGCGCCCGCCGAAATAATCCTTATCGTTCGTCGTGAGTTCCGCCTGCGGAAAAATCTGGACCGTCGCGGGGTCGAGCTTTCGCGGATCCTCCGCCTTCGGCGTGAGAATGCTTCGGTAGCGGCGGGCCAGCACGAAACTCGACACCTTATCCGTCGCATGACTCAAGCTCAGATCGCTCGTCAGGTAGGCCTCGCCGTTGCCCGGCAGATCCCCGACCGTGGAAAGATAGAGTGAATCGGAAACGTCGTTGATGCGGAGTTTTTGCTGGATGCCGAACGGGAGCTCCTGGTTTTGTTCGACCTTGAATCCCCAGCGCGAAGTCGAGAACCCTTCCTTGTCGTTCGTAAACCCGTTCGTCTCGAGGTAGTCGCGAAACGTCCGGTCGTTCAGGTGGTAAAAATTCGCCTGGCCCTGCCCACGCAGGAGCGCGTAACGAGCCTCCCCTTCGATCCGTCGTCCGCGGCCACCGTAAGTACCGAAGCCCAGCGTCGCGTCGACACTTCGGCTGATCGCCCAGAACAGCGGCTGCACGAAGGTCGGCCCCTCGTTCGTGAACCCGAACCGCGGGATGAGCAGACCGGTCTGGCGGCGCGTTTTAATCGGGACGACGAGGTAAGGGATCCAGAGCCCCGGCGCGTCCGCGATCTTCACCGTCACATTCGTCAGATAAGCATATCCGTCGAGTTCGAGATCCACGTCTTGCGCGGAAAGCGTCCAACTCTGGGGGCAGTCCTTGCACGTCGAATAATCCGAATTATGGGCTTGGAAGCGGTTCACGCCGAGTTTGTTGATGCGCTCGCCGGAGAGCGTGAACTGGTCGGTAGAGACGCGACCGCCGACGATGGTCCCGGTCCGGGTCTCGAGGTTGAAATGCATCTCCGCGCCCTGGATCAGCGCCGTCTTTCCAACGTAGACGGCGTTTCCGATCGCATGGACCAGTTTCGTATCCCGCTCGAAAGAAATCTTGTCGGCGTAGAGCGACTCTCCGCCCTGGTGGATCGCGGCGTGCCCGATCAGGTCCATCCGGTTGTTGCGGGTATCGTAGATCGTCTTGTCGCCCGACCAGTGGAGCGCGCCGAGGCCGTCGGACGCGGCGCGGGCGGACGAGCACGCGAGAAAAACGAACGCCGCCGAGAGCACCGTTCTGAGAAAAACCGCACGAAAAGGAGGCGGCCAAACGCTCAATTTTTCCTCGTCGCCGCGGGAAACTTACAGGTCCGGTGGCCCAGACGCCACATCAGCTCGCGCAGCTCGTGCGCAAGATCCTTTCGATGCACGATTCGATCGACGAACCCGTGCTTCAGGAGAAATTCGCTGCGCTGACAGCCTTCGGGCAATGCCTGACGAATCGTCTGCTGGATCACGCGCGGACCCGCGAATCCGACGAGCGCCTTCGGTTCGGCGAGAATCACGTCTCCGAGCATCGCGAAGCTCGCAGCGACCCCGCCCGTCGTCGGGTCGGTGCAGATCGAGATGTAGGGAATGCCTTCCTTCCGCATCTTTTCGACGAGGGAAGAAGTCTTCGCCATCTGCATGAGAGAAAGAATCCCCTCCTGCATCCGCGCGCCGCCCGAGGCGGAAATCGCGACGGCCGGAAGCCGGTCTTCGAGCGCCATTTCGAAAAGACGCGTGATTTTTTCACCGACGACGACACCCATGCTGCCGCCCATGAATTTAAATTCGAAGACGCCCAGATGGTAGGGCAGCCCGTCGATTTTCGCTTTGCCGACGACACAAGCATCGCGCACGCCGGTGCTGACCGCCGCCGCGTGGAGGCGCGATTTGTAAGGTTTCAGATCGTCGAACTCGAGCGGATCGGTGGAAACCAGGTCTTCCGCGTATTCGTCGAAAGAGCCTTCGTCGGAAAGCATCGCGATTCGGTCGGTCGCGCTCATGCGCAGATGGTGATCGCACTCCGAACAAACCTGGAGAAGTTCGCGCAAGGGTTTCGACTGCAGCGTCTCGCCGCAGGCAGGGCACTTCACCCACAGACCCTCCGGAACTTTGGAAGTACGCTCAGAAACTTGCGACTTAATGCGCGGGGTCTTCAGGTCATCGAACCATGCCATAGGATGGCCCAAAGCTACCAAGGCGCCATTCCCCCCTCAACCGGATTCCCTAAGGGAAATCTAATTAAGTGCCGGTTACGCGCGAGCTAAATGCAACGCGTTAGCACGGGCGTGGCGCCGAAGTCGCGCTAAAGCTCGTCCGTGGAAAGCGCTGTTTCCTGGAGCCGGATGAAGGCCGCTTCGAATGCCGCGACGACGACCGGGTCGAAATGCACGCCTGCGTGCTGGGTAATGATTTCCCGCGCCTCGCTCGGATGCATGGCCGCGCGATAAGGGCGCGTGGTCACGATCGCATCGAAGGTATCGGCCACGGCGATCACGCGGGAAGCGAACGGGATCTCGTCCCCTTTCAGCCCGCGCGGATAACCGCTCCCGTCCCAGCGTTCATGATGATGGCGCAGGATTTCCGCGATCTCTTCGAGCCCGGCGACGCGACTGACGATGTCGAAGCCGGCTTCGGTGTGGAGTCGCATCTCGTCCCATTCGGCGCGCGTGAGCGAATCGGGTTTCAGGAGGATGCGATCCGGCACCCCGATCTTGCCGATGTCGTGGAGAACTCCGGCCAGGCGGATTTTTTCCTTTTCGGTGTCGATGATCGGAAGATGGTCGACGATCGCGTCGGCGTAGAGCCCGACTCGCTTCGTATGTCCCGCGGTATAACGATCCTTCACTTCGATCGCGGCGGCGAGTGCGCAGACCGAACTCGCCTGGTGGCGCTCGAGTTCGCTTTCGAGGCGCAGATTCTCAAGCCGGAGTCCGACCTGCGTCGCGATGGCTTCGAGGACGGCCCCGTCCGTCGCGGTGATCGGCGTCCAGTCGAGCTTTTCGCGCACGCGGATCACGGCGAGAACGCCGGAAGCGCCACGACCGGCGACCGTGAGTTCGCTCTCGTTGCTCATGACGGGGCGGACCCGATATTCGGCGCCGGTACCCCATTCGAAAATTCGGAGAATGGCCCCTTCGCTGGTTTCGAGCGGCGAGAAGAAAACTTCCACCGATTCGACGGAAAGAAGTTTCTTCACGGCATCCACGATCGCCGCCCGGATCGCGGCGGGATCACGCAGGGACATGAGCGAAACCGAAAGGCCGGCGATACGGTTCATCGCGGTCAGGACTTCGGCCGTGAAAACGGAGGAACCCGTTGCCGCTTCGGCCGGCGTCTGCTCGACGGGCGAGGCGGCTTTTACGTCCGGCGAAGCGCCGGCGGTCGGTGCGCCGGACATGAGCTCGGCGAAAATTTCGTGAGGTTTTTTTCGCAAATCCATCTGCGGGCCCCTAACTCGGGTCAAATGAGGCATCCATGCCTCGAAAAAAAACAGCCTCAGTGATGGGTCATCCTGACGTCACTGAGGCCCGCGAGAGCTAATATCTTGTGCCCCGAATCCATCCTTGGATTCATCCACAACCACACACTTAGTGTAGGGAAACTTCGGCAAGGAGGTCAACCGCTCACTAAAATTATTTTCATTCTTCCGAGAAAAACCGGGAATTCGTCACTCGTTGCACGCTATTTAAATGTCGTCCTGGGCGGCGTCCGAAGAATTGCCCAATGCTTTCGCCGCCTCGACCGCGGTCGAATAAATTTCCTTGCGTGAAATGCCAAAAACCTGACTCACTTCGCGCGCGGCTCGCGACGCCGAAACTCCGCACCGTACGAGGCATTCGAGCGTGACCTTCCATTCCTCGCCCGCCGTCGGGACGACCGCCGCCGGCAACCGAAGCCCGATCACCCACTCGCCGCGGACTTCGCCGGCAGCCGCCGCGCTTTGGATATGCGAAGTTATCTCGGCGTATTTTCCTCGATAAAAACGCTCGTAAACCTTCGTGAGCTCTTTCGCGACGGCGCCTTCCGCGGCGGGAAAACGTTCGGCGAGAAACGCGACGGACTCCACGACCCGCTCCGGACTTTCGAACCAGACCCAGATCGAATCGAAGGGCAGCGCGGCGGCCCGGTCGCATTCGAGCGCGCGATCGGCGGTCTTCCGCGGAAAAAATCCGCGAAACACGGGGGTTCCTTCCGAAAATCCGGCGCCCGACAGAAACGCCGGGAGCGCCGAAGGGCCGGGAATCACCACCACGGGAATATCGGCGAGACTCGCGGCTCGAACCAGATCCGCGCCGGGATCGCTGATCGCCGGCGTGCCGGCATCGGAGACGAGCGCCAACTTCTCGCCGGAGGAAAGGCGATCGACGAACGCCGCCAAGCGCCCGAGAGAAAGATGCTGATCCGCCCGCTCCAGCGGCCGCTCGGGTCCATAGGTGATGCCGTAAGCATTCAGGAGCTTCGCCGTCATTCGCGTATCCTCGCAAAGCACGGCGTCCACTTCGGTCAGAATGCGTTTCGCGCGCGGGGACAGGTCTTCCAGATTCCCGATCGGCGTCGCCACCACATACAGGACTCCCTCACCCGCGATCCCGCTCATCCGTGCGGAGGCGGAGCTGGACCTCAAGCCGGAGGCATCGCTGGACGACCGACCGGACTTGCTGTGTTTCGGCAATTCTTGCCTCTTTTTCCCGCTCATTCCCTCCACGATAATCGCTTTAGGGGATTCGAGCAATTAACTGAAGTGGGGACGGAATCATGAAAGCGCAAATCAAGAAGGTCGGCGACACCATCGTCGTCGCGGTCGATGGAAAACTCGACTACGAAACGCACGGTTCGTTTAAAGAAAATTTACAGAAGATCGCCGCCGCCGCGAAACCGGCCCGGGGCGCGAATACCGACGCCACCCCGACTCAGGTGATCTTCGACATGGAAGGGCTCGAGTTCGTCGGCTCGAGCGGCATCACCCAGTTCATCCAGACGCTGAAAGAATTCGGAAACAAGACGGACCAGAAGGCCCGCATTCTGAAAGCATCCAGCGAGTTTAAGAAGGTCATGCGCGCCTACGACGACGAGCAGACCTTCGAATTCGCGGACGACTCCGCTCCGGCGTCGAAGCCGCTGATTGAAAACTAAGATCGAAAACGGGTCCGTCGGGACCTTCGACTAAAAGCGATACGCGACGAGCGAGATTTCCACGGGAATCCGCCGTCCGGTAGAACTTCGAGAACGGGGAGCATGTCGCAGGACGGCTTCCCGTTCGGCGTTTAATGCGCTGAATGCCTCGAGCGAAGATTCCGTCTTGCCATAGCCGCGTTCCTCTTCCAGCTGCCGGCGGTAACGATCTTCGCGCGATTCGACGAGATAATATCCATAGACCGCGCCGAGAATCGTCCCCACGGCCACGCCCGCGACGATCGTATTCGTGCTCTTGGCGAACGGGTACGAAACTAGCCCCGCGCCTAAGCCCAGGATCGCGCCGCTCCCCGTGGCGCGCCAGATGATCGTCCGGTTTTTCAGGGCCCAGGCCGGGCGCGCGGCCGCAAGCGATGCGATCGATACGCACGCGACCAGAAGAAGCGTTCGAGAGACTCGTCCAAGGGTTGGACCCGAAACTGAGTGCGTCACTACTCTAGGCTACGGAATCACGCGCCCGATCTCAACTCGATATTCTGGTACCAGAACCAGCGGCTCCCGTCCGTCGAGAGAAAGTCGACGCGAATCGAGCGGAAACCTTTTCGTTCCCGGGCCGGCATGCCGAGCAGATAGAGCTCGATCGCGCGCCAGAGCTTCACCCTTTTCGCGAAAGGAAGCGCCACTTCCGCTGCCTCGAGGGACCCCTCTCCCCTTCCCCGAACCTCGACGAAGACCAGACAATCGCCGTGGCGGACCACGAGGTCGATCTCGCCGACGCGGAAACGGACGTTGCGCGCGACGAGCCGGCAACCTTGTTCGTGGAGATATCCCAGCGCCGCCTTCTCCGTGCGAAGACCCCGATCGAGACGGCTGGGTAGAAATCGTTTAAGAGGAGGATACGACGGCGTTGGCGGCAGAGTCCTCGCGGGAGGATTCGTCTTCGGATTCGGCGGGGTCGGTTTCATTCCCCGCGAAGAGATTCAAGGTTTGTTCCGCGAGCTCGGCATCCGCCGTGTCCGGGGGCAGGCCGAGCACCTGGCGCACGGGCGCGAAGCTGCGGCGATGGATCACGGTCGCGCCAAGCGACCTCAGCGCGACGAGGTGCTTCGGGGTTCCGTACCCTTTATGGACTTCGAAGCCGAATCCGGGATGTTCTTCCGCGTAGCGCTCCATCCACTCGTCCCGATGCACCTTCGCGAGAATCGAGGCGCACGCGATCGACAGCGCGCGCAGATCCCCTTTCACGATCGGAGTCGCGGGTCGCTCCCACGCTTTCGGAATCACATGACCGTCGATGAGCGCATGATCATGGGTTCCCGCCGCATCGGCCGCTCGGCGCATCGCCAGGTGGGACGCGTGGTAGATGTTGATCTCGTCGATTTCCTCGACGGTCGCGAAACCGATGCCGAAACAAACGACGTTCGTGCGGATCCAGGGCGCGAGTTCCGCGCGAAGTTTCGCGGTCATCTTTTTGCTGTCGGTGATTCCCTCGATCTCGGGGAATTTTTTCAGTAGTTTCCGATAAGGCAGATCCCAGCTCGGCGGCAGACAAACCGCGCCCGCCACGACCGGGCCGGCGAGGCAGCCGCGGCCGACTTCGTCGATGCCGAAGACCCGGGAATGCGGAAAGCCCGCGCCCCGTTCGAACTCCAGCGAAGGAGTTTTTCCGATACGGAGCGCGGGCTTTCGGGTGTGTTTCGAGTCTGACTTCATTCTGGGAACCGAAATTTTCGGCACCTCGAATGGAATTACTTAGCGGCCTTTTCGGCTTTCTTAGCGGCTTTGGCTGCTTCGGAAGCGGCGACCTGGGCTTGCGTCTCGACCTGGCGCTCGATTTTAGCGGCGCGGCCTTCGAGTGCGCGGATGTAGTAGAGTTTCGCGCGGCGAACCTTACCAACCTGGAGCACGTCGATCTTCGCGACCTTCGGGGACGAAAAGAGGAAAATCCGCTCGACGCCCACGCCGTGGGACATCTTGCGGACGTTGAAGGAACGGGAAGCGCCGCGACCGCCGATGGCGATGCAGAGACCTTCGTAGGCCTGGGTGCGCTCTTTGTCGCCTTCTTTAATCCGGACGTGAACTTTCACGGTATCGCCGGCGGAGAACTGCGGAAACTTCGTCCCCTGGGTGCTCTTTTCGACGAGGGCGACTTTATCGGCGAGGCCCTTTTGGCCTTTGAAGAAGCTTTTCGTGGCCTTTTTACGCTTGATGACGACTTTCGACATGATGAGTACTTTCTGAAAAGAAATGGAATCGCTGACACATGACACTCAAGCTGCGAACCCGGGGTTTCCCTCGGATCCCCGGCTTGAGCCGGCTGTTTTTCCGCCGCTTCGATCTCTCGCCTCCCAGTCCCCCTCCAGGGATAGCCCTTTTGGGTCTTCGGACTAATGCCCGAAAAGTCGGTCGAGAATGATCGCTGCCGCGGCCCGTACGGAGAGATGGTTATACTCTCCATCGGGGTCGTTTTTTAGCCCGTACACCGGGGCCAGAATCCGGTGCACCTCGGGGTAAAAAACCTCCGATATTCCCCAACCCGTACCGAAGACGACCAAGGCCGGCTTCTTCCGCGTGGGATCCTCGAGCTCACGCCGATAATCGGAGTAAGTGACCGCATTCGGGAGCGGACTCGCATCGGTGAGAACCACTTCGGGGTACTCGCCGTGCTTCGAGAAAATCTCTGCTTTCACCGCCTCGAAGTCTTTCACGAGAGTGACTCGCGCCAGGGCTTCGAATCGATCCGGATGCCACTGCTTACTCTCGTCCCGTTTCCAGTGCTCGAGAATTCGCCCCACCACCCGGTGCTGCTCGTCCACGGGAGTTACGATGAAGTATCGTAAAATTCCGTAAGTTCGACACGTCCGCGAGATATCATGGATATCCAGGTTCGTGACCGCCGTCGCTACCTGCCCACCCAGGCGGTTCCGCATGGGATAGTGCAAAAGAGCGACATAAACCGGTGCATTCACAGAGGGACAGGGAATAACAAACGCGGGGGGCAAGTTCAAGCAAAGGCTGCCC
>CAZIAL010000011.1:23723-74599 GCA_964536965.1 uncultured Bacteriovoracaceae bacterium
TGGGTTCAAGCAAAGGCTGCCCTGGGTTCAAGCAAAGGCTGCCCTGGGTTCAAGCAAAGGCTGCCCTGGGTTCAAGCGAAGGCTAACCTGGGTTCAAGCGAAGGCTGCCGGCTCTAAACTGAGGTGAGGGTGACCCCAGAAATAAAGCCGCACCGCGTTATCATCTCTACTCTCTTGGATCCGAGCTGACTGTCGGAGGGTTCGCCTCGGTGAGCAGAGATCGGTTCCAACGCACCGTGGCCGTGGGCGGCTACTTTTATTCAGAACCCTCTTCGCCGATACAACTCCATCCTCGTGCGACCGTAAACTTGCGTCGCGTGGAGCGCATTATGGGTAAAGCAGAGGAATCGAAGATTCTCGGCGACACTCTCACCACCCCGAGCAAAAGGCACTGGGAAGTGATCCACCTCAAGCCCGGTCCTGGATTTGCAACGACGCCTCGATTCGGGATCCACGTATTCGCAACGATCATTCGCGCGAATGCGAACCTTTCTCCTCTCGGCGACCGGAACATAACGCGAACGAGTCGACTTTTGGGGCGCCCCAAATTTTGACGCAAGATCATTCGCAGACGAGGCGGGTTTCGGAACTCTCACCTCGCGACGCTTAGTGTATTCGCGCATCGCCGATGCAAAGACATCTCTCATCGTCGCCCCCGGGATCCCCGCCAGTTCTTTGGTTCGTTCGTAAAGGGCCATGAACTCGGCATCCACCTCAAGCGTAAGACGAGTGAGTTCGGCCGAAACCGCGCGAACTCGGTCCGGATTCGGGATAACCTGCGCGGAATTCTCGATGAGGACCCGCTCGATTTCTCGAGTCGTTAGATTTTTGCATCTCGCGACCAGCGCAGTGGCTTCACTCACGGTCGCCCGCTCTCGCGCCAAGTGACTCGAAAGCTGGGCAACCGAAGTCAGGGTATGCGATCCCGCCTCAAGCGCCGTCGCGACTTCCGGAACCTTGCGCAGAAGTCGTGCGGCACTCGCCCGTTCGTAGGCCTGATGGGCGGAAAATTTTAACTCATCCCGAACATAGACGTGGAGACTCGAATGCCCCCAATCGGCGTAGAGCCTGCGGGCATCGACCTCTGCGAGGTGCGTGAGTAAGACGTGGGTGGCGACCTTTTCATTTTCGGCGGCGCGGGCCGTGGCCGATCTCAAATCCTTGGCGCCTATGGCAGCGATTAATGCAAAATCGAACACCGTGAATTCTCCCCCAACGGTTCCCGGCTCGTCGTGTAGATTTTTTCCGGCGAAAACAGCTGCGCCGGAAGGACACTTGGGGAACGTAAAGAGTAGAAGCAAAAACCTAGCCGAATTCCCACCTCAATGCTTCGCGCTCTCCGCTACAGCACGAGCATGTGATCGAATGATTTGATAGGCCCATTCGGCACCCATTCGATGCTGTTCGTGGGTCAGCTCGAGGTGAAGCAAATTCAGGCGAATCTGATACTTCGCTCGCTCGAATTCGGCTTCGGAAACATCGGCGGGCCGAGGCACTTCCTTTCCGGGGTATCCGAACCGGAAGAGTTTCCTCTCGAGATCGCTCAGATAACTCGACTCCATGGTCAGGCGCTTATAAACACCGCCCAGTGCCTCGGAAATGAAAACCGGCAGACGAATGCCGAGGAGTCGGTCGTGCCCGCGCAGCATCAACTCCGACGCCAGAAGCGCACCCCCAAAAAAATGGTAATTCCCTGAGCGAAAACGGTCGTCCGGCAAAAGCTTCTTCTCGAAGCGAAATTTTTTCGCCAGCGCATCCCATTCGCTCGCGAGCGATTCGAACTTTCTTTGGAGTCGCGCGCTCGGCCGGAGTCCGTCGAGCGCGCCATTCGCGTAAAGAAAAGACGACTACGCAGGAACAAAAGTATTGAGAAAAGTCGACCAACTGCCGTGGACGGATCCGCTCAACAAAAGGGTTTGCGCCTGATCGTCATGCCCAAAAATGGAAAGCACTCGAATGGCTCGGACGGGGTCTCCCTCGGTAGATTCGAGGGCATACGGCCATATATTTACCGCCGACCCGGAGTCAAAAAGGTTCGCGTCGAATCTCGAAGCAACCTGGAGGTCCGACGAACGATCGAGCAAATAGAGCCGTGAGTAGAAATCCATCGCATCGGAAGCGAGAACGACGTCTTCCGCCACGGTCCGGGAAAAATAGCGGACGATTCCCTCATTCACAATCGACATGTCGTCGGAATATTCCTGACTTTCTAAAACCATCTCCAGCACGTCGTCGAAAAGTCGACGAGACTGGGAATGGGCAGAAGTAAGAGCAAGAAGGCTTTTTCGGATCGCCTCGATCATCGCCTGCTTATTCTGATTACTCGCGTCGCTCGGAGCGGCTGCTCTCGGATCGACTCCTTTTGCGGAATTCGAAAAACGCGGCAACCCTGAAACTTTTGATATCGGTGGGAGAATCAAATCTCGCGTCCGGTCGGCACTCCCCTTTAACCTTTTTTCGACATTTTTTGCACTCTCTTCGGCAAATTTTTGGAACTCGACTGCCACGACATCCGCGGGGTCGAGGGTCGCTCTCCCCCGCCGAATCCGATCTTCGTAAAGTTCGAAATGTTCCAGAATCTTCGCGTGGCGCTCGCCGGAAAACCTCCATGCACTCAATCCGTCGAAAAGATTCATCAGGTAAGCATAGTGCATCTGCGATATTGCGGACGGGTCGAATTTACGAATAAACCGATCCATTGCGCCGTTGGCGGCTACGGACAAAGGCCGGGAAGTCTGGGTCGCCTTTAAGGCCCGAAGCTGATCCGCAGAGAGGTTTCCGGAGAACGGTTTAAAGTTGTAGCGCAAAGATTTTCCGAGGCCGCTTCGGAGTTCAGCGATCTCGTCACCGAATACTTTAAAATGGAGCAAATCACCCTTTCTTCCTCGTACGTCGATTGGCCTTTCGCTGGATTCGACATCGACGGGGCCGATCACCTGGACGACGGCACCAAATCGATCATCACCGCAAACCGGGCCCTCCATAGAAGTCGGATTCGTTTACTGCGAAAATACGGACTCGATGAAAACGGAGTCGATCTGGAAGCGGACGCCGTGGATTCTCTATAATACGCCGTCATTCGGAGGCGCGCCCCGCAATGCCTGGAAGTAGAGACCCCTCCTCTCACGGCGAAATCGAGATCTGAGTGGAGTAATTCGGCTGATTCTTCCAGCTCGCGGGAAACTGATTTCCGCCGCAGAACGGATGCGTCGCGGCGCCCAGGTTCCATGCGCGTAGATCCACTCGCGTATCTTCGAAGCCTTTCGGGTAAATCGGAAGGATTTCCCCGATCGCTCCCTCGCCACCCTGGGCGACGATACGGAGGATGCCCGGCTGATTCAGCGGGTAGGCATGCGGAGGCCCAAAAACGATGCGCGGAAACCCTAGCGCCTGCCCCTCGGTGCGACGGAGACCATTTAAAACAATCGTCCCCCATCCACTGACGCGGACATTTACGCAGCCCACGTTTGCCGGCGCGACGACTTCCACATTCGACAGATCCCACTGTTTATTGTCGATCGCCTCGAACTGGAACTCATCGCCATCTGGATTGACACGAAACCCTTTGCCATCTTGGTAGATTCCGCCCACGAAACGGGGCCCGCCGACGCTGGTGTTTCCGTAAAATAAAGTCGGCCGATTCATCAGCATAATCTCGTCAACGGCGTTCGACTTCCGGGCCCAGTAAAGAGTCGAGGCGTCGATCACGACTCGGTGGGGAACGCCCGTGAGTCGACTGCGCACTAAAAAGTCATTCGAGTCGATGAACTCATTGGCGGCCCCGTACGGCGCTTTCAGACGAGATCCCGAATAGTGCGCATTCCGAAACGTCCGATACTTCGCCTGTTTCCATAAATGCTGGTCGTCCACCGGTCCATCGAGGTGGGTCGAGGCCCGAATCTGCCCATCGAGATCGACGTTCTCGAGGACCAAGTTGAGGGTCTTCGAAGTATACATCAGATAACCGACCAACTGGCTGTCGTAGATGAACGACGCCAGCGCCCCGGTTTCCGAAATGAATTTCTGCCCCCCGGAAGAGATGACTTGGAAATCAAGGTCAGCCCCGATGTCCGCATCAAACTCGACATCCAGGTAATTTCCAACGGAATCGTCATATCCTCGCACCGCATCCACAACCCGTCGATCGACCCCGCCCACGCGTAGGACGTCGCTTTTTAAGATCATCAAACCGTCAATTCGCAGTTTTCGCGCGTCAATCCGCTGGATCGCACGGTAACTTCTCCCGAGCGTAGGCACGCCCTCCGCTACGCGAAGGGTCTTCGCATCGATGAGTAAGTCCCGCGGCCATTTGCGCACCCCTTCTAAGAAATCAACATCCCGTCCGCCCGCGAATCGTACGGAACCTTCCGGAAACTCAAACCGATGGGTTTGTCCCGAACTCAGCCCGCCGTTCCAGTAAATGTTCGCCATTTCATACGCGGTTGCATCCGTGCTCAGAATGCGAACTTTGCGATATTCTCCCCACTCGTCACGCGTGAACTGAAGGCGAAGATTTTCGATCTTCCCCAACGATCCATCATGGGTGCCAAACAGCTTCGCACGTTCGGTCGGACTCTTACCTTCGACATGTAAAAAATTACCGGCGCGGAAATAGTTGTTTTTGATTTCGATGACGGTACTTCCCACCCAATCGGCCCGACGCAACCGGAAAACCTGCATGTCGGTCACGTCCTTACCATCGTCGTTGCCGCCGCAGAGCGAATACGCAAAGAGTGGCATCATGGCAAAATATCCGCGGGGAAGATTCGGATAACGTTCCCCGAGGCGATCGAATTCACGCAGGGAATTGGAATCGGTGATGCTCAGCTCGCGCACCACTCGACATCCTCCCGCATCGGAATAGCGGTGCACAAAGAAAGCACCGCTCCCCGGTTGGTTTTGGCGAACATGGTAGTAGGACGGAAGAATGTCGATGCCGCTGAATCGAATCGAGAAATTCTGATTTCCCAGGGAAAAAAACGTATAACTGCCGAATTCGTTCAGAAAGGCGTCCATTCCGGGTCCCGCATTCTCCAGGGGAACGAACCCATCCTCGATGGAAAGCTTAATTCCGGCGCGCGCGGCACCGTTCGATTCGATATCCAGATTCTTTACGGGATTCGCCTCCCAAGCTCCCTTGGTCACATAGACCGCACCACTTTTCAGTAGAATGCGATCCGCCCGGTCCGCGGTGTTGAATGCGCGCGCAAAGGCCGCCCGATTGTCGTGGAAAAAATACCCGGATGCTCCGGTGAGACGTCGGGGGGTCTGCAGACTGCCTCCGTTGTAACCGAAATCCACCTCGACCTGGCGACCGTCGACGATTCGGGAGACCCGAGAATAGCGCGCGGTCACTTTACCCGGATAGAAGCTTCGGCGCCCGTCCGGCGCCACCGGATTCTCATGCGCACGAAAAATCACGAGCTCCTTGCCCAGATACTCGGTCGTGAATGGGGCATCGAGCCCGCGATAAGTGATCCGGCTGAGGATCGGGCTCACATACTCAACGTCCAGTTTTTCGAAAAACTTTTCTCCAGAATAAAATGCCACTGCCCCAAAATTTTCGATCGGAGTGCCGGTCTTCGCACCGACGGCCGGGGAAGCCGCCGGAATGGGCGCGGGAGCTGGGGGAGGAAGCGGCGGTGGATTCGATGGCGCGGGACCTGGATCCGGTAAGTTGGTCGAAGGATAATAATCCGCAGACGCTTGTTGACTGGAGGTGTTGCTCAACAGACTCCCCTGCTTGTCCTGCATATCGAAAACACAAGCCTGTCCAGAAAGGCCCACGCAAATAATGGACAACCACCGCCCTATAAAAACCCGCATCTATTCTCTCCCCGATGACCAACCGGAGCCGAAGAGTCGACCCCAGTCCCCAATTCTAGAATAGGGGGATTGGGGCGATGAAAAAATGCGTCCGTTTTGACACACTTTACTTTTGCATTCACCCGGTCCAGTGAACACCGATCATGGGTGAGTACCCCGGTGGAGAGTTCCCCCTGGGTGAGGACATGGGACGGAAACTCACGGCAAAAGCGTTGCTACGCCCTTGATATGGGTCCCGACGAGCTCGACCGCTTGCTGCGCGCGAATCGCGGCCTTCAGCCGCGGATCCGCGTTCTTCAGCCGACGCTCGAACTTCGCGCGGTATTTTTTCAGCGACGCAAGGTAACCCTCGAGCAGCTTCTCGCGCTCCGAGCGAAACTCCTTCTCCGGATACTTCCGCGACCAGGCGTCGAGGAGCGCCGTGTTTTCCTCGCCGTCGCTCGCGTACTCGCCGCAGTCCTCGACGACCGCGAAACACGGATTCTGCACCATCTCGCGCACGCGCGCCGTATCCATGGCGAAAAGTTTCCGACGGCCGGCTTCGGTCTTCAGAAACGGAACGAGCCGGCGACCATTCGCCGAAACGCGGAACCCGCCGCCCGAATCCTCGAGCCGTTCGAAGTATTCTTTGTTCGCCCGGTAATAAACGAGAGCGGGCTGCGTGGATGCTTCAATCTCGGATTCGAGCTCGATGATCCGCTCGGAGGAAAACGCGTCGAGCCCGCCCGGACGCTGCTTTTTACCCCCGAAGAAAAGGGCGTTCACTTCGGCCTGGATCTTCGGCGCTAATTTTTCGTCCTGGGTCGTCGCTTCGACGGCCACGACTGCGCGACTTTCCAGCTTTGAATCGCGAATGCTGCCGTCGCGGACATTGGCCGCGCGGCCCTTGGATTTTCCGCCGCTCGCGCAGCCACCGAGCCCGAGCACGAGGCATCCGGCGAGGACGAAGCGAAAAGCCCCGGATCGGAAATGGGAATGAGAGATTGAAACGTTCATTTCCCTTTCCTCTTCGTGCGGGATTTTTCTCGGTTCCGATCCCAGATTGCGTGGAGATCCGGGCGCTTCGCCTGCGTGCGCTCGACCGCCCGGTCGTGCCGCCACTTCTCGATGGCGCCATGATTGCCGCTCGTCAGGACTTCGGGAACGCGCAACCCCTGGAACTCGGCGGGGCGAGTGTACTGTGGATACTTCAGCAGACCGCCTTCGAGGCTGTCTTTCGAAACGGAACCTTCTTTTCCGACGACGCCGGGAATCCAGCGCGCGACCGCGTCCGCCACGACCATCGCGGGGAGTTCGCCGCCGGTCAGAACGTAGTCGCCGATCGAGAGTTCCTCGTCCACGCAGAGTTCGATGAACCGCTCGTCGACGCCTTCATAATGTCCGCACACGAAAACCAGTTCGTCGTACCTGGCGAGGTCCTTCGCTTTTTCGGAGTCGAACTTCGGACCCTGCGGCGAGAGCAGAATCGTGCGCAAGTTCTCGCGCCGGACGCCGCTGGCATCGAGGACGACGGAGCTCCAGGCCGCATGCAAAACGTCGACTTTCAGGAGCATCCCCTCGCCTCCGCCATACGGAGTTTCGTCCGCGGTCCGGTGCTTATCGAAAGAGAAATCGCGGATGTTATGGCGACGGAACTCCAGCAACTTCTTTTCGGCCGCCTTGCCCAGGAGGGACGAAGCCAGGACCGACTCGAAGGCCTCGGGAAAAAGCGTCAGGAAATGAAAGACGGGAGTGATGGCCACGCCAGGCGAGCGTACTCGAACTTCCGCCCGAATTCGAGCGAAGCGAATACGAACCTGCGGGTACCGAGTCCTTACTCGATGATTTCGAGAACGGTGCGTTTGCGGAGCTTCGTGGAAGCGCCGTTGAGCACGGTACGAATCGATCGGGCGGTCCGTCCCTGTTTGCCGATGATTTTACCAAGATCGTCTTTCGCCACCTTCAGTTCGAGAACCGTGGTGTTTTCACCGACGACTTCGTTCACTGAAACTTCATCCGACTTGTCGACGAGAGCTTTTGCGATGGCTTCGATGAGCTTGGCGAGTTCGCCTGGGGGTTGGGTCATTGTCTGCCTCCGTGCATGATCCGCTTCAACGATTGGGTTCCTACTACTGCCGCTTGCACACTACTTCTGCACTGCTTCTTCTGCACTGCTTCTTCTGCACTGCTTCCGCACTGCTAACGAACGCGAGACACACATTCGCCTGGCTGGGAATCACCGGCTAGGGTCATTCCTCAGGAGGGTTCCTTCTTCCTGAAGGAAAGCCTCAGTAAAAATTCTTACTTAATTTTAAGGAGTTGTCCAACCGTTCTGGTGGGTTGGGCGCCTTTAGCGATCCAGGCCTGGACAGCTTCACGGTTGATCGTGAGCTTCTCGGAAGGGTTCTTCGCTTTTGGCTGGTACTGTCCGAGCTTCTGGAGGAAGGCACCATCCCGGCAGGAAGCCGAGTCGGTAGCGACGATGAAATAAACAGGAACCTTTTTCGCGCCCTGACGGGAAAGGCGAATCTTAACGGCCATTTGATACATTTCCTTTCAATTGAAACTTGAGTCGAGATTGCTAACCGAGTTTGGCTGACTCCGTCAAGGCCATTACCTGGGCGATCTCGAGAAGAAATTCGTCGGCCCCTTCCCCCGACTCCCAGTTCGGCTTGATCATGCGCCGCATCACACCGGGGGGCAGCCGGGCCGAATTTCGGTGGGCCGGGTCCATCCCCGTCATCAGCGCCACGGGAATCAGCTCCAGTTCGACGACATGAAGCAGGCTCGCCAGGTCCTCTCCCGGGCCCAGCACTTCGTCTAAAATGACGAGGCGCGGGCGCTCCCGATCGATCGCCTGATGGAACTCCAGCGCCGACCGGGCCGTGCGGATGCGCCAGTCGGGGTGTTTCGAAGCGATGAGGGCGCGCAGCCATTCCCGCATTTCGGTGACGTCATCGAGAATGACCAGGAGCGGGCCAGCGCTCTTTAGGGAAGGCGTCACGCCGAACTCCCCGGCGCGAACTCGAGGACCACCTCGACGTTACTCATCCGACTCACGGATTCGAGACTTGAAAGGGGGCCCGAAATCCCCTCGCGGAGCCGGTTCCGGATCCCTTCGAAGTGGGTCTTCGAAAGCGCCAACGTCGCGACCCAGAGATCGACTTCGGGATGGGCGACGAAAAATCGGGATTCTCCCTCGCGAATTTTCCAGAAGAGCGTCCAGCCTTCGGGAAGCTCCGTGCGGAGCTCGCTTCCTTCGCGCTGGGAGATCTCCCCTAAAGCGTCCGCGATTCGCACGCCAACCGCGCGGTCGATCGCGACCTTCACTTCCACCCGGTCGCGCGCCTCGAACTGGCTTCGACTCTCGGAATGCGCGTGGACCGTGATGCTGCTCGAGATCCGGCAATTTTCGGGTTCAATTCGGAGCAAGGCCATGACGAATCCTTATCATGGATGGTTTAAGGCGTACGCAGATAAGCCCGTAGTCCGTCGGAAAACTCGGGCACGAGCTCCGAAACCGCGCGAGCCTCGAATCCAGGGACCTGGACGCGGGCAAGGAACTGAAGCATCTGGTCTTCCGCATCCGGAAGATCGAGGAACGGCTCTACGCCGAGGAGTCGGGACTCGGCTACGGCCTCGGCAAAGCGCTCGACGGCGAGTTTCGCGAGGCGCACGGCGGGATCGAGCCGACCCTTCTGGAGCAGAACAAAAACGCCGCAGACAAGGATGGCCGCCTGCATCTGAGCCTTGTCCGGCGCGGGGAGACGCTGCCAGTCGACTTCCCAATGTTCGTGAGCGGCGAAGTATTCGCCGGCGTTGAAACAGGCGATCCCGGCCTCGAGATGTGTTTGTTCGGGGGGCATGCCCTTGGTATATCTGAAATCGTGAATTCACCCGAAAACTTCTTGCCCGCCGTCTCGCATTTCGGACTGGGAATGCTGCGCCTCAATCCCGACGAATCGATCCACCAGGAAACCGTGGCCGAAGCGTTTCGATCGGGCGTCGAGCTCTTCGACCTGGGCTCGCTGAAATCCGGCGCCGCGAAACTCGCGCTCCTGGCCGAAGCGGCCCGGACGTCGCCGAACTATGTGCCGGGCTCCGTTCGCGTACTGATCCGCGGGGATCTGGGAGAAGTCGCCCCCTCGCTGGAAACCCTTGCCCGCATCCCACCCGCGACCGAAGCCCTGTTCGACTGGGTCTATCTGGTTTCCGATCCGGAGTTCGCGCTCACGGCGCTTGGCGGTGACCATGCGGAACTCTATCGCCGGATCCATCTCGATCTCGACGCGCTCGAAATCGCCCGCGACCGCGGCCAGATCTCGGGCTATGGAATCGGATCGGCGGGATTCACTTACGCGAAGGAAGATCCGGAGTTTCTGGCGCTCGCACCGCTCGCGGAGAACCGAAGCGGCTTCCGCTTCGTGGAATTTCCTTTCAACCTCTACGAGTCAGGTGCGTTTCTGCTCGAGAACCAGCTGCTCGGGTCGATCGGTTCGTCGGAGACCGATTCGGCAGAGACCGTGACGCTGCTCGAAGCGGCCGCCGCCTTCGATCTGCATACGATCGCGCGACGACCTTTCGATGCATTGACGGAGACCCAGCTTCTGCGCCTCGTTTCCTACCCCGACCACCATCGGCTCGATCTTACGGCCGCGGTGGAACGGACGCTCGAAGTCGCGCTCAAACTCGAAGCCGGCACCCCGGGACGCTGGGCGCACCGGCTGCGGACGAACCTTCGGCATGTGCACGACCCGGAACAGTGGAAAGAGATCCGTCGGCGGAAGATCGACCCCGAACTTCGGGAGGTGCCCGCCGTCCATTCGGACTATCTCGCGGCCATGGAAGCGCTTCTTCTTTCGGTGCAGCTCTGGTGCGAGAAATTCGGTGCGGAGAGAAATGAACGCATCCGCAGTCGCCTCGTCGAAGTCGCGCCGACGTTACGCGCGGTGCGGGACCTTCCAGAGCTTTTATTCCATATCTATCGCTCGGTTCCGGGGCTGGACTCGGTTCTCACCGGGACCCGTTCTCCGGATCGGCTGCGTACGCTCGTCGCACCCGCGCGAACCTCCCCCCTTTCGATCGAAACGACGACCGCCCTCTTCAAGACCGCTAACGAAGCGATCCAGACGGCCCTGCGCGACGCGATGGCCCCGACGGGGAATGCCGAAAGCAGCCCGGGCACCGCGCTCGAGTCCCCCGCGAAAGGAATGAGCTGATGTCCGCAGAAAACAGCCGACGAAGTTATCGATACTACGACTTCGTGATGGTCGCGTTCGTGACGATCCTGCTGACTTCGAATCTGATCGGCGCGGCGAAGGTCTGCGAATGGAATGGGTTCACGTTCGGCGCCGGAATTTTCTTTTTTCCGTTAAGCTACGTCTTCGGCGACATCATGACCGAAGTTTACGGTTACGCGCGAGCGCGGAAGATCGTGTGGGCGGGCTTCGCGGCGATGATCTACGCGAGCCTCATGGCGGAAGTGATCATCCGCATGCCTCCGTCTCCGAACTGGCCGAATCAGCAGGCGCTCGAAACCATGTTCGGTTCCACCTGGCGGATCGTCGTCGCTTCCCTCGTCGCCTATTTCTGCGGCGAATTCACGAATTCGTATGTGCTGGCGAAGATGAAAGTGCTGACCGCCGGGAAGCGCCTCTGGCAACGCACGATCGGTTCGACGATCGCCGGCGAATTCGTCGACTCCCTCATCTTCTACCCGGTCGCATTTCTCGGCATCTGGGAAACCTCGCTGGTCGTGAAGGTCATGATCGGGAACTACTTTCTGAAGGTTCTCTGGGAAGTGATCATGACTCCGTTCACCTACAAACTCGTCGCTTTCCTGAAACGGGCGGAAGGCGAAGACTACTACGACCGCGATACCGATTTCAGCCCTTTCAAGCTAAAAGTCTAGTCGGAGCCTGCGTATGACCCCTGCCCTCGAATCGCTCACCCAACTCATTCTCGTCACCGGCGCCGGTGGATTCGTCGGCGCGCGTTTCGTCGAACGGATGAATTCACGCGGCATCAAGCTCGTCTCCGTCGATGCTCCCGCTTACTTCCGCGACCGTAAAGAACTCGCCGGGCTCGATTTCGGAAAGATCGTCGACCGCGAGGAAGCCGTGGCTTGGCTGCAGTCGGAAACGATGAAAACCGGGCGATCGCCGGTCGCCGCGATCGTTCACCTCGGCGCCTGCACCGATACGACGGAGCTCGACGAAAAGTATCTCGCCAAGATGAACCTCGAGTATTCGAAGTCCCTCTGGCGTTTCGCCACCGAAGCTCGCGTCCCCATGATCTACGCCTCTTCGGCCGCGACCTACGGGGCGGGCGAACTCGGCTACGATGACGACGACTCACTGACCCCGCGGCTGAAGCCGCTGAATCCCTACGGAGAATCGAAGCGCGCCTTTGACGAGTGGGCGTTCGGCGAGGAGAAGGGCGGCCGCACCCCTCCGGCCTGGGCGGGGTTCAAGTTCTTCAACGTCTACGGCTACGGCGAGGACCATAAAGAGAAGATGGCGAGCGTGATCCTGCACGCTTTCCGTCAGATTCGCGAAAGTGGCGCGGCGAAACTCTTTCAGAGCCATAAGGAAGGGATCCGCGACGGAGAACAGAAGCGGGACTTCATCTACGTCGAAGACGTCGTGGACGTACTCTGTTTCGCGCTCGAAAAGCCGATCCCACGCGGAGTTTTCAACCTCGGGACCGGGCAGGCCCGGACGTTTCTGGATCTCGTCCGCGCGACTTTCCGGGCGATGGGAAAACCCGAGAAGATCGAGTTCATTCCCACACCGGAAAGCCTGCGCGAACGGTATCAGTATTTTACGGAGGCCAAGATGGACCGGCTGCGGGCGGCGGGCTTTACCCAGCCGTTTACGCCGCTGGAAACGGGCGTCGAGGCCTATATTCGCAGGCTTTTTAAGGCTTGATCTAAACGCGCTGAATCAGGTATCCCTGCCTGCGAACCGGCATTCCGTAATAACCGCCGGTGATTGAAAGGGCCCCTTCCGGGCGATACCAAAATGGCAAATACCAGACAGTCCACGAAACGCGCAAAACAAGCGAAGAAACGCACCATCCGCAATACGAGCAACGCTTCGGCGACGAAAACGGCCGTGAAAAACGCCGTCGATTCGATCGTGAAGGCCGGCACCAAAGACGTGAAGGCCGCCTACATGTCGGCGGTGAAAGCCCTCTCGAAAGCCGCCTCGAAAGGCGCGATCCCAAAGGGCCGCGCGGCCCGCAAGATCAGCCGCCTGACCCGCCTGGCGAAAAAGTCCAAGCCAGAAGCGCTCGCTTCGAAGTAGTTCGTTTCCGTGAAAAATGAAAAAGGCCGGGTGAGTTTTCCTCACCCGGCCTTTTTAGTTTTCTGGGCGCGGAAAGATCCGCGACCGCATCCTACTGACGATTCACGATCAAATATTGGTCGTATTCTCCGCGCTGGCCTGGAGTATGAGAAAGAACCGCTCCGCCATATCGCTTCGTATAGTCGTTCATCGTAAAATTCTTCCGCTGACTTTTAACCTCGAAACCGTTGGCGCAGTCTACTTTCACCACGTCCAAGGCGGCCTCGTCCGACGCCAAGCCGACGCAAACTTCGCGAAGCTTCATCTCGGCGAGGGATTCGCGCGAAAACGTGACGTAGCGAGCGTCGAAATGGGTCGAGAGAAGGCGAAAACCCTTCGCGGTCAAATCCTGCTTGAACTCGCTGAGCGCCCGCTCACGGCTGCCGAAAAAGCCCACGGACCCGCTGACTTCCTGGCCGTCGCACTTCGTTCTATAGGCGTAGTTGCCGCCCTTCACACCCGAGGTCATCTTCGCGACGCAGATTTTCTCGGCCGCAAAAGCATTCCCCGCGGGGATCATGAGCATGATGAAGCCAAGGGCACCTAAAATTCGATTTTGTGGATGAGACATCATGGCCACCTTCTAATGCAGAGCGTTACCAAGCGCAAGAATAGTTTCTTCCGGCCCGGCGACCGTTTCTGGTTCGCGAATACTGGATTCTTGGACCTTTTTCAGCGATCGATTACCGGCTCGCCTGCAGCTTCTTGTATTCGGCCTTGGCCTTACAACGATCCAGAGCCTTCGCTTCGAAGTTCCCGATCTCGTCGATCCAGAGCTCCGCTTTCGGATCTTCGGCCTGGGCATCGCCCCAAGCGAGTTTGCCCTGATAGCTCTTGGCCTTACGATCCTGCTTCTTCAGCTTCTTCTCGACCTTGGCGAGCTCGGGGTTCGCGTTGCGATAAACGATATCACGCCCGGCACCTTGGTTGGCTTCGACCCGCACGAAGCGCATTCGCTCGGACTCGCGGTCGATTCGCGAAACCATGGAGGCGTTCAGGGAGGCGAGATGCTTCTCGATCCGGGAAGCCGCGCGAGCGCGCATGCCCGGGATCTTCTTCAGGTCGGCGTTCGCATTCGCGAGTGCCGCGCCCTTCAAACCTTCGTCTTCGACCAGCCATTCGGCCGCTTCGAGTTCTTCGACGAAAGACTTCTGGATTCCGCTCTGGAGCGAAACGAAAAGATCCGAGCTCGACCAGACCGACCATACGAGGGACGGTACGGCTTCCTCGCCGATTTCACCTTCGGCGCGGGCGACCGCGGTTTCATAGAGGGAAGCCGGAGCTTCTTTTTTCAGCCAGTTTGCGACCGGCTTATACGTCGACGCGAAGGAAGAGATCGCGCCGCGGCTTTCGGCGTACCGGCAGTTCTCGACGAAACCGATCGCGCGAATCGCAAGCGCTTCCGGAGCGAAGAACTGGGAGAGTTTGCCGGTCGAAAGCTCGACGGACAGCCCCAGGGACTTCGCGTAGTTCTTCGACCGGAGATGAGCCCAGGCGCTTTCGATGAGCGCGTCCTGCATCGGCGCGCCGATCTTGAACAGCTTTTCGTATTCGGCGATCGCGGCGGCGTCGTTTCCGGACGCGTAATGAGCGCGCGCGAGCGCGAGACCGAGCGAGGCCCGGAGCGCGGCGGTTTCGTCAGCGAGCTCGGACGAAGCTTTCGTCAGCGCCGCGCGGGCGGCGCCGGTCTGGGAAGCGACCATCGCGGTCATCCAGCCCTGGGCGGCGGCTTCGTACTTCGAGCCTTTCACGGCCGAGACCAGGGTCGCGTTCGCCCGGGCGAGTTTCTTCGCAGGGACCGCGGCGGTCCGCTGGAGAATCGAGCGAAAGGCGAAACGAGCGACCTGGGAGCGAAACTCGGCCTGGCCACTCAGCCGCGCGACCTGGGAATCGTAGTTCGGCAGATCGACGAGGCCATTTTTTTCCTGAACGCGGTCGATACAGGCGATCGCGGCCGCTTTATCGGCGGGCGCCGATTTTCCGCGGACCTGGCGGTCGAGCGCGAAGAACGCCAACGTCAGATAACCTTCCTTCACGAGCGTCGACGGCGTGCCTTTCACGCCCGGGCAATCGATCTCGGCCGCGCCGGCGACCGGGACGAAAAGGGTGAGGGAGAGTGCGGCGAGCGCCGCCCAGGCCGGACCCATCTTCTTCGACTTCTTCAGGTTGATCGTGATCACAGGAAAACCTCCAGCGCGAGCGCGAGTTGGTGCGAATAGTTCGTCCGTTCACCCGCGATCGCCCGCGTGGTGAGCACGGTTTCGCGAATTTCTTCTTTAAACATCGAGACTCGGTAGTCGAGGCGGAGCGCGAACGAATCCGAGAGATAGAACTGCGGGCCAAAGCCGATGGACGGGGTCATGTACTTTCCGGATGCGGTATCCGTGACCCCGAGGCCAAGCAGGAGGTGGGCGTCGTAATGGACGATGCTTGCGCCGGAAAGACTGATTTTTCCGTAGAGCGGGCTATAGACGATCTCTCCGCCCATATAGCTGCTCGGACGGTTGGTATTGGCCGAAGACGGCGCGCCGGTGACGAGACCCCGCTTCAGCTCGTCCAGATAACCGGAGTCGGAAACCATGTACTTCCGGTAGTTCGCCGTCAGACCGAGGGTCTCGGTGAAGTGATAGCTGAGGCCGCCGGCCACGCTCTTCACACTGAGGAAAGGGTCGGTCGTGACCGTGCCCACTCCGGCCTGGAGCGAAAGGCGGTTCTTCTTCGAGAACTGACGATTCTGGACGACTTCGATATCGCCCTGGCTCGTGCGGTTCCAGTAAGCCTCTTTCACATTGTCGACCTGCACATCCCGAGGCGTCGGATTCTTCTTCGGAGCGCCGAAGGCCGAAGTCATGGAAAGCGCCGAAGCGACCAGCGTCGTAACGCCTTTCAGATACAAATAAGCGGGTTTCATAATAGATCCTTACTCAGTTGGCGAACCGCGCGATTAGCGCGTGATCGCTTTCAGAACGAACGGATACTTCACAGCGACGGTCACGCCGCCTTTAGGCTTCGGAAACTTCCAGCCCTTCAGACGAGCCAGGATACAGTCGTGGAGGCGGCGGTCACCCACCGTCGATCCACCGGCGGCCGTACGCTGGACGGTACCCGAAGCGCCGATCGAGAACCGCGCGTCGAGTTTACCCTCGGCGCCCGGCGAACGAAGCATCGCGGACTCGTGACAGTAGCGGATTTCGTCCCGGTGAGCGTGGATCACGCGGCCGATTTGTTCGCGGGTCAGACCCTCGTCCACTTCGGAAGCGCCCGTATCCATCGAGACGAATGACCGGCCTTGGCCGGAAACTTTGGCGTGGGAACCACGGCCGTAACCGGCTCCGCGGCTTCCCGGGCCACCGTCACCGTCACCGCGGCCGCCACCGAAACCGGAGACGGAAGCGCTGCGAGTCGAAACTCCACCGGCGCCGCCGAGGCTACCGCTGCCGGTGCCTCCGCCCGTCGCCATTTCGCGGGCGTTATCCGCGGAACTTCCGTTCGAATTATACGAGCCGCCGCCGGCCACCAGGCCGCGGGCGGCGCGCTGGAGCGAGGAGCTCGAGAGCGTTTGGAAAAGGGCCGAACGAGGAGCGACCGTCGGGCGGGAAGCCGCGACGGCTTTCTTCGCCGGAGCGCCCCGGATCGGAGCCTTCGCCGGGGACTTCTTCGCCGATGCGACGGAAGCTTTCTTCGGAGCCGGATTCGACTTCTTAGGCGAAGTCTTCGCCATTTTCGGAGTCGCGACTTTCGATTTCGTCGACTTCGCAAGCTTCTTCGACTCTTTGCCCGCAGTGGTCGCCTTCTTCGTATCGGCGGCCAGCTTGCTGCCCTTACGTCCGGCGTTTTTCTCGGAGCCGGATTTTCCGATCGAGAAGTCACGCGCGTCTTTGTCGCCTTGCGGAGCGGCGGTCATCATTCCGGCTTTCGGCTTTTTCTTCGCCGCGAGCAGGATGCGAACCGTTTCTTCTTTTTTCACTTCGGCTTTCGGAATCAGGAAAGAAACCAGTCCGGCCAGGATCGTCGCGACGAGAGCGCCGCGCAGAGTTTTGTTAAAGAGCTTGGATTCGGAATCCGCGGCCATCGGCGCCATAAACGGCTGGGCGTCCCGGCTCTTCGCGAACGCCTTCAACCGCCATTCGGAACCCGCGAAGGAAAGGACGCGCTCGTCGGCCTCCGAGAATCGGACGGTACGGGTCGAGCCCTTCGCCAGATTCTCGGAGTCGAGCTTGAGACCATCCACGAGCACTCGAATTTCGATCGAGTCCCCTCCCGTGAAATACCCCGTGTCCGTGCCCTTCAGTTTGAAAACTTTCTTGCCATCGGCCTTCGCCACATACGAGCCCTGGAGCTCGATCGCATCGATCGCCCATTCGCCCTTACAGAAAAAGATGCGAAGCGCGTTCGTGCCGACCGCGGTCGTATCGGCCGCGTAAGCCGCCGAAGCACTGACCACCGGGCGAAGTTCGACGCTGAAACCGGAGTCCTTCGCGCCCTTCGCGGCCGGGACGAGAACCACCGAAGCGGTCTTCGCGAGTTCGGCGTTCTTTACGAAGTGGGCGGCGGCTTTGGGCGCGTCGAGATTCTTGATCCGAACTCCACCGGCCTCCTGGCTGATCATCCAACGCATCGGATGTCCGACCATCATCGGCTTTTTCGCGTTCCAGACGCGAGACGAATCAGATCCGCCGGCGACTACTTTTACGAGAAAGGATTGCGAGTTCATTAGCGATACCTCATTTCCGATTTTTCATCCGCCGCGCGATACGAGAAGTTCGCGGGCAAGCTGTACAGGTGGTTTCCACCGCGATCCCCGCCTTCGGAGAGGCTGGTGATCGAATCATAACGTCCGCCGTTCAAGCCCTCGACGGTCATGCCGTCGAAGCTATGGGACTTCTTCCGACGCAGGCCTTCGCCTACTTTCGAGGAAGAACCTTTTTTCGATTTGCTGGATTTGGACTTTTTCTTCATGGCGCTGGCAGATCGTTTCGAGGTTGCGGCCGTGGCTTCCGAGGTGGTCGGACCGTACCCTAAAATGATGCTAAGCGTCATTACAAAAATGAGCGAGATTTTCGATCTTTTTGCGTTGTTCATATTATCCCCGATCCTTTGCTTGGCGGCACGCCGCCCGCAGACCGGACGTCGCCGAAGACTCGCGACAGGCGTCCGTAAATACCACTCCGGCTTCGGCCGAAGCGCCGGCGTTCGCCAGCGAGGCCGCGCGGGCCGCCTTCGACCAGGCCGCGGACACGCCCTTCATCTCGACGACTTCGTCCGAGAAGAAAGCCACGCGGGTCCACTTCTCGTCCTGGATGGCGCTCTGCCATTCCTTCGCGAGACGTTCGACGGCCGGAGTCTTCGAGTTCGAAGCGAGGGCCGCCGGTTTAAATAGGACTGAGCAATTTTTCGCGCTCAGGCCCCGTTCATCTTTACGGGCAAGCGCCATGCCGGCGTCCCGAATCTTACGAGCTTTCAGCACCAGCGGATGCACGAGGCTGGCGACGAGTTTTCGGTGCTCTCGCTGCTGCGCCGGGGTCGCGTCCTTGCCCGCGGGCAGGGCGCGCATATCGGCGATGAGGTCCGAGAAACCGAGGTAAACCGACTGGGATGCCGCCGCCTGGACGGCGTTCACGGGAACCGCGCCCACGACTTTCGCGCGATTTTCGAGCTGCGCAAGGCCGTTCATCCGGCGGGTGATCGAAGCTTCGCTGACCGCGAGACCGGCTTTCTTCAGCCAGGTGCGATCCCTTTCGAGTACGGCGGGAATCGTTTCCGCAGCCCGGGCGACGAGGAAGAAACGCACGGAAGGATCCGTATATTTCCAGTTCTTGGCGAGGGCCTTCAGCGCCTGGTCCACTCCCCGAGCATCGTACGCCTGGGAGTTTCCGGCCACGACCATCGCCCAGATCGAGCGATGGGCCGGTCGGGCGCGCGACATGTTCCGGTAAGCGGCTTCGAGCGCGGAGCGGCCCGGATTCGATTCCGAATCGACGAGGGCGGCGAGAGCCACGTTCAGGTCGCATTCCGCTTCCAGCTTCGGTCGACAAAGCGCCTTAGACCGTATTTTAGACAGAGCGGTTTTCCGCATCGTTTCCGCTTCGCCCGTCGCGCGAGCAAGCTGGAGGATCCGTCTCCGGATCGCGAGCGACTCGGAGGCCGAAACGCGGGCGGTTTCGAGGTAGCGAGAATAAGCCGCCATGGCGGGCTTGAAGTTCAGGCGTTCGTCTTCGATGCGAGCAGCGCTGCGCAGAGCTTGTTCGGCGGCCTTCGTTTTCGGAAAATCCTTGGCGAGTCCGAGGAAACAGTCGACGGCGTCGGAAGTCTGGCCCATCGCCATTTCGGAGTTACAGACGATCCCGGTGGCATCCAGCGCGAGATTCGATGAACCGTAGGATTTCCGGAACTGCGTAGCCTGTTCGGCGGCTTCCTTATAATTCTTCGCCGCGTAGGCGCGTTCGGCGCGTTTAAACTTCGCGGCGGCGGCCTGGGTCGCCATTTTAGAGGCGAAGTCGGCCTGGGCCCAGCCCTTGGCCGAAGCGAAGTCACGAGCTTCGGCTTCCACCTGGTCGTAACGATTCCGGGCGATCCAGGTGTCGATGACGAGCGAAGCGGCCGCGACGGAGATCTTCGAGTTCGTCTCGCGAAGCGCCAGCTTCTTCAGGCGTCCCATCGCCTCGTCCTGGAATCCCGCGGCGTAGAGAGCCCGGGCAGCCTCGAATTGGAACTGTTCAAGCTGGGTCGAGTACTCGCGCTCGTAGCTGTCGATCCAGATCATCCACTCGCGAAGCTCGGCGACTTCCCGGGTGCTCGGCTTGGTCAGCGAAACGACTTTGGCCTGGGCTTTCAGGTTCTGGGGCACGACTTTCTCGGCCCGGAGGTCTTCGTAGCGGCTCGAGATCGCCTTCAGCGCCGCCTGCTGCACGAGATTCGCGCCGCCGTTGGCTTTGCCGGCTTCGACGATCCCGCGATAGGCGCGGGTAGCCGAAGCGAAGCGATCGAGCGAGAAATAAGTTTCGGCCAAGTTCCAGCGGAGCGCGGACTTCCGGGCATCCTGCGCCACCGCCATACGGTCGAAGGCTGGAAGAAGGATGGCGAGCTGCTTTTCGGCCGCGTTCGCCTTCGGACTCGCTCGGTAGTCGGAGATCCGCTTGATCAGGATATCGGCGGTTTTCACGACCAGCTTGCGCGCGTCTTCCGCCTCTTCCGCGTCCATCGCCTGGGCGACGATCGCCGAGATGTCTACGGCGGTTTTCACGACTTCGGCGTACGCCTCACGACCCAGGTCGTATTCGTACATCCCGATCAGCATCGGAAGGTTTTCCCGGCGGGCCGGCTCGCTCTTCAGAACGATCCCTTTCCAAGCGCGGAGCTCGGCGCCGAGGTCGGACGTTCGCAGACGATCCGACATATTCATGGCCATCGCGCGATATCCTTCGCCCGTGTCGAACGCCCGGAGGAGTTCGTTCACTTTCACGAGGGAGAATTTTCCGCGGGTTTCCCGGAAGGAAGAGTAGCCGATGGCGGCGACGTCGGCGAGAACCGCGGTCCGCAGACCCTGATCCGAAGCCGATAGCTTGCCCGCCGCCTGCTGCGTGGAAAAATGCTTCGCCAATGCGTAGAGCGTCTGGACCGCGGCCGAGGACTTCTCCTCGACGTTATAGGCCCAGGCACGTTTCGCGAGCGCATGCGCATACAGCGGATGATTCGGTTGTTTCGCGAGGCCCGCGAGCACGGAGATCGTGCGCGGATAATTCCGGGTCTCGAGCGAAATGTCTGCGATCGCGATGGCGGAGATGCCGGCTTCAGGACGCTTTCCATGGCGAGCCAGAAAAGCTTCGAAGTCTTTCAGGGCCGCCTTGGGCTGGCCGATTTCTTTATAGGCTTTCGCGCGGAGGAAGAGCGCGCGCGGGGCGCCGGGGGATTTCGCGTATACGGAAAGGATCCGGGTCAGCGGAGCGAGCGCCGACTTGGTTTTCGCCAGGTGGGCTTTTTTCAGTCCGCCTTCGTTTGGGCCGTAAGCGACGCGAAAAAGGCCTTCGGCGATTTCCATCCGAAGTTCGGCCAGCCGAAGGAGCATTTCCGCTTCCTTGGCCGTGCCGCGATAACGGGAGACGAGAGCCGCGAGATCTCCATCCGCTTCCGACTGCATTTCGACGGAAGCTTGGTCGACCACGCGATCGTTCAGCTCGCTTCCTTCTTGGGCGAAAGCCGCGGAAAGAGAGAGAGCCATGACGGCCGCCGAGATCGATGCGAGGGAGAAACCGCGGTTACTGCGCATGGGACACCGCCAGCTGGATATCGAGATAACCTTCGGCCGCCGCCGTCGCGAGGACCGCTTTGATCGTCTCGTACGGAGCGCCTTCGTCGGCCACGACCATCAGTTTCGGGCCCTTGGCGCCTTTTTCAGCATCGGGCATCGACTTGGCGAGCGCACGGCGGAGCATTCCGGAGGCGCCTTCGGAGTCGATGTCTTTCCGGGCGAACCGGTAACCGTCCATCGCGCCGATATTCTTGCCGCCCAGGGCGACGGCCTCTTTCGAGATCTCGACCTTCAGCGCTTCGGATTTTTCCGTCCGGCCCTTGGCCACCGGCGGGCTCGCCGGAACCGTCGGTTCGTACGGAAGTCCCTCGACGCTGTAGCTCTTCAGCAGGAACACGAGGATGATGACGAAGATGTCGGCCATCGAGGTGATCTGAAGTTCCATTTGTTCATTCTTCGACCCTTTCGGGAGGAAGGATTTTTTCAACTTCATAAAATATCTCCTAGGAGTTCCACGATCAGAACCCACCGAGGTTCACGTTCGGCACCTGGCCGCGAGCGGCTTCCATCGAAGCCATCACGTCACGGTAAGCGACCGAATTGTCGGCGACCACGATCGCCGAACGAAGTTCCGGGAGGCGCTCTTTCATCGACTGGAGCGCCGCCGCGAGTTTCTCGAGGTCCCAGGCTTTCGCCTTCCCTGCCGACTTCAGCCCCGAAATACGGACCGCGCCGGCCGAGGATTTCGAAGATCGAACGACCATCGAATGGTCGGCCTTCATTTCGATCAGCACCGAGTCGGCCTCGGCGGCGGCTACCGCGTCGGACGAACCCGCGACTTCCGCGTCGATGATCCCGATCGAAAAGAACGAGGTCGAGACGAGGACGAACGCGATCAGGACGACGAAGCAGTCGATGATCGAAGCGATGTTCAGCTCGAAATCCTGCTCGAACTCGCCGTGCTTAAGGAAACCCTTCTTTTTCATGACTATTTACGTCCCGAAGCTACTTTGAGGGTGGTTTCTTGGACGGCGTAGAATTTCTGTTTCAGAATATCCATCGCTTGCATCGCCGACTGGTCGACTTCGGCGATCAGGCGGTTGGTGCGGTTCATCAGGAAGGAGAAGAGAACCATGCAAGGAATCGCGACGCCCAAGCCCAGCATCGTGGCGTTCATCGCCGTCGAAATCCCGTTCGCGAGGAGCGCGGATTTCTCGGAGGCGTCCGCGGTACCGACCGCTTCGAACGAGGCGATCAGACCGGCGATCGTGCCGAGGAGACCCAGGAGGGTCGCGACGTTCGCGATGGTGGCCAGGAACTGGGTGCGCTTCTGAATCGACTGGGCGGCCTTGTTCACGGAGATCCCGAGACCGTTTTCGATCAGTTCTTCCGGCTGGTGAGCGCGGAGGAGAGCGAGTTTCACGACTTGCGCCGAAGGCTTGCCCGGAAGCTGGTCACAAACCGAGACGGCTTCCGAAATCTTGTCCTGCATCACGAGGTCGGAGATGCGGGCGAAGAAGGCGTCCATGTTGTGGATCGGGTAGAGCTTGAAGAGAGCGACAATGCGCTCGACCGCGATGGCAAGCGCGATGGCGCCGGCAATCAGGATCGGAAGAACGTGGGCGAAGTTGTTTTTCATAAATTCGAAGAAGTTCATGACTAGGTCTCCTTGGTATCTAGAGGCAATCGCCTCTAAAGTTTTCGAGAGGCATTCGCCTCTACAGTTTTACAGTTCGGTTAAGTCTGGTTCGCCGGCTTCACGGTCGCCGGCTGGTAGCGGACAACGATACGGTCACCTGGTTTCAGGGCCTTTTTCAGCTGCTCGTCACTGATTTCGACGCGATTACCGACGATCACGAACTGATCGGACGACAGCACCTGTTTATCGCCCGAAGCACTCAATCGCGTCACTTCGATGCGTTCACCCTTCACCGGCGCGCGAACGAGTTCGAACGTGGTGATCGGTTTGAATTCTTTGGTCACGGATCGCTCGACGATCTCGAGGCCGATCTTTTCGAGGATCGGGGTGTAGTCTTTCGCGCCGATATCCATCGCGAAAGAACGGCCGCCGGCGACTTCCGTCAGACGGATGTAACGATCGCCGCGTTCGTGGGTGACTTCGCCCTGGGGCTTGCCGTTCGGGAGCGGAGTCTCGCGAAGACCTTTGATCGTTTCGTAGTTCATGCCGACGATCGCCGCGACCATGTAGTTCGGGCTGGCGTTCGGCGCGGAGCCGTCGAGTTTCGTGAAGAAGGCGTCGAGTTCCGCTTTGAAAGCTTCGGGAGACTGGAGAAGTTCGGGACGAGCGCAAAGGGACATCGGTCCGAGATCCTTGCCGTCGACTTTCGAGGGCTTGCAGTCGATCGTGAAGTGGGCCGGAAGAAGCTGGTTGGCGACGGCCGGATCGCCTTGCCCCGGCATGCTCTTGTAGTAGGAACCGCGATAAAGAAGCTTGTGCGGACCGGCTCCCATGTTGGCGAATTCGATCGTCTGGTCGTTTTCATCGGAAAGGAAAACGATGATCCGTTGGGAGCCAGGACGGAAGAGCCGAGCGGAGGATCCGTCTTTTTCATTGTCGGCGAGGAACTGGCTGACCGAACCGAAACCGCGCTCTTCGTAGATTCCTTTGGTGCCGACGGAAACTTCTTTCTTAAACTTCGAAGTCAGCGCGGAGATCGATGCGCCCTTGGTTTTCATCAGGTCGCCCGACTTCAGCTTCGCGTAGTCGGGACCGAAGACCGGGCGGGAGGGATCATCCGACTTGCGGTACTGGATCGGAGTCTTGTTCGCGGAGCCGATCGGCGTATTCAGATACTTCTGCCATTCGACGTTGGCGACGAAGGCGTCGGTCGTAATCACGGCGAGCTGGATGTCGGTGCCCGCCCGGAGATACTTCGAGGCAAAAGAGCCCAGTCCGGCGCGAAGCTTGTCCTGGGACGGAGTCATGCTGGCCGAGTTGTCGACCACCCAGAGGATATCAACCGGGCTGGTTGACTTGGTGACTAGCTCGCCCGTCACTTCGAAACCGGCCTGCACGGCGTCTTCCGCCGGCAAAAGCTTGAACTGGCTCGGTACGGTCTTCGTGCAGCCAAAGAGAGTGGCCGCGGTCACGAGGACTAAAATTTTCGGATGAATCCACATTTTCGTAGCCTCATACCTTTCGGGTAATAACGCGTATCGCCGCACTTTTACTCCTCCTGGAAGCAAAGTGGTAGGTAAAAATTGACGCAGTGCATGATTTTGCTAAATAACAATCATTCCAATAGGTTATAAAAACCCGTTGTTTATTGCGTAAATATTTAGAAAAATCCTGTGATTTCGATAGGTTAAAATGCCACCGGGCTAAATTTGAGAAGAAAACGAAGGCGTGGGCGAGAGGCATTTTTACGCATTGCGTTATTTGGGAAAAGACCCATTCGTATATCGCAGCTCAGCCGGAGAGACTCGCTCTATATATAAGGCCGGTCACCCACCCCGACCCGTCATTCGGTTTCTTACCGAACTGGCGACTCACCAGTAGTAGTGAAAACTGGCCTGAGTCGTATGGCGCGTGTAACCCCGCGGGTAGCCTAGTCGGGCCAGGGAATAGCTCGCAACCATTTCCCAGCGTCGCGAAATCCGCCATGAGGAATGGACGCCCATCGGAAAACGAACTTTCCGGCTGACGCTTTCACGAATGGGATCGATATCCGTGAAGTCGAGCGTCACGATCGACTGCCTTTCCGAGACGACGGAAACCGCCGGCCCGATCGAAAAACGATTCGAGAGCTGGAAGACCGGCCGGAACGAGACGCCCAGCAGCCAGTCCGAGCTCCAGTAACCATTATCCCGAAACGGAATTCGAAAGGTTCCGTAGAGCGAGGTATCGAGGGCGAAGTCCGGCCCTAAAACCATTCTTCGTTCGATCGACGGCGAAGGCTGCACCATCCACCCGCCGATTGAACTGTATCCGCCACCCAGGCCCAGCGTCGCTCCCCAGTAACCCGTCTCGTCGCGATGGATCTGGTGCCGCACTCCGAGCGGAAGCGGCATCCAAGTCAGCTGCCAGGTATCCGAAAGCGCCTGATTCCACACCAGCGGATAAAGAAGCGAGCTGTGATAGAAATCGTCGTCCGGATACCGCTCGTGTTCGTAACCGATCAGCGTCTCCCAGCTCGCCATCCCCTTCGGCAGCGTAAACGGCTGATCAATTTCGCGCGTGGGATACTCGTCGACGATCGGCGCGGCTGCGCAGCCGGCGAGAGAAACCAGAAATAAACCGAAAATCAGCCGAAAACCGTTCATTTTTTCATCCTCTAGCGGAGTCATTTGCAGAATCGCAGCACGAGCTCGGTCCAGTTACCCAGCGGATCGCGCGGGGTCTGTTTCGTCGAAAAATCCAGGCGTGCGAGCGCCGCCTGAAGAGCGATCGCATCCGGCAATGACCAGACGCGGGAGTAACGGCCGAATCGATCTTGCAGAAAAGATCCCACCTTCGTTTCACGCGTGCCCGCCTGGCGATCGCGAAGAATCCCGACCAGCATCTTCGTATTCCAGCCGAGCAACCCGAGCAGCGGTAGCGCCATTTCCGGGGAATCGGCGAAGTGCCGGACTTCCGGCAGCGCACGCGCGAGATCCCGCGAGAGAAAGGCCTCCACGAAACTTTCGGACGCCCCCTTCCCTTCCGCCCCCACCGCCCCCAGGAGAACGGACTCGCGGTCCCCGGGCTGGGCGATTTCCATTTTTTCAAGTTCGCGATCCACGCCATCGAGCGACCACGGATCCATTCCGCGCAGCAACCCCACTTCGTTTTCGCTGAGCTGGATTTTTTTTCGTTTCGCCAGGTACTGCGTCCAAGCCTCGCGGTCTTCTTCGGCGATTTCTTCGCATGGGACGCAAGCCGCTTTTTCGATCAATCCCTTCGAGAATTTCTTCCGCTGATCGAGATCCTTCGAAACGAACACCGTCACGGAAGCGCCGTCCGCAGGCTTTACGAATTCGGAGACGCAGAGCGCGAGCAGGTCTTCGGGTTGTTTCAGGGCATGGGCCTGCTTCACGAGCACGAACTTTCCGCCTCCGCCTAACGCCAGCGAACCGGCCGCGTCGAGCACCTCGCCCACCTCGTTTTCCTGGCCGTCGAGCGCGGATTCCGCGAAAGCCGCCATTCCCGACGAGTCGGCCGCGGGCCCGAGCACCGCGGAGCGAATTCGCTTCAGAAGCTCACGCGACTTCATCGCTTCGGTTCCGTAGAGCCAGTAAACCGGCCGGATTTTTCCGGCTTCGAGTTCCTTCTGGACCTGCTTAGGTTCGAGTTTCGGCATCGTTACATTCGCCTAAAAACGCGCAAGCATCGCTTCGTGCACGTCTTGCATCATCCCGTGCGCGATATCCCGCAAGGTACGTTCGAATTCCGACTCGTTAATCAGGCCCGAGGTCGTCCCGAATTCGACCTTCTGGTTGTTTCCGGCGAAGCGGCGGGAGCGCGAGAAGGTCGACTCCCATACCCGATCCGTCGCGAACCCTGCCTTCTGGCGACTGAGCCGGAACGCGCACCCGACGTCGGCCTGATATTCGGTCGCCACCGTGATCTGGATCGCGGTGACGTCGGTCGGGAAAACGGAATTCGCGGAGGTCGTGGCGGTCGGCGAATAGACCGCCGTCAGCACATCCGCTTCCAGGATGGCGTCGGCCATTTCGGGACGATCGACGAGCTTCACCCGGCGGCCAGCGCGCAGGATTTGAATCAGCTCGTTATAGAAGACGTTCTCCACCCCGGGTTTATAGGTGCGGTTATTCACCGGCGCGACGTAGATCTTCTCGATTCCCGTCTCTCGCAAGCTATTCGAACGCGAGTTCTGGAGCGTGTATCCGCATCCGCTCGCGAAGGCCGCGAAGAGAGCGGAGACCAGGACCAGCCAAGCGCAAGGCGTCACAGCTCGTGCGGAACCCTTCGGGGATGGAAACCCCAAAGATAACGCTCTGCGAATCGAAACCCACCCCTGCTTCATGTACTTCTCGGTCTACCCCATGGCATTCAACTCCATCAAGGACATCCTCGCGAAGATCCAGGCGAGAAACCCCGCTCTTCGCACTCGACTCGAAGAGGCCATCGCCGTCGAGGGCTGGGACAAAGCCGTGGGGCCCCAGATCGCTCTCCACGCGCGCGCACTGAAAGTCGAAGCGGGGGTTCTCTGGATCGAAGTCGATCACTCGGTCTGGCGCACGGAGCTCCACCATCGCAAACGCCAGATCCTCGAAAAACTGAACGAAGCCGCGGGCCGGTCGGGGGATGCCGCGAAGCCGATTCTGACCGACCTCTTTCTGATCGAGCCGAAACGTTCCTACTCGGCGAACCCGCGCGATACCGCGAAGAAGAAAAAGCCGTAGCGTCCTCGACTTGGGCCGCCTATGCGTCTCGAGAATCGCCTATGCGTCCTGCGCGAGCTGGAAGACGCGGTAGAGAATAAAGACGATCACCATGACGAAGGCCCAGAGCACGAATCGAATCGCGCCCACCGTCTCGGGCTGACCGCGTGGCAGGGGCGATCCATTCGCCGGAATCTCGGCCGTTTTATCGGCGGCGGAAACCGGCAGGGCGTAACCCTCCCGCGTTTCTCGAGGTCCCGTTACGGTCACCGAAGCGACTTTTTTCAGATCGGTCGCGGTCGCCGTGGCCGTCGCGGTTTCGGTTTCGGTCTCCGTATTTTCTTCGCTCTCGGAATCCACCGTGCGCGGCAGCTCCACGCCGAGCATCGCGCGCGACTCCGCGCGCTCGTGGAGGAAAATCCAGTAACCGTTCGCGGGACAGACCTCGTCCTGTTCGCGCAGCTCCCCGCGTGAAATCCGCGCGAGGATCTCTTCCTTCGGAAATGGACCGGAAATGCGATTTTCCTTCGTCCGAATCAGGAAATCCATGCGCCTAGGAAGCTCCCTGTGTCAGTGCGGTGACCGTACGATGTTCGGCGTCGAGGAATCCGCGAATCGCCGGATGCTGGGCGGTACGGAATTCTTTCGGCTTGCCCCAGAAAACGATCTCGCCCTGATGGAGAAAGGCGATTTGGTCGGCGAGCAACAAAGCCGACGGAATATCATGCGAAATCACGATCGAAGTCAGATGGAGCTCGCGCTTCAGCGTTTCGATCAGATCGTCGACGGTGGTCCGGGTGACCGGATCGAGACCCGTCGTCGGCTCGTCGTAGAGCAGAATCTGCGGCTCGCGAATGATCGCGCGCGCCAGCGCTACCCGCTTTTTCATCCCCCCCGAAATTTCGTTCGGAAGTTTGTCGTGGGAGGCGCGATTCATTCCCAGGAGATCGAGCGCGCGGGTCACCCGCTCGCGGATTTCATCCTCGCTCAGCTTCGTATGCTCGCGCAGCGGGAACGCGACGTTCTCGAAAACGCTCATGTCGTCGAAGAGCGCGGAGTTCTGGAAAAGCATCCCGAAGAGCTTACGATGCTCCTTCAGTTCCTTGCCTTTGATCTTCGCCATGTCCTTGCCGCCGACTTCGACGACGCCGGCATCCGGCTTCAGCAGCCCGAGAATATGTTTCAGCGTCACGGACTTTCCCGCGCCCGAGCTGCCCAGAATATAGGTCAGCTGCCCCGTCGGGAAGTCGATGGAGACGCCTTTCAGAATCTGATCGCGCCCCCCGCGAAAAGATTTGTAGACGTTCTGCAGCCGAACGGTGCCTTTTGCTGATGCTCCCTGCGGAGACGGAGTTTTTACGGACTCGTCGGCCATTGCCCTATCCTTGCCTTCTCACCCGACGCGAAACTGAAGTCAGGAGCTCATAGGGAATTGTGCCAGCCGCTTGGGCCTGCGTCCATGGGTCAAGACCAGGTCCTAAAAACTCGGCCCACTCCCCGACCGCGGTCGACGCATCGCATTCAACCGCGCTCAGATCCATACTCACGATCCCCAGGTACCGCCGAAGCTTTCCACTGAGCAGAACGGAACCTCCGCCGAGACTGCCCCCCGGATTTCCCTTCTCACCGCCGACGCCGGAATTCGAGCGGAGTAAGCCGTCCGCATAGCCCGTCCCCAGAATCGCGACCTCGAGCGGCCGATCTCCACCCGACACCCGGAAACGCGCTCCGTATCCGATGCTCTCGCCTGGCTTAATCTGCCGCCGGGCGATCACCTGATACCGGAGCTCCATCGCGGGAACGATTCCGCGCGCGGGAGCACCCGGCCAGGGCGGCACCCCGTAGAGCGAGATCCCCGGGCGCACGATATCGGTCCACCCTTCGAGGCCGAGCTTCTTCGAGTTCCAAATCGAGGCACTGTTGGCCAGATGAAAAAGGGAATCGGTCCAGACGGACTTCACCCCCGAAGTGATCCCGCGGAAAACCTCGAGCTGCTTGCGCGTGAGCGGATGGTCCGGATCTTCGGCGACCGCCATATGGGTCGCGACGCCTTCGGGTCGCCACTCGCCCGGCTTCTCTTTCAGCTGGGAAACCAGCTGCGGGACCAGGCCAGCGGACAGGCCCAGGCGATTCATCCCGGTATTGAATTTGAGATGGTATTTCAGCCGCTCGGGCCACTTCCCTTTCAAGAACCGGCGCCAGTCTTCGTCCGCGGCGATCGTCGGGGTCAGCCCGAATCGCTCGCAATACTGTCCCTTTTCTTCCGACCAGTTCACCGCTCCCGAAAGAACCATCACCCGGATCGATCGACCTTTGGCCCCAAGCGCTTCGCGCACCTCCCGACCTTCGTCGAGCGTCGCCACGCCGAAGCCGTATAGATTTCGCGCCTGCGCCAGCGTCTTCGCCGCGAGAATCGCCCCGTGCCCGTAAGCATCGGCCTTAATCATCGGTAAAAGGGCCTGATCTCCGGCCTGTTCGGAGATGGCTTTGAAATTTTCAAGCAACGTTTTGCGGGAGACGCGCGCCTCTGCACGATCGAATCGCGAAGTCAGCGGTGCGTTCGAATGGTCATAAGAGTCGTGGTCGAAGAGGCCTTCGGACTCTTTCCCTTCGCGATCGTCGAGCGAGTCCTTCGCCTTAAGGAGCTTCGACCAGTTCTTATGTTTCGAATCGGAATCCATGCCGATGGCCTCGCTGAAAAAGTCCGTTGAAAAAGAGGTTAAAAAGTCAGCTTAAAAAGCAGCGCCTCGCCATAAGGCGTGGGCACGAGCCCCTGCCGGCGAAAGCCGCATTTTTCGAACGCGCGAATTGCGCCGAGATTCGCCGGGTCGGGATCCGCAATGACTTCGATTACTTCGCGGCCCGGCCGCAGGATCTCGGAAATGAATCGGTCGACGATCTCCGTACCGATCCCCTTCCCGACCAGGTCCGCGGCGCCAATCATCACGTCGAGCCCGTAAACGCCGGGCCGCGCCTCGGGCCACCATCCCGGACCGACGTTCCATGCCTCGTAATGCTGGATATACGCGATCGGACGAGCGCTCCCCGAGGACTCGTCCGCCATCTCCACCAGGTATCCGAAAATACGCTTGGCGGCCTTCCCTCGAAACTTCGCGCGGACCTCCTCTTGATCCGCAGACTCGGTCCAATAGGGTTTTACATGGGGCTCATCGAGCCACTTCAGGATCAGTGCGAGGTGATTTTCGGCCAAAGGCACGAATCGAAGCCGGGAGGATGCCTGGGACATAGGGAAAGCCTAGCCGAAAGACGGCCAGAGCGATATACCCCCCGCTGTGAAGGATCCCGAACGCGCTCCCCACGTCCTCATCCTCGGCACCGGTATCGCCGGGCTCTCCGCCGCGCTGAAATTCGCGTCCGGCCCCCAGCCGATCCGCGTGACCGTGATCGCGAAGGCCGACGCCGCCGAAGGATCGACTCGATGGGCCCAGGGCGGCATCGCGGCCGTCTGGTCGGAAAACGACAGCTTCGAGGAGCATGTTCGCGATACCCTCGCCGCGGGCGGAGACCTCTGCCGCGAGTCGATCGTCGACATCTGCGTCCGCGAAGGACCCGAGCGCGTCCGCGAGCTGATCGCTCTCGGCGTAGAATTCACCAAACACGAGGCGAACTTCGACCTCCATCGCGAAGGGGGGCATGGACACCGCCGCATCCTCCATGCCGCCGACCTCACCGGCTGGGCGATTGAAAAAGCGCTTCTGGCCCAAGCGGCGGCGAATTCGAAGATCTCGATCCTCGAAGACTACTGCGGGATCGACCTGATCACGGAGTCGAAACTGCGCGCCGGAATCCCTGGACCGGGGCGTTGCCTCGGAGCTTATGTGCTGAATTGCCGCACGGGCCGGGTCGAAACTTTTTCAGCCGACCTGACGGTGCTTGCGACCGGCGGCGCCGGAAAGGTTTACCTCTATACTTCGAACCCCGATACGACCACCGGCGACGGGATCGCGATGGCGTACCGCGCGGGGGCGAAGGTCGCGAACCTCGAGTTCATCCAGTTCCATCCGACGTGCCTCTACCATCCGACCGCGCGCACCTTTCTCATCACCGAAGCGCTCCGCGGCGAGGGCGCGATCCTTCGGAACCTGGCGGGCGAGCCGTTCATGGACCGCGTTCACGAGCAGGGGTCGCTCGCTCCCCGGGATATCGTCGCGCGCGGAATCGATCTCGAGATGAAACGCACGGGCGATAAACATGTCCACCTCGACTGTTCGATGATCCCGGCGGAAAAACTTCGAGACCACTTCCCGAACATCCATGCGACCTGCCTTAAATTCGGGATCGATATCACGAAATCGCCCATCCCCGTCGTCCCGGCCGCCCACTATACTTGTGGCGGAGTTCTCGTCGACGAATTCGCTCGCTCCACGATCCCGGGGCTTTATGCGATCGGAGAGGTTTCGTGCACGGGACTTCACGGCGCGAATCGCCTCGCCTCGAACTCGCTTCTCGAAGCGGTCGTTTTCGCCCATCGCGCATGGATCGACGGCGTGAAAGAACTCGCCTCCCCGCGCGCGGCGCGAATTCTCCCGAACGCTCTCCCGACGTGGTCGCCGGGACACGCGGTCGAGCTCGAAGAGCAAATCGATATCGCCGCGACCTGGGTCGAGATTCGGACGATCCTCTGGAATTACGTCGGTATCGTGCGGTCGAACCACCGACTGAGCCGGGCTCGCCGGCGGCTGGAAATCATCAAAGAAGAGATCAACCACTACTACTGGAAACATCTCCTCACCCGCGACCTCGTGGAACTGCGCAACCTCGTCGAAGTCGCCGATCTGATCGTGAAGTCGGCCGAGCATCGCAAGGAAAGCCGCGGACTGCATTATACCGTCGACTATCCGGAACGGGACGACGTCTTTTTCAAGCAGGATACGGTTCTCTAGATCGACCGTGTTATTCTATCTATCGAGATGGGATTTCCATGGAGATGGATCTGACGAACGCATCTATTCAGCCTATAGCGAAGACTGCGCGATCTGCGGTTTTCGCCTTGATTCTCGGCGTGGCGGCAATTCCGTACGCGACCGCCAACGAGCTGTCGCCCCGGGCACTGTCGACGCCAGTAAAATGCCATGCGCTGATGGGGAAGTATGACCAATGGTCCGCGTACCGAGGCCTCCGCAGCAAAGTTAAAGCTTACGAAAGTTCGCCCTCCGATCGCTTTCCGATTTCCGCTTCCCGAGTCCAGACACGGGGAACCGCCTTACTCACGCAAGACATCGACCCTGCGGTGCTTCCTTATAAATCGGAACTTGGACGCGATCAGTTCGATCCGGACCGTTTTCCGAAGTCCTTCGCCGAACTCCCCAAAGTCGCAGTTTTCGAAGTCTCCGACACTGTCCTGTGGTCGGACCAAGTCGTGCGGGCACCGCTGAACGCCGTCGTTCGTCTCGGTGCCCTGAAGGATGGTCGTCCCGTCGCGATCGTCACCCATTTCGGCGCATATGCGCGCGCGCAGTCAGCAAATTCTTTCGCGGAGCGAGCCTTGTCGGCGCAGCTCCTTTCGGATCTCGGGATCGGGCCTCGCTTCCACGGAATCGTCGATACGATGGACGGACCGAGTTACGCCGTCGACCTCGTTCCCGGCCTTCCCGCCGGCAATGCCCCGGAAAAACTCGCGAGCTTATTCGATCGGACGGAAATTTACCGTCGACTGCGAAAAGTCGGAATCGCTAGTCACGGCGACCTGCAAGAATATTCGAACGACGGACGTTTACTCATCATCGACCCCGAAGGATACTTCGAAGCCGCCAACTTCGCGAAGCCGGCGACATTTAACCCACTCAGAAACGTCGACTGGACCTTCGTCTTCGTTCGGAAGATGATCGCCGGGACGAATGCGGATGACGTCCAGACCTATATGCGAACGCTGAGGAGACGGAACGACCCATTTCTGCATGAAATCTACTCCGTCCTGAACAGCCAATTCTACACGCAGATGAGAGAAGCGCCCGAAGGAACCGTGTTCGCCGTACTGCGAGCCGAACTCAGGGAACGTCTGCCGAATCCTGGACCGTAATCATGAAGAATCCACTTTTTCCTTCCCCGACCGATCTGAAATACCATCTCTATGAAAACTGCGTGCAGAGCGTGGGCTGGCAGATGCGCTATCTTCCGCACTTCCATAAAAAATTCACCGGACGCGTGCCCACCTCCATGCGCGAGGACTTCTGCGGCACGGGACGGATCGCCTGCGAATGGGTGAAGAAGTCCGAATCCCATCGCGCCGTTGGGCTCGATCTCGATCCCGAACCGCTCGATTTCGCGAAGCGGGTGAACCGCGCTCGCCTCTCGAAGTCCGCGCGGTCGCGGGTGGATTTTCTTCGTCAGGACGTCCTGAAACCGACGCGCGAGAAGTTCGACGTCATCGGCGCGCATAACTTCTCCTTCTTCGTCTTCCATGAGCGCTGCGACCTCCTGAAATATGCGAAAGCGGCGCTCGCCTCCTTAAAACCGAAGGGCACGTTCTTCCTCGAGCTCGCGGGCGGCGAAGGGTTCGTCACCCCCGAGTCGGGCTCCGAGACGATCGCCGTGCCGCAGGTCGGAAAAGTAAAATACGTCTGGGAGCAACACCCCTACGATCCGGTCAGCAAGATCGGCGATTATTCGATCCACTTTAAACTTCCGTCCGCCGTCGCGCGCGCCCACCAGACTCCGGTCTGGATGAACGACGCGTTCACCTACCACTGGCGCCTCTGGGAAATTCGCGAAGTCCGCGAAGTTCTAAAGCAAGCCGGGTTTCGTGATACCGCCGTACTCTGGCCGACCGACGAGACGATGACCGACTACCGCCAGGTCGAACACGGCGACGCGGCTTCGGTCTGGCTCGCTTACGTCGTCGGAATTCGCTGACGAAGGGCCGCGAAAAGCACGTCGCCATCGGATTGACGCCGCTTCTCCAGAAGATCAAGTCCGTCGCGGCTTCCGTCGATAAGAAGATCATGTTCTGCCTGCGCAAAAATCTAGGCTTGCTTGCGGCCCTTCTCCTCATGGTCGGCCCTTCGGCCGGCTTCGCGCGCGACCTAGGAAAATCCCGACTTCCCTCGTTGTCGAAGCTCGAACGCGAATTCGCGGCCGAGATGGAAATTGCCGCCGCGTCGGTCGGCAATCCCGAAAAAATCTCGGGAGTGGAACGATTTCGACTCGCGTTCGCGATGCCGCACACCTCGAACCGCGAACAAATCGGGCGCGTGCTTTTCGTCATTGACCAGCAGTCCGCGTTTCTGGATCATCTGCTCGCCAAAAATGGGTCCTCGACCCGACCTACGGATCTCTATCCGCACCGGAACGATAAAGTCGTCGATCTTGGACTAGGCGCCGCGAAACTTCGCATGGCCGCCGCCTGCAAAGATTGCGGGCCGGCGCTCGACGACTTCTTCCGCATTTTCGATATCCGAGACGCTCACGACGGGTTTAGCGGACTTCCCTTCTACGGCCTGATCTCGAATCGCTTCCACGAGGCGCGGTTCCAGAACGAGGTCCTCGCCCTCCATTCCGAACTCGCGAAAGCCCTCGCAGCGTTCGAGGCGAATCCAGCGGCCAGTGCGAAGGAAGATTTATGGGCACTCGCGACCCGAGCCACGGCCGGCGACACGGGGCGGGCGATCGAACTCCTCGGGATTCTCACCAGTCGTGACGTCCTCATCACGCGCTATCTGCGATACCTTCGTTCAGCCAACGAAGATTTCGTCCGGGCTTTCGCCATGGCCCCGCTGGCCATCCGGCTTCTCGGCGACCTCACCAAGGAGTACGTCACTCCGGGCTTCGACACTTTCACGTTTCCGAAAGCGTTTAAATCCTCCCAGATCAAGAATTACTATTACTGGAGTTCAGCGCTCGTCAGCCATCGGATGAAACTCTTAGGGCATTCCGACGAGAAAATCGTCCGACTCTCCCTTGAATTCCCCCGCCAGTACAAAACGCTTCGATTTCTCTCCGTGCTCGGCCCCCTGAAGCCGCGTGCCTACTATATGAACCGGTTCGCGGATGCGAAAAGAGTCATGCGTTCCTCCGGCGCCGGGGCTCTCCACGCCATCACTGAAAACTCGGCCCTTCCTCCGCCCCAAGGTTCGGTCGCGCTCGAATCTTTTCTTGCCGCCTCCACGGACGCCCGCGATGCCGCCTACTTACTGAAGAGCGAACTCCTTCGCCTCGCCGAGAGAACGACGCCCGCAAATCACGCTTACGTCCTCTTCTATGACTTCGCCGACTCCCACATCGGACTATCCCACATCAAACTGGTCATCGACGGGACCGTATACGAAATCCATCGCTATCCGAATTCCAAGGGCACATATCTGCGCTCACGCCCCCTGATCGAAAGCCTTCGCGACGCTCGCCCTGGCGCGCTCCCATCCGGAATTCTTCAGATCGATGCGGCGCGAGAACAACTCGACGCGATCACGCACTTCCTGACGGTCGAAGGCGATGCGGCGATGAAATACAGTTTTTTCAACCAGCTCACCCACTCGAAGGCATACAATTGCGGCGGAATACTTTACGACGCCCTGCGGTCCGCCTCTTTCGATTTGCCTCCACTCGGAAGGACGGAATTTCTCCCCGCCTTCATCTTTAATTCCATGACGAAGCACCTCCCCATCACGGCCTCGGCGGGAAAGGGAAAGTATCTCCTCGAAAATTTGAGCGCGTTTCCCAACTTTAACCGAGCGACTTTCTGGCCCGGCGGTCTGGAACCCAATCGGCAGATGGTCGCAGAAATCGGGTACGAATTCCTCCAGGCCGAACAAAAACTCTCCGAGCGCACGCCGCTCTTTTCGAATCCTCGCAAAGCGATCGGCCTCGTCCTGAAATCATATAGTAATACGGGTGACCTCGCTTACGAATACACTCCGAAGGCTTCTCGCCTTCTCGAGGTGCCTACCCTCCTCATCCATGAGAACGATCTCGGCGGAAAATTCGTAGCGAAATCAGTTTCCCCGAAAGTGATCGATCGGTTCGTGGTCGAAGTTTCGGGCGAGCGCTACTACCGATTTTTCATCCATCCGAACGAATGGGATGCGCACTCGGAGTTTCGCAATCGCGGTCCTCCGGATCCGATCAAATGGGTGGGAACCCCGTCTTCGTCGGCGAGGAGTTTCTTCGTCCGGGACTCAGGCGGTCGTTACGCGCCATTCGGCATCAAGCTCTCACTCTCTGTCGTCATGGGCGGAGGCAAACGCATCAACTCCGTCGACAAACTCGCGCGAGCCGTCGCGGTGAACGATCTGATCCGAGGCGTCCACGAGATGTCCCGGGGACGAATTCCGGGGACGGAAAAAACGTGGTCGTTCTTACCTGAGGAAATCGCCCTCATGCCTACCCACCGGGAACTCGGCGGAATGATCGCGCGCGATCTACCCGAGAACTTCTCGGAGAAGATCCACCTCCCCTGGTTCTCGCTCATTGCGGACCGAAAGGGCCATGATCGGTGGATCGACGAGCTGTTTCGGCATTCCGGATACAAAGATCGATTCGAGTTCGTATGGCGCGAGTTCGTCCACCCCCTGATCGAGTTTCAGACGCTGCTAGCGATGGACAACGGGATGACCACGGAACTCCATCAGCAGAATCTCGTCCTCCAGATCGATCGCCGAACCCGGAAGGTCGAAGGATTCGTCCTTCGGGACATGGACGGCAACTGGGTCGATTACTCCTTGCGCCGACATCTCTTTCCAGGGTTGCCGGTACTGACCGATGCGGCCGCCGACGAAGCAAAGCTCTTACGCTATGGGGAAGCCCAGGCGAACCAGATCTTCAGCTATCGTAACGTCATCCGTTCACGAACGATCGACGCCACCTTTAAATATTTTCTGAACGGGAGCGAGTCCACCGACCTCCTCCAGCTCGCCGACCAGACGATCATCCGAAGGTTCAACCAGCGCTTCGGCGAGCTTGCCCAGGCCAAGGACCTCGAATCGCTCGAAAAGGCCTGGGAGACCGTTCACCGTAAGACGACGGCTCCTTCCGAGAAAGCCTTGTACGCTGCCCTTTTAAACACGGAGTCCGCGAAGCCGACGGCGTATGTCGCCTTCACGATGCAACTCGAAAAAACCTACTACAGCGCGCGGCGCTGGATATCGCGAATCACCCCGCCCAAAGCCCTGAGTGCCCGCTGCAAAGAATGGCTCTCGCGCAGTCCTTAGCGGCGACCCGCGAGCACGAAGTGCACGAGCCCGCCGACGACGACCGCCCAGAACGCCGCCCCCACTCCGAAGAGGCTGATCCCGGAGGCGGCCACGGCGAAGGTGATGTACGCCGCTTCGCGATTTTCCTCGCGGGCGAGCGAGCTCTGGAGTGCGTTCGCGACGGTCGCGAGCAGCGCGAAGCCCGCGATTCCGGCGATCATCTCCGCCGGAAACGCCGAGAACAACGAGGTGACCGTACCTGCGAAGAGTCCGATCAAGATATAAAGCACCCCGGCCGCGACGGCCGCCACATAACGCTTCCGCGGAAGCGGATGCGATTCGGGCCCCATCGAAATGGCGGCGGTGATCGCCGCGAAGTTCAGCGCGAAACCTCCCAGCGGCGCGACCGCGGCATTCATCGCTCCGGACCACCCGAGCACGCGGGAAAAGGGCACATGAAATCCGTTCGCGCGCATGACCGTGATTCCCGTCAGATTCTGGGACGCCATCGTAACGACGAAGAGCGGAATTCCGATCCCCACGAGCGCCGCGCCGGAAAACGTGGGCCGGACGGCTTCCCAGTGCGTCGCGGAGACCGCGACATCGGTGAACTGGAGCTGCCCCGAAAGGGCGGCAACCAGGGTGCCGAAAACCAAGACGGCGAGCATGGTCCAGCGCGGGAAAAACTTACGCGCGACGAGGTACGCGGCGAACATCGATCCGATCAGGAGTGGCCGCGATTTAAATGCCCCGAACGCGTCGATCGAGAAATGCACCAGAACGCCGGCGAGAAGGGCGTTCGCGATCGAAAGCGGAATTCGGTCCATGATGCGTTCGAATAAGCCGGTCACTCCGCTGAGAAAGATGAGGAACGCGGAGAAGATGAAAGCACCGATGATTTCGGAGAGCGCAAGTCCCTCGACCCCGGTCACGAGCAGCGCCGATCCGGCCGTCGACCAGGCGAGCAGCACCGGCGAGCGATACGCGAGCGAGAAGACGACCGTGAGCAGGCCCATCCCGAGGCAGAGCGCTCCGAGCCAGGAACTCGATGAAGCCGCGTCCATTCCGGCCGCGGTCGCCGCCTGGAAAACGAGAATCGCCGAACTCGTCATACCGACGAGGACGACGATGAATCCCGAGACGATCGCCGACGCGGAAACATCTTCGCGAAAATGGCGGAGGTTCGCGCGGATCCCCATGGATTTCAGCCGCGGAGATCGCTGATCGACAGAATACGCAGAAACTCGAGGCCCGTGGCTTTCAGCGCGGTCTCGCCGCCTTCTTCCCGATCGACGACGGTCAGCACGGCGACCGGATCGTAGCCCTCGGCACGCAGACGTTCGATCGCCTTGATGCTCGATCCGCCGGTGGTCACGACATCTTCGAGTACGATCACTTTCGCGCCCGGCTCCAGGTTTTCGCGTCCCTCGACGTATCGGCCGGTGCCGTGATCCTTCGCTTCCTTCCGCACGATGAAGGCGGGCCAGTCGATGCCCTGGGAGTAGGCCGCCAGGCTCACGGCGGTCGCGATCGGATCGGCGCCGAGGGTTAGGCCGCCGACCGCATGGATGGCGGAGAAGCCTCCCGCGCCTTTGAACCGGATCTCGGCGAACCGTCGGATCATCTCGTAGGCGAGGCGGCCGAGCAGGAACGCGCCTTCCGCGGAAAGCGTCGTCGCTTTCATATCGATGTAGAATCCGCTCTTTTTGCCGGAGGCGAGCGTAAAGTCGCCCTCGCGATAACTGCGTTCGCGAATCAGACGAAGGAGTCGCGCGGATTCGCCGGCGAAATCGACGGGGCGTGAGAAATCGGGACGGTCAGTGGAGATCGCGTTCATTTCTTTATCTATTTCCGTTTTTCGGCCTCGTCGATCACGAGGGCGAGATTTTCGAAGAAGGTTTCTTTACCGATATCGTTCATCGGCTCGTGGCGAAAGTCCGGATACTCGAAAATTCGCTTCGCGCCGCCTTGGAGACCCTCGTAAAACGTCCGCGTCGCCGTCGTTCCGACGAGTTTGTCGGCGAGCGGAAGGTGCAGAACCATCGGGTAAAGCAGCCCCTCCTTTCGAGCGCGAGTATCCCGCTGGGCGGCGGTCATCGAGGCGTAGAAACGCGGAGTCATCCGTGAATGGTTCAGCCGATCGGTCGCGTAGTTCTCGATGACCCGGTCGTCGCGGCTCACGACTTTCGGATCGACATCCGCCGTCAGCGAAAGCGTACTCCACGTCCGCGCCAGCAACCCCGCCACGGCGCGAAGCGGGAGCGCCGGTTCCTTGAAGAGGGCGAGGTACGGCGCCGAGATCTGGTACGATTTCAACGGCAGATTCGGATAGAGAAATCCCAACCGGAGCGCGACGAGCCCCCCCATGGAATGTCCAAGCAAATGGATGGATGCGCCGGGATACTTTTTCTCGACATGGCGGACGACATGTTCGAGGTCGGCGACGAGACTGTCGAACGCGTCGGCATCTCCGCGCATGCCTTCGCTGCGGCCGTGACCGCGCTGGTCGTAGACGTAGACCGCGTCGACGGACTGCTCGAGGAAATGGGGAAAATGCAGGTAGCGTCCGCTATGCTCTCCGAAACCGTGACAGATGAGTAGCACCCGGCGGATGGGCGTGTCTTTTTTCGCGTGGATGAGCGCGAAGAGTTTTGTCTTCTCGTCGGTCGCGATGAGCGTTTCCCAGGTGGTGACCCAAGTTTCCGGAATTCCGGGAAAGCCCTGGGGCTGCCGGACTCCGTAGTAGTTGCGTTCGAAAGACTGGGAATTCATTTCGGGATCCGGAAATTGGGGTTAAGGATTCTAGTTTTGGATGATGCGCTCGATGATTTGCCGCGCGGCTGCGGAGAGTTCGTCGAAACGAAAACTAAAACCGCGGCGATCCTCGTGCAGACGGACGACGATGCCCTCGGCGACGAACGGCGTGAAGAGCGGGTTATTCGGCTCGGCGGGCGAAACATTCAGTTTCAGTTTAGAGCCCGCTTTCGAGGGGACAAAGTCGGAGAGCACTTGCATGCCGCCGATCGAAATATCCCGCGCCATGCCGACGATGATTTTGTCGCCTTCCGCGAGAATGACTTTAGCGAGCACGGGTTTCCGGGAATAGGCGCGCTTCTCGCTCCCCTTTTCGCTGGCGGCCGCGGCGGAATGGATCCCGGCCATCGGCGCCGTCACGACGCCTGGCTTGAACAAACTGGAAAAGTGCGAGAGCGAACCGATTTTCTCCCAGTCCGCGAGGCCGTCTTTCCAAGCGAAAGTTTCGCCCGTGATTTTACCGATGCCGGCCATGCCTTCGATCTCGTCTTCCGTGTAAGGGCCGAACTGAGAATCGTTGTAGTAAAGGAACCATTCCTTCACCTGAATTTTCTTCGCGGCCGCGGGCGGAGCGGGCGGCTGGGCCTTCGGCTTCATGGCGGGAGGCGGAGGGACGGCGGCCTTAAACGTCGGAACGTCGGCGAGGCGCGCCCACTCGCCCATTCCCTCTTTCCAAACATAGGAAATCCAGGTGAGCTCGCCGGCGATCACGCGGTCGTAGATTTCGGAAGCAGTCATGGGCCCGATCGACTTTTCGCCGACGGCGATAAACCACTCGGCCTGGGTCTGACCTTCGAACGGTGAACGATTTTCCATAGAGATGATTCTAAAGGCGGAGTGGTGCGTTTCGAAACCTATTTAGCCGTTTCGCCCCGACAAACTTCCGACGATCGAGCCCAGGTCGATTATAAAGAGGCTCACGCCGAAAACCGATGGTCTACCGCTTGCTCTTATAGGGCGTGTTACCTGCATTTCCCTTTAAGAGTCAGTGGATAGAGACCCGAAAGGCCCCCGGTTTGGAGCGACCCATGAAATCGAAACTTTACCCCATCGGAGTGGCCCTCGTGCTGCTCGCAAGCATTATGATGGCGGGAATCTTGATGGTGCCGAAGTAGGCAGAGCCAAAGAAGTCGGCCTCGGATGGAGAACGACCATCCGGCTTTCGAGTAAGCGTGACAGAACCCGGAGGGGCCCTTAACGGCTCTCCGGGTTCTGATTTTTTAGGGGTTTTTCCGCGGTTTTTCCCCTTCGCGAAGCTGTCGAAACTTTCGACACCCGCTCGGAGAGCAGTCAAATCGCTAGACACCGGCCCGAACGAACTCATCTTAAGTGCTTGAAATACCATAGGTTTTAACATTTTCACCTCCCCCTCTCCCTGGCACCTCCCTTGCTTTGTCTAAGGTGAGAGAGAAAGTGTTTGAGGACCAACCTATGAAGACTCCTATTTGGAATCGAATCTTATCCGCATCCGTTCTGGTCGCGCTTTCGAGCTGCGGAGCCCAGTCCTTCGATGTGGTCCAGGCCCAGCAAGACAGCGGAACTCCCGGCGCGACGAGCATCGCTCCGAAAGTGGACATCCTCCTCGCGGTGGATAACACGCTTTCGACGGCTCGCCTCCAGGCCGAAATCCAGAGTTCGATTCGCGGCTTCATGGCGGAACTGAACGCACAGGGATGGGACTTCCGGGTCGCCGTGATTCCCCTCGCTTCGACGAATCCGACGATCACCGCGATCACCGCTTCGAAGTACGACTCGAACTACGGCTCGCAGTCGGTCCAGGCATACCCAGGCGCCGACCAGGAAGGCGTGCCTTCCCACCTCTTCGTTCCGTTCGATCGTTTTTCGACGAGCGTCGTTCCTTCCACTCTTCCCGGCGGATCGGAGCCAGGACTCCAGGCGATCGCCTCGGTGCTGACCCAGCCTTCGACCCAAGCCAACTTCGTCCGCAAGGACGCGATTCTCGCTACGGTGGTTTTCTCGAACGGAGAAGACACCTCGGGTAGCACTCGCGGTTGCCAGGTTTACGATGTGAACTGCACCCCTCCGACGGCGGTTTCGACTCTCGTCGGCCAGATCCGCAACTCGAAAGGCGCGGCGCTCTCCGGTTCCGTTCGCCTCTTCGCGGTGGTGAACAACTCGGGCGGCAATATCAACGGCTGCCGCCTCGCGGACGGCGGAATGTCTTACGCCGGTCGCCGATACGTCGAAGCTTCGGCGATGCTCGGCGGTTCTTCGCACAACATCTGCGGAACGCAGGCGCTTTCGCAGACGCTCGCGAGCATCAAGCAGAACCTTTCTTCGATTAAGCTGAATTTCACGAAGCGCTACATTCGCCTCGACAAGCAGCCGAACGAATCCACGATCAAGGTCACGAAGAAAAGCGGCGGCCAGTCGATCGTGATTCCGAAGTCGGACGGCTACTCGGCCGGCTGGGTCTACCTCGGCTATCAGGAAAACGTTCCGATGATCGTCGAGCCTTTCGTCGGCGACTTCCGCGACGGGTACATGATCCAGCTGATCGGCGAGCAGTACAAGCTGATGGGCAGCGATTCCGCGACGGTGGAATTCCTTCCTTACGGAGTTCAGCCCTCGAGCTGATTTTGAACTGAATCTTTAGTGTTCCCCACCAGTCCCTCGTATCTGTCCTTAGTTATCGCCCCTCGTTTTTAGATGAATAGGTCCCTCGACGAAATCCGGATGATGGAGTCGAGGGAACCTAAAGAGAAGAAGAGAGAGAAGTGTATGTCTGCCTACCATTTCACCCCTAGAAAGCCGCGCCGGTTTCCCTGGAAACTGGTTCTCCTCGGCACCCTCGCCTTCGGCGGACACACGGCTTGGCAGAGGATTTCTCCCGCGGACCCGCTCGCCCTCCAGTGGGGAACGAAACTCAGCCGCAACCTCGATCGTCTTCCGACCGATGGCCGTCTCGATATCCAGAACTTCCCGTGGGCCGACGCGCCCTGGACCGCAGAAAACGGCGGACCTCTGAATCGTTATCAGCGCGAAGACCTCCAGGTGGCCGAGCGATTCCAGAAGCGCGCGCCGCATCTCGATGAGCTGAAAGTCCTGACTCCCGCCATCCGCGGACACGTCATTTCGCGCCTTTCTCCCCTCGAGATTTTCGACCTCGTGCGTGGACAGAGCCTCTATCCGCTGGCGAAAGAAGTGCGGCGCGGAATCTCCGGCCGGAACGCGAGTGACTTCGACGAGCGGATGAACTTCGGCTGGGCCGCCGCGGCGACCATGCTCCAGGAGCCCGGCCAGGTCGACGACTATCTGCTTCGCCTTCCGACCGGGCATGAATCTCGAATCACGATCGGCTCGAGCGACGTGAAGGCCGTGGCGGCCTACTACTACGGAAAAGTCGCGCGCAAGGAAGTGAAAACGGCCCGCGTGGGTTCGAAATGTTTCGGTGCCGAGGACATTCACTGCCGTCGCATCGATCCGGCGAGTTTCCACGTCCTGCTCACGAACATGATTCGCGCGGATGGAAAGTCCTTCGTCGCCGACATCGACCCTTCGGCCTCGGTCGACTATCGCCCGATCGTCGGATTTGAGACCGACATTCGCCGCGAACTCGACGGATATTATACGGTTACGACCGTGGTCGACTATTCGAAACGCCGACTCCCCCAGACGAAACCCTACGGAATTTTCAACCTCGATACCGAACGCGAAGTCTACCGCTACACGCTCGAAGTCGACGCCAACCGCGAAATCACGCGCGGTGACTGGCTCGTCGATCGCCATCCGGAATTCGTCTGGCGCGTGAAAGAACTTCCGCATGTGGATTACGCGGGTTTCTCTAAGCTTCGGGAGATTTACCGCGAGGCGCCGATCACCCAGTCTTCGGGACTGGCGGGGCTTTAGGTCGCGAGGCGCGTTCGCGATCCATCGGATTCCCTTCCCACTGGCGTGGACTCTCCCCTAGCCGAATACCCGCTTAGCGACGGACCTATTCCGCGACGGTCCAATCAGGTTCCGACACCAAGTAAACGCCTCGATTCGCTCTGATTATGTGTAAAACAAAGTAGCCGTAGACTCTCGGCGTCCGTCGAGCTTCCCCCGCGGGCATAGGGAATCACATGATCAATCTGGATCCGGTGCCTCGAGTCGCAACGTTTTCCAGTAACGCCCGAAACGAATGCACACTGGCCGCAGTCTCGGGTCCATACTTTACGGCGAACCTCTGCGGGGATGTAACGCGATCTTACTTGCGGCGCCGGCAGTGCGTTTTGGCCCCGATCGTCCGCAAGAGTCTGGGCCGGAAGTCTTCTCCTTCGCTCACCTTCTTTTCTCAGGGCGTCTTTTTTAGGGCCTTCTTTCCTGAGGTCCTCCTCTCTACTGCCCTCCTCGGTCTTTCCCGTTTTCACATCTACCCCGACGGACCGATCTCCCGTCCGCTTCTCGTGGCTCTCTAACAAACGCTTCGACATCCATGAGATCAGTTCGGCCATCGATGGTACGACCGGAAGCTGGTGCGCAAAAACGTCGCGGATCTTCCGAAGATTCGCCATAAGGGCCTCGTCCGCAGTCAATGTAATCTGCGTCAGCTTGGGCGTTAATACGCGCATCTTTTCCTGCGTCACAAACGCGGGACTTCTCTCCGCGAGGAGCTGATCGGTTTCGCGGGACGATTTTCCGATCGTATCCAGAATGAGGTCTCGTTTCTCTTCCTGGCTATAAACTTTCCCCTCTTTTTTCTCCGAACGAAGAAAGGTCTGCACCCGGGCAAGCTGGGTTACCTTAAGTTCGCCCGACTGGACCTTCGCCTCTAGATCCGGAAGATCTTTTAGCGCGCGCATCGCGGAGATCCGCCGCTGCGCCGCCGATTCGCTGTAATGGAGTTCGCGTACGACATAGTCGAAGAGCGAGCTATGCCCGCGCTCTGCGAAAATCCTCCTTCGCTCGCATTCGCGCAAGTGCTGCAGGACTTCGAGCGTCACGCGGCGCTCCTCTGCCGCGAGGGAAACAAGGTTCTGATGGACGGTTTGGTTATCGATGGAAAAGAGTAATTTCATGCAGGCATCCTACACCTTGTTTTCCGGCGCCCTAGGATGCCCGTGGATCGTCCACACGAACCGAAAATTTTAGAAGATCGCGGAAAGGTGAACTCGCTGAATCCATCGTAAAATAAGGCGAATCAGGGCCAATCTCATTCGCGATGTCGGCGACGACGGGAATGTCGTACGAAAAATCGTCAAGCGAAAAACAGGCTCAATACCGCAGAAATAAAGCGTTCCGTCGAGGTGCGTTCAAAGACAAAAGTCGCGCTGACCAATGGCGAGTTCGAATCCGGTATCGAAGCTCGGCAGAGCATTGGGTACGCACTGGAGGAACTAAACTGGCCCCGTTCGCTCGCCCACCAAAAACAGAAACCGGCCCCGTTCTCCCGATCCTAGGATAACAGAGCCGGCTTCCGTATCTCAATCAGCCTAACTTAACCCCTGGGACAGCTGGTCCGAAACGCGAGTTTCGGCAAGCGTGTTCAGACCGTGCGGACGCGGGCGACTTCCATGTTCCGCGCTAATCCATGGTCCATGCCTAGTCGATGCGAACGTCTTCGAGGTTGTACCAGGTATTCTCCAGGCGACGAACCTTCGAACCCGAGATCGCCTCTTCGTGGATGCCGATCCGTCCCGCTTCGGCGACCGCCGAGTTCATGCGGGTGCCCGAAGCGCTACGCAGGGATTTAAACGAAGCATCCGACGCGGCAGCGGGAGCCGCGGCCATGATCGTCGCCGCGGCGGCCTTGCCTTCACGAAGCGCGAATACGGCCACACCCTGCTTCTCGCCGAGGAAGAACCCGGCGGTTCCGGAAATTTCCGACGAGATCGAGAACGGGAGGAAAATGTTCAGAGGCAGCTTGAGCCGGTCCTCTTTCACGATCGAGATCGCGACGCCGACCATGATCTGCTGTCCGCTGACGGCGAGATAGACCATGGAGTTCGAGTTAAACACCGGAATTCCGATCGGGGCGAGTCCCTGGGGAAGCGCCAGTGGGATCGCCGTCCCGCCCGGCAACTTCGTTCCATCCGCGAGATCCGGCAGCTTCAGTGCGGCCGTCGCATTCACGCGCGCGGTGATTTTTAGCCCGTTCGTTTCGATCTCGCCCAGGACCTGGGACGGATTTTTCGGATTATAGAGCGGTAGTTTTACATTCGGCAGATAGAGCGCGCCGGACGTCAGCGTCGCATCGAGATTCACATAGAGATCGTTGCCGATCACCTGGTTCTCGACTTTCACGTTCGAAACGACCTTCTTGCCCATTCCACAGCCCGTCATCCCGAGAGCCACGAACGAAGCGAGAGCGACACCTACGACACGATTGCGAAGAGACGATTCCATATCCCTGATCCTCCTGATATTTGTGACGACCTTCGCGCGCGGCGGAGAAAGCGAGAGACGCTCTGCCGTGAACGAACGACCGGTTCTTCACTCGGGGGTCGGCCTAGCCTTAGCCGCGATCACCGAGTTCGCCGCCCACTTCCGTCGGCTGCGGTCGCATGCAGGATCGAAAACCGTTTTCGACTGCGACAAAGAACCTTTCGACGCAATCCGCCAAACCCTTCAATGCCTTAAGAAATGTACATGAGAACAGTCACTTACGCATTTTCGGCGTGGATATTGTGTGGATAACTTTACAATTCGGACGGGTCTCGTTCGCCACGGGTGAGTGTGACCGGGGTACCGCAAACCGGGCGAAGCACTCCCGGGGGCCGCCGGCGTCGCGTGAAAACTATTCTCCGGCCGCGTCCGGCGCGTTCTCCGCCTGGACGTTCGCGCTCTGGACGGCGGCCTTGCGGACGATCGCCGAGGGATCGGCCTTTGCGCGTTCGAGAATCGGGCGCGCCTGTTCGGCGGCAAGAAAACGCACGGCGAGAGCCGTCTTCGCCCGAACGCGGACGCTGGAAGATTCGGACTGCTCTTTCAAGTACAGGTAATACTCGCCGCTTCCCGAATTCCCGATCGCGTCCAAAACCACGAGCTGCGCCGGTTCCGAACGCGCATCTCGAATTTCGCGCCAGAGGACGCTTTCGAGCTCGGCGCGTTTCGTCGCGTCGGTTTCTTTGCGAATCGCACTCCCCAGCGCGTACACCGAAGCTTCACGCACGGCCGCTTCGGGATCGTTCTGGATCTGCTGTTCGAATGTACCCTTCCAAGCCGGGGACGGGATCCCTTCGCCCGCCGCGACGCCGGCGAGGATCGAGAGTTTTTCGTCCGCGCTCCGATCCGGCTCGCGATAGAGTTCGTGGAGCGCGCCTTGCGCTTCCGGGTTCGAGGTCGCCGCGAGAATTCCCACGCCCGTGCGCCACTCGATACTCGTCGTCGATTTCCCACGCAGATCCCGGACGACGAGCGAAACCACGGCGCGCGCGTCACCGCTCCCACCTGGGTTCTTATCGAGAAAACGTTTCGTATCGCGAAAAAAACGCAATCTTTCCTGCGGCGCCATTCGCGCGACTTTCGCCCAGCCCGCGGCGATCGCCTCCGCCGGCAATACCGCGCTCGCCGAATTCGTCGATTCGGAGGGCTGGGAGACCTCGAAGGTGGCTCCGAGCACGAAAGACGGCACCGGCGTCACCCGCTCGGTGGAAGTCCATAGCCAACGATAGGAAGTCTGCTGATCGAAATCCCCGTTCGCCGAAGGCAACGTGAAATTTTCGACGCCCTCCAGCCGGTCCACGCGCGCAGTATAAGCTTGGTGTTTGCCGAAGATTCCGGCGGTCGGCGGTCCGGCCCGCTCGATCTTCGTCGTCCACTCATGCATGGAATCGAGTTTCGCGAGTTCCGGGCGCGACGGGTAGCGGAGGATTTTTTTCGAAAGGGTGCGGAGTTCGCCGCGCGCTGGCGGTGATCGCCATTCGACTTCCGCGCGACCCAGTCGCGTCTCCGGTTCGAAAAACATCCACTGGGCGACGAGGTCCTTCACGACGTCCTGGTCTTCCTCGGATACGGCCAGGCCGGCGAATCGTAGCTCGCGCACCTTGCCGGTCTGCTCGACTTCGAACCGGACGGACGGCAGTCGGCGGGTCTTACTCCGCGTCTGTCCCTGCATCTCCAGACGATCGATTTCCGAAGTTAGCAGGAAGAAGCGAGTCGCGGTTCCGACACTCGGCAGCAGCTCGATCGCGGCGCGTCCTCCGAGCGAAAGTTTGAGCCAGAGTTTGCCCTGGAAAGTCGCCATCGCCTTGCGTTCGAAGCGGTAGATCCATCGCTCCCCTTCGCGCGGCCAAAGAACGCCGTTTTGCGAAGGGGCATCCGCATTCCGATCGATTTCATAGGAGTCGTCCTCGCCCGGATTCTCATGCGCAGGATAACGTTCGGCCGGCGCTCCCGTCGGGAGCGGCATCACGACGAAGGCACTCGATCCGGGCTCACGCATGAATGCGAGCACGCATCCGGCGACGATCGCCAGCGTCACCCAGGTGCGCGCGGATTCTACCGAAGCGAAGCGCACGGATCGCCTCCCGCCGAATCGGCTTTCGTAAAGTCGATGCATTTACCTTTCCAGTCGGCGAACGTGGGTTCGAGCGCGCGTTTCCAGCGCCAGCGAAACAGGTTGAAATAGTCCACGAAGCCGTAAATTTTCCCAGCGAGGAGCGAGATGAAACCGTCGTATTCGAAAATCGGAGGAAATGCGCCGAAGCTGACCTGGCCGGCGATCTTCGCGTTCGCGCGCACCAGTTCGAGTTCTCCGCCGACTCCGGCCCGGATGGCGATGAACTTCGCGTAGCCCTCCACGAATCCAGCCGCCGCGACTTCCGGGCCGAGCTCCGCCTTTACGGACGTAAACTGGACGGGAATAGATACGAGCGGCATCAGTTTCGCTTGCAGCGTCGCCTCCGCGGCGATGCCGGCGTCGACTCGCAAGGTGACCGGGCCGACGGGGAGCGCGACGAGCGGGGCACGCATCGAAACCGTGGGTAAACCGGCCGCGACGACGAACGCACCGTCTTGCCAAGCGGGCTTCGTACTCCACACCTTGAAGCCTCCCCAGTAGAAATCCGTTTCGCCTTCCATGAGCGAAGTCACGGAAGCTTGCGCGGAAAGGATCGAGCGCTCCTTGCCGAAAATCATCGCCTTCAGCGTCGCGAAGAGGCCGGCCGAATCTTCGGGGCCCATGCCAGGATCACCCGGATTCATGCCACCGTTCGCGGGCGCGCCTTCCGGCGGCGCCGTTTCCTGGGTGTCGGGAATTTTCTCGATCGGACCCAGATCGTAAGTGACGCCATTTTTTTTACCAACGGCAAGTCTCTCTTCTTCGAATCGACCGCGCGGCTGGGTCGGGCCGGCGACGTTTTCCGGCGTTTCCGCGAGCACAGGGCGCACCCAGGCCGTCGCCGCGACGCTCGCGGCGATCAGAAAAGTCGAAAGAAAAAATCGATTGTGCAAACGCGAGACGCTCCGGCCACTCAGCCGAGCCTTCTCCACCGATACTTCCATGCTTGCCTATGCCTTGGTTTTTCCCGGAAATCATTCCCGAGAAACCCGTCGATCTGGGATCCAAAAATCCTTGCGGACCCGCAGCTAGCCTCGACAAAGGACGGATCGGACAAATGTCGTCCGCGCATGAATTTGCAGCGAAATTGTCAAACGTTTGCGAGGGTCGCCCGCGACCCGCCCCGCGGATCTCCAAGCGGACGGCGAAGAACCGGTCAAGAAATAGACAGCCAGCCGAAACAACGAGCGCGCGTGCGCGCGAGCCGCCACATCCGTCGTCCCTACCGGGCGCGACGCGCGCCTTCCGTCGGTCACTCGACCGGGGCGAAAATGTCGCTCAAATCCCTGAAATCAGCCTCCGTAGAAGAGTTTCGGATTCAGTTTCAGAACAAAAATACTGTTCAAACATGATTATACTTGCCGCCGCGGTGGTCGAAGCCCAAGAGCCGCTTTAGACACATTGCGCCATTCTGCAAAAACCGAAATACTGAAAAAGTTAGCAGAATTCTGGGGCGCAAAAAAATAGACGGGGTGACTTTTGAAGCCAAAACAGCCTGAATCATATTGGGTTTGCTTCCTCACTGTGATCGCCATCGGTTTAGCTTCGGCGGGGGACGCCGAGGCTTCGCGTTGGCGCCGGAGAAAAATCTCACCGAGCCCTACGGCTTCACCCGCACCGAGCCCTACGGCTTCACCCGCACCGAGCCCTACGGCTTCACCCGCACCGAG
>CAZIAL010000011.1:74699-88074 GCA_964536965.1 uncultured Bacteriovoracaceae bacterium
CCCTACGGCTTCGCCTTCCCCGAGTCCTACAAGCCCTCCCCCCAGCGCCAGCACGGGACCCTTCTATTACGTCAGTCCGACCGGCAGCGATTCTGACGGATCGGGCGGGCTGATGGCGCCTTGGAAATCCCTCTACAAAGCGACTTCCACCGTCCGGGAAAACGGGGCGGTCATTCGACTCCTTCCAGGGACCTATCTCGAAACCCGACAGAGCCTCCTGCCGATCGGCGTAAGCATCGAAGGCTCAGGTGCGGATTCCACCATTCTCAAATCGACCCTCACCGCGGATTGGACCGCCATGATCCTCGCGCGATCCGAGGAAGAAGGAACCCTCGGAAACCAGTCCATCAGTCACTTAAAAATGGATGGCCAATCGCTCTCGACCTTCTGGGCCATCCAAGTCGTCGGGCGGGGGAATTTCCAGATTCACCATACGACGATCGTCGACTTCAAGGATCGAGGCGTTCTCTTCCTGGGCCGGACCGACAATACGGATCGGGCTCCCACGCGATACGCGAAGAATAACCAGTTCTACGAAAATACCGTTCTAAACTCCTCCGCCTACAATACCGCGAACGGCATCTACGGCCGCTGCAACCTCTGCATCGGCGGACAAGAAGGAATGCTCGTCCACAGCAACACCCTGGTCCAGGACCAGCGGCCCGACGGCTATAATGGGAACGCCATCAAGTTCGAACTCAACGGGCATAATCGAAACTTGAAAATATACAAAAACATCATCCGTAAAAAGCCTTTTAAGGGCGCTTCCTACGGAGACGCCGGATGGCCATTCGCGATCGAACTCTGGCACTCCGAGGGCGGCCTGGAGATTTACGACAACGTGATCACCGGAGGGGGGATCGATCTGGACGGTATTTCGAACCCACTCCAAATGCCGTTCGGAGCTTCGGTTCGGAACAATATCATCGTGAACGAAGTGCAGAACGATAGCCACGAAGTCGGGATCTTTCTCGAGAACAACGTCGCCGACGTCATCATCGAAAAGAACCTGATCGATCGCAAAACGACGGGAATCATGTTTACGCCGCGAAACGGCGATACCATCCGCAATATAAAGATTCGGAACAATCTGATGACCAACCTCGGCCGGATGGCGAATGGAAACGACGGCGCGGGGATTACGGTCTGCAGCGACTACCAGCGATCGACGACGATCGAAAACGTCTCCATCCAAAACAACACGATTGTCGCTGGAAGCGGGATCGCACCCTGGTTCGGAGTGATGATCCAAAGCGAAGGCACGAAGTCGATCGACGGCTTCTTTCTCCAGAACAACATCATCCAAGGATTCGTCGCTTCCGCTTTTAGGAATGCGGATTCCACCTATGCGAACCGGGTCATCGTCCAAAACAACGATTTCTACATGAACGGAAACTCGAACGAGCCGGAAATGGGGGCGCCCATGAGTTCGCTGGTTTCTGGCAATTTGAAGCTAAACCCCAACTTCGTCGGTGACGGCGATTTCACGCTGAAATCCGACTCCCCGTTAATCGATCAGGGAATCGAAATCGGGCTACCGTTTTCCGGTTCTGCGCCGGACATCGGGTACACCGAGAAACAGTGAAAGCAGACGCGCGATACGGCTAGAACTGCATCTCCGTCACATCGCCCGAAACATCGAGCTTCGCCGCCGTAGCCTTCACGATTTGCTCGACGGAAACTCCGGGTGCGCGCTCACGCAGAACGAAACCGTTCTTCGTCACGTCGATGACCGCGAGCTCCGTCACGATCTTCTTCACCACGCGCTCCGCGGTCAGCGGCAAAGTGCACTTCGGAAGCAGCTTCGAACTTCCGTCCTTCGCCACATGTTGCATCGCCACGATCACATTCGGAGAGCCCGCGACGAGATCCATCGCGCCGCCCATCCCCTTCACCATTTTCCCAGGGATCATCCAGTTGGCGAGATCGCCCTGGTCGGAAACTTCCATCGCCCCGAGAACCGTCAGATCGACTTTACCCGCGCGGATCATCGCGAACGAATCCGCGCTCGAAAAAAACGCGGAACCCGGCAGCACCGTCACGGTTTCCTTCCCGGCGTTGATCAGGTCGGGATCGACGTTCTCTTCCGTCGGATAGGGCCCGAGCCCGAGAATTCCGTTTTCCGACTGGAGTACGACGCGCATTCCGGACGGGATGTAGTTCGCCACCAGCGTCGGGATGCCGATGCCGAGGTTCACATAATAACCGTCCTTCAGTTCTTTCGAGATCCGCTGGGCGATCTGTTCACGAGTCAGCATCAGGCACCGCCTTTCGAAATCGTCTTTTTCTCGATGCGCTTTTCGTAGCCTTCGCCTTTAAAGATCCGCTTCACATAGATTCCCGGGAGATGGACCTGATCCGGCTCGATCGAACCGATCGGCACCAGTTCTTCGACCTCGGCGATCGTGATCTTCCCGGCCATCGCGGCGAGCGGGTTGAAGTTCCGCGCGGTCTTCCGGAAGACGAGATTTCCCATCGTATCGCCCTTCCAGGCCTTTACGATGGCGAAGTCGGAGACGATACCCTTTTCAAGCACGTATTTCCGGCCGTCGAACTCCCGAATTTCCTTTCCCTCGGAAACGAGGGTGCCCGCGCCCGCGGCGGTGAAGAACGCCGGAATTCCGGCGCCGCCCGCGCGCATTCGCTCGGCGAGGGTCCCTTGCGGAATCAGTTCGACTTCGAGTTCGCCCGAAAGAAGCTGCTGCTCGAAAAGTTTGTTCTCGCCCACATAGGACGAAACCATTTTTTTCACCTGCTTGGTCTCGAGAAGAATTCCGATTCCGAATCCGTCGACGCCGGCATTATTCGAATAGATCGTGAGACCTTTCGTGCCCTTCTTCCGAATGGCCGCGACCGAATTCTCGGGAATGCCGCAGAGGCCGAAGCCACCCATTGCGATGGTGGCTCCGTCGAAGAGGTCTTTCACCGCTTCGTCGGCGTTCTTAACGACTTTCCAGTCCCAGTTCAGAGAAGACATATTTTTTTCCTAGAGGATTTCCACGGCGATCGCCGTGGCTTCGCCGCCACCGATACAGATACCGGCGAGGCCCTTTTTCTTACCGAGGGTTTTCAGCTGATTCACGAGCGTCACGACGATCCGCGCGCCCGAAGCGCCGATCGGGTGACCGAGCGAGATCGCGCCGCCCCAGACGTTGATCTTTTCCGACGGGATTTCGAGATCCTTCTGCGCCGCCATCGCGACGACCGCGAACGCCTCGTTCACTTCGAAGAGATCAACGTCACCCACCGACCAACCGGCTTTCTTCAGCGCGCGGCGCATGCCTTCGGCCGGCGCGGTCGTGAACCAGACTGGATCCTGGGCGAAGCCGGCATAGCCTGCGATGCGTGCGAGCGGCTTCAGTCCGAGGCTCTTCGCCTTTTCCGCCGACATCAGCACGAGCGCCGCCGCGCCGTCGTTGATCGACGAAGCATTCGCCGCGGTGACCGTTCCGGCCTTGTCGAAGACGGGCTTCAGTCCCGGAATTTTGTCGTAATTCACTTTGCCGGGACCTTCGTCGGTGTCGACGAGGACTTTATCGCCCTTCTTTCCTTCGATCTCGACCGGAGCGATTTCGTCCTTGAAGCGGCCTTCCTTAATCGCGGCGTTCGCGCGCTGGAAAGAAGTGATCGCGAACTGGTCCTGCATCTCGCGCGTGAAGCCTTTTTCCTTCGCGCAGAGTTCACCGCAGTTCCCCATATGCTGGTTATTATACGGATCCCAGAGACCGTCGTGGATCATTCCGTCGATGAATGGCGCGTTGCCCATGCGAAGGCCGCCGCGCGCGTTCTGGAGGTAGTAAGGGACGTTCGACATCGACTCCATCCCTCCCGCGACCACGACTTCGTTATCACCGGCGAGAATCGACTGCGCGCCCATGATGATCGACTTCATCCCGGACCCGCAGACCTTGTTGATCGTGTTCGCAGGAACGGAGTTCGGGATCCCTGCGTAGATCGACGCCTGGCGGGCGGGCGCTTGGCCGATCCCGGCTTGAAGCACATTTCCCATGTAAACTTCGTCGACCTTCGCGCCGTCGAATCCCGCGCGCTCCAGCGCCTTTTTGATCGCGACCGCGCCCAGCTTCGGAGCGGAGAGGGCGGAAAGCGAGCCCTGGAAAGTACCCTGGGGAGTGCGGGCGATGGAAACGATGACGACTTCTTTACTCATGGTATTTTCTCCTGTCGACGGGGACGTGGCCAAGGTGAATTGGGACTTGAAGGTTACACCGGAAGTCCCGAGATTCCAGCGGAAAATAGCCTTCTGGACCCGGGATTTCGCGATGCGTAAAGCTTCCCGATTTCGACGGCCGCTGGTAAGACCAGAAAATGGAAACCAGAATGGAAACCCGCACGGCGCCCCCCCTCCATCTCCGCCGCGAGTCGAGTCCACTCGCGGCCCGCATCCTCTGGGCCGCCGTTCTCTTCGGAATTTTCTGTCTCGGATGGATCTCGACCGCGAAGGCGGACTTTATCCGCCAGGCGAAAGCAAGCCCGATCCTTTCGACCGAACTGCCCGACCTCGTCGAAAAAGTTCTCCCCGGCGTCGCGAACATCAGCTCGACGAAAATCAGCCGCACGATGACCTACGGGATGGACGAATTCTTTCGCCTTTGGCAGGTGCCGAAGGAAAACTCCCAGAGCTCCATGGGCTCCGGATTCGTCATTTCGAAGGACGGATTCGTCATCACGAATAACCATGTGATCGACCAGGCGGACGAAGTCGTCGTGACTCTGCTCGACCGCAAGAGCTACAAGGCGCGCGTGGTCGGTCGCGACGATAAGCTCGATCTGGCGCTCCTCCGCATCCGCGACAAAGACGGTTCCGTTCCCGCGGGGCTCCAGCCCATTACGATGGGCGATTCGAGCAAGGTCCGGATCGCCGAACCGATTTTCGCCGTCGGGAATCCCTTCGGGCTCCAGCACACCGTCACTACGGGTATCATCTCGGCGAAAAACCGCACCATCGGCGTCGGTCCGCTCGACGACTTTCTCCAGACCGATGCGTCCATCAACCCCGGAAATTCGGGCGGACCGCTTTTCAATTTCAAGGGAGAGGTCATCGGCATCAACACCGTGATCTTCTCGCGGACCGGACAGAGCGCGGGTCTGGGCTTCGCCATCCCCGTGAATAGCGCCAAAGCCGTGCTCGATGACCTGAAAAAATACGGCCGCGTTCCGCGCGCCTGGCTCGGACTCCTCGGTCAGCCGATCACCGGACCGATTCGCGAGCACTACGACCTTCCCGTCGAATCGGGCATTATCCTCGCCAACCTCGTGCAGGGCGCGCCGGCCCAGGCGGCGGGACTGCGGATCGGGGACATTCTCGTCGAGGTCGCGGGAACTTCCGTCGGCGATAACTCCGAGGTCGAGCGCGAAGTTTACCGGAAAAAACCCGGAGAGACGATTGTCGTGAAAATTCGACGCAAGACCCGCACGCTGGAAGTTAAAGTAAAACTCCAGGAACTTCCTAAACTCGACCGGCTGCCACCCGGGATCATTTAATCGAAAGGTCCCCGCTCCATGGAAAGCCGTAAGAACACCGTAAAAACCTCGTCCCGCCTCTCGCGAGCCGCCGAACTCCCGGTCGACTTCACGAAAATCGTCCGTGACGTCTATACGACCAACTTCGCGGACGGCACGAAACTGCTGAAAAAGTTCCAGAAGGCGAAGAACTCCTTCGATATCCGCGGCGCGATCTTCGCCGACGAGATCGTCCTCGCGGTTTCGCTGATCACCGAAGGCCAGATGGCCGCGACGACGATCCACGGTTCGGTTGATTTCGATCCGAAGGCGTCCACTCCGACGGCCCAAGATCTCCTCGCCGTCTGCGTGGATGCCGTCGGGAGTCTCTTCGGCACCCTACTCGATCCGACCAAGCCGGAACAGATCGAGCTCCTCGCCAGCGGCTCGTCTGAAGTTTACGACGAACTTCCTTTAGAGTGGACGAAGGTCGAATTCGAGGGTCGCCGGGTCTATCTCCTCGTCGATCGCTCGAATCCCACGCTCGACGAAATGACGGATCGTTGGCTCGCCGAGAACGATCCGGACGCCGAACTCGAGGAGGAAGAGTACGACGAAGAAACCGGGGATAACTTCATGACGGGGAAGAACCGCAAGGGCGACCCTTTCCACTGAGATGACCTGAATACCCCGGCCGGCTAGCCCGCCACGCCGCGCGACCCAGAGATTTCCCTTCCGTCCTGCCGGGACCCGTTTAGAATTAGGTCCACGATGAAAAAAGATACGGACCTCCTCGTCGTCGGCGGCGGAGTGATCGGAATGGCCTGCGCATACGAACTCGCGAAGCGCGGCGCGCGCGTAACGGTAATCGACAAGGGAGAGCCGGGTTACGCCTGCTCCTACGGAAACGCGGGCTGGCTCACCCCCTGTTTTTCCATGCCGCTTCCGATGCCGGGCATGCTCCTGAAGTCCATCAAGTGGATGACGAATCCCGAGAGTCCGCTCTACATCCAGCCGCGCCCGAGCTGGCTCCTGATTTCGTGGCTGACGCGTTTCCTTTTCGCCATGAACCGACGGCAGATGATTCGCTCGGTGACCGCGCTGACGGAAATTTCGAAGTACAGTCTCGAAGCGTATTCCCGCCTCTCCTCGGAAACCGGGTATGCGATCGGTTTCGAAAAAATGGGCCTGCTCATGGCGACGCAGTCCCGCGGCGGAATGGACTACGCGGTCCAGGAAATGAATCTCGTCGCCGAGCACGGAGTCGCGGGAAAGCGCATGAATGCAGAGGAGCTTCGTGCTTTCGAACCCGCGCTGACCGGGCACCTCGAAGGTGGCGTTTACTTTCCGAACGAAGCCCACGCGGAACCGCTCGAAGTCGTTCGCGCCCTTTCCATCGGGGCGCAGAAACATGGCGCGAAAATTCTCTCGGGGCATGAACTGATCGACTGCGAGTCGCGCGACGGAAAGATCCATTCGATCCGAACCACGAAAGGAACTTTGCGCGCGGACCAGTACGTTTTCGCGACCGGTGCCTGGTCGACGGGCGTCGGCCGGTCGCTCGGACTGAACATCCCGATCCTGGGCGGCAAGGGTTACGCATTCATCACAAAGCCCCTTTCCCCGAACCCGCTGCGGCCCCTGATGCTCGTCGAGAAAAAAGTCGCGGTCACGCCGCGCCAAGGCTCTCTCCGGCTGGCGGGCACGCTCGAACTCGTGAACAACGACTACTCGATCAGCCCTCGCCGGATCGATGCGATCGTCAAGGGCGCGCGCCAGTTCCTGAACGTACCTGAGAAGTTCGAGTACTCGGAACTCTGGCGCGGACTGCGCCCTTGTTCCCCGGACGGCGTTCCCCTGATCGGTTACGCTAAGGGCTACTCGAACCTCTTCCTCGCGACCGGCCACCAGATGCTGGGGCTCCAGTCCGCTACCGGCACCGGCCGACTGGCCGCGGACCTCATCTTCGGGGAAAAGCCCCTCTTCGATCCGAAGCCGTTCCGGGCGGATCGCTTTTAAACGAGCCGGCAACCCGAAATTCGATTCCCGTCATATTATTCGCGCTCGCATCCTCGAATGCCATGCCGCTATAATCGAGTCAGGTAAAGGATTTTTCATGCGCAGCGCTTTTCGAGTTCACCTTCTCATCGCGGCTCTCTCCCTCGCGCCCATCGCGAACGCCGTCGCGAAAAATTGCGACATCCCGAAGTCGGGCTGGCGCATGGATACGAAAGGGAAACGCGAGAAGGCGATCTACGAAAGTTATTTCGACGTCTGGGACGATGAAGACCAACCTCGCTCGAAGATCTACTTCGTCATTCCTTCCGAGAACGGAAGAGATTCGGAAGTCTTCTCCCTCGAAGTGCGGGGCGGCGCCGCGCTCGAAATGAAAGCGGATACGCTGAAACGACTGTCGGAAGCGAAAGAACTTCGAATTTACAATCCTACGAGCCATCCGTCCCTCTACTTCGTTCCCTTCGCCGCGAACGCGCTGAAAAGCTTCGAACCGAAACAACACTGTTCCGACGCCCGCGAAAGCCAGCGGCACGCGGGCAAGGGTTGCACGACGATCTCCATGGGCAAGCACGAGAAAATGACGATGTTCTACGCGGAATACGCGGACAAATGCGACAAGATCGCCGATGTCCAGCGGAACGCTAAAAAACGCGACGGCAGGATGACTACGGCCGAGAAAGAGCTCCTCGCCGAAGCGGTCAGCGACATGAACGATTATTTCGGCATCGAAAATGGCCCCAATCGGCGTCCGAGTAACCTCTCCAGTCCTCAGTACGCCGACGAAAAAGGCGACGAAAAGATCGACCAACAAAGAAAAGGGACGAAAAAACTTCCGATCGTTCCCGCCGGAAAAAACAAGCGTCAGACTCCGGTGAAAACCAAAGAAACGCGCGGCGCGGGCTGATCCTCCCGAAACTTACTCGCAGCGAAAGCTCGCGCGCGTCGCGGGTTTCGTCTCCGGCCGCGGTTCGCAGTCGAGAAATGTCGAACCGTCCTTCGCGCGAATGACCAAATAGTGGCCTCGATCATCGAGGAGGTTGAAGAGCGTATGCTCGCCGACTTCGCCGTCGTCGGAGTTGAAGTAGCGACCATCGACGCAGCGACCGATCATCCCGCCATGCTGCGGATTCGGCGTTCCTTCGTCGCTGGCGAGAAACTCAAGCTCGAGCGGTTCTTCCGGCGTTTCGATGAATTCGTAGGAGTAGCGATACTTCATCGTATCGGCGCAGCGCTCTTCGCCGATCGTCATGATCATGTCCGCGTGTGATCCCTCGACCGCTTCGCAAAAAAAACGTCCCGCGAGGCGAGGACACTGATCGGTCGACGCCTGGGCGACTATGGAAACCCACCATACGGTAAACAATCCAGTCAGCATTCGCCCCGACTATCACGCGAGGAAGAGGAGACCCAGTTAGAAATCCGTGTCGCCGTCGTCGAACTCGCGCTTGATATTGTCGATGATCGCCTCGTCGGCTTCGTCATCGACCGGGATATCGTCCACGGATTCGTCGAGCTCGAGATCGTAAATGACCTTCGAGAAGGCCGCTTCGTCCGAGAGATCCTGCTTGATGGCCTCGATGTACTTATCCGGGTACTTCGAAACGAGTTCTTCGATGTACTGGTTCAGCTTCTTCTCGCGCAGGATGAGCTCCTTGCGCTTAATCTTCTTCCAGTTCTTGATGTAGTGGAGACGGCAGTAGCCGGCGGTGGACGAAGAGCTTTCGCACGCGATCTCGCGACACATGTCTTCGTAGTTCCGCGGAGTCGAAGCTTTCTTCGGCGCTTTCGCGACCTTCATCGGTTTCGTCAGCGGCTTCGCGGTCGGAGTCGCGACAGGTGCCGCGCCCGCTTTTACTTTGAGTTCGACGCCTTTTTTCGAAGCGCCTGCTTTCTGAACCACTTTTTGGACTGCGGTGGGTTTGCTCACAGAAGTCTTAACGTCTTTTTTCGCGCCCGACTTGAGTGATGCTTTATCCTTCGCGGAAGCTTTTACCGACGATCCGGAAGACGGTTTTTCTTTGCCCTTCGTCACGCCCTTAGCGGCGGCCTTGATCGACTTGATGGCTTTCGTCGCAGCGGCGACCATCTTCTTGGCCGGAGATTTCGCGGCGGTCTTGGTTTTCGATTTCGATGGAGCTGCTTTTTTCGCCATAGTCTTCCTGATATCCTGTCCCGGCTGAGCGACCTCGCCCTGCATACAGGACGGTCGCGTCCGGGCAAAGCCTTGCGGGATTCGTAACTTAGCTGGTAACTTAGCGATGTGCCACGCCCCACTAAACGCGTCAAGACTTTCGGCGCCGTCGACCTCCACTTCCATGGGGCGTTCGGCATCGATCTGATGAGCGCCGGCCCCACGGATCTGGATCGCCTTTCGCGCGAGCTGAAGACACACGGTGTCGCCGCGTTTTGCGCGACGACCTTGTCGGCCGCCGAAGGACCGCTGAGCGAGACGGTCGCGCGCCTGGGCAAGTGGATTACGTCGGGATCTGCGCCGGGCGCGAAACCCTTAGGGATTCATCTCGAAGGACCGTTTCTCAATCTCGACGCCGCGGGCGCCCATCCGGAAGGCGTGCTCCGAAAACTTTCGATGTCCGAGCTTGAAAAGCTTTGGAAACTTTCCCAAGCGACGCTGCGAATTCTGACGATCGCACCCGAAACCCTCGATGACGCGCTACGCAAGGAGTTAGGAGTCTGGGCGGCGAAACGGAAAGTACGCCTCTCCATCGGGCACACCCGCTGCACGGCCGCCCAGGCCGAAAGCGCATTTCAGGACGGTTTCTCCGGGGTGACCCATGCGTGGAACGCGCTGAGTTATCACCACCGGGAGCCGGGAGTCCTGGGAAGTGCGCTCGGGAGAAAACAAACTTATGTGGAACTGATCGTGGACGAAGTCCATGTGGCGGCCCCGATCATCGACTGGACCCTGGCCCTGCACGAAAAGGGAACCTTCTTCGTGAGTGACGCCGCACCCGCGGCCGCTACGGACGGCTCGCATTTCCACCCGTTTGGCGACCTGGAGTGCCGCTTCCAGGACCGCGCCTGTCGCCTTCCGAATGGCACCTTGGCCGGCGGCGGCTTGCTTCTGCCCGCGGCCTTCGGCGAATGGATCGGGCGAGAATCTCTCCGGAAGAAGACCGCGCCGGAGAAGCTGCTCCGCGCGCACCTCCACCGACTCCACACCCTGCCGCTGACCGCGCTTTTTATGAAGAAAACGAGCGCCATGGCCCTTCTGAAAAAATTTCCCGTCGTCTACGAAATCCAGGCGGGAACCCGCGCTTCCCCGCCCCAGATCCGGGTGGCCACGAAGTCCCGTCGGTGATAAACCTGTCCTTCACCGAAAGCGCTCGGCCCCCGAATCGCCCGTACTTTTAGGTTTTGCCGCCATGAAGATTTACCTCCACGAAATCACCGAGAATGATCGCGAAGTCCAGGTCTCCGAGCAGGAAAGCTGGGTCTCCTCCACGATCTCGAGTCTCGACGAATCGACCGCCGACGTCCCGGGCTCTCCCGAATCCCTGCGCCCGCAGAACTTGCGCACCAAGCCTCCCATTCGGCCCGCGTCCATTCGGTTCAACCTCCGGCGCGTCGACGACGTCGTCGTCATCTCGGGCGATCTGCAGGCGAGCGTTCAGCTTCTCTGCTCCCGATGCGCGGCTCCGTTTCTCCTGAAGTTCGACGAAAACTTCTCCGCTCTTTACTGCAAAGACAAAGAGATGGCCGGAATCGCATACCTCGACAAGAACGCGAAACCCCGCGGACAGAACCAAGGCTTCGCGCGCCATGCGCACGACTTCGACGCCGTCACCGGACAGGAAGCGGACGAGGATCTCGAGCTGAATTATATCGCCGAAGATTTTATCGACCTGACGAATGTGCTGACCGAACAGCTGCAGGTCCGAATTCCTTTCCAGCCGCTCTGCAAAGAAGAATGCAAAGGCGTCTGCGCGAACTGCGGAGCGGATCTGAACGTCGGCCGTTGCGCCTGCGCGAAACTCCAGAACAAAAGTCCGTTCGCGGCGCTTAAAGGACTGAAGATTCAGTCATGATTCGGCTGGTTTTCGGCTTGAGCACGCTGCTTTTCGTCGTGTCGGCGTCCGCATGCGCGGGAGCTGCGAAACCACGGAATTCGGCACCGAACCAAGGTCCGGGCGCGCTCACCCTGTTCAGCGAACTCGTGTCCCGGCCGACCGCGGAGAAGCTTAAGAATTTCAAGGCCCGTTGCGAGGGCGACTCCATCGACTTCGACGGAAGTCTCGAGGCGAATAAAATGCTGACCGAGATCCAAGGTCACGGCGATCTCCTTTCCGCGCGCGCCGCGGTCTATGCGGCTCTCCACTGTACCGACGGAGCCAGCGCCGAACGACTCCATTCGTGGCTGGGAAACGAGCTCCTCGTTCGCCACCCTCGCTCGCTGGTACGCGCACTCGATGCCGAAGGCGCCGCCGATCGACTCGCTTCCGTCGTCGAGCTCGAAAGTTCCGACTGGGATGCCGTCGATTGCCGCGGCAACGCGCGATGCGAACGAGACCGGAAGGAACTTTTCGGGCGCAAACGAAAGGCGCTCCAGTTTTCGAAAGCGACTCCCGCCGAAGAAGCCGTACGGCAGAAACTCCTGGCCGCGCTGAAGAGTGATCAGTAGAGGGCCGCCAGGCCGGCGATCGAAGCGATTCCCACGGTAAGCCGCTTCGCGCGGCGTCACGGGCTTTCAGGTTCCAGTTTGGAAGGACCTTTGTTAAGTCCTTGAAACAATGTCCCGTCTCCTTCTCGACGTCATGGGCGGCGATTACGCGCCAAAATCTATTCTCGACGGCGCACTCCTCGCGCTCAAGGACCTTCGCTACCCGCTGGTCCTCCTCGGAGACGAAGCGAGGATCCGGAAACACGCGATTGGGAAACACCTGACTTCGGATGCGAACGGAGGCGCCGGTTCGGTTACGTTCGTGCATGCTCCGGACAACATCGAGATGGACGACAAGATAAAGGCGCTTCGCGCGAAGCCGAATGCCCCCATCAATGTCGGCACCCGTCTCGCGGCCGAAAGCTGGGCCGCGTACAAAGCCGGCTCGGGCACGCCCGATGCTTTCGTTTCCGCCGGTCATTCGGGCGCCGTGATGGCTTCGGGACTTCTGACCCTCGGCCGCATTCGCGGATTCGAACGGCCGGCGATCGCGACCCGCCTTCCCACGATCAGCGGTAACGGCGTCGTCTGTCTCGATGTCGGCGCGAACGTGGACTGCAAACCCGAGCATCTGCGCGATTTCGCGATCATGGGCGCGCTTTTCGCTTCGGCGGCGAACCCGGGACTGACGCGGCCGAAAATCGCGATTCTCGCGAACGGCGAGGAGCGCACGAAAGGAAACGACACGACCCGCGCGGCCTATGCCCTTCTCGAAGGCCATCCCCTTTTCTCGGGACCGCAGGCGCTCGGTGATTTCGTCGGCTATACGGAAGCGAAGGAAATGTTCAAGGGCTCCGTCGACGTCGTCGTCATGGACGGCTTCGTCGGCAACCTGATCCTGAAAAACTCCGAGGCGCTGGGCTCCAGTCTGCTGAAGATCCTGAAAGGCGAAGCAAAAAGAAATCCGTTGAACCTGCTCGGCTTCGGTCTCGCCTGGGGTGCGCTGAACGCCTTCAAGAAAAAGGTCGATTTCCGCGAAACCGGCGCGGCGCCGCTCCTGGGAGTCCAAGGGTATGTCTTCATCGCGCACGGGCGCAGCGACAAGCGGGCGGTACGCAATTCCCTCATTCGCGCGCAGGAAGCCCTGGCGGCGCAGATGATTGAAAAACTCGAACGCGCGATTTCTCCCGCCACGCAGGTGGTGAAGGAGCCGATCACATGAGGTCGGCTATCGCCCACGTTTCTCGCGTCGCCGGAACCGGGTCGGCCTTTCCCGAACGG
>CAZIAL010000012.1:0-23426 GCA_964536965.1 uncultured Bacteriovoracaceae bacterium
TGGTTCATCGGCCAGGAAGTCGCCGGCGAGGCGGGATTCGATGATCTGGTGGCGATGACCCAGGTTCGCATGCCCACCCGAGTGAAGCTCGAACTGGCAAAAAATTACTGGGACGAGATGGGCCGAGGAAACGAAAAAGGAATGCACGGTCCGATGCTCGCCGTTCTCGCCGCGGAAATGGAGATCGAAACGGGGGGCGGGCCGAGATCGTACCCGAAGCGCTCGCCTTGGGAAATCTCATGGTAGCCCTCGCCGCCAATCGTCGCTTCGCCTATCATTCGATCGGCTGTCTAGGAGTGGTCGAACTGACCGCGCCCGAGCGCGCGCGAGCCGTGTATGAAGGATTGAAACGGCTCGGAATTTCTCCGGCGGGTCAGCGCTATTATCTTTTGCACTCTACGCTCGATGTCCAGCACTCGATCGCCTGGAACCGAGACGCGCTTCGGCCGCTGGTGCGGTCGCATCCTCAGTGCGCCATCGCGATCGCGGAAGGAGCGCTCATGCGTCTTTCCGCCGGGGCGCGCTGCTTCGCGCGTTATCGTCGCGAGCTGAAAATTTAGCTCCGCCGAAAGAAGAAAGAGGTGCCCCCGAACGGGAGACACCTCTTTCAAGAATTCCGAAAGCCGCGAAGTCCAGCCGGACTACCGGCGGCGGTATGCCTGGGCCGCCCGGGTCGCTTCGAACGCGTCGACTCGTCCCCATCCGAACTCGTCATCGTTTCCTGGTTTGCCGAGATCTTTCGTCGTGCGGCCGACGAGGTCGGCGGCGGCGCCGATCTCGATCGTGGGATTTGCCTGATAAATCAGACTCAGCAATCCTGCGACATGCGGGGTGGCCATCGAAGTTCCCGAGAGGGACTTGAGGGTTCCACCCGGCCAAGCGGATACGACCGCGACTCCAGGCGCCGAAACATTCGGCTTGATGAAGCGACCGGTCTTCCATTCGGCCGGACCGCGGGAGCTGAATTTCGCGAGGGCGTCTGATTCGTCGGTGGCGCCGATGGCGAACGCATCCGGACAGGCGCCGGGAAGGCCGACCGTGCCGGGGCGCGGTCCCGAATTTCCGGCGGCGAAGACGGGGAAGATCCCCAGATCAACCCACGCGGAAACCGCTTGGCAAAGAATATCGTCGGCCGGATTTTTCGTCGCGTCCGACATGCCGCCGCCCCAGGAGTTGCTGATCAGCGAAGGTTCGTCGCCCGTTTCCGGACGTCCGTCCGGGTCGCTCATCCACTGCATTCCCGCGAGAATCGCGTCGAGGGTGGCGCTGCCGGCACCCGTGAAGACCTTCCCGATCAGAAGTTTCGCACCTGGCGCGACCCCGATCTGGTCGCTGCTGTCGGCCGAGAAACCGGCAATCGTGCCCGCGACATGGGTCCCGTGACCGTTGTTATCGTACGGATCGGTGCTCCCTTTCTTCTCGATGAAATCGCGGAAGCCGACGACGCGATCACGGAGGAACGGGTGTTTCGCGTCAATCCCCGTGTCGATGATCCCGACGAGAATTCCGCGTCCGTCCGCTTTCGGATCTTCGGAGCGAAGTCGCGGCACGCTCATCAGGTTCAGCCCGTAGGTATACTTCGCGTCCATGCCGCGCGCGAGCCGCAGGGGCTTTTCGGAGTAGTCGCGGATGATGCTGAGCTTCCGATTCGCGTGGATCGCCCGAACATCCGGATGGCCTTCCAGGGCAGGAATTTTGTTCGCGGGGAGTTCGACGATCGCGGCGTTGATCAGCCAGAGGGAACGAATCGAGGTGGCGCCGAGCACGGAACGGTCGCGTTTCGCTTCGGTGATGAAAGCCTTCTGACTGACTCGAGCGTTCTCCTCGAGAAAGCGGCGGAAGCGAAGATAAGAGGTGCTCGCCTGCGCGGTGCGGACGGGGCGGACGCGGTTCTTAAAGAGGACGATCACCTTCACCGAACCGGTCGCCTGGCGAAGTTCGGGATCGACCTGAGCGGAGGCGCTCGCGGCCGGCGACGAAAAAATGAACGGGACACTGGCTAATGCCAACAGGATCGTGGAGCGTAGTGTATTTTTCATGAACTGAATTTCTACGCAGCTCACGGGATTGCAAGATTTAAGTGTTGGCTTGAGGTGTTAAAGCATTTTGTTGCTAAACCATGGAAGTCGGCGCAAAACTGGATCGCAAACTGGAGTGCAGAAAAAGAAGGGTAGATATGAAGGAAGCATCGAGTTCGATCGTCGTCGCCGACGGAATGGAAAAAGAGACTGCGCAGCTGCGGCGCGCTGAAATGATGCGAAAAACGGCGGCGTCGCTCGCGCAGGCGCTGGATCTCGGAATCGAACTCGTGCATGTGGAAAGTTTTTCCAAGTACGGGGGTCCTAACTTCCAGCTCCTGTTCGAGCAGTATCGAACGAATCAGATGAGCGCGCTGAAATCCCATGCGAAGTCGATCGCCGTGCCCGTGAAGCCGCGATTTGTTTTTGGAGACCCGGTCGCCGAACTTCTGAAAATAGGTTCGCGCAAACAACGTCCTGAACTGATTGCGATGGCGACCCACGGACGGAAGGGGCTCCGCCGCATCATTCTCGGCAGCGTCACCGAAGATGTTATCCGTAATTCGCGTACGCCCGTAATGACGGTGGGCCCGAAGATGGCGACCGGGAACGGCGCCGCCATCGTGGCGGGCTCGTGCCACATCGTCGTGGGAACGGATCTGACTCGAAGCAGCCGTCGTGCCGAAGATTATGCGCTTCGACTCGCGAAAAGACTGAACGCGAAGGTGACTCTGGTTCATTGCTTGATCGAGGGAGTTCATCCGGTTCTCCAGACGGCGTTCCAGATGCCTCGCCGATCCCCAGAGCTCGTCGGTCTTTATCGAAAGCTCCGCTCCCAGGCCTTAAAAGGCTTGAATCATCGCAAGAAGTCCTTCGAGAAGGCGGGACTGACGGTCGCGACTCGACTCGAGGAGAAAGACCCGGCGGCGTCGGGTACGATTCTATCGGCGATTAAAAAGAGTGGTGCCGATCTTGCCGTGATCGGGACGCACGGGCGGAATTTGCTCGAGGGTAGTTTTCTCGGGAGCAGTGCTCGCCGGGTCATTCTCGAATCGCCGGTTCCCGTGATTACCGTCCGATAGGCTGCACCCCCGCCCACGCAGTCGCGCCGGATAGTTCGTCCTCGTGCGTTCACGAATCGGCGGACCTTTACGCCCCGGTGAATGTTGGCGAGATCTTTGCTGCGTTTTTCGCTGGAGGATATCCATATGAAAAACGAAACGATCCGCATCGTCTGGTCGGTCGACCCCTTCGCTGAATCCCCCGAACTCCAACGATCGGCGATTCGCGTCCTGGAGGAACTCGCTCGCTCGGGAAAACATGAGATCTTTCCGATTCATGTGATGGCCGCGGGAATCGAAGAACGCTTGCGCACCTTGCCGCCGGAAACGCGGCATACGATCCAGCGGAAGGCGCAAGCCGAAGTCGATCGTCTGGTGGGGCAGAATGCGCTGAATCTCCATCCACTGCATACGTTGGGCAAGAACGCCGCGACCCTGAAGGGCGGAGCACGCGAGATCGTACGAATCGCGAAAAAGTTAGCGGCAGATATGATCGTGCTCTCCACGCACGCGCGCCGCGGGCCGAAGCGTTGGCTTCTCGGAAGTTTCGCCGAGGCGCTGACCGATCTCTCGGAAATTCCCGTTCTCGTGGCCCGACCGAATTGGCGCCCGACCGGCGACCGTCGGCGGATTCTCTTCGCTACGGACTTTTCCGTCGAGTCCGTGGTCGCGTTCCGCTCGGTGGTTGAGCAGGCAAGGCTTCGTCACTGGAGTGTCACCGTCTTCCACCACGTCGATTTTCCCGTTTACCCCGCTTACGAGTTCGCGTTCGCGGTCTATAATTCTTATGCCGAGGACGTGCGGGAACTCGCGGAAATCCAGCGGTCGCGCGCCGAGAAGTTCGCCGAACATGCCCGATCGATGGGCGTTTCGGTCGAAATCCTCGTCGATACATCGACGAGCCTGAACGCGGCGGATGCGATTCTGAAGGAACTGTCGAACGGCTATCTCTTCGTCGCCCTGGCCTCCCAAAGCGGCCAGTTTCGGCGGGTCTTGCATGGAAGTACGACGCGTCAGCTGATTCGGCGCTCTCCGAATCCGTGCTGGGTTCTGCATCCGGACGCGGCGGCCAAAGAGATCCAGCCCTCGACTGCCTCCTCGGACGGCGTCCGCATTCGCGGCATCGAAGGGGGAGTGGTGATATGAAGCAAATGCCGCAGATTCATAAATATATGAGCTCCATGCCCCATACGATCGAAGCGGAAGCGACGATCCAGGAATGTCTCGGGACGATGCGCGAGTTCCGAATTCGACACCTCCCGGTTCTCTCCGAAGACCGGCTGATCGGGTTGGTGACCGATCGGGATCTCAAGTTAGCGGCTTCCTTTCCCGGGGCCACCGAACTGAAGGCCGAAGACATCATGACCGATCGGCCCTATTCGGTCGTGCCCGAGGCACCGCTCGATCGAGTGGTCCTGGAGATGGCCGAACACAAATACGGGTGTGCGATCATCCAGCAGATGAATGGGAAAATCGTCGGGATCTTCACGGCGAACGATGGACTTCGCGTTCTCGGGCAGCAGCTCGAGGATTTTTATAAGATGCCCGTGCCGGATACCCATACCCGCGTAGGCAGCTGACCGGATCCGAAATCGGGTAGGCCGCGTTCGAGACACTGCGGACATTTAGCCATCGCTGTGGCAGGTTAGGGTCATGGAAGACTCTTCGCCGATTCGACTGACCCAAACCGTCCAGAAGGGCGGCTGCGCGGCCAAGGTGGCGGCGCTCGAACTTCGTAAAATCCTTTCCCAAGTTCGCTTTCCGCCCGCGCCTCCCGAGCTGACCGTCGATGCGGGTACGTTCGACGACGCCGCGATTTTTCGCATCAGTCCGGAAATGGCGCTCGTCCAGACCCTCGACTTCTTTACGCCGATCGTCGATTCGCCCCGAGTCTTCGGACGAATCGCGGCCGCCAACGCGCTCAGCGACGTTTATGCCATGGGCGGCCGGCCGGTGACCGCGATGTCGATCTTCGCCTTTCCGCTCGCGACGATGCCGAATAGCGTCGCGGTGGATATTCTCCAGGGAGCATCGGAAGTCATCGCGGAATCGGGCGCGAGCCTCGTCGGGGGTCATACGATCGACGACGATACCCTCAAGTTCGGCTTATCGGTCACCGGCTTCGTCCATCCTGATCGAGTCTGGTCGAACGCCGGAGCCCGGCCCGGGGATCGGCTCATTCTGACGAAAGCGCTCGGCACGGGGACTTTAACCGCGGCGCTCAAGCGGGAGGAAGCGACGGAAGCCGAGATCGCCGACGGAATCGCAAGCATGTCGCAGCTGAATGACATTGCTTCTTCCCTTACGCCGGAGCTCCTCGCCACGATCCATGCGGCGACCGACATCACGGGCTTCGGTTTTGGAGGACACGCACTGAACCTCGCGCGTGCGAGCTCGGTGAGCCTGGAAGTTCAGGGAGATTCGCTTCCACGTTTCGCTCGGGCGCTGGAATTTCTGGAGAAGGGTTTTCTGACGAAAGCCCATCGAACGAATCGCGAATATGTGGGCGAAGCGATTCGGTTCGAACGGGCTTCGCAGCCGTTCCGGCATTTGGTTTTCGATCCGCAGACCAGCGGCGGTCTCTTGCTCGCGGTCGCGGAATCTTCGGCGGCGGCGGTCGTCGCGCTCCTGGCGAAGAAATTCCCGTCGACTCGGGACATCGGATTCGTGGTTGAACGCGGTCACGCCGCGATCCGCATCGCGTGAAAACTCTCGGGAAGGCGGATTTCCGGAGACTGTTCCAGGCGTCTACGCCTTGGATCGACGTCCGTGCACCCGTGGAATTCGCGGCCGGGTCCATTCCGGGGGCGGTGAATCTCCCCATCCTGAACGACGAAGAACGGCGTGAGGTGGGAATCCTCTATAAGGAGTCCGGCCAGGCGGCCGCGGTCGCGCGCGGGCATGCGCTCGTTTCCGGCGAGGTAAAGGCGAAGCGAGTTTCCGCGTGGCTCGCGGCGATCCGCGCCCGACCTTCGACGCTCGTGTATTGTTTCCGAGGCGGGATGCGTTCCCAGATCGCGCAGTCCTGGATCGCCGAGGCGGGCGTCGAACGCCCGATCGTCGAGGGGGGGTATAAAGCGTTACGAAGCTTTCTCTCGGACTGCCTCGATCGTGAGCTCGCACGAATTCGATTCCAGGTCGTGACGGGTCCGACCGGATCGGGGAAAACGGAATATCTACGCCGATCCGGGCAATTCCATATCGACCTCGAAGCGCTCGCCGGACATCGTGGCTCGGCATTCGGCGCCATGGCGCGTCCCCAGCCGACGCAGATCGATTTCGAGAATCATCTCGCGCTGGCCCTGCTCATGATTCCGGATTCCGCCGGCCCCGTTCTGATCGAGGACGAGAGCCGCATGATCGGTAAACGATTCGTGCCCGATGGACTGTTCAGAGTAATGCAGACGAGCGACCGGATACGACTCGAGGTTTCGTTCGAGCGGCGTGTGGAGAATATCTATCGCGAGTATGTGCTCGAGTCTGCCTTGGGGACGGAGGGGGATCGTGCACGCTTCGACGAGTTCAGGGCGGCCATCACCGCCATCTCCCGAAAGCTCGGCGGACTACGGACCCAAGCGTTCATGCGGGATCTCGACCACTGCGAGGCGGAATTTCTGGCCGGACGTGGGCTGGAAGCGAATCGCGAGTGGATCCGGCGACTTCTCGCGGAGTATTACGATCCGGTCTACCAGAAGGGGAGTCGCTCTTACGCGAAGCGTTAGTTAACGAATAGGTGAAAGGGGCGAAAGCCGTGGTACGGTGCGGCCATGTCCCAGGACCGGTCATCGATCACCCCTGAAGAGATCCTCCGTTGTACCGAAGTGCTGGAAACCGTCGCGTCGGACGTCCTTTTGCTCTCCGCGCTCTCGGACGAGGCGCGGGTACGACTCTTTATGGCCGCGGGTCGCGTGATCTATCCCGAAAAAATGCAGGTTCGACGCCGGATCAAAGCCATGCGGAGCGAAAAGAAGCGCGGGCTCGAGGCGAAGGATCGCCTGGTTCGGGCGGCGACCTCCATTCGCACCGCTCGCCAAGAGTCGGTATTCGTCGCGCCCCCGAAGCAAGTGCTTCTTTCCGATGCGGAGGAAACGAGTGCGCCTGGCCTCCACGTCGGAGAGCTCCAGACGCCGCGACAATGTTACGTCTGCAAGACCGACTTCACCCGCGTGCATTTCTTCTACGATTCGATGTGCACCCCGTGCGCTCAGTTCAATTACGAGAAACGTTTTCAGACGGCTTCGCTGGCCGGGCAGGTCGCGGTCATCACGGGAGCCCGGTTGAAAATCGGTTACCACTGCGCGCTCATGATGTTGCGCGCGGGTGCCCGGGTGGTCGTGACGACACGATTTCCGCGGGACGCGGCGCTGCGATTCGCGCGCGAAAAGGATTTTCCGGAATGGGCCGATCGAATCCAGGTGCATGGACTCGATCTACGGCACTCGCCGAGCGTCGAAGCGTTCGCGCAGTGGATGAATCGAACTTTCGATCGTCTCGACATTCTGATCAACAACGCGGCCCAGACCGTGCGGCGGCCGCCTGGGTTCTATGCGCATCTGATGGCGGTCGAGTCCGAGCCGCTGGAATCGCTCCCGGAATCCGTCCGTCCGCTCTTGCGGGCCCATGAAGAATTGAAACGGACGTTGATGGGGAAGACTCTCCCGGAGACCGAGCGACTCGCGCCCGCGGAGTCCGTGCAGTGGGTTTCGCAGTGGCATGCGGATAGCGACGGCGCGGGCGCGGTGCTGGCGGAGAGCCGTGCGCTCGGATTGACCGCTTCGGCGGCGCTCTCGCAGATCCCTTATCGTTGCGACGAAGAGCTCGACGCGGCGGCCTTTCCGGAGGGTAAACTCGACGCCGATCTCCAGCAGATCGATATTCGGAAGATGAACAGCTGGCGCATGGCGCTCGCCGATGTGCCGACGGACGAATTGCTCGAAGTCCAGCTCGTCAATTCGATCGCGCCTTTCATTCTCTGCAGCAAGCTGAAACCCCTGATGTTGCGCGATCGCACGGGGCAGAAACATATCGTGAACGTCTCGGCGATGGAGGGAAAGTTTTCCCGTCATACGAAAACCGATAAGCACCCCCACACGAATATGGCCAAGGCCGCGCTGAACATGATGACTCTGACGTCCGCGCGAGATTACGCGCGTGACGGCATCTATATGAACGCGGTGGATACGGGGTGGGTGACGGACGAAGATCCGGCGGAGATTTCGGCCCGGAAACAGCGAGAGACGGATTTCCAACCTCCACTCGACATCGTCGACGGCGCGGCTCGAGTCTGTGACCCGTTTTTCTCCGGAATTCTTTCCGGTAAACATTCCTGGGGAAACTTCCTGAAGGACTACTATCCGACCGAATGGTGACAAGAAGCGATGACCCACGAGTTCTTCGCGCTCCGAAAGAGACAGGAAGCCCGGTCATCGATGGATGACCGGGCCTCTTCACTTATCGGCGAGCAGACTTAGCGGCTCGAAGAGGGCGTGCGCCCTTTGTCGACGCCGCGGTCGTCGGCCGATTTGCGCCGGGTTCCGCCAGCCTCATCGACGCTTTCGTCCTCGTCGTCAGTCTCGAGGTCTTCCGTCGAGGACATGCGGGTCGTCTCGAAATCCTCGTCCGAATCATCGGCCTCGTCGAATTCGGTCTCTTCCAGTTCATCATCCCTCTGGGGGGTGAACTTCTGAGGCTGCTCCGGGCCCTTCTTCTTCGCTGGATCGCTCTGACCCTGTGAGCCGACGTTGCCGGATTGGAACTTCTTGTCCGACGGTTTCTGTTTCGATGGGTTCGTTCCGGTTTGGGGTTGTGCCATGATTAAATCCTCCTTGGATTTGGGTTGAAATGGTTTCCCTGCCTAACGTTGCAAACGGGATACCGGGGCAGGCCGAACGTTCAGGTGGCGCGATTCCGGCGAATGAATTAAAAATCATTTCCATGAGATCCTTTCCCCGCGGAATCGCACCTGATCTGCTCGTCTCGCAGGTGCGAAGCACGATGCCCTATTTGTTCGAATCGGAATGGGGGGAGGATCTCGGCGCGCATTTCCCGCCCGCGGGGCATCTCCGCGAATTCGCGTTGAATCTCGCCGACGGAGGCGGCGTCGAACTGGATCATTTCGAATACTTCCGCCTTTGTCTTTCGGCGCACTATTTGACTTGCGGAACTCCCGTGCCGACGGACGTCGACAACCAAATCCGGCTGAAACTCTGGCCCAAGCGCCTGCCGATTCCGGTCGCGATCGCGATGGCAGAGCTCGTCCTGGAAAGCAGAAAGTGGGAGTTCAGCCGGGTTTCCACGCGTTTCGTTTCGGGCGCGAAAGAGAGTCCATTCGCGAAGGAAATGCTGGGTGGCCATCATGGCGAGTGGTTCACCGTCGCTTGCGCCGCCTACGCCGCTCTCGGGGGATACGCCAATCCGGCGGTCGTCGAACTTCGCACCTCGCTTTTCGACGCGATCGGGGCCGAAGTCGCGCGCGAGGCCGAAGTCTTCGGGAGTCTTTGGCGGGCTCACGACGGGTTAGGGTGCCTCCAGGCATCCGCGAGCATCGCCCACAATCTGGGCGATCTCGATCGGGTCATGGACATGTGGGAGCTTTCGGTCGGCGATCCGCTTCGGCTGTCTTTCTATAAGTTGGGGAGCTCTCCTTTCGACGCGGATCGAAAGCTTCGTTACCAGGGCCGTCTTTGGGTGGCGGGAGAACTCTATAAGGAGAAGATCGACGGCGGGTCGTCGCTCGCGCTCGAGAATCACCGTCACTTCGCGCTCCGAAAGCCGCGCTCTCTTAGACGTTTCCCGGAGCTGGTCGTTCCCACGGCCCCGTTCTTCGACGCTTGGGGGGCGACGATCGCGAAGCGCCTTCGCGGTCCCGACGGCGAGATCACGGACGAGCTGCGAGAAATCGTCGAAACCTTGGTCGATGGCTGGGAGCGCCAGCCGGGAACCGTGGCCTATGGCCGGGCGCTCGTGGGAATCGCCGCGGAGATTCCGGAACTTCGGGTCACTTCGGAGGATAAAGCGCAACAGGGTGTTCTCGAAACCACCCGCGAGGAGTTCGAAGCGCGTTGGGCAAGCGTCGCGAACGAGCGGGTCGACGACATTCCCTCGCGCGCGAGCTAGCGCGCCATGCGCGGTCGGGAGTTTGGGTCAGTGACCCGGCGTGCGCGCGGTCGGGGTGCGCGGAATCTCGAACTCGAACTGAGTTCCGCCGCCAAGTTCGCTTTCCGCCCAAAGTCGTCCGCCGTGGGATTCGACGATCTGCCGGGAGATGTAGAGCCCGAGCCCGAGGCCAGCCGTGCTCGTCGGCGTTTGGACCCTTTCGAATCGCTCGAAGATCTTCGCCAAATCCTCCGGCGCAATCCCATCTCCCTGGTCGCGGACGGCGACCCGGAAACCGTGCGGGTGCTCGCGAACCGTGACGTCGACCGGCTTTCCGGGGGCGTACTTCATCGCGTTGGTGAGGAGATTGATCAGAACCTGCTCGATGCGGAGCCGGTCGAAAGTCGCGAGGCTTCTATCGCAGGCGTCGATTCGGATCTCGACTCCGCTCGTCTGGGCTTGGACGGAGTAGCGGTCGCAAACCTCGTGGACGACCGCGCAGAGATCCTCGGTTTCCAGATTCAGCCGTAATTTTCCGGAACTGATCCGGGTCACGTCGAGGAGGTCTTCGATCAGGGCGGTGAGCCGGGTGAGCTGTTTGTCCGACTGGTTGACGATCTTTCGCAGTCGATCGGGGGTCAGCATTTCGAATCTTCCCGAATCGATGGCGAGGCCGAGGCTCTGGATCTGCAGCTTCATCGGCGTAAGGGGCGTACGCAGTTCGTGGGAAGCAATCGAAAGAAATTCGTCGCGTACGCGGATCGCGGAGTCGAGCCTTTTCAGGATGCTCTTTTGTTCGGTGATGTCGATGGAGGTGGACGGATAGATCTCGCGGCCTTCCGAATCATGGGCGAGACGGGCCCACATATGGACATCGAAGGTGGAACCGTCCTTGCGTCGGGCGACGAACTCGATATTGCACTCTCCGGTGGACTTCAGCGACTCGACGATTCTCGCCGGGACCGTCTGATCTTCGCAGTGGCCAAGGGCCGACGTGCCGAGGACTTCGTCCGCATGCGAGTAGCCCCACATTTTCAGGTAAGCGCGGTTTACGTAGAGAAAGCGCCCCTGGGAGTCCACGATGTCGAAGCCGTTCAGGCTATTCTCGAGCGCATCGCTTTTCATCTGGAGTTCGCGTTCGGATCGATGCCGTTCGGTCAGATCGCGCAAAAACGAATAGAACTTGTATCCGCCCGACGTGCGGATCGGCGTAACCGATAGTTCCGCGGGAAATTCGGAGCCATTCTTCCGGACGGCGACCACTTCGATACGGCGATTGAGGATTCGGCTGGCTCCCGTTTGGACGTAATGCTGCATTCCCCGTAAATGGTCGGCGCGGAATCGCTCGGGAATGATGAGCTCACGCATCCGTTTTCCCATCACATCCCCGGACTTCCAGCCGAAAATCGTTTCCGCGCGGATATTCCAGTCGATAATGTGGTCGTGGTGGTCGACTCCGATGACGGCATCGAGCGCGGTTTCGAGGACCTGCTGGTGCTCGAAACGTTCCTGCTTTCGCAGGAGCTCGCCCTGGCGCCGGACTTCGCGCTGGGCCTTGTAAAGATCGACGAAGACCTTTGTTTTCGCGAGCAATACGGGCAGATCGATCGGCTTAGATAGGTAGTCGACCGCCCCCAGTTCGTAGGCGCGCTCGACGGCGGCCGAGTCGGTCCCGCGGGCCGTCACGAAAATAATCGGGGTCGGCCGCGACTGTTTCAGCGCGCGAATGCGCCGCGCGACTTCGAAACCGTCCATGCCCGGCATGTGGACGTCGAGGAGGACCGCGGCGAATTCTCCGGCCTGAATCAGTGCGAGAGCTTCCGAACCCGACTGTACGGAGACCAGTCGATGCGCGGGCGATGCCAGCGCGACCTCCAGCGCGAGAAGATTGGACGCAATATCGTCGACGAGCAGGATGGGTACCTGCTCGTTCGAAGGAGTGTCCGTTTCGGAGGTCGGGGTTTCGTCCATAGCGCGCGTTAAGACCTTCTCATGATGTTCGCCAAAAGCAATGATTCTACCAGATCATCCCGGTTCATCCGAGGGCATGACCTCTTTCATCTGCAATTCATTCGCCATCGGTCGTTGTCCGCCTGTGCACACCCGTCGCTACATATTTGCAATGGGCCGGAAATAGGGTTGAAAAGGGGTAAGAATGAACAGCGGATTTAAAAAGTTTTAATCATCGACGACGACGAAGCCGTTAGTTAGAGCATGAAAGGCGTCCTGGAAATCAAAGGCTACGAAGTGTTTTCAACTTCCGATGGAAAGCTGGTGGCGGAGCTTCTGGCGCGAATGGAGACGAATCCTTGCGTGATTCTGCTGGGCATGATGATGCCCGGCATGAACGGCTGGGAGTTTCTCGATTTCCAGCGAAGCGCGCCGCGGTTCTCCGGCATTCCCGTGATCGTTTCTCGACTTTCGCGGCTACGGCGAAGACCGTGAGACCGGATGCGATCGTTCCGTAGCGACCATCGATCCACCATGCATGGCGAGTTTTCTCCTCGACCTTTCCCGCATTTCTTATAGCGTTGCCCCATGATGTTTCACTTTTTACTCGGAATGATGCTGGGTGCGGCGGGTGCGGCGGACCTGCCGGGCAAGCCGCGTCCGTTCGTGACCGACGGATGCACCGCCTGGATCGAAGGACCGCGGCGCAATCCGGATCAGTGGCGCCATTGTTGCGTTCTCCATGATTTGGCGTTTTGGGCGGGGGCGGCTGGCCAGCGTCCACGGGCCGATCTGGACCTGCGTGATTGCGTCGCCGCTACGGGAGCCAGGGGGCAGGCGAGGCTGATGTACTTCGGAATCCGAGCAGGGTCCCGCTCCCCGCGAAAAATCGCCGGGATGCAGTGGGGAAACGCTTGGTCCGCTACCGAATCTAGACGGTCTCCGCTGACGCCGGCGGAAGTCGATCTCCTGGAAGCGGAACTGATGGATACACGGTACGATCCCGTCATCGACGTCGATCTTCGCGCTTCGTTCCTCCGCGAACTACGCGAGATTACATCGCAGCCGTAGAGCGGGAATCATCCGAAGAATTTCGCGTGGCCATTCCCGGTTCGAAGACCGGTTTACCATCCCAGGAGGCTGGAACGGGAACTCCGAGCAGGGCCGCGGCGGTGGCCGCGGTATCGTAGGTGGTGATGGGCTTGTCGAACGTCGAGCCCGCGCTCGAGATCCCTGGGCCGGCGGCGTACCACGGAATGGACGTGGAAACTTCGCTCGCGTCGCCGTGGCCTTTTCCGCTTCCGCCATGATCCGCGGTGACGATCACGGTCGTACTGGATACGAGATTCAGCGACCGCAGCTCCTTAAAAATGCGGCCAAGTCCCTGGTCGGCGCGACGAATGGTTTTCAGCTGGGCCGAACTCATCCAGCCCTTCTTATGCCCGACGACGTCCGGATGCGCGAAGTGCACGAAAATAAAGTTCGGGCGAAATTCACGGATGACGGTGGATGCGGCTTCCGCGATGATCGTCGCATCGCCTTCGTGAAAGAAGAACTGATCCACCATCCCGGGATGCATGAGGTGTTTGAATTTTTCCTTGCCGACGATCATCGCCGTTTTCAATCCCGCCTTTTTCGCCTCGTCGAAGATCGTCGTGACCTTGATCGTCCCCTTCGCGGGTTCCCAGCCGTTCCAGTAGATGCCGTGGGTTTCCGGTTTCACTCCGGAGAGCATCGAAGAGTGACTGGGCAAGGTCAGCGACGGTAGAATGGTATGCGCGAATTTCGCCGAAACCCCTGCATCTGCGAGGGACTGGATATGTCGGGCCTCCGCCGGCGCGACGGCATCCGGGCGAAGTCCGTCGAAGCTGACGACGATCACCATCTTCGCTTGGGCGTCGAACTGCATATTGCGTTCGTATACGATCGGAAGATCCGGCGTGCTGCCGCAACCGCTGGCCGCCAGGATGGTAATGAGCGCGAACGAGAGAACCCGGCCAACGAAACTTCCATGTTTCAACTTCATCCTCGGATTATAGTTTCTTTATGTAGGATGAAGCAAATTTGAAACGAAGTTCATCCAGACTTTAATCTAAGGATTAAAATTTCGGATCTTTCGCCAGAGGGTTGACTGGGAAGTTCCCCTCGAAGCGATCAGAGAAAATATTTCAAGCTTAAGAACGCGGTGATCACGGAGATCAGTGCGGTCAGCGGGAGTCCTATTTTCAGAAAGTCGGCGAAGCGATAGCCGCCCGGGCTCAGGATGAGCAGATTTCCGTGGTGGCCGATGGGAGTGAGGAACGAGGCGATCGCGCCGATCGTCACCGTGACGACGACCGCGGTCGGAGAGATTTGCGCGCTCTTCGCGAATGCAAGGGCGATCGGAGCCAGCAGAACGGTGGTCGCCGCGTCGGAAAGGATCTGCGTGAGCAGCGCCGCAAGCCAGAAAAAAGCCAGCATCATCGCAAACGCGCTCCAACCTTCCGTCCACTGGACGACGAACTGCGCGAGGAGCTGATCGGTGCCGGTTTTTTCCATGGCGATCCCCAGGGGAATCACGCCGGCGATCATGACGTAGATTTTGGTTTCGATCGAGTGGTAGGCGTCCTGGATGGAAACACACCCCGTGAGTACCATTGCGAGCGCCCCGGCGACGAAGGCGACGTAGGCGGGGAGCCAGCCGAACGTAGCCGCCGCGATCGAGAGGGCCATGATCCCGAGGGCGACCGGGATGCGTGCCCGTCGTTTGGGTTTCGCCTTGAAAGGCATGAACAGGAGAAATGAGCGATGGTTGAGAATTCGTTCCAGGTTTTCCTGCGGTCCCCAGAGGACGATGAGATCTCCTTCGTGGAGGGGAGTCTCGGAAATCTTATCCGCAATCCATCCCGACTTGCGCCACATCCCCACGGCAACGACCCCGTGCCGCTGGAAGAAGCGGACTTCGGCAAGCGTCCTTCCGACGAGTGGTGCGCGCGGCGCGATGACCGCTTTCAGGAGATTGGTCTTCTCCCCGCCGAGCGAGGTCATGCCCTCGTTGATCGTCGCCGCGTAGCGTTTGACCGCGCGAATCGCGAGACCGAGGGTTTCTTCGACGGAAGTCAGTTCGTCCGAACTGATGTTCACGACGAAGATATCGTCTTCCTGGAGGAGGTCGTCCGCGCCCGGCTCGACATTCGATCCGTTCTCCGACCGATCCCGAAACCAATTTCGAACCTCGAAACGTTTTTCGGTCGCGGCCTTAAACTCCGCGAGCGTCTGTCCGATCCATTTGCTCCCCGCGGGAAGCGTGAGTTCCGTTACGATGCCGGGCAGTTCGAAATGACGCTCGTCATGTTTCCCGGAAAACCGGGGGAGGACCCACTTCAGCACCACGATGAGCGCGAAGCTCGCGCCGACGAGCGGCAGTCCGAGCCGGGTCGGACCGAAGACCCCGAGATCGGGCTGCCCGCCCCGGACGAGAATCTGATTGGCGAGGAGAAACGCCGGAGCGCCGATGAGCGTCAGCGTCGTTCCAAGGGATGCCGCGGTAGCCATCGGGATCAAGAGACGCGAGGCGTGAAAGTTTTTTTCCTTACAGATCTTCATCACGATCGGCAGCATGAGCGCGGTGATCATCAGGTGATGGGTGAAGGCCGAGAGCAGCGCCACGGTCGTCATGATCACGAGATTCGCGCGGGTCTCGGATTCACCGACGAGCCGGCCGACGCTTTCGCCGATCATGTCGGTCACTCCCGTCGCCGACAGTCCGGCGGAAAGGACGAAGACGGCGGCGACGATGATCGCGGGTTCCGAAGCGAATCCCGAGAAGGCCGCTTTTTCATCGATAATCCGGGTTACGGTCAGGCTCAGGACCACGAGCAGTGCCACGACGTCGAGACGAATCCAGTCGGTCACGAAGAGAACGATAGCGACCAAGGAGATCGTAATGAAAATGGCCTGATCAAGCGTCATGGTTCTTTCCTATCGGATCGCGGTCGAGCGCGCCAGGGGGAGCTTACTTGGGTGCGCAATGAAGCGGGGCGAGTTTAAAATAGGGCCAGGATCCGTCCCAGAGTTCCGGATAGTGTGGGGGGCGGAGATTTGCCTCTTCCAGGAAATTTTGCCCCTCGCGGTTTTCTTCTCCTTTGGATAAAACTGTCGGATGGAAGTCACGACCACTGAAGCGCTCCGCATTCTGACCGAGAAGATCGAAGGATGGGCGAAAGGTTTTATCGACGCGCTTCCGAACTTTTTCGTTGCCCTCGTCGTCCTGGTCGCATTCTGGTACGGGGGGAAACTGGTCCGGATGGCGATTCGCCGGTCGCTTCGTCGATTCAGCAATAACGAGCCGGTCGCTCGTCTCATGGGGACGATCGGCCAGAGCATCGTCGTCATTACGGGAATGTTCGTCGCCCTGGGGATCCTCGAACTCCAGAAAACAGTGACCTCGCTTCTCGCCGGTGCGGGACTGGCCGGACTGGCAATCGGATTTGCCTTCCAGGAAATTGCCGCGAATTTCATCGCCGGAGTCCTGATCGCGATCCGTAAGCCCTTCAGTCAGGGCGACCTGGTCCGCGTCTCCGGCTACGAGGGGCGCATCAGTTCGCTCGATCTTCGCACGACCCGGATTATGAGCCCGGACGGCCTCGAGTACATCGTTCCCAACAAAGATATGTTTACCCAGATCGTGACGAATTTCACCGCGACCGATCCCCGCCGGGTCGATGTGACGATCGGCGTTTCCTACGACGACGATCTCGCGCAGGTGAAGGAAGTGGCGATCGCGGCCGTGCAGGACGTCGCCAACCGCATCCCGGATCGGGCGCCCGAGTTCTATTTTACGGAATTCGCCGACAGTTCGATTAACTTCCAGATCCGCCTCTGGATCGCCAAGTCCGAACAGTTCGAATATCTGACGGCCCGGAGCGAAATGATTCAGAAGATAAAGACCGCCTTCGATCAAGCCGAGATCACGATTCCATTTCCGATTCGCGCCATCGAGCTCCGCCAACAGAATGCCGAAGGGAGGTTCGTTCCGCGAATCGAGTCCGAGTCGAGCGCAAATCCCTCTCGTTAATCTCCATATTGTCGAGGGCTTAGCCCGACCTGGAACGAAGCGCGGAGATGGAAATCGGCCTCCGGGCCCGCATGGGCGATGGCCCAGTAGGCGAGGTCACCCGCGCGGTCGAGCACGGCCGTGGCCGAAAACGAATCCAGCGGAAGTCCCGCGAAAATTCCCGCCGGAACTTTCGCGCGAAGGGTGAGTGAAGTGTCGGTTCGCTCCATGATCTCGATCCGGGGCTCGTCGGCGCGGGAGATCGGCGGCGCTCGCATTCCCTGGCGATAGTCCTCGAATGCATACCAGGCCCAGTCACCCGAAGGGGCGACGTTCAGTTCCAGGTAGGCGGCGGAGCCCGCGATTCCGAAGAACGCCTCGAAGCAGGTCGTACGCCAGAGTTCGTCGCGCCTTTTTGGATGGGGGGCGGAATGGGTCGGAACGATTTCTTCGAGCAAAGGAGGGGTCCTCGACGCCAACCGCCTCGATGCCAACCGGTAGACGAGTTCGAATCCTTCGCGCCGATGCTGGACCGTGCAGCCGAGAGTGAGGGCGGTGGTCCAGCCATTTGGGGAGAATGGGACGAGCGACTTCGAAATTTCCATTCGACCATTTAGGCTTGAAAAGACCTGGCTCCGCAAGGTCCAGCGGGAACGCCGACCCTTAAAAAATTCATTCGGAAAAGAGTCCGGTTGCGTTAACGTTTTTAGGGTGAAATTTTCGCGCATCGGAATCTTCTTCGCTTCGTTCGTCACGCTGGCGCTCGCTCCGAGCTGCGCGACTTCCCGTTCGCCGGCTCCCGTCGTGAATCCCTGGAGCGAGGTACTGACGCCGGCTCCGGGTCCGGCCGCGTCGATTGGGGGATATTCGGCCGGGTGTCTCGCCGGAGGAACGAAGCTTCCGGCCGAGGGCGAGGGTTACCAGACGGTTTACTCCGTTCGGAACCGACACTACGGACATCCTTTCCTCACATCCTTTCTCGAGAAGATGGGAAAGGTCGTTCACCGTGCCCGCGAGCGCCCGTTTCTCGTGGGCGATCTTTCGATGCCTCGCGGAGGTCCGACGCTTTCAGGACACGCCAGTCACCAGATCGGACTGGATGCAGATATATGGTTTCGCCGGGCGGAGAGAAAGCTCACGCCGACGGAGCGCGACTCTGCGATCGCGATTTCCATGGTCCATCCGCAAACACGGTACGTCGATCCGGCGGTATTCGGAACGGAACAGATCACGCTTCTCCGGCGATTCGCGATCGCGAAGGAGGTCGAGCGCATTTTCGTCAACCCCGCGATCAAGAAGGACCTCTGCTTGAGACACCCGAAAGCGGACTGGATCCGGAAACTTCGCCCTTGGTACGCGCACGATTACCATTTCCACCTGCGCCTTCGTTGTCCCGAAGGAGAAGCGCATTGCGTTCCCTCGGAGGCGCTTCCCGCGGGGAATGGCTGCGACGAGACGCTCGAGTGGTGGTGGAGCGACGAGGCTCGCCTCGAGGGAATCGCGAAGAACGAAAAACCCCTCGAGCCGCCGCTTTTACCGAAAGCTTGCGCGGCAGTTCTGGACTAGAACTCGACCACCGTCTTGCGAAGCGGTGCGGCGCCGAAGTATGCTTCGCGGACGATGCCGAGCCCCGCGGTCGACTCCCTCTTCGAACTCGTAAAAAGCGAGGCGCTTCCCGGCGTCTGGTCGCGCGGGGTCGCGCTCGCCCGAGACCACGGTGCGATCCTCGATGCCGAAACCTCCGAGGGTTTCGTCCTCCGGGTGAAGGTCGCCGGAAAAGCGGTCGCGGCGAAGGTCGAAGTCTGGCCGGGGGACGAAGACGTCCACTGCGACTGCGGAGATCAGGCGGACCCTTGCGTGCACGCGGTCGCGGCGGTCGTCGCGATTAAAAACGGATGGGCCGTCCCTGCGGAAGCGGTGGCCGAAGCGGCGGGTGCGGTTCGGCTGGTGTACCGGTTTCGCGAGGTGGCGAGCGGTGATCCGGAAACGAAGTCGCTGGCCTTCGAGCGGATCTTTCGCCGCGGCTTGGGTCAGGAAGAGGTGTTTTCCGGTTCGCTCGTCGCTCTCGTCGCGGGGTCGAGTTCGGGTCGACTCGGGGGGGGCTCGATTTTTCCCGGACGGGACGATTTTAAAGTCGAGCAAGTTCTCGATTCGCTCGCGGAGCGCGGTCTGATTCGCGGTGCGATTCTCGATCGGCGTGGCGTCCCGGAACTTTTTAGAGTTCTCGAGGACGTGCCGCGACTCGAATTCGGGGGAGGGACGATCGCCGTGCAAAGTCGCGCGGCAAGCCGGCGGGTGGTGGTTCGCGACGCGGGCGCCGGGATCGTCGTCAGTCTCGTCGATCCCACGCCTGCCGCGGAAGCGGAGAAGCATTATGTGAACGGAATCGTTCTCGCGGACGGCGTGCTTCGGCCCGCACGCGAACCGAGCGCCGCGATTCGCGCGCTCGTCGGCCGAAGGTTCGTGCCCGAGGAGTTTCCGGTCTTCGTCGCCAAAGTGCTGCCGGAGCTCCGACGCGAATTCGAGATCGCGATGGAGACCTCGCGTCTGCCGGAGCTCGCCGCGATCGAACCGAGGATCTTTCTCGAGATGAATCGGGAGCCCGGGGATTCGGGGGCGCTCGAGGTGCTTCCGCGCCTCGTTTACGGGGATCCGATCGTCGCCGAAGTGATCGACGGAGAAATCGTCCATGCGCCGGGATCCCGCATCGTTCCGGTGCGCGACGAGACGGTGGAAAAGGAATGGTTGCGAAAACTTTCTTCGGAGCTCCATCTTCGTCCGCGACAGCGCGTTCGGATGTTCGGCTCGGAGGCCATCGAGTTCGTGCGGAATTCGGCCGCCTGGTCGCGCACCGGAGGGGCGGTGGATTCGTTTCGCGTGGACGGCGCCCTCGTACCGAAGCTTCGCGCGGATGAGCGAGGTCTCGAAGTGAATTTCCAACTCGCCGGGCAAAGCGGCGGGGGAGGAGAAGCGGATCCACCGAGATTCGCGGAGTCGAGCGCGGTCATTTCGGCTTGGAATCGCGGGGAATCGCTCGTTCCCCTACTCGGCGGCGCTGGCTGGGCGAAAATTCCGGAGGGCTGGCTCCGGCAGCACGGAGATCTGCTGGAACGTTTTCTCTTGCTTCGGAACCACACGCCTCTCGAAAGGGTTCAGCTGGCCGACTTCGTCGTCGAAGCCGGCGGAGAAGTCGCCGCGGATCTCTCGCGGCTGCGAGCGCAGTTTCTCGAATACCGAGGACTTCCCGCGCAGCGCCTGCCCGCGGATTTGCGAGCGGAGCTTCGTCCCTATCAGAAGACCGGCGTGGATTGGCTCGGTTTCCTTCGGGATGCGGGCCTGGGTGGACTGCTCGCCGACGACATGGGCCTGGGTAAGACGCTCCAAGCGCTGTGCGCGATCCGGGGCAGAACCCTCGTGATCGCTCCGACGAGCGTCCTGCCCGCGTGGGAATCCCAGATGGCGACCTTCCGCCCCGAATTGCGTGTGAACGTCTATTACGGGAGTTCGCGCAAACTTTCGTCAGGCGCGGACGTCCTGCTGACTTCCTACGGGACCCTTCGCCAGGACCGTGCGCTCCTCACGGCCGAAACCTGGGATTCGATCGTGCTCGACGAGGCCCAGCAGATCAAGAACCCGGACAGTCAGATCGCAAAGGTGGTTCATGCCCTTCGCGGGAAGTTTCGCATCGGCCTGACGGGGACGCCGATCGAGAATCGGCTGGACGATCTCTGGAGCCAGATCGAATTCGTGCAGCCCGGACTCCTCGGCACGCGGCAGGAGTTCCAGTCTCGGCTCGATGCCGGGGCGATCACCGAACGGCTGGGGGAGCTGAAGCGCAAAGTGAAGCCGCTTATTCTTCGGCGTATGAAACGGGACGTGGCGCCCGAACTCCCGCCGAAAACCGAGGTCGTACTTTATAGTGATCTTTCTTCCGAAGAACGCGTCGCCTATCAGGCGCTACACGCGGCGACCCAGGCGAAGGTCGTGCAAGAACTCGAAGCCGGAGGCAGCGTCCTCGGAGTGCTGGAGGCTTTGCTTCGGCTTCGCCAGGTCTGCGCGCATCCGGCGCTCGTACCCGGTTTCGCGCCGAGACTCGCCAGAGATGGCGCCGAGGAATTCTTGCTTTCTTCGAAGCTCGCACTCCTTCGCGATCAGGTCGAGGAGTCCCTGGCGCTGGGACACAGCATCCTCATTTTCTCGCAGTGGACGAGTTTTCTCGACCTCGTCGAGAAGGTCCTTCGTCCGATGGGAGTCGAGTACCTACGTCTCGATGGGGGCACTCCGAACCGCGGGGAACTCATCGAGAAGTTCCAGGATCCGGCCGGCCCGCGAGTGATGATTCTCTCGCTCAAGGCGGGAGGGGTAGGTCTCACCCTGACGAAAGCGGATCACGTCATCATCCTCGATCCATGGTGGAACCCGGCGGTCGAAGACCAGGCGGCGGACCGGGCGCATCGAATCGGGCAGACGCAGCCCGTCCTGGTCCAGCGTTTGGTCGCCCGCGACACCGTGGAAGACCGAATCCTCCAGCTCCAGAAGAAGAAACGCGAGATCGCGGCGCAGGTCTTAGGCACGGACGCGGAGGGAGCGGCGGCGCTCGAACTCACGCGTGAAGATTTGCTCGAGCTTCTGAAATAGCGAAGCCCCGGGATCGAAACGATCGCGGGGCTTCGCGGTAGATTTGGAGTCAAACTGGAGTAGATCCGTGGATGAATCGGCAGGCGCCGGCTTCGTGTGTGTACTTCACGTCGAAGCGGTCCAGCATCATCACCTTGTCCCAGGCGGCGACGAAGTCGCGAAGGAACTTCGCGTCTTCGGAAGCATAGACTTCGGCGATGGCACGGAGTTCGGAGTGTGAGCCGAAGATGAGGTCGACCGGGGCGGCCGTCCACTTCACGGCGTTCGTCTTCCGATCCAGTCCCTCGTAGGCGCCTTCTGACTTGGCGGACTTCTGCCACTTCGTGGACATATCCAGCAGGTTCACGAAAAAGTCATTCGTGAGTTTGCCCGGCCGGCTGGTGAATACCCCCTGCGAAGATCCTCCGGCATTCGCGTTGAGTGCCCGCATCCCGCCCAGGAGCACGGTCATTTCGGGTACGGTCAGGGTCAGTACGTTCGCGCGATCGACGAGCATTTCGGTCGGAGACAGCATATTGCCCTCTCCGTAATAGTTCCGAAACGCGTCGGCTTTCGGTTCCATCACTTCGAAGGACGCGACATCGGTCTGCTCCTGGCTCGCATCGGTTCGTCCGGGCGTGAACGGAACTTTCACGTTCTTGCCGGCGTCTTTGGCCGCCTTCTCGATTCCCGCGGCACCGCCGAGGACGATCAGATCCGCCATCGACAGTTTTTTTCCGCTGGCGAGTGATTTGTTGATGTCCTTATGGAGGGTCTCGTAACGGGCGAGGACCTTCGAGAGGTCCGCCCCGCCGTTGACTTCCCAATCCTTCTGGGGAGCGAGACGAATCCGGGCGCCGTTCGCTCCGCCGCGCAGATCGGTTCCGCGGAACGACGCGGCCGAGGCCCAGGCCGTCCGGACGAGTTCAGGCACGCTCAATCCCGAGTCGAGGATCCGGCGCTTGATGCTTGCCACATCGCCCGCATCGACCAGCCTATGGTTCACCGCCGGAACCGGATCCTGCCAGATCAGGTCTTCCTTCGGAACTTCTTTGCCCAGGTAGCGGGCCTTCGGTCCCATGTCGCGGTGGGTGAGTTTAAACCACGCTTTCGCGAATGCGAGCTCGAATTCAGCGGGATTCGCTAGAAACCGTTTCGCGATTTTCTGGTAACTCGGATCGACCTTCAGGGCGATGTCGGTCGTGAACATGATCGGCGCGTGGCGTTTGGTTTTGTCATGCGCGTCCGGGACGAGCTGCGAGCCCGCGCCGTCTTTCGGAATCCATTGGGTCGCGCCCGCCGGGCTCTTCGTTTTCACCCATTCGAAGGCGAAGAGGTTTCCGAGATACTCGTGCGTGAATTTCGCGGGATTCGACGTCCATGCGCCCTCCAGTCCGCTCGTCACGGTATCGCTGGCGTTTCCTGTGCCGCACTTGTTCTTCCAGCCGAATCCTTGTTCTTCCGTTCCTGCGGCTGCCGGTTCGACTTCGACGCATTTTTCCGGTTTATGCCGTCCATGCGCCTTTCCGAAGGTATGGCCGCCGGCGATCAGGGCCAACGTCTCTTCGTCGTTCATCGCCATGCGACCAAACGTCTCGCGAATGTCCTTCGCGGCGAGCATCGGATCGGGATTTCCGTTGGGACCTTCGG
>CAZIAL010000012.1:23436-79147 GCA_964536965.1 uncultured Bacteriovoracaceae bacterium
GACGTAGATGAGGCCCATCTGGACGGCCGCGAGTGGTTTCGCGAGTTTGCGGTCTCCCTGATAACGTTCGTCGGCCATGAACTTTTTCTCGGGGCCCCAGTAAACGAGGTCGGCTTCCCAGTCGTCCATTCTTCCGCCGGCGAATCCGAAGGTTTTAAAACCCATGGACTCGAGGGCGACGTTCCCCGTGAGAACCATCAGGTCCGCCCACGAAAGACGACTTCCGTACTTCTTCTTGATCGGCCAAAGGAGGCGACGTGCTTTATCGAGATTCGCGTTGTCGGGCCAGCTGTTGAGAGGTTCGAATCTCTGCTGGCCGCCGCCGGCGCCCCCGCGTCCATCCAAGACTCGGTAGGTCCCCGCGCTATGCCAAGCCATGCGAATGAAAAAAGGTCCGTAGTGGCCATAGTCCGCGGGCCACCAATCCTGGGAAGTTTTCATCAAGGCTTCGATGTCTTTCTTTACCGCCTTCACGTCGAGCTTTTTGAATTCTTTGGCGTAGTCGAATTTTCTGTCCAGGGGGCTCGACTCGGCGGCGTGCTGGCGAAGCGGAGCGAGGTCGAGACGTTCGGGCCACCAGAATGAATTCGAGGTATTCTTCAAGTCCGTGACCGTTTTTCCCGGCTTTCCTTTTTCGATCGCGGAGGCAAACGTGGAAAGGGTGAGGGTGATCGCGGCGACGCTGAATAGCGTTAAATTTCTCATAGCGGAGTCTCCTGGTTTCTAGATGGATAATCGAAGTCTAGAAGGGAGTCTCAACTCTTTCAGAGGTTTGGTAAATTCGATTTAGTTGATTAGACCATAGATGAAATCTATGGACATCGCGGGCGGGTCATTCGGCGCGGCAAAAATTCTCGGGTTATTTTTTGCAATAATGTCGAGTCTTCTCATGTGCGCAAAAGGCGGCGAGGGATTGAATCATCGTTTTCATCTCGTCCGAATTTTCCGCCGCGAGGCGCACTTGCCCGAGCTGGGTGCTTTCCGCCGTCAGAACGTCCGTCGAGAGTTTTTCATACCAAGGCTCGTAATGGATTTCGCGGCCCTTCCGGGTCGTGCGAATTTCGAGGTACTTCGGCTCCGCCAGGTAATCTTCGGCGTAGTAGTTGATGTCCCAGAGCTGGATACGCCAGTTCCCGGTGGGCTTTCCAGGGGTGCGTTCGATCCCGATGGCGAGCACGACGTGCACATCGGCGCTTCCGCCCATGACCTTCTTCGAGTTTTTGGCCGTGAAAAGAATCTTCGGCAGTTCGCCGCGTTTCAGCCGGCGGGAAAGGTTGTTGATCAGGTCGCCGATCTCTTGGGCGTTCATCGGCCGGGTGGACGTGAAGAAGGTGCTCAGGGATCCCCAGGACACGGCGTTCGCGGACCAGAGTTTCATGGCCTTCAGTTTTAGATAGAACTCGATCTCGGGGACGCTTGCGAAACTTCGGAAGTCCGGAAAGCCCGGGATCACCTCGGCGTTTCCGGTGAGAATCCGGTCGATCTTCTTCTGGTAGAAGCGGAACCATTTTTCGTTCTTCTCCAGTCCGTGCAGGATGTAGCGTGGCGCGGACGGGTCGGGGACCGGATCATAGAAAGCGAGCTGCGCGAAGAATCGATTCAGACTCGCGAATCCCCAGCAGTATCCATATTCGCGATCGGAGATGTCGAAATATTCGTAATCACTGTTCACGGCGGGCGGTCCGTCTTCGACCCGCATCTGCGAAGGAGTATAGCGATTCCGGTTCAGCTGCCAGAGATCGAGAAGCTGGGGTTCCTTCCGGATGAGCTCTTCATAAGTCGTCCTCGGGAGAAGATCCGCCACATCGGGCGGCGTGATGACGTTTTTTACGAATTGCCAGCCGGCGACGCTCTTCTGGCTCTGTTCGGGCTTGAGCGCGAAGTGATAACCGAGGGGCCGCGATGGATCGCGGGGCGGCAAGGAGCGGTCGATGACCTCGTTCGCGCCTGGCGCGAGATTTCTCGGTACGTCGCCCGGTTTCACGATGATATCGTAGCCGGCCATCGAGTAGAGCTCTCGGTCCTTCGCCGCGGCGGGCGCCCGATCGGTCAGGGACGCGCTATGCGCGCAGGCGGTGAGGGACAGGCCAAGCAGGGCGATCGAGGAGGTGCGGAAGAAACGGGTTTTCATCCTGGGGCTTATCGGATTTCGACCGGAAGGAGTTTACCCGGCGCGGGTCGCCAAAGCGCTGACGGCGAGAGCCAGGGACGTGCTGACCAGCAGCGCAAGCAGAAGCATCAGCGTCCATTTCCGAACGATCCGAAACATTTCCGCACTTCCGATGGATCGTACGATGAGAAGTTTCGATAGGGCGGAGGCGAAGAGAGAGATCGCGATCAGTAAAATAAATGTAGCCTCCTCGATCCCGTCCGACTTTCGCAGCGCCGTATTCGAGATCAGGGTCGCGTGGATTTCGAAGAAAGAGGCGAGGAGCGTGAACGCGAAGAGGCCGCTCTTTCCGAAAAGATGCCGAATGAGCCGCGAGGCCGCGATGATCGCGATCAGGAAAAGGGAGAGGCGTCCGATCGCGAGAAAGTCCGGCGTCGGTGGTCCGGCGGAATGGAATCCGGCTCGCACTTTTTTCGCTCCGCGAATCGCGAAGAGTAAGTTCACGAGCAGGGGGCCCAGAAAAACCGAATAGACTTCCAGACTCGCCGCGGGAAAGCCGATCGCGACGACGGCGATTCCTTCCGCATTCATCGCGAGGGTCGAACTCGCAAACAAAAGGGCGCTGGTGGATACGTCTCCTCCCGCTTTCTGGCTATGGCGAGCCGCCGTAGCCGTTACGGCAGTGCTGGAAATGAAACCGCCGAGAATTCCGGTCGAGACTACTCCCGCGCGCGCACCGAGGGCGGCCCCGAGTAAACCACCCAGCGCCTGGATGAACGCGAGGCCCGTGACCATTCGGGCGAGGTTGCGGAGGGAAACGAACCCCCAGCCATCCCCCCAGGCGACGGGAATTCGCGGGACGATGAATGCTCCGACGGCCGCGAGTGCGCAGACCCATCCGAGGTGGCCCAAGAGATGAATTCGACGGGGAGTGAGAATGCGAGGCTCGGTTTTCGAAGAAGATTTCACGGCGGATCGTTTTCCATATTCCTGGCAGATTCGCGGTTAAGCCAGTCCTAATCGCTTCCGGGAATTTATGGCTCGCGCGCCGGACATAATGTCTCGCGAGACCCTTGTCTAGGAATGACTCACTCGAATTCGTCTATCATTCCGAAGCCGTGGGAAGGATAACGGAGGTGGGCCTTTTGCTTATGCAGAGGGAAAAGGGGGAGCGAATGAAGATACGTTTTTTAGGCGGTGCCCAAACGGTGACCGGTTCGAAGACCCTACTCCAGGTCGGTCATACGAAAGTACTAATCGACTGCGGACTTTTCCAAGGGTTGAAAGAGCTGCGGCTGAAAAACTGGGAAAAGTTTCCGCTCTCAGTTTCCGACTTGGACGCGGTGATTCTCACCCATGCGCACCTGGACCATAGCGGATATTTGCCAGCGCTCCATCGCGCGGGTTACCGCGGAAAAATTTATTGTTCGGCACCCACCCGCGAACTCTCGCGGCTCATCCTGCTGGATAGCGCGCATCTTTTAGAGGAAGACGCCGACTTCGCGAATCGTCATGGCTACTCCAAGCACCATCCCGCGCTTCCCCTCTACGACCAGGCAGAGGTCGAAAAGACGATGGATCTCTTTCAGACCGTGCGCTGCGGGAAATGGATCGATCTGGGTCATGATCTTTCGTTCCGGCTCGAACCGAGCGGTCATATTCTCGGGTCCACCTTCGTCGTGGTACGCGCCGAAGGAAAGCGGATCGTTTTTTCGGGGGATTTAGGCCGTATGAATCCGATCCTCTACGATCCGCCCTCGGAAATCGCCGAGGCCGATGTGCTCGTCGTGGAATCGACTTACGGTGATCGAAACCATCTCGAGGAACGAGGCTCGGTCGAGAAGAAGCTGGCCCGGGTGGTAAAGGAAACCTGCGCACGAGGGGGGCAGCTGATCATTCCGAGTTTTTCCGTCGGCCGAGTCCAGGAGCTTCTCTACTTGCTTTCGGTCCTGAAGCAGAGGGGGGATCTGCCGGAGGTGCCCGTCTATCTCGATAGTCCGATGGGGATTAAGGCCACCCGGATCTTTACCGAGTTTCCGGAATGGCACCGCCTGGAACGAGGGGAGGTGGACCGACTTTGCACGATGACGACGGCGGTCGAGAGTCGCGCGGAGTCGATCGGGATCATGCGCGAAGCCAAGCCCGCGATCATCATCGCCGGAAGCGGCATGGTGAGCGGTGGCCGGGTTCTGCATCATCTCGCGGCGCGAATGGGTGATCCGGCTTCGACGATCCTCCTCGTTGGCTTCCAGGCCGCGGGGACGCGGGGTCGTCTGCTGAGGGAGGGCGCTACCGAGTTGAAGATGCATGGTCGATACTTTCCCGTTCAGTGCCAGGTGGAAACCCTCGAGGGACTTTCCGCCCATGCCGACCAGAGCGAAATCCTGCGTTGGATGCGAAACTTCGAACGGCCGCCCGCGCAGGTCTTCCTGAACCACGGAGAGCCGCAGGCGCTCGACATGCTTCGGTTGAAAGTGAAAGACGAACTCGGGTGGGAGTGCCGCATTCCGCACCTGGGCGAAACGTTCGAACTCGCGGGAGACTGAATGGAACGGGAATCGATCAAGGAAGTTCTGACCGAGAGGCTACGGCGTCTGCATGACCGTCAGGAGTCGACTTATCATGCGCTCGGAGAACTTTGGAATTACAAGACGGCGCTCGAGGAAACGGCGACGGTCGCGATCACCGATCTGAAGGGAGTGATCACCTCCGTGAATCGGAAATTCTGCGAGCTCACGGGGTACTCCGCCGAAGAACTCGTCGGACAATCGCATCGGATGCTCAGTTCGGGGTACCATACGAAAGAGTTCTATCGCGACCTATGGCAGACGATTTCCACGGGTGAAATCTGGCGCGGTGAAATCCGAAATCGTCACCGGAGCGGTCGGGCCTACTGGTCGACGATGACGATCATTCCCTTCCGCGATCCCGCAGGAAGAATTTATCAATATGTCTCGATTCGGAGCGATATCAGCGCGCTGAAGGAAGCCGAAGCCGAACATTTGCGCCTTCTCGATGCCCAGAAGAAGCTGAACCTGGCGGAAGAGGCGGTCCTGAATCGCGATCGCTTCGTTTCCATGGCGTCGCATGAACTGAAAACCCCGATCTCGGCCCTCCAACTCCGAATCGAAGGGGGACTGCGAAAAATAGGAACGTCACCCACCGGTCTTTCCTGCGAAGAGCAGACGAAGATTCTGAAAACGGCGCTCGCCCAGACGAAGCGACTCACCGGAATGATCGACGATATGCTGGATGTGAGTCGAATCGCGGCGGGTCGCCTGCAGCTGAAATACGAAAAGGTGAATTTGGTTCGTCTCGTGGACGATGTCATCAACCAGTTTCACGACGATCTCCGGAGCCGAAATATCGAAGTCCATTTCACCGCCCCGGAAACGATCCTTTGCAGCGTCGATCGCGTCCGCATCGAGCAAGTCCTGATCAACCTCCTCACCAACGGGATGAAGTACGGCGGCGGGAAGCCGATCGAAGTTTCGGTCCAGGAACGCGATGGCCGCGGCCTCATCCAGGTTTCGGATTCTGGACAAGGGATGGCGGAATCGTTTCAAGCCCGGTTATTCGAGCGCTATGCGCGCGAGAACGAGTCGGGCGATATCCAAGGCAATGGACTCGGGCTCTGGATTACTTCCCAGATCGTGAAAGCGCATGGCGGCGAGATTTCCGTCCGGAGTCAGCTCAACCTAGGAACGACGTTTACGGTCGAGCTTCCGCTCGAAGCCGCGAGGGGTGGCGAACTGACCCTTTGATCCGCGGGACGAAAGGACCGGTGCGTGGGACAGTCCGTCCCGTGGAAGGCGGCCGAAGATTTCGCCGCACGCGCTCTCCGCTAGAAAAAATGAATAATTACGCGGCGCTATCGTTCATTTGCCCCACTCCCCGGGTGGCGCGGGAGATGCTTTAACCCTTGAATGCGCTGGATGCGCGAGGAGATCCCGATGAAGCCCATTTCTACCGTCCCTAAATCCATGACTCTCGGCATGAGTTCGATCGCGATGACTTTGCACCTCCTGGCCGGGAATGCCATGGCCGCCGAGCCGAAGGTCGCGCCACCCGCGAAGAACTCACCGAGCTGGATCCAGAAAATGAAGGCGCTCGAGACCTCCCTGAATAACCTTCTCTTCGATATTACGAACGACGAGCGGTTCGAGAATAAAAAGAATTTCAAGGCCATCGAAGCGAATGCGGTCCGGTTCGCCAAACTCGCGCACTCGGTGTCGGGCAAGATGGCGGGATCCCCCGACCACGACCAGAGCCTGCAGATGATCGGTGCCGATTTTTCCCGCGAAGCCGATTATGCCGTGAAGTCCCTGAAAGCGGGACATCGCGCCTATGCGCGGGTCATCCTCAGCTCGATGACCAACTACTGCGTCGCCTGCCATACGCGGACGAACACCGGTCCGAGCTTCGTCGGATTTAAAGGAGATCCCCGGCTCGAACGACTGCCCCCGTTCGCGAAGGGAAATTACCTCGTCGCCATCCGGGAGTTCGACCGAGCACTGGGCGAGTTCCAGAAAATCGCCGAAGACGAATCCGCGGCGCAAAGCCGTATCTACGATTATGAGCGGTCTCTCCGCTACGCGCTGAGCGTCGCGGTCCGCGTGAAGCGGGATCCGGACCTGGCACTGAAGCTCGTCGAGACGGTGAACGCCAATGCGAAGGCGCCCTATTTCCTGAAGGCCCAGGCTCTCGAATGGAAGAAATCCTTGCTCGAATGGAAGGCGGAAAAGCCCGTTCGGGACGCGGATGCGAATAAACTTTTCACGGAGGCGACCCGCCTCGTGGCGAAGGCCCGCGAAACCCAGAAGTTCCCGGCCGATCGTTCGGCGGACATCCTCTATCTGCGGGCGAGCGGAGTCCTGCATGAGCTCCTCGGACTCGCGCCGAAGGGCGAGTTCGCATCGAAAGCGCTCTATCTCGCGGGCCTTTCTTACGACGTCCTTTCCGATTACGGAATTCGGGACTTCAGTGAATTTTATTACCGCTCGTGCATTCGGACCACCCCGCATTCCGAAATCGCGAAAGAGTGTTACCGCAGGTACGAAGAGAGCGTTTACTTAGGTTATACGGGAAGCGGAGGAACTTATATCCCATCGGACGTTCGAGCCCGGCTGAATGAGCTTGAGCTTCTTTCGACGCCGGAGCCGGACTTGAAAACCAAGTCCCCCGAACTCCAGTAGGAGGCACCATGTCCGTTACGATCGTATGGCTCGACGAAGGAGTCGCGAAAATCTATCATTTCTCGGAAGACCGGATGGAAAGAGAGGTCCTCCACCTCGAAATCGGAAGCCCGGAAAGTGATTTGGTGCTTTCGGGCCACCTTGCGAACTCCAAGCAAATCCTGATTCTGAGCCCTGGTCCGGTGGGGGAGGATTACGCCAAACGGACCCAGGCTCGTTTTCCCGAGCTTTCCCGACGAATCGTTGGGTGCGAGACGCTCGAAAAGGCCGATGACGTAGCCGTCGCCGACTATGCGATCAAGTATTTTCGAAAGCCCGTAAAACAGACGGTTTAGCCATATTCTGGCGTGAACTTTTATCCCATACTGCGATAAATGATGGGCCAGGGAGTATGAGGAAACGATGACTGAAATGAAGGGCCGGCTACTCGTAGTCGATGACGAGCTCGAAATGCGCTCGCTCCTAAACGATTTCTTTTCGAGCCAGGGATATCAGGTCTTCCCTTTCGAATCGGCGGTCGATGCCATCCAGGCCCTAGGGCCGGGTGGACGTCATTCCGCGGACCAGGAACTCGGAGACATCGATGCGATCGTCTCCGACATTAAGATGCCCCAAGTCGACGGACTCGAGTTCGCGGCCCGTCTCCAGCTGCTTCGTCCGGAAATCCCGATGATTCTGATCACGGCTTTCGGTTCGATCGAAACCGCGATCGAAGCGATGAAGCGCGGTGCGTTCCATTATGTGGTGAAGCCGTTCAAACTCGCCGAAATGGCGGTGAACGTGGATCGCGCGGTCGAACACCGAAAGTTGCTCCGAGACAACACTGCGCTCCGGCAAGAAGTGAAGCGCAACTGGGGTATGGCTGGCGTGCTCGGAAAGAGTCCGGGGATGAAAGCGGTTTTCGACCTGGTCGGCCGGGTTTCCCAGGCGACGGCGAACGTGCTCATTACCGGAGAGAGCGGAACGGGAAAGGAAATGGTCGCTCGGGCCATTCACGAAACGGGTCCGCGCGCGCGAAAACCATTCGTCGCGATCAACTGCACGGCGATTCCCGAGAGCTTGCTCGAAAGCGAGCTCTTCGGACATGCAAAAGGTTCGTTCACGGGCGCCGTGAACAGGAAACGCGGCCTTTTCGAAGAGGCGGAGGGCGGAACGCTCTTTCTGGATGAGATCGGCGATATGAACGTCGCTCTGCAGGCGAAACTGCTCCGCGTGATTCAGGAGCGGAAGGTGCGCGCGGTCGGCGATAATCTCGCGCGCGACGTCGACGTGCGGATCGTCGCGGCGACGCATAAGGACCTGAAAGCCGCGATCAAGGACGAACGGTTTCGCGAGGACCTTTACTATCGCTTGAGCGTCATTCCCATCGCGATTCCGCCGCTCCGTCATCGAAAGGAAGATATTCCGCTCTTAGCCGAGCATTTTCTGAAAAAATACGCCGCGACGAACCATTCGAATGTCCGGGGCTTCACCAAACGCGCGATCTCGAAACTGCTCGCCATGCGCTGGGAAGGAAACGTCCGTGAGCTCGAGAACGTCGTCGAACGCGCAGTCGTCCTGGGGACGGGGACGTTGCTCGACGAGGCGGATATTCCCACGCAGGACGGCGAATCGGCGGATGCGTTCTTCGGCACCGCGGTCGAGACCTTTCCGACCGTCGACGAGCTCGAACGGAAATACATTCTGATGGTGCTCCAGAAGACCGGAGGCCGCCGCGATAAAGCCTCGCAGATTCTGGGGATGAACCGGCGTACCCTCTATCGGAAGTTGAACGAATACGGGGTGGTTTCGACCGAGGATGCGGAAGGCGCGGAGGGGTAAGCGTGGCTCCGCTCGGTTTCACGGATACGGATAACGTTTATTATCGCTGCGTCGAGGATTGCAGCGAAGCGATCATGATTTCCGATTTTTCGGGAAAACTGGTCTATGTGAATCCGGCCTGGTCGCGATCTTACGGCTACTCGCGCGAGGAGGCGCTGGGCGAAACATCCCGGATCCTGCGCTCCGGACTTCAGTCGAAAGAATTCTATGAGGGCATTTGGAAGAAAATCCTCGACCCGGCGGTGGGGCATTGGCGCGGCGAGCTTACGAACAAGGCGAAGGATGGAACCCTCGTCCCGGTGCTGCTCACGATCACGCCGGTTCGCGACGCCGCCAAGGAGATCAAGGGATTCATGGGAATCGCCGTCGACATGACGGCCATGAAGGAGATGGAAGCGAAAGTCGCCCATCAGGACCGACTGGCTTCGGTGGGGACCCTGGCGAGCGGTCTCGCGCACGAGATCGGTACGCCACTGGGCGTGGTACGGGGGCGCGCTGAATTTCTGATGATGAAGTCGAACGATCCGGAGACGAAACGCGAACTCGAAGTGATCACGACGCAGACGGATCGGATTTCGAAGCTGATTCGTTCGCTCCTGAGAGTGAGCCGCAGTTTTAGCGATGCCGTGATGACGGATGTTTCCGTCCTGGAGGTCGCGCAGGAAATCATCTCTCTCGTCGGGCAGAATTTTCGGAACGAGGGGGTTTCGATTCATCTCGAGGTCCCGGCCGACTATACGATCCGGGCGGACTTCGCGCGACTCGAGCAGGTTTTTCTGAACCTCGTGATGAATTCCCTCCACGCCATCCAGAAAGCGAAGGCCGATGGCCGTTCCGTTGGGCACGCGCTCCGGATCCGCGCGATGAAATCCGGCGGAACCGATCGTATCGAGGTCCAAGACACGGGTTGCGGAATTTCTCCGGAGAATCTGCGACGCCTTTTCAAACCTTTCTTTACGACAAAAGATGTCGGGCAGGGCACGGGTCTCGGGCTCGCCATCGTTTCCCAGCTCCTTTCGGAGATGGATTCGCGGATTACGGTCGAGTCCGAGATCGACCAGGGCGCGGTTTTCATCATGGAATTCGGCGCGCCGATGGGTTCGCAAAGTGTTTGAGCATCGTTTAGAGCAAGACGTCGACTGGCGGGTGATTCTCCATTGGTTCCTCCTCAGCTTTAGCGGGGGTTGCATCAACGCCGGCGGATTCCTGGCGACGGGCCGGTTCGTCAGTCATGTCACGGGATTCGCGACGCTCTTTGGCGCCAGTGTCGTCGATCATGAGTTTATGTCGGCGGTCGGGATCCTTTCCGTCCCTTTTTACTTCCTTGCGGGTGCGTTCGTTGCGGGCATGCTCATCGATCGGGCGGTGGCCCGGGGGAAGCGGGCCCGCTTCGATATCGTGATGGGACTCAGCGGCTTGTGTCTCTTCATTTGCGCCTCGGCGGGATCGCTTTCGCAGTTTGGGGGATTTGGCAGCGTCCTGAAGCTGAAGGAAGTCTACATCCTGCTCGCGCTCCTCTGCCTCGCATGCGGTCTCCAGAACGGGGCGATTACCTCGTCCTCGGGAAAATCGGTGCGCACCACGCATCTGACGGGTCTGACGACCGACCTCGGGCTGGGGCTTGCGAAACTGGTGACCTACTCGCGTCGCCGGGGTGAACTTTTCGACAAGGAACTCTACGCGAATCGCTTGCGCGTGGGTTCGATTTCCGCGTTCATTCTGGGTTCGGCCGTCGGCGCCTGGTTTTTTATGAAGCTCGGTTTCCAGGGTTTTCTTTTGCCGGCGATGATTTCCTTTTACGTCGCTTATCGCGGTCGTTCCCGCTCGGGTTAAATTGGCCTATGGCCCGCGCCGGACGGGACGAAATGTCATTCGGCTCCCGGGAGCTACGGATAAAATCGTTTTAAGCAGGTACGGACGCTGCAATTCGAGTTAGGCATGACTCTCCCGCAGACGATCGCCGAGACGGAGATCCAAGGTCACCCCGTTCGGGGTCGGCCCGGTGTCTGCCGTCATTGCGGTGACCTGGTCCCGCGGGCGCGTCGCGCACGGGACGGCGCGGAGTTCTGCTGCGAGGGTTGCGCGGCGGTGTATGCGCTTCTGCGTGAGCTGGATTATGACCAGACCTATTATTCGCTGAGAGGTGGGAAAGTGGGGGGGCGGAAGCCCGCGGATGCTTCGGGGGAGGATTTCTCTGCGCTCGATGCGCCGCCCTTTCGGACCCTCCCCGGGGCGGCAACCCTTGATTTCTTCCTCGAGGGAATTCACTGCACCGCCTGCGTATGGATTCTCGAGCGACTGCCCGAAATGAACGGCGGTATTCTCGCCGCCCGGCTCGATGCCGGAAAGTCGTTGCTGCGAGTGACGGTCGCGGCGACGGGGAAATTCGAGGACGCGGCCCGGCTTCTCGTTCGGTTAGGTTATCCACCGCATCCGGTGCGGAGTTCGGAGGAAAGCGCCGCACGTCTCGCGGAGGCAGATCGCAGTACGCTCAAGCGAATGGGCGTGGCGGCCTTCGCGGCGATGAACGTGATGATCTATTCGGTCGCGCTCTACGCGAACGTCGCCGGCGGATATGCTTGGCTTTTCCGTATTCTTTCGTTGCTGACGGCGCTTCCGGCGCTGACCTATTCCGCATGGCCGTTCTATCAATCCGCGGTCCGCGCGCTTCGGGGGCGTCGCATCTCGATCGACCTTCCCATCTCCTTGGCCTTCATCGGAGGATTCGCCGAAAGTACGCGTCAGGTCGCTCTCGGCACGAATCTCGTCTATCTCGACTCGATCACGAGTCTCGTTTTCCTCATGCTCGGCAGCCGATATGCGCTTTCGCGCCTAGAGCGGGCCGAGCTTTCGAAGTCAGGCATTCTCCAGTCTCTTCTCCCGGCTCGGGTGAGGCGGAGGGAGGAGACTGGAGAAGTCGTCCTCGTCCGAGCGAGCGCGCTTCGGGCGAACGACCGCATCCTGCTCCACGCGGGCGAGAAGGTCCCGGCCGATGGAGAAATCGTGGAAGGAGCGGGGGCGGCCGATCTTTCCTTTCTTACGGGCGAATCGAAACCCGTCGCGCTCCATCCGATGGCGCGGCTGTTCGCGGGGAGTCGAATCATCGCGGGCGATCTCGAAATGCGGGTCGCGGCGACGGGGCGGGACACTTGTCTGGGCGAAATCGAAACGAAGCTGGACTGGACTCCGCCGCGCTCGAATCTCCGGACGGTCCGCAGCGATCGCTGGGCGCGCGTATTCCTCGCCAGCGTGCTCGGCCTGGCGATCGTCCTCTTCCTCGCCTTCGGCCCGGAAAACATCGACGAAGCCGTTCGTCGTTCGCTTTCCCTTCTGATCATCGCCTGTCCGTGTGCGCTGGCGCTCGCGACTCCACTGACGCTCGCGCGGGCCTTTCGGCTCGCCGCCTCGCATGGAATTCTCGTCCGTGATTTCGACGCCTTCGATCGGATTCTCGAGGCGGACCGAATCGTGATCGATAAGACGGGAACGCTGACCACGGGACGTCCGCGGGTGTCGGGTTGGCACTGGGATGGGCGCGTGGGCGAGGCGGAGCGAAATCGACTGCTTTCCATCGCGTACTCGCTCGAGGCTCGCGCTCGCCACCCGTACGGGAAGGCGATCGTAGCGGAGCTTGAAAACCGATCCGGTGTGCGGCATCTGGCCGGACTTTCCGCCTTCGAAGAGGCCGGACTCGGGACGACCGCTCGTTTCGATGGCCGGGTTTATGGAATCGGACGGCCGCGCGATTTCGCCGATACGGGTGTCGAGTTTCGCCGCGACGGGGAGCTTCTCGCACGCATCGAATTCGCGGACGAGATTCGTCCGGAGTCGGCGGTAGTCGTCGCGGAACTTCGAAAACGCGGGCTGCCGCTCGAGATTTTTTCGGGCGACGCGGAAACCATCGTGGGCGAAGTCGCCCGGAGCGTCGGAATCGCGGAGTGGCGCGCGCGGGTCACTCCCGAGGGAAAGGCGCTCATCGTCGAGGAGCCCCGCTGTGCGAGAGCGATCGCGATCGGGGATGGCGTGAACGACGCCCTGGCGCTGCGACGGGCATTCGTCGGCATTGCGTTTAACCGCGGAGGGGGGGAGTCGCTCGAGTCGTCCCTTTCGGCGAACGACGTGGTGATCCTGCGGCCGGATCTCGGTGCGCTGGTCGATCTCCTCGAGGTTTCACGAAAATATCGACGTACTCTGCGCAGAAACGCCGCTTTTTCCATTTTCTACAACCTCGTCGGCGCCTCCTTCGCGGCGATGGGTCACATCCACCCCCTCGTCGCGGCGATCGCCATGCCGGTCAGTGCCCTGACGGTTTTCCTGTCGACCGCGGCCGGACTGAGGGAGTCGAGTCAGGAAGGCGGCCGATGACGATCATTTATGTGCTCGCGCCTCTCTCTTTGGGTCTCGCGGGTCTCTTTGTTTATGTTTTTTTCCGCGCAGTCGATGGCGGGCAGTTCCAGGACCTGGATACGCCCGCTCACCGCGCCCTCTACGATTCACCCCCTATCGATTCCGAGAAAGGAAATCCCCATGTCCCTCGCTGAGCTGACTGCCGATCCCCATTCCGAGCCGAACCCGGATCTCGTCCGATATGACGACCAGATCACTCGCTTTTTTACCGTCGCCACGCTGGTCTGGGCAGGGGTGGGTTTTCTCGTCGGGCTCCTGATCGCGCTCCAGCTGGCGATGCCGGGGCTGAATTTCGGCCTGCAGTGGCTCACTTACGGGCGCCTTCGCCCCCTGCATACGAACGCCGTGATTTTCGCGTTCGCCGGGAACGCGATCTTCGCGGGCGTGTACTACTCGATGCAGCGTCTGCTGAAAACCCGTTCGATCGATCTCCTTTCGAAAATCCATTTCTGGGGTTGGCAGGCGATCATCGTCGCGGCTGCGGTCACGCTCCCGTTCGGGATTACGACGGGGAAAGAATACGCCGAGCTTGAATGGCCGATCGATATCGCGATTACCGTGATCTGGGTGGCCTTCGGCGCGAATATGATCGCGATGGTCCGTCGGCGCCGGGAGCCCCATCTTTACGTCGCCATCTGGTTTTACCTCGCGACGTTCGTGACGATCGCGCTCTTGCATGTCGTGAATTCGCTGGCGGTACCCGCTTCGTTTCTGAAGAGTTATCCGATCTACGCGGGTGTTCAGGATGCGCTCGTCCAATGGTGGTACGGACATAATGCGGTCGCCTTTTTTCTCACGACCCCGTTCCTGGGGCTGATGTATTACTTCGTGCCGAAGGTCGCGCGCGAGCCGATTTACTCCTACCGGCTTTCCATCATCCATTTCTGGTCGCTGATTCTGATCTATATCTGGGCCGGGCCGCACCATCTTCTGAATACGGCGCTACCCGAATGGGCGCAGACGGTAGGCATGGTTTTTTCGATCACGCTCTGGATCCCGAGCTGGGGCGGGATGATCAACGGCCTCTTCACGGTGCGCCAAGCCTGGCACCGCGTGCGCGAAGAGCCGATTCTGCGCTTTTTCGCCGCCGCGCTGATCGCCTACGGGATGGCGACTTTCGAAGGGCCGCTACTCTCGATTAAGAGCGTGAGCGGGCTTGCGCACTATACCGACTGGATCGTCGCCCACGTCCACGCGGGCGCTCTCGGATGGAACGGTTTCCTCGCTTTCGGGATGATCTATTTCCTCGTCCCGAAACTCTGGGGGACGGAGATGTACCGAAAAAGCTGGATCAACGCGCACTTCTGGCTCGCGACGAGCGGGATCGTTCTCTATGTCGTCGCCATGTGGATGGCCGGAATCACACAGGGAATGATGTGGATGGCGATCGACCGGGCTTCGGCGAAACTCGTCTATCCGGATTTCGTGGAAACCGTGCTTCGGATCGTGCCCCTCTATTATGTGCGAGCCATTGGCGGCACGCTCTATATCGCGGGCTTCGCGGTGATGGCGGTGAACGTCTGGAAGACGATTTCGATGGTCAAGGTCACGCCGGCGGACGAAACGGTGCGGGCGCCCGCGATCTTCCGCCCGTCGCGTGGATGGCTGCTCGGACAGCGTCCGCACCGAGCCCTCGAGGGGATGCCGATCGCGCTCATGACCCTCGCGTTTTTCGGGGTGCTCGCGGGTTCGCTTCTCGAGATCGTCCCGATTCTGACGGGGGCGGCTTATCAGGACGATGTCGCGTGGAACGAGCCGGCGCAGCCGCGCCCGCGGATCTATCGCCCCCTCGAGGTCGCGGGACGCGACATCTATGTCCGGGAAGGATGTTACACCTGCCACTCCCAGATGATCCGGCAGCTCCCGTTCGACGTGCTTCGCTATGGAGAAGCGTCGAAGGGCGAGGAGTCGATGTGGGATCATCCGTTCCAGTGGGGATCGAAACGGACCGGACCGGATCTCGCGCGAGTCGGCGGCAAGTATCCGGACTACTGGCACTACCGCCATATGTTCGAACCCCGCGATGTCGTATCCCAGTCGATCATGCCGCCTTATCCGTGGCTGTTTCGTCAGAAGATCGATTTCGACGAGCTCGCGACGAAGCTCCGCGCGCTCCGGCGGGTCGGTGTTCCGTATACCGATCTGGAAATCGAGGGAGCGGCGGCGGATGCCCGGGAGCAGGCGGCGCAGATCGCGCGCGGTTTGGTCGAGCAGGGCGCACCGTCGAATGCCGAAGATCGCGAGATCTTGGCCATGATCGCCTATCTCCAGGCGATGGGGAAGATGATGCCCGCCAAGACCCCGGCCGGTAAGCCACTCACGGGAGGACTCTAAGATGTCGGCCATGCTGAGAGATGCCGTCCAGCGGGCGGAGGTCGGCGGGCTGGCGAGCATCGTACTCGTTGTCGTCGCCGCGCTTTTTCTGGCGATCGCCGTGTGGGCCGTTCGGGCAGACTCGGCGCGCGTCTTCGAGAGGGCGAGCCGCATGCCGTTCGCCGATGATGAAAATGGAAAGGACGATAGCAAATGAGTGAAAGTAATGCGCAGGGAAGGAAACCGAGTCCCGACGAACCTGTCCACGAGATCGATGGGATCATCGAGCTCAACCATCCGGCTCCGATGTGGTGGCAGTCGATCTTTTACGCATCGATCATTTGGGCGATCGGTTACGCGGCCTTCTATCTCTCGGGAACGGGAACTTCGATTCGCGAGAACCTGGCGCTGGATCTGGCACGGCTCGAGAGCGGAAAAGTCGTGCCGGTGATCTCCGCCGAGCAGGAGCGGGAGGAACTTCGGAAACTGCTCGGCGATCCGGCGGGGCTTCTGCAGGCACGCGCGGTTTTCACGAAAAACTGCGCTTCCTGCCATGCCGAGGACGGCGGAGGAGGAATCGGGCCGAACCTGACGGATACGAGTTGGATCCATGGGGATGGCTCGGTCGATGGCATCCTGAAGGTCGTCCGTGAAGGGGTGTCGGAAAAAGGGATGCCTCCCTGGGGTCCGATCCTGAAGCGAGAAGAGACGTTGGCGGTCTCGGCCTTTGTCCGGTCGCTCCGCGCGAAAGCCGTGGCGAAGGCGAAGGCGCCCGAAGGTAAACCCGTGACCTATACCGAGGAGAAATAGCCATGGCGCTCGACCACCGTACCCGGTCCCTCGACGACGAAGGACGCCGAAAAGCGATCCATCCCGTCGAAGTTCGGGGAAAGTGGCAGACGCGCCGAAAGCGACTCCAGTTCGGGCTGATCTTCTTCTTTCTTGCGCTCCCGTGGATGACGATCGGTGGGCGACCGCTGCTTCGGCTGAATATTTTCGAGCGGAAGTTCTCGATATTCGGCGTGCTCTTCCAGTCCCATGACGTCCCGCTTTTCTTCCTGCTCGTGATCGGTTTCGTCCTCGCGTTCGGGCTCGCGACCGCGCTCTTCGGTCGAGTCTGGTGCGGATGGGCTTGTCCGCAAACCGTGTTCATCGAGGCGGTCTTTCGCCGGATCGAGACCTGGATCGAGGGGAGCGCGTTCGAGCGAAAGAAAAATGCGTCGCTCCCGTTCTCCGAGCGCTTGCCGCGCACCCTGCTGAAATGGGTGGCCTATACGGCCGTTAGCCTTGTGATCACGCATTCATTTCTCGCGCTCTTCGTCGGTCCGGACGCCCTGGGGAAGATGATCCTCGCGGGACCTTCCGAGTCCCCGCAGGCTTTCGTCTTCATTCTGATCTCGAGCGCCGTGATTCTTTTCGACTTCGGATGGTTCCGCGAACAGTTCTGCATCGTGATGTGTCCTTACGGTCGGATTCAGTCGGTTTTCCAGGATACGAAGACATTGACGGTAGCCTACGATGCGCGGCGTGGAGAGCCGCGAGCCGCGATTCGTAAGCATAACCAGAGCAAAGTGCGCGGCGACTGCGTCGATTGCATGCGATGCGTGCAGGTTTGTCCGACGGGGATCGATATCCGGGAAGGTTCGGCGCAACTCGAGTGTATCGCCTGTACGGCGTGCATCGACGCATGCGACGACGTGATGAAGCGCATCGGGAAACCGACGGGGCTGATCCGTTATGCGTCGCTTGAGCAACTCGAATCTTCCCCGGCGGCATCCGGGGCGCTTCGCGCGGAGAACGCGCCTCGAAACAGGAGCCGAATCAGTGGCCGAATCAGTGGCCGAATCAGTGGCCGAAGTTATGCCTATGCGGGCGCCCTGCTGGCCGTATTGCTCGCTGTCGTAGCGATCAGCGAAAAGCGGGGTCTCGCGATGGTCGAGGTGTTTAAAGCGCGTGGCGAACCCTACTCCGTCTCCCACGAAGATGCAGGGAAGGTGTATGGAAACGTCTTTATCGCCGAGATCGCGGGCCAGCGTGAGGGCGAGCTGAGCGCGACGTTCTCCCTGGTGGGAGAGGTGGGCGACGAACTGGTGATGCCGAATAATCCGATCGCCGCGACGGAGGGGAAAGTTCTTCGGCAACCTTTTACCGTGCGGTTCGCCGCGGGAACTTTGCGCGACGGTCGCCGCGAAGTCTTACTTCGCATATCCATTCGCGCCGGCGATCGGGGACTGGGAAATCCGAGCCGCGAGGTGCAGGAAAAAAGGTTGGTGCTGATTGGACCCCTCTAAGATCGCCCTGCTGGGCGGAGCACTCGGGGTCGCGCTTCTGGGCAGTGGTCACTGCTTCGGAATGTGCGGGGGAATCGCGGCCATGGTCGGCGTACGTCGCTCGCCGGCCTACCATCTGGCGCGGGGGGCGGGGTATGCGCTCGTCGGGGCGACCGCCGGGGCGAGTGGACAGGGACTCTTTCGCATCTTCACGGACCACCCCGAGTGGACGTTGTTCGTCGTCCTGGGGTTCATGATCGCGATCGCCCTCCAGTCGGTGCGCATCTGGAACGGAACGGCGGACGAGAGTTTCGCGGTGCGAATTCCGCGCGCACTTTGGCGACGGGTCGGACCCGCGTGGCCCGCGCGAGCGGCGCGCAACTGGGGCCCGGCGGGATATGGGCTGCTGAGTGCATTCGTGCCGTGCGGGTGGTTCGCTTATTTCGGATGGATCGCGGCGTCCACGGGGTCGGCGCCGATGGGCGCGATGGTTTTTCTCATGCTCTGGCTCGGGAGTGTGCCGGCTCTTCTCGCGGCGGCGGCGTCCTGGAGCGTAGTACGCCAACGATTTCCGGGTGATGTCTTTCGGAAGGCGTCGGCGGTGGTCCTCCTGGTCGTGAGTCTGGTTTCGCTGGTGCCGAGATTCGGCGCATTCGAACGGAGTCTACGCATGGACGGAACGGCGCCGATCTGTGGGTTCTTTTCGGCTTCGGCGCGCTAGGATCGCGGCGAACTCCGCCGCTTGGGTGAAGCGCTGGGAATGCGCGAAAATGATGCGAGCGGGTCGGTGGCGAAGGGCTTCGCGTGCTAGCGTCGCGAGCGTCTCGGCGGGATAGAGTCGGATCCATCGCGTGGGATGGTAACCGTGGATTCTCCACTCGGCTTTGCGGCGCTCCTCGAGAGCGGGATTCCAGACGGGATCGCCTACGAGGTCGAATTCGGCCATGCCATCGCGTAAGTGGCTCGGCGGGAGGTCGATTCGTGGCACGGGCAGACCTGCACGCTTGAATTCGTCATGAATTCTCCAGAGCGACTCGCGAAGACACTCCGAGCGAAGCAAAGAGGGCGGCACCCGGACCTGGCTCGCCTCCGCCCCAAAGAGCGAATAGGTCTCGACCGCGGAACGCGCCCGTTCGCGCCGATCGGTCGAGTCGACGCCGCGTAGGTAGAAGTGACCGAAAGCCAGTGTCAGGCCCTGGTGTGCGTGGAGACTCTTGCGCAGTCGACGGCGATCCGCGGAGGTGATCCAGTTTGGATCCAGACCGTCGATTTCGAAGGTATCGATCTCCGAGGGACGCTCTCCGGGGGGAAAGCCGCGGACACCGATGCGAATCCCTGACGTCATTTCCGTTCGCAGGTACCGTCGTCGCATACGGGCGCGCCGGACTTACGGGGAAGGTACGGCCGGACTTCCACGAAGAGGCGATAGCCCAGGCGAAGCGCCGAGTGGATCGGGGCGATTTTCGCCCACCGACTCGCGGCGAGGGAGAGAGGAGAGCCGAGCGCCTTCCAGATTTCGATGAACGCATCGACTCCGGCGATCACTTTTCCCTCGGGAGTGAGGACATGGAAATACTTTCGGACGCGGGCGGAATCGAGATCATAGCTCTCGGCTCGAAAATCGGGAGCGTTGATGTCGATGACCGCGAGTCGGCCCCCGCGGTCGGCCGCCAGATATTTTTCCACCTCCCAGGCGCAGATGCGACAGCCGCTATCGTAAAAAATCGAGAGTTTCTGGGGTGTCATGGGGACCTCTTTCCCTGGAAAGATAGCGTAACTTTCCCAGGGCTGTCTGCGTAATTAGTAATGAATGAAAAAGGTAAACGATAGGTCCCGGCTGAATGTCGTCACCGGGACCCAACTCTTTCCGCACTGGGCCGAGTCGCCGCTTTCGGACGAGTTTCTCCTGATCGAAAGCCGAGGCTTGTGCGCACGATACCTATATCATCGCCAGAAGCTCGTCCTGATCCTGGCCGGGATGCGAAGATTCGCCGAAGGTCTCCGCGAGCGCGGCTTTACGGTCCACTACGTCGAGCTCGAGCAGACGGCATCGACCGAATCCTACTTCGAAATCCTCGGGCGCGAACTCGTCCGGCTCAAGCGTAAAGAAATACATGTGGCGGAGTTCGCGGATCGTGGATTCGCCGCCGCCTTCGAAGCGTGGCGTCAGGAGACCGGTATCCGCGTCACGGTGGAACCCTCGCGACTCTTCCTGACTCCGTCGGAACTCTTTCCGGAGGCGTTCGATGGCAAGCGTCCCTTCATGAAGACGTTCTACGAGTGGCAGCGGAAGCGACTTAAAATCATGGTCGACCCCTGCGGAGCCCCGACTGGCGGGAAGTGGAGCTATGACGAAGAGAATCGCCAGAAGCTTCCGCGTGGATACGAGGCGCCGGAGATCGTCCCGATCGACCCCCACCCGGTTGTCGAGAAAGTGATCCAGCTGATCGATCGTGAATTCCCGGAGAATTCGGGTCGCGCGGCTGATTTCTGGTTACCCACCGAAGCGGGCGAGGCGAGCGAATGGCTGGACGTCTTTCTCGAACGGCGCTTTTCTGATTTCGGCCCTTACGAGGACGCACTGAAAGCGGGCGAGGATTCGGCGAACGACTTGCTGAACCATTCGGCGATTTCGCCGATGATGAACATCGGGATTCTTCCCGTCGCTACCGTGGTGGAGAAGACGCTGGCCTTCGCGCGGAAGCGAAATGTGCCGACCAGTTCGTTGGAAGGATTCGTGCGGCAGGTGATCGGCTGGCGTGAGTTCGTGAAGGGGATCGACGCGGTTTATGGCGAGCGCCAGGCGAGGGAGAATTTCTTCGGCCATCGGCGGCGATTAAAGTCCTGTTGGTATGACGGAACGACGGGGCTCGAGCCCGTGGATGCGGCGATCCGGAAGGCGCTTCGTCGCGGGTACAACCACCATATCGAGCGGCTGATGGTGCTGAGTAACGTGATGCTCCTCTGCGAGGTCGATCCGAAGGAGGTGCATCGCTGGTTCATGGAGATGTACGTCGATTCTGCGGAGTGGGTGATGGGTCCGAACGTTTACGGAATGGGCCAGTTCAGCGATGGTGGAATTTTCGCCACGAAGCCATATATCTGCGGATCGAATTACATCCTGAAGATGAGTGACTATAAGCGCGGAGCGTGGTGCGAGACCTGGGATGCGCTCTACTGGAATTTCGTCGAGCGGCACCTCGAGTTCTTTCGCAAGAATCCGCGCATGGGCATGGCCGGTAATCTCGTGGCGAAGATGTCCGTGGAAAAGCGGGCGCGCTACCAGGGGCTTGCGGGTGAGTTTCGAGACCGGGTCACGGAGGCGGCGGAATGAGAGCGGATGCGGACGGCCGAATTCGGAAGGCGCTTCGATCTGCGGCGTTGGCCGAGGTCCAGGCGATCGCGATTTACGATGCGGAATGTTTTTGGATTCGGGATCCGAGACGACGCGCAATTCTCGAGCGCATTCGCGCGGAAGAGGTCGCGCACAGTGGATTTATCTCGGGCTGGGTGCGGCTCCAGGCATGGGAGCGCGTGACGAATCAGGCGGTAGGGAGAGTTCTCGGAACGCTACTCGCATGTTTGCCCTGGAAAATACTTTGCCGAGTGCAGGGGTGGGCGGAAGCGCAGGCGAGCGCGATCTATCTCCAGACGTTACGCGAGGTCGAGGGTTCGGCCCAGGCGGAGCGTTGGCCCGATCTGCTCGAAGGACTGCGCGATGCGGCTCGTTCGGAAGGCGAGCATGCGGCCGAATTTCGTGCGCTAGCGATGCGGAGCTAGTAGTGCTTGAGGCGGATCGTCGCTGTCATGGACTTCGATACGTCGATCGCGACGTTTCGGAAGTACGGAGCGCCGATGCCGAGCTTCGGATTGTTCGAGAATCCGATGCCTTCCTTCGGAATGCCGAAGAGACCCGTGTCGAGCTTGTCGTTCCGGTTTTCGTCATGGATGATCGCGACCGCGTATTTTCCGGGTGGCAGCTCCGCGAAGGAAAAGCGGGGGCCATCGCGCTTCAGATCGATGACCATCGACTGTCTGGCCTGGCTCGGTTCGTCGGGGAAGCCGTCTTCGCTCGCAAAGAGCACCGCCAGGATCTGACCCTGGGCGCTCTTTAGATTTTCAATCTGGATTTCGAGGCGGATCGGATCGAAAGGGTGGTTTTCGCAGGCTTGCGCGATGGCGGAGGAGGCGAGGAGGGCGAGGGACAGGCTGAGTATCTTCATCCTGGCGTTATAGTCCAAGGATCATGGGGTGACTATTCCCGGCGTGTCAGGCGGGCGCACGGGGGGCGGTATGGGCGAGTCCTGAAGCGAAAGATTAGGGACTGGTCGCTCCGGCGCAATCGAGCCCCGCGCCGATGGAATAGGATCCGATAAAATGGACATTCTCTGGCGATAGACCGATCCATTGCGAGAGCGCTTGGGCCCAAATTCGTTCCAGGCTGGGTAGTCCGGCGGCGCGATTCGTCAGCACCAGAAGTTCGTCATTTGCCCCGCGCAGGACGGTACCGTTGAAAAAGTTGACGCGTTCGAAGCTTCGGCGAGTGTTTAGCCAGGTCTGTGGAATCGAAAAACGTCCCGCGCTTCGGATGACCTTTAAGCCGGCGGCGCGGATCGATTCGGCGTTCCGGTCGAAAAGAGTCTGGTAGAAGGTGTCAGGAGCGACCTCGGCCTCCGCGATCATTTCGTCGAGAAGCGCTTTCTCTTGTGGACTCGCCGCCGGATCCGCGCGAGCCGCGCGCAGGGAGTGAGCGGTGAGGCGGGGATCGTGGACGAGGACGACGCCACCTGGCAACGCCTGGATCGATAGATCCAAGTGGCCTGCCGTAGGGGAAAGCGTGATGAGATTCTCCACGGATATTTCGAAGTCGTCGGCAATGGCCTGTCGCGCTTCCGGTTCCGAAAGCCCGAGAAAAGTTTGGGTGCGTTTCAGAGTTTCGATCGGCGTGATCGCGTAGGTCTTTCCATCCGGTTTTTTTCCGGTAATGAGCGCACCGCCTTCGACCAAGGTCCCTCTTAGGTGACGGAAAGTCCGGCGATCCCGGGCGGCACTTTCTTCGTCGTACCTCGTCAGGCGATTCTCTTCGCCGTTATAAATACCGAGCGTTAAGTCGCGTAGGGCCGACGGATCCGCGCGCCGCATATCGGGTTGGATGAGGGCTTTACCGTCGACATCGAAAAGCAATACGTCCTGCAAATACGAATAGTCGAAGTTGGAAACCCCGAGTCTAATCTCGTAACGTCGCAGGAGCCCTTCGAGTTCGGAGAAGGGAATGAGCGAGTTCTCAGCGTCACGGGTCACCCACCAGGTTCCCGCACGGATGCTTCCGTCCTCGGGAAAAATCGGTGCCCCCACCGCTCGATCGCTCGCGGCGGTAAAAGATAAAAGACCCGTAATAAGGAGGGCCGCAAGGGGGGATCTCATCCTCGCGTGAAATAACACAGTGCGTTATCTTTGTCCAGTGCCCCATCTATTTTTGGGTAAACTGCGGATGGAACCGGTGCAGGGGGCGAAAGCCACTTCGCTTATGCGGACCTGGCTTCCATATTTAATGGGGTGACCAAAGGTCTGGCGAGCTCGCGACCCTCATTTTCGCCTTGGGGCCCCGGGGGCGGATTTCTGAAATAGCTTGGGAATGAATATCGCGTCTACGATTTGTTCGGCAGATCTGTTGTCTCGTTAATTTCCAGAAGTTCTTTTCATCGCTGTCGCCGATTTTTTTACTTACTGCCGAGGGACGATCCGCTGATTCTAGGTCCTCAGTCGAGATGAACGAGTAGTGGTGAATTCTACAAAGAAGCTATTGACCAAAGTTGGCTCAGGAATAGCACAGTTGAGAAAGGACGACTCGAGAGTCCATGGCGGGTGGGACAGGCGGAAATCTGATTCATTCAAGATCCGACCAGAATTGACACTCTCTAGGCAAGTCGATAAGAATTGGTGCGATCTAATGAGAAAAAAAGGGAAAATTACTTCTATCAGCTTGTTCGCCTCAGGTGGAATTGGTGACTTGGCGCTGCGCGCTGCTGGTGGAGAGGTCCTTGTGGCAAACGAGCTGCTTGAGGATCGCGCCCAGACGCTTCAACGCAACTTTCCAGAGACTTATGTCATTCAGGGGGACGTCCGGAAACTGGAGCAAGAGATCGTAAATGAGACAAAGAAGCGACTTAACGGGAACGCTCTAGATGTCCTATTTGCTACGCCACCCTGTCAGGGGATGTCCAAGAATGGCCGCGGTAAACTCCTGCAGGGTATTCGCCTAGGAGTGAAACCCAAACTCGATGAGCGGAATACGCTGATTATTAATGCCGTCAACATCATCAAGGCTCTGCAGCCTCGGTTGGTTGTTTTTGAGAATGTCCCTGAAATGGAAAATACCATTATTGAGGACGGAAATGGGTCTCTGATCAATATCATGGATCTAGTCAGGCGCGAACTAAAGGGATACCGCGGCACTCACGAGGTAGTCGAGTTTGCTGACTACGGCGTGCCCCAGCGCCGTCAGCGCTTGATCACGGTTTTCTCGCGTGAGCCGGAAATTGTGAGCTTGATCGAGAATGGCAAAGCGTTGCCTGCGAGAACACACGCCAAACATGAGTCCATGTTCGCGAAGAAATGGGTTTCCGTGGATGAAGCGCTAAAGGGAGTTCCGCCGCTAGATGCCAAGAATGAGAAATCTGCGGCCCACGATGGAATTCCATTTCATACCGTACCAGTCTTGGACGAGGAAAAGTACTTCTGGGTCTCCAATACTCCCCCCGGAAAAGGTTCGTTCGACAATCAATGCGTTAACCCCGGGTGCAGATTTCAGGGGAATCCTACTCACAGCGCACGTCATGATTCGGAAGGAATCAATCGGACAAGTAAGGATACTCCGATCAGGTGTCTGAAGTGTGGAAATCTCCTGCCTCGTCCGTGGGTTAACAAGGGGGGAGGCGACTTCCGTCTAATGTCGGGGTTTACGAGTGCTTACAAGCGCATGCGAGGTGATCTCCCGGCTTCAGCGCTGACTAGCAATCTTTCCTACGCTTGTAGTGACCAGAAGATCCACCCGACCCAGCATCGCGTTCTGTCTCTGTATGAAGCTTTCATCCTTCACACCATTGTCGACTTCGATTTTGTTTGGGAACGGGCTGATGGTAAGCGACTCCGCAATAAAAGTATTCGAGAGATAATCGGCGAGAGCATTCCGCCTCGCGGATTAAAGCTGATCTTCGACTACCTTTTGGACCATTTGGAAAAGCCTGCGAACGTGAATGACAGGAGAACTTCTCTGAAAGAACGGTCGGTCAGGTTTGCAACTCAGATCTGAGCAAGGTTCCGCGATTATAGCGGTTGAAGAAATCGATATATCTAGGGTGATCAATAGCCAAGACCCAGTTTTCGTACATTCTGCGAACGCCCTTTCGGGTCATGATCGAGACTGAAGTCGTTCTTCCTCCGCCCTCTTTGGGTTGGATGATTTTTCCCCAGTCATCAGGTGTGAGGTTGTTGCAGTAGAACACTCCGCAAATAGTAGGCCTTCGATCAATGAAGTCCCAGAATAGTCCCAGAAGCGCGTTCGTTTCTCTATGGTGAGCTTTCCAGTCGTAGCCTTTCATGAAGGCGATTCGTTGGTCACCTATATCGGGCTTGCATAGGCCCCTCTTTGCGCATTCTTTTGGTGTAGGGACGCTTCCACAGGTCGCCTTAACTTCCACTCCCCCGGTGCCAAATGGACTAAATGGTTGCTTGTCCCGAAGGTTTTGTTCAAGGGACCTCCAGAGCTTGTCTCCATGGGTGTCCATTAAGAGGAGATCCGGATACCCGTCCTGGTGGGGGTTTTTTCTAAAAATACCATCTGATGTTTTCACCATGCTCGCAGCGAAAATTTCGCCCACGAAAGAACTGAGGTTCCGCATGCCAAGTAGCGCGAAGATGTCTACTTCGAAGTCAGCCAGCTTCGTAATGATTTCGTTGGAGTGTACGAGAGCTCGCCTGATGTGCTCAACGGAGAGAAGGGCGTCGCGACTTATGCTGAGGTTTCCGTTCTTGTTGACGATGTAATCGACAGCCATCCTGCACCTTGGAACCTCCAATACATCAACCAGCCTCTGGTACTTTCAGGTGAGGAGAGTCGATCGGAAGAGTTCAACATGTCTTTCGGTAACTGGCCATCCGTTCTGAACGGGAAACATCTGCCCGTCTGCCCCGATGATCGTTTGACGAAGTTTTCGCAAAGACACATAGAAGCCGTAGGAATGGAAAGGCCTGTAAGTTCCTGAGAACCGCTGATTTTGGAGAGCCTTGCCCCAAAGGTTTGGCGAGCTCGCGACCCTCATTCCAGAGGGGGGCGATCACGGGCGAACTTCCGTGTTCGCCCGCCAGCACTTCTTGATCGAGACTCCGGTCGGGGTTCGATTAGTGCTTTTTGGTCTCTTCTTTCTTGTGACTTAGGAATTTTTCCATAAATCCTGACTTGTCTTCGGCGATCTTGATCTGTTTCCTCGGAGTCGGCTCTGTTTTAGGGAGCGCGAGACTCAAGACGCCGTCGGCGTAGTTCGCGACGATTTGATCGGCGTTCACCTCCGTTGGGAGCGTGAATGAACGTTCGAAGGAACCGTAGAATCGCTCTGAGAGAAAGTTTCCTTTTTTGTTCTCCGCGCGCTCCTCTTTCCGCTCCCCAGACACGGTCAGCGTATTGCCCTGAACGTCGACGTTGATCTCATCCTTTTTCACGCCAGGGAGATCGAAACTGAGAAGGTAATGCGTTTCGGTTTCGTTGACGTCGCAGGTCGGCGCGAAAGCAGGTGTCGGTATGAAATCGGAAGCCAGATCAGGAAGCCCATTGTTCGAGAACTGATTGAAAAGGCGATCCATTTGGCGCTGGAGATGTTTCATTTCTTTCAGGGGGCCTTGGCTAAAAGTACGGTCAAAAAGACTAGGTAAGTTGTTCATTTGATTTTTCCTTGGTTTGGGTTGCGATGGTTAGCGGACATTTGTGGGGACTGAGTTGGCGCGTCCGGCTGCGAGCGTTTCGCCAAAGCGTTTAAGGGCATCCGTCGCGGTGAAAACGCCGATGACCTTTCCATTCTTCTCCGTGACGATCGCGCAGCCGTATTTATTCTCGGCCATTCTCGCAACGACCTCTGCGAGCGGAGTTTCCCGAGTCACCGCGTAGGGAGCTTCCGTCATAATATCGGATACTCGAAGTTCCGCGACGTTGCCGATCGCGAGGCCGAGCTTTAGGTCTCGGTCGGAAAGCACCCCCACGAGTTTCCCTGCCTTTAGTACCGGGAGATGACGGAACTGAAACTTGTTCATCAGCGCTTGCGCGGTGGTGAGATGGATGTCCTCGCCGATCGTATGCGGGAATACCGTCATGCATTTTTCCACGATTTCCGGTTGGTTCATTTTCTTCTCACTCTCTTTGACTGGTAGACATGCAGCGAAGACTATAGGTTGTCCTAAAGCCGTCATGGGAGATGACTTCGCTTGATCAAGCATCATGCAAGCAACACCAAGCAACACTAAGCAAAAGTTGGACCTGGCCCAAACGCTACAGAGGCCGCCACTTCCCGAAGTTCGTGAGAAAAAAAATCTCGTTTTAGCTTCGCCGTGGGACATCTTTTCCGATGATCGCGATGTGTTCGAATTTTCTTCGGAGTAACCGTTTAGGTATCGCAATGAATGGGGCCGGGAAATTTCATTCCATCATCGGACGACGAGTGCGAGGGGGGCGTAAGTACCCGATGGCGTCCGCACCAAAATTGCATTTTAGTTTTCAGTCCAATAAATGGAAAGGATACTCCTATGTCTCAGAACTCCATGCTTCATCCGGTTTCTCGTTTAAGCTTCCGAACTGTAGTCGGCGGCGTTTTAGTGACCATCGCGGTTTTTCTGTCTTTGTTGGCTCTGGTCGCAGCATTCTCCGACTGGACCTTTGATTTACGGGAGCTTCCCCCCGATAACCCTGGCTTTTGGATTTCTGTTTTTGCGGCGTGGGTCGTCTCGGTTTTCGCCGGCGGCGTAGCCGCGTCGTGGTCGATGGCCCCGATGAGTACGCTCAATGGAATCCTGAATTCGGTGGTGACTTGGGCCGCTGCCTGTATGTTTGTAACGACGATCCTGACCGTATCGACGAACGAAACGTTCAACTTCGCTCGAAATTTCCCTTCGCTCCGCGGGCCTTTTTGGATCGTGTTCGTGGGGAATGCGATTGCGCTCGGAGCTGCCGTTTTGGCGGGTTTGAGCGGGCGAAAGAGCCGTAGTCGAGTCATCGAAGTGACAAAGAAGGGCGTGGATTCTCCGCTCACTCGTGTCGATTCACGGCTGCGGGGCGCGTCCAGTTCATAAAGCCCAAGTGTAGGGTGGCGCGGATCGAGTGGGGGTAAAAGCCGATGGATCCGACTGATGCGGGATGGCAATCAAGAAGCCTGAGTAATCGCCCGGTCGCGCTCCCCTGCATTTTGGGTTGATTCGGTTTCCTTTGCGACCGGTGAAAAGATATCTTGCGGACTATATTCACCACGGGTTATGTTCAAATGATGAAGTCGAAGGTGGCCTCCACTCAGAAAAGAGTCGTGGTATTAGGAGCAGGGATCGCCGGACACACGGCCGCGATGTTTCTGAGGCACAGACTGAAGCGCGAAGCCGAAGTCGTTGTGTTGAGCCCGAAGGACTATTGGAATTGGATTCCGTCGAATATTTGGGTTGGCGTCGGCATCATGGATCAGAAGGATGTCCGCGTCGATCTTCCATCCGTTTATGAGAAGCTGGGGATCCAGTTCGTTCAAGCGAAAGCGGTCGCCCTGCATCCTTCCGGCTCTCGTTCGGACGTGAGGGCTTGGGTTGATTACGAAGGGCAGGCGGGGAGCGGGAAGCTCGAATACGACTATTTGATCAACGCCACGGGACCGCTTTTAAATTTCGGCGCCACGCCCGGACTCGGCCCGGATGCGCACACCGTTTCCGTTTGCACGGACGATCACGCGGTCGAGGCGGCAAAGCGGCTCTTTAATTCGATCGGAGAAATGAAGGAGGGTTTGCGACAGACCTTCCTGGTCGGCATGGGGCACGGTATGTGTACCTGTGAAGGCGCGGCCTTTGAGTACGTTCTTAATCTGGAGCACGAGCTTCGTCGGCACGGAGTGCGGGATTTAGCGCGAATCATCTTTATCACGAACGAGGCGGAACTCGGAGACTTCGGCGTAGGCGGGATGTATCTCGAGCATTCCGGATACATGACTCATAGTAAGAATTTCGCGGAATCCCTCTTTCTCGAAAGAAATATCGAGTGGGTTTTGGGCGCTCATGTGGAGAAGGTGGAGGCTGGCTCCGTTTCCTTTGAGACTCTCAAAGGCGAGAAAGGTTCGATTCCGTTCGATTTCGCGATGCTGTTGCCCCCCTTTCGCGGCGCAATGATCAAGGCATTCGATCAGGACGGCCTGGATATTACCGCCCAGGTTTTCGCCCCAAGTGGGTTCATGAAGGTGGACGCGAACTATACCCAGAAAGAATCCCGGGACTGGTCACCTGAAGACTGGCCGAAGAACTACCAAGCGCCCGCCTATAAGAATGTTTTTGCGGTGGGGATCGCTTTCGCACCCCCGCATCCCATAAGTGAGCCGAGAAAGAGTCCGAATGGAACGGTGATTACGCCGTCTCCGCCTCGTACCGGGATGCCCTCGGCGATCATGGGTCGGGTGGTCGCTGAAAATATCGCGGACATGATCCAGGGGAAGGCAAACCATCCCGTTCGCGAGGCCTCGATGGCCGAAATGGGCGCGGCCTGTGTGGCTTCGTCCGGCGCGGGCTTTCTGAATGGGACGGCGGCGTCGATGACGATGTATCCGATCGTTCCTGACTTTACGAAATACCCCGGAGTGGGGCGTGATCCCAAGTTTACCTATGGCGAGGTTGGACTCGCCGGTCACTGGATCAAAAAGATCCTGCATCACATGTTTATTTATAAGGCCAAGGCACTGCCGGGTTGGACCCGAATTCCAGAATGAAAGAACGGGCGCACTGAATGGACAAATTAGTTGTCGAAGATCACTTCATGGCAGAGATACCCAAATTTGTTTCGCGGCCTACGCGCAGGACGATTTTCATGAGGACGTTCCTTCCCTTTCAATTTTATCGTTTCATCGTCATCAACATTAAAATGCTGAGGATGATCGCGAAAGGTCATGGGAAAGGAACGCCATGAAGGGTTTCAACGTAACTAAGAAGCAAGCCGAGGAAGTGAGTCTCATCTTTAAATCATTCTCCCACCCGAGCCGCCTCCGGATGCTTTGCAAGCTGTCGGACGGGCCTTGCACCGTTCAGGAGTTACAGGACGCGTGCGATTTAGAGCAGGCGCCGACTTCTCAGTTCCTCGCGAGACTTCGTAGAGAGGGACGGGTTATCGGGAAACGCGATGGGAACCAAGTCTATTACTCGTTGACCGATTCGCGACTCGTAGAACTGATGAAGACGTTAGGCAGACTCTACTGCAAGCCGAAGGTATAGTTTTTATGTTAAAGGTAATAACTCCATTTCTATGGATAAGTTTTTTTGGTCTCCGCGTGGCAGCCGTGCATGCGGCGGACTTCGAAACGATTTGGAATGCGATCGAGGCGCGCTCGCCCGCGATGAAGTCCGAGGCCAGTGAAAAGGAAGCTTCGGAGATTCAGCTTTCTCGATCGAAAGGCCACTGGGTGCCGCGGCTTCTCATCAACGCCGGAGTCGTTTCGACGAATGATCCGGGAACCACGCTTTTTTCTACCCTGGGGTCGCGCTCGCTCGAGGCTACCGATTTGAGTCCATCGCTGATGAATCATCCCTCTCGCGAGTGGTTTAAAACCGGGAGTGCGGTCGTGGATTGGACGCTCTTCGAAGGCGGGGCGCGGCAGTCAGCGGTAAAAGGTGCTTCGCTGAGGAGGGAGGGCCAATCCCTATCCATGGCCGCTCGGAAGAATGAAATTTACTCCGAATTAGTCCGGGATTTCGGGAGGTTGACCACTCTGAATGCCGAGCGAAGCGGCGTCATCGAACTCAAAGAGAAACTCTCGCGACTCGTCGAGCGCTATCGAGTCGGTTCCAAAGACAATCCAGTCGGATATTCGGGCCTTCTCGGCATGCGGTCCCTGATTAATCGGCTAGAGAGTGTGCTCGCTCAGAATACCGCCGAATCGGACGCTTTGGTCGAATCCATCCGCATTCGGAGCGGTCTAGACACGGTCGATCGTTCGGCGATGCCGGTGGCCGATCCGGTCGATTTCGCCAAAGATAAATTCAAGAAAAATGCCGCGCGAAACGCCGGTTCTAGTCTTCGGGTCGAGTCCATGCGACTCATGGCCGCGGCCCAGGCGGAGTTTTCGATGGCGGAACGAGCGAAGTGGCTTCCGCGGGTTGGTCTATTCGCGAGGGAAAATCTCGTTTCCGGTCCGCGCGCCACTGGTACTTCGACCGATTATGGCGCTTATCTCCAGTGGGTGATCTTCGATGCCTCGAATTTCGGGGCCTATCGCGAAGCAAGTCTTCGTTCTTCGGCGGTCGAGTATCGTTCGAGTGAGATGGCGGAAAAGTCCGAGGTCGCACGCCGCGGCCTTCGTTCGTCGCTCCCGATGCTGGAAGGCAATTTGAATCGAGTGAAAGAGTCGATGGAGATCACCGCCGAACAAGTCGCCGTGACGGAAAAACTCTTTAAGAACGGTTCGGTGAACGCGCTTCAGCTGGCAGAGGTCCTTTCTCGTCGAGCCGACGTGATTGAAAGTCGTAAGCAAGTGGAATTCGCATTGTTAGACCAACTGACCGAAGCTTTTCTTCAGAATGCGAGCTCACCATGAGTCCTTTAGAAACGAAGCCTGGTCTCGCCGGAAAGTTGGCTAAAGCTTATGTCCATTCGAAGCTGACGCCGGTGATCATCGGCACCTCGCTTCTCCTTGGTCTCTTTGCGGTTTTCGTAACGCCCAAAGAAGAGGAACCCCAAATTTCGGTCCCCATGATCGACATCCAAGTCGGCGTTCCGGGATTCGAAGCGAAGGAAGTCGAACGGAAGATCGTCGAACCGATCGAGCGCGCGGTTTGGGGCCTCGACGGTGTCGAATATGTATACTCCTCTAGCCGTCCGAATGGCGCGCTGGTGACCGTTCGATTCAAGGTGGGGGAGCCGATCGAGCCGAGTCTCGTTAAGGTGCACCATAAACTGATGACGGTTCGGTCCGAGATGCCCAAAGAGGCGATGGACCCCGTGGTGAAGTCCTATTCGATCGACGACGTCCCATTTCTCACGCTTACGTTCAGCTCGAGTGAGATGGATGATTACGAGCTTCGCCGAATCGTCGCTCCGCTCGCCCGGGAGCTTTCGAGTACCCCCGACCTAAGTCGGGTCGAAGTGCTTGGCGGGCTTAAACGCGCAGTCAGGGTGATCGCGGATCCCGCGAAACTCCAGAGCCGAGGAATTTCCATCCTCACGTTGGCCGATGCGCTTCGGAAAAACGATAGCCTCCTGCCGGGCCAGAAAACCTGGGGCGAGGGCCAAGTCTATGACGTCGAGGTAGGGGGAAGGCTTGTATCGGCGGAAGACGTGAAGCGGATCGCCGTGGGACAGCGGGGAGGAACGATCGTCCGTGTATCCGACGTTGCCCAGGTCATCGACGGTCCCGAGGAGCGGGTTCGGGGCTCATTACTTATTTCTCGCGAGGGCGGAATCCGGACCGAGCGAGCCGTTTCGATTGTTTTCGCGAAGCGCAAGGGTACGAACGTCGTCGAGCTCGCGAAGCGCATCTTAAAACATGCCGCGACTTTCGGTACCAAGCTTCCGAAGTCGGTTCATTTCTCGGTCACCCGGGATTACGGTTCGACCGCCGAAGCGAAGTCGAACGAACTCATCGAACATCTTTTAATCGCCACGCTCTCCGTTTCGGTGCTGATTGCGCTTTTCATGGGAATTCGAGCGGCGTTCGTCGTCGCGATCGCCATTCCGGTGACCTTGGCGCTTACGCTCGCGATCTATTACTTTCTGGGCTACACGCTGAATCGGGTCACTCTTTTCGCGCTCATTTTCTCGATTGGTATCCTCGTCGACGATGCGATCGTCGTCGTCGAGAACATCGAGCGACACCTCCACCTCGACCGCAAGAAAGGAATCGTGAAGGCGACGCTTGAAGCGGTCGCCGAAGTTGGAAATCCGACGATTCTCGCGACCTTTACCGTGATCGCGTCGATCCTTCCCATGGCGTTCGTACGCGGGCTGATGGGGCCCTATATGAAGCCCATCCCGGTCGGGGCGAGTCTCGCGATGATGGTTTCGCTCTTCGTCGCGTTCATCGTTACGCCATGGGCGGCAGTCCGCATCATGAAAGCGAGCGTCGATACCGGCGCCCATACTGGGCATGCTGATCAGGAATCGAAACTCGATAAACTCTATCGAAGAATCATGCACTGGCTGCTGGAGAAGAAGACCCACGCGTTCCAGTTCGGCGCGGTGACCGCCGGGCTCCTCCTCGTCGCCATGTCGCTCGTCTATTTTGAAGTCGTGAAAGTGAAGATGCTTCCTTTCGACAATAAGAACGAGTTCCAAGTCCTGGTCGACTTTCCCGCCACGACCCCTCTCGCTCAGAGCCTGAAGGCTGGGGAAGAACTCGCGAAAAGACTTCTCGAGGCGCCCGAAGTCGAAAAGGTTCAGATTTTTGCGGGTGAGGCCGCTCCTTTCTCTTTCTCAGGAATGGTGAAGCATACCTTTCTCCGTGGAAGCGATGAGCAAATTGATCTCCAGGTGCTCCTCAAGGATAAAGACGAACGGAAACGCGAATCGCACGCAATTATCGAGGCCATTCGCCCTTGGGTGATCGAATTCGGGAAAAAACACGAGGCGATCACGTAGGTCCTGGAGATCCCTCCTGGCCCTCCCGTTCTCTCTACGGTTCTGGCGGAAATCTATGGTCCCGACGAGGCGACCCGGAAAAAAGTCGCCAAGGAGGTTTACGCCGCATTTCAGTCCGTACCGAGTGTCGTCGACCTCGATACGACGCTACGGCTCGGACGACCACGCAAACTTTACGGTTTCGACTACTCGACGGGAGGAGTGCTCGGTGTGAATGCATCGAGCGTCGCGATGGCGGGTGCCTTGAGCTTTAGCGAGTCCAAGATCACGTCCCTCCAGGACGTTACCTCTCCGGAAGAAGTCGGCGTCGTGCTATCGCTTTCGAGTTCCGCACGCGGTTCGGAGACGCCGTTTTATGGGCAATCGCTTCCTTCTTTTGAGTCGGGGACAGCTTCGCTCTCTCGGACGTTGAGAGCCCCGACCTTGCTGGAAAACGAAACGCTTTATCGTAAAAATTTGAAGCCGGTTTCCTATGTGATGAGCGAACTCTACGGTGCCGAGGAAGCGCCGGTTTATGGTTTGGGGAAAATCCAACCGAAGATCCCTTACCATCAGCAGACGGCGGACGTTCCCTGGGATACGGAAAGGCCGACCATTAAATGGGATGGCGAGTGGTTCATCACCTACGAAGTATTCCGGGACCTCGGCGGCGCGTTCGGGATCGTGATGATCCTGATCTATATTCTCGTCCTCGGCTGGTTTCGGAGCTTCGCGCTCCCGCTGATCATCATGGCGCCGATCCCGATTAGCCTGATCGGGATTATCCCCGGCCATGCACTAGCGGGATTCTACTTCGGAGCACCGTCGATGATCGGATTCATCGCCGGGGCGGGGATCATCGTTCGGAATTCGATTATTCTGGTCGATTTCATCGAACACCAACTCGTCCATGGCATCCCGCTCCAGGAAGCGATCGTGAGCGCGGGAGTGATTCGCTTTCGTCCGATGCTCCTCACGGCGGCGGCGGTCGTCGTCGGGAGTTCGGTGATGCTGATGGATCCGATTTTTCAGGGGCTCGCCATTAGCCTCATTTTCGGGGAAATAGCCGCGACGCTTATTTCCCGGTTTGCGGTTCCGATGCTCTATTATTGGTTCGTCGGGAAGTCCCGTATTCGCGAACTCCAATGCGTGGCCAGAGGAGAACAATCACAATGAAGGAGAAATTATGACTAAGAATATTCACAATGTAGAGCGCATCGTCCGGGTCGTCGTCGGCTTAGGTCTGACGAGCATGGCTTTCATCGGTCCTGCGAATCCCTGGTTCTTCCTCGGTTTGATTCCCGTAGCGACGGGGCTTTTGGGGTGGTGCCCACCTTATGCGATGCTCGGGATCAGTACTTGCCCGCGAAAGGCATAGGCACTGGGGATGGCGAGCAACGAAGTGAATCCCTGGGACACTCGCTACGATAGCGAGGAATACTATTACGGGACCGAGCCGAATGATTTTCTTCGGCAAAGTGTCGACTCGATTCCGGCCGGGGGTGCGGTTCTCTGCCTTGCGGAGGGCGAGGGGAGAAACGCCGTCTTTCTGGCGTCCAAGGGCTATTCCGTTACCGCGGTCGATGGTTCTTCCGTCGGACTTGATAAGCTAAAGCGTCTCGCGAAAGAGCGTGGGGTGAGCGTCGAGACCCAGGTCGTCGATCTGGGTGACTTCGAGATCAAGCCGAAAACTTGGGATGCGATTATAGCCATCTGGTGCCACGTTCCACCCGGATTGCGGAAGTCGATTCATCGCGCCTCGGTGATGGGACTAAAACCTCATGGGGTCTTTATCCACGAGTCGTATCACCCCCGCCAACTTCACTATAAGACGGGAGGTCCGCCCACGGCGGATCTCCTGCTAACCGCGGACGTATTGGCGAGCGAACTCGATGGCCTCCGTTTCGAATATCTGAAGGAGATCGATCGTGAAGTGCACGAAGGCAAGGGGCATAACGGAATGAGCGCGGTCGTACAGGCAATTGCGAGGAAGTCCGATTGAATACCTTAGTGATTTGTCCGAAATGCGAAAAGATGAACCGAGTCGCGTTGGCGGCCGCTTCGAAGTCAGTACCGATCTGTGGAAATTGTAAGACTAACCTCCCGCTTCGCGACGCGGTCCAGGATATCAGTGGCTCGGCGCTGACGAAGCTCATGAGTCTGGCGGACCGTCCCTTGGTGGTCGATTTCTGGGCGGAGTGGTGCGGTCCCTGTAAAGCTTTCGCACCGACGTTTAAGTCGGCGGCACAGACCCTCGGGAGCCAGATTATTTTCGCGAAATTAAATACCGAGAGCTTTCCCGATGCGGCTCAGCGGTTTCAAATTCGCGGAATTCCGACGTTAATCGTCTTCAAAAATGGCGTCGAAGTGGATCGCCAGTCCGGGGCGATGCCGCTACCGATGTTTTTGGAATACTTAAACCGCTGGAAGTGAGCGAGTTCCTTGGTTTCCGCAAAGAGTCCGGGGGGCGGACGCACCCCGCGAAAGGATGCTGAGACATGACTTTCGGCCAGGTTGCGCGGACCCGATCTCGCTGTTCGTGCCCCCTCGCGCTCCTCGCATCCGGTTCTCGTCGTTCAAGTCCCCTGGGTCTCCGCAATCTAGAATTGAAAAAGCCGGATCCTCTTGCGAGGACCCGGCTTTTCCAAATCTAAATGGGGTGACTGATCCCTACACAGTACTTTCGCCTAGTTAGAGGCGGGTTGAGGAAATCGTAGGATAAACAGACGGTTCATGCAAGGCGCACAGCGCTTTTTCTCCAATATGGGATTGGAATTTCCCGATCGCTCTCGGGTAAAATGTAAGGCGAGATGATCTTCTTTACCTCCGACCATCATTTTTCGCACCGGAACATCATTCAGTATTGTTCCCGCCCGTTTCAGTCGATCGAGGAGATGGATGCGGAGATGATCCGTCGCTGGAACGAGGTCGTAGGACCGAACGATACGGTTTACTATCTGGGGGATTTCGCGCTTTCGCTCGAACCAGTGGAACGAGTCGCACCGGCGCTGAACGGTGATAAAATCCTGATCATGGGCAATCATGATCTCTGTCATCCGCTGAACAAGAAAAAGGCGGAGATGGGGAGAGATGGGTACCTTCGCTCCGGGTTTCGGGAGCTTTTGACCGAGGCTTCGCTTTCGATCGCGGGGCAGGATGTGCTGCTTCATCATTTTCCTTACGGAAAGGTCGAGGATCAGTATGGCGGCAAATATAACCAGCTCCGTCCGCGGGATGAGGGGCGCTGGCTCCTGTGTGGGCACATCCATGAAAAATGGAAAACTCAGGGAAAAATGATCAATGTCGGCGTGGACGTTTGGGACTTTCGGCCGGTGAGTTGTGCAGAAGTCGAAAAGATCATGCAGCGTTAAAAGGTCGAATCCGTTCCGGTCAAGAGTTCGCTGGCCGCGACCAGACGAGCTTCAGACCGGGTTCCCGCGAAGCCGTCTCGAGCCATTTGTGAAAACGCGTGAGTGGATATTCATACCCGCCGGGACGGTTGCCGCCGACCAAGTACTTGAGGAGGTAGGAATTGATTGATCCGGTGTCGCGATCGGTGAAGTCGTAGTAGCTCAGGTCCATGACGAGCTTATTCATCATGCCCGTGATCGAGCGGTCGGTGTTCTTCCGGTATTCGACGCCGGCGGAGAGGGTGGGGCCGAGAGTCTCCCGGACGTCTTCCCAGCCTAAATTTACGAAATAGTCTGGCAGGAACTCGCGAAAGCGATCGACGAGCGTTCCGTAGGGGGCGGCGTCCATCACTATCGAGAGCGTCGTCTCGGGGTTCATGAAAAGGACGACCTGCCAGGTGCCGAGACGGAAGTCCCGAGCGCACCATTTTGCCATGGGGTGGTCGGTCGGATTTTCTGGGATATTCTCCACGGGGGCTTTCAGGCGTCGAGTAAGGGCGAGAGATGGAGAGATGATAAGCATTGTGGAATCTCAAATCTCCGAAAACGTTCCCGTCGCGGAAGCTTTTTTAAGAATCTTCACTTCGCCAAGCGACATGGTGCCGTGAAGTGGACCTCCGCCCCAATGAATCACGAGTTCCTCTATTCCGTCGTTGTTGGTATCGGCGCGCATGAGTTCGACCATATACGTCCAGTTGTCGTCGTGGCGAAAGCTGACCATATCACTAGAAACATGTCGGATGGTCACTTTGTCGGCTCGAACGAGGTCGCCGATCGTAGATTGGTTTAAGGGTTTGCTCGTCGACTCGGAGTCTTCGAATAAAAACGAAAGCAGCGAGGACGGGAGGAGATCGATGTCGGCTAAGCCTTTTAGGGGGGAGCGGATGTAGCTTTGCGCGGCTGGTTTCGAGTCTTTTGCGATATCGAGTAGCTGAATCGGGCGATCGAAGTAAGAGTAAGCAGTTTTAGATCCCGCGTTGCACGTTGGCTCGGAGCCGTTTTTCTTAGCTTGCTGATACTCGCGCAGGGTTTTCACGTGGATGAGGTTCCCGTTAGGAGAGATGAGATCCAGGCCCTCCGGCATCCAGTCGGGTAGAATGAGAGCGGTGTCGAGGTACTGTTCGTAGTCATCGGGATTCAGATTGGTTAGTCCACCCTCGCCAAAGAGTGGAAAAGAGGAAGATAGCTTTAAGTCTTTGAGACGAGTGCCGTTTTCTACTAGGATCGCCGTCGCGTCGTCGATCGTAAGACTCCCCGTTTCAATGCTGAGCGCAAGAGAAGTCTTCGCCCGTTCGGATGTCCAATCGCGCTCTATCTGTTCTTGTCGCGCCAGTACTCTTTTTGATTTCGATTGGGCGACTTTCAAATAAATCGGCATTGCTCCAGGGAGTTGCGAATCGCGCTTTTTCAGATTGCAACGAGAACAGCTGGGATAAAGATTTAACGCCGAGTCCAGATCGAAGTCCGACGCGATTCCGATTTTTGAATACCGCTCGTCACGTTCATTTGTCGGGAGAGTTCGCCATCCTTGTGGGACAATGTGGTCGACTTCCATTGCCCCGAACGGAACCGGGTCGTCGCAATATGCGCAGCATTGCCCGTAGGTCTCCCAGAGCGCTATTCTGAAGGAACGAGAGTCAATGAGCTTTCGCATGCAAATCTTTCGATCCCCTCAATTCTCGTCAGGAATGAATTTGAGCGGACCTCCGCCATAATTCGCAATGATGGACGTATTCACGAAATCGAAAACCTTTTCGAACCGATCGCTACGTGCATCCATCGAGTAGTAGTCGAAGATCCGATCGATGAGCGGAATTAGTTTTTCTATCTTTACCCTGCCTTGGTCTAGTGCGGAGGTAATGTCCTTCTTATCTTTGTTTCGGGGCGGAGTAGAGAAGGCCGAAAAGCACTTCGATGCGATCACTTCATGGATTTCGAGATACTCGACCTGGAGATTTTTCCATGGCCCATGGAGTGGAAGCCACGCGGCCTTGGGCGGCAGGAAAACGAGGGCTTCGCCGACGAACTCCAAGTAGTAACCGTGCACGACTTGCTGGCTGCGTCCAAATTCGCCTAGCAGCGCGTCCGCCACTGGCTTTTGATCGGATTGAGCCTCTATAGCGAGGGAATCGAGGTCGACGGTTCCGACGGTATCATCGAAGTCGGCTAGGAGGAGTGCGCTTTTACCGATGATGCGGAGGGGGAATTTCTTCGTCTGCGGGAAATGCGCGCCGATATGAGTATCAATTTTCCCGAGGAATTCGAGTACTTCGACTTTATGCATTTCGGCACTCCGCAACGAACTCGGCGATAGGTTCCGCTTCCTCGATTCGGGCTTTTTCCTCCTCGGCATTCCAGTTTGCGGACGCCAAGGTTTCTCGCGCTTTTTCAGCGAAAAATTGCAGCTGGGTCTTTGCGCGCGGGGGGATCTTGTCTTTCGCCACGTTCGGGTAAATTCGCAGGACTTCCAGCGCGATTCGGAGCTCTTGCAGTGATCTGTTCAATAGAAAAGGATTGCTTCCGATCTGCGAGAACACGCGGTCGAAGTGAATTACTTGGGTTGCCGCTTGTTCGATGAGGGCGGCGTGAAAGGCATGGTGGAGACGAGGATCGTCGAGAAAGGAGAGGGCTTTAACGAAGACTTCTTCGAAAGGGGGCGAGGATTTGGTGATGCCCTTCGGTTTCGCGAGTAAGGTCGCGCCGAAGCGCACGAGCTGATGGATAATCTCTTTCGAGCCGCTTGCGTCGATTTCGTCCAGGCCGCTGAAAAATTCAGCGACTGGAACTCCGAGACGGCGCGAGAGGGTGGCCACGTCCGCGGCGGATAAGACTCCCTTGCCGTTTTCGATGTAAGAAACCTTCGCCTGGGAGACTCCCAGAATTTCCGCAAGTTGGGTGGTCGAGAGGCCTTTCTGTTCTCGAATCCGGCGGAGGTTTTGGATGACGGTCTTCTTATAGAGGTCAGTTTCCATACATCCACTATACAGTAATGTATAAAAATGTACAAAAATGTATAATATTTGGTAACCTTCCGTAATTATATCGCTTTTTAGTCTATTTTTGCGTGGATCTATTCAAAGCATCTATCAAATTCAGCCAGTAGTTCCCGATACCGATCGCCGTCGAGGTCCGCGGAGACCCGTTGGATAAGGGGGCGAGCGAAGTGTTCGCTCGATTCACCTTCAAAGTCAGACGATGTATTTCCTGAGCTACTTCGTTGCGCCCTTTAATCGTCGAAAATTTATGCACGCTCTGAATGAGTTGGTGATGAATAAGTATTTAAGTAATCGCAGTAGGTACAATGACTGAGCGGGGTCCAACCTTTCGATTTGAAGGGTTGGATACTATTTGAACCGCTTAGCTTCTTCCGGGAAAATTGAAATAGGCTGCACAGACTTCGAAAACTGCCATTTGGATTTGGCCGCGATCTTCCCATTACACGGCCGAGTTCTGCATTTCCGTAGCTCATAGAGATTGGCTCCAGACTGAGCCAATGAAGCCAAAACGATCAAACTGAATATCTTACGGAACATAGATTCACTCCTTCAGGGGATTTGCAAAAATGCGCGCAAAACCCCTGTAAAATTCCTGAAAACCTAGCTGGAGTGACATCTGAAGAAGCTGACTTTTGACGCGGCAGCAGGAAGCCAAACCGGAACCCAAAAGAAGCCAACTCCCGTAACGACGGGTAACTTTGTGTAACGTTGGCTTTAGAAATCAGCTGAAAACCCCGAGAAAACTCGGTGTTTCGTTTTCACTACTTACCGACAGGTTGGGGTTTTCAGCTAAATTTAAATGGGGTGTCTGATGCACTCGCAGTGCTTTCGCCTAGTTAGAGGCGGATTGAGGAAAGAGTAGGACGGCTTAGTGCCTCGGGCAAGGGCGATCTTCCGGTCCTTTCGAATTACCTATTTTTTGAGCAGCTTCTCCTTCAGTTCCGTCGGAACGGAGGACCAGTCGATCATCGGATCCAGCCGAGTACCGCGGAGCTTATTGTCGAGCTCCCAGGACTTCGGGAGTCCCCGGACGCCCACCTTAGATAGGGCATTAAATAATAATGGACGGATAACTTCATCGAAAACGGTCGCGCAGTTCGGGCAGAAAGAAATGGCATTCCATGGCTCTTCTGGTCCCTCGTCTATGATATGAGCGGCATGTCGCCTGCCGGCCTGCCAGCCGCACCATTGGCAGGGCTTCTTGGCTACATCTTTAGCCAGTTTTCGATTCTTAAAAGGCATCAACCGACCCCATTTCAGAGACCTTTACATCGCAACATGCGGGTCATGGCTTTTTCCTTGGTTTCGCCCGGTCTGATTCCTTGTTCACAGAGTTCTTTGACCGTCTTTATCCGGGCTTCTAAGAGATTCACAGGCAAGCCGCGATAGATGATGTTTTTGGTTGTTTCATCCTTTTTTATCTCAGCTAATTCCTTATTGAGCTCTAGGAGCTGAACCTCATCTAGTTTCTTAACTAGTAAGTCGATAGTTTGAGGGGAGGGACCATTGCCAGACTTTTGGTCGTCGTCCCCTAGTTTTTCTTCACGATCTAAACAAGTCTCCTCAAAAGCAGTATTAGCAATTTTAGAAGTGAGTGTCTGTCTGATGAATTCTCTATCCGTTTTCCAGGCGTTCATTGACTTCAGGCAGTTGAGCATTTGACTCTCGCTCGACGCGATTAAATTACAGGCGGAGGGTTTTCCTTCCGATTCGAGCAGTTTTTTATCGTCGAGGTAATTGACGATGTTCGCTGTCACCGACAGAAGCAGTAAAAATGTGCCGATAACTGAAAAGAAACCTTTCATTCTATGCCTCTAATCGGGGTGAATTTCACTTTGTCTGCCTCGAATAATCGTCAACCAATTTTCCAAATCAAATAGTCCTCTAACCACAATCGGCCAGTTTAAACGCTTTTGGAAAATGGAAATAAGTTCATGATTCCGACAAATCAAATTTGGCGCTTTCGGCACAGTGCCACCATATCGCAAGATCCGCACGCCTGAGGGTCCCATTCGCGAATGCGCGGAAGGTTGTTCGTCCGGAGCGCTTCACCAGCATTTCGGATTTTCTCGCGAACCGCATTGAGCAGTTGGTCTTTCACTTGCTCGCGCGTTGTATTTCCTTTTTCGTCGAGGTTAAGGACTTCGATGAGGTCGGCGGATCTTCCGGTCAGTTCTTGGTATCCAACCGCGTAAACGTGTAGCTGATCCCGTGTAACGTTTTCAGCTTGGGCTCGCTCGCTGGATTTGAAGTCGACGATTGCCACCTCGTCGGTGTCGAGGCGACGAACGAGGTCTATTCTACCGTCGACGGTAATGCCGGGAGCGATATGAACCTGGATTTGCTTCTCTGAAAATTCTGTCTTGGCGATCTCTTCTCCGTGAGTGTCGAAATAGCGTTCGATCGCCTTGACTCCGGCATTCCGCAGTTGCTCTTGGAGTGTCGGGTAGGCGAATGGAGTGTGCAAATGACGCCCAATGAGGGCCGATGCGGAATCTCGGGAAAGAAGGTCGCCCTCGAGCGCACGCTTGTGGATTTCTGAAAGCGAATCGTGCAGGCCCTTCCCATAACCGAGCGCCTCATGAATGGGAGCGTTGAACCCGTAAAGGAACCTCAGTTTGAACTGGTAGGGACACTCGAAAAGATACTTCAGTTCCGAAAACGAAAGGATGACCTGAGGGGTGTCTTGCTTTGGGCGCGACTCGATCCGCTCGCCGCTAATCGCTGTCGGCGTTGTGGATACCCATTGCTGTGAGGCGATGTGGTTAAAGAAATCAGATCGTGTTTTTTGCTGCTGATTATTGGAAAGCGGGGCGAACGTCGCGTAAAGATATTTTTGCGCGCGGGTAACGGCAACATAAAGTAGGCGCGTCTCGTCTTCGATAGTCCCCCGATAGCGAATTGGGTCGTCGATGGCTTCATCCGGAATGATGTGCCTTAGGGTGACGCCACCCATTGGCTTCGAGGGGAAGCGATTCTTACGGAGCGCAGGGAGAAAAACCACGGGCCATTGCAGGCCCTTCGATTGGTGTATGGTCGCGATTGTCACCGCGTCTGGAGCCGCGTAGCCGACGTCAGAATCTGAATCGGCATAGTAGCTCGGTGCCTGATGCTCCAGCCATTTGGCGAACCCCTCGTACTTTTTCTTTGGTTCGGTGGTGAAGTGGATCTGCTCGTAGTCGGAGATCACCTGGCTGAACTTTCCGAGCTGATAAAATGCAAGTTCGCGGCGACTTGCGTCGCCTGGCAAAGTGTCTTCGCGCATCTCGAGGGCGTCGAGAAAATCCAGATACAATCTCTGGATGTTGTAAACAGAATAGCGTTTTTTTGCCTCGAAGTTGCGCCCACTTTCCAAAACCTTTAGGGCTTTTTCCCAATCTCCTCCGATCGGGATCAACGCGGCATCATCCCAAAGCGCCCTGAGCCCTTCCGATTCGATCTCGCTGACGACGAATCGGAAGACGCCAACGAGTGCCTGAACCTCCGGGCTGTCGAAAAGACGATTCAATCCCTTCACGATGAAAGGGATATTTCGGCTTCTGAGTTCGTTAACGACGGCATCGGAATCTTTGGCAACCGAGCGGAATAATATGGCGCAGTCCGACCAGGAAAGGCCGCGTGGTTCTGAGTCCGGTTTGTCACGAAATGGGATTCCTCGAAGATGCTGTATCCGATCGACAATCCAAGTCGCCTCCGCTTCCGGGGTATCGAACGTAAGCGCGAGAAGATCACCGCGATCCCATGTCTGATGGCCAGCAGCGACCATCTTTTTCTGAAGCCGTTCGTCGGATGGAATTCGCTCTGCAACCGAGCGCCCGACTTCGACGACGCCTTTGCTTGACCGGAAGTTGTCGTCGAGCACGACTTGGCGAACGCCCGGATATCGCTTGTCGAAAGTGACGATGTTCGAGACTTGACTACCGCGCCATTGATAGATGGTCTGATCGTCGTCGCCGACGACGCAGAGATTCGCACCGAATCGAACGAGCCCGCGCACGAGGCGCTCTTGAAGTGGATTGACGTCTTGATACTCGTCGACAACGACATATCGGATGTCGTGTTTAATATGCTCCTGAACGCGCGCAAAATCGTCATCTTCGAATGGATCCCCTTCGATATAATCAACGGCGCCTCGGATAATTTGGGTGTAGTCGAAAAGAGAGTTTTCGCGAAGGAGGTCCATGTATTTATTGAATGACTCGGTCACTCCGATGGGAACGTAATCAGGGTTGATGTTGTCTTCGCGAAGCACGCTGACCACCTGAAGGTAGAGCCTCGAATCGACATAGCGCCGAAGTACTCCCTTACTTGCGGTCGTCGGACAGCTGGTCAGTCCGGACTTCGAGCTGTTACGGTCTACGAAAAGTTGCGCGGTTACGTCGCTCAAGACGGAGAATTTGAATTTCTCGGGAACCAGCCGCTGGAGGAGATCGAGGCAATAGCCGTGCATCGTTCCGATGTACATTTCTGCGAGTCCGGGGAGTGGCCCGAGTTCCTTCTGTACGATGGAAAGCACTCGCTCCTTCAGTTCTGCGGCGGCCTTTTCCGTGAACGTGAATGCGATGACGTTGCGCGGCTTCACTCCGGGTTGTCCGAGTATTTTCGCGATCCGTTGGGAGATGACCTGGGTTTTTCCCGAACCCGCGCACGCGATGATCTGTAGCGGTTTGTCGAGACATCCGATCGCATCGGACTGAGAGCGGGTGTAAGTGGTCATGACATAAGGGTATATTTTGTTCGGAATTATTGAAACCGCGTCATCCACGGTTTAGATTTTAACGTATGTCCAGATTGAATGACCTGCTGCGTGAATTGCGTGGGAGGGAACCTGCACTTGCTCGGGATTTGGAGCGGGAGGTCAGTGCTCTCGCCGACCGCCGCGCGTTCGGGCTGAATTTTGAACGTCATGTGCCGGAGGCTGTAGAGCTTCCTGGTCGGAAGATCCGCAAGGGCGACAAGGTACGAATTCTCCCTCCACGTGGACAGACATCAAAAAAAGTCGACGACAAGCTCTGGCGGGTCGTTGGGGTGGACCGCGCGAAAGCAAAGGCCGCGCTAGAGGCGCTCGCACCGCCAGATTCCGAGAGCGACGCTCCCAATGAGCTTTTGAAACTCGAAATCACTAGTGCGCAGCTCGACGATCTGATCGTTGTCGCTGAATTCCGCGACCCGATCTATCCGGGACTGGTTTCCACGGGGAAAGTCGAGCGTGGGGGCGATAAACCATTTCATTCAGTAATCAACGCCGAAAACTTCCACGCGCTCGAGACTTTGCTTTTCACTCATCGCGGGAAAGTCGATTGCATCTACATTGATCCGCCATACAACACGGGAGCGAAGGACTGGAAATACAATAATCATTACGTTGAGGCAGAAGACTTGTATCGACATAGCAAGTGGCTTGCCTTCATGGAGAGGAGGCTGAAGATTGCTAAAGAACTTTTGAATCCGAGCGCCTCAGCTTTAATCGTTACAATCGACGAAAAGGAATATCTGCGGCTTGGTCTATTACTAGAGCAAACTTTTCCCGAGGGGAAAGTCCAAATGATTTCCTCAGTAATAAATCCAAAAGGCGTTGTTCGCGCAAACGAATTCACCAGGACGAATGAATTTATATTTTTTGTTTTATTAGGTGAGCAAAAAATATCGCCAGAAATTACCAGCGATAAGGAAAAAGAAGTTCGGTGGGCAAGTTTACGTAGATTTGAAATATCATCCAGAAGACATGGACCAACTAAGCGCCTCGAACAATTCTATCCCGTCTATATTGATGAAAAAAACGGGACCATTAAAAAAATTGGAACACCTTTAGGGCTCGATGAAAGCCGACACAAGGTTAAGGAAATTGACGGATGTGTGACCGTATTTCCGTTAAAGCCCGATGGCACTGAAATGGTCTGGGGTTTGAGTGCGGAGACTTGCCGTAAGTATCTCGAGCGAGGGTTTGTAAAGGTTGTTCGAGCAAAAAAAGCAAAGGGAGCCGATGCTTTTACAATTTACTATTTGACGAGCGGTCAGATTGAGGACCTTGAAAAGGGAGCTCTGACCATTACTGGAAAGGACCCAGACGGATCCGTTGCCGTTGCTTTCACGGAGGGGAAGTTTTCTCTTCCGACAACTCAGTGGGAGCGCGAATCTCACAACGCTCAAGCTCACGGAAGCGGGCTTTTGAAAGCGCTATTGCCTGATCGGAGCTTCCCATTTCCAAAGAGTTTATACGCCGTTGAGGATGCTCTTTCCCTTGTAGTAAAGGCGAAGAATGATGCCCTTATTTTGGATTTCTTCTCAGGATCAGGAACAACCGCACATGCGGTGATGAGACTTAACCAGCGAGACAACGGAAAACGCCAATGTATTTGCGTCACGAACAATGAGGTCGGAGTAAATGAACAGAAAGATTTGCGAAACAAAAAGCTCAGACCTGGCGATGAAGAGTGGGAGAAATGGGGTATTTGTAATTACATAACCAAGCCGCGAGTGCAGGCCGCCATTACTGGTAATTCGCCGGACGGAAAAAAAATTGTAGGTGACTATAAATTTACGAACGAGTTTCCAATTGCTGAAGGATTGAAAGAAAACGCCGAATTCTTCACTCTAACATACGAAGCGCCGTTGCGAGTCGCATCTAATCGCGAATTCAATAAGATCGCACCACTTCTCTGGATGCGTGCCGGAGCGCAAGGGCGACGTATCGACGACATCTCGAAGGGCTGGGAAGTTGCGGAAGGGTACGGAGTACTCGCCGATCTCGATCGCACCGATAAGTTTTTGAAAGCGGTAAAGTCGAATGAGAAAGTTCGAGTCGCGTACATCGTCACCGATGAGGAACGACTTTTCGAGGCCGTCGCACAAAGGTTGCCCGAACGGGTTGAACCAGTACGCCTGTACGAAGCCTATCTGAGGAACTTTGAGATCGAATCTGGGCGGAGCGCACTGTGAAATACACATTAAAAGATTATCAGTCAGACGCTGTTTTCGATGTCTTGGTCAGGCTGAAGCTCGCGAGGGAAGCCTTCAAAAAGAATGGAGACAGCTCCTCGTTCTCGCTTACAGCTACCACGGGCGCCGGAAAAACCGTGATGGCCGCCGCTGCGATCGAAGCACTCTTCTGGGGAAATGAAGCGATCGACTTCGAACCGGATCCGGGTGCGGTGGTTCTCTGGTTTTCCGATGACCCGAGTTTGAACATGCAGACGTTCAACCGCCTTCGAGACGCGTCTGAGAAATTTACTTATTCGAATTTGGTTCATATCGAGCCCCCCTTCGCGCAGCCGCGTCTTGAACCTCGAAAGGTTTACTTTCTGAACACTCAGAAACTCACGAAGAGTTCATTGCTCACTCGCGGTCATGTCGAAGACGCAGCCGACGCTCCTCGGCTTCCCGGCTTCGGAGAGCCCACTCCGGATATGCAGGGATGGACAATCTGGGAGACTCTCGCGAGTACGATCGCGTCCGACGACCTCACTCTGTATCTAGTTTTGGATGAAGCGCATCGGGGCTTCAATGCGAAGACCTCGTCTGACAAGCAGACGATCGTGCGTCGCTTGGTCAATGGAACCAAATCCCGACCGCCCATTCCAATAGTATGGGGGATCTCAGCCACGATTGCGAACTTCGAGATGGCGATGAAGGAGTCGGAAGCGATTAAAAATCGGCGACCGTTGCCGCCAGTGATCGTAGACCCGGGGCGAGTGCAAGAGTCAGGCTTAGTTAAAGACACCTTGGTGCTCGATATTCCAGAACAAGCTGGAAAATTCGACTCAGTTCTCGTTCGTCGTGCCGCCCGAAAATTGAAAGATTCAACCGAGCGGTGGGAGGAGTATGCTCGCACGCAAGGAGCATCCGATCATGTGCAGCCGCTCCTCGTGTTGCAAACGCCGAATACGCCTTCTCCTGACGACGTGGGACTCGCGCTCGATACGATTTTCGCAGAGTACCCTGAGTTACGTGCCGATTCGGTGAGGCACGTACTTGGGGACCATTCCAGGCAGACGTTCGGCGCGTGGAATGTTGATTGGATCGAACCACAGCGTGTACAGAGCGAATCTCACGTGCGCGTTCTGATTGCGAAAGACGCGATTTCGACGGGCTGGGACTGTCCCCGAGCTGAAGTGCTTGTGTCCTTCCGTCCAGCGAAGGATGCCACTCATATTACTCAGCTCCTTGGACGGATGGTTCGAAGTCCGCTCGCGCGCCGGATTCCCGGCGATGAGCGGCTGAACGCAGTCGATTGTATTCTCCCATTTTTCGATCGCTCAACTGCTGTGAAAGTTGTCCGCTTTCTGACGGGCGATCTAGAGTCCATGCCCGGCGCGGAGAAAAAAGCGGTCATCGACGGAAAGGAACTGAAACCTAATCCTGAAGTTCCGAAGGCCGTGTGGGATCTCTGGGAGAAGTTACCCACGGAAACGCTTCCTCAACGCGGCGTAAGACCGATGAAACGCCTGGTCGCTCTCGCACAGGCTCTTTCATCCGACAATGTATCTAAAGCCGCGCTCGGTGAAGTTGAGAAAGAGTTGCACACGGTCCTGGATGCATATGCAGTCCGCTACAAGGACAAGTTAGCCGAAGCCGTTCGTGAAGTCTGGGGCGTTCAGATTCAGCAGATCGAGGGTCGCTTCGGAAAAAAGGGGCTGACCTACGCTGAGTTCGTCGAGCGTGCCGACGATCGGGCGATTCGAGCGGGGTTTGATGTGGCTAAAAAAGCGTTCGGCGCCGATGTCGCTCAATCCTACGTGAACCACCTTGCAGGACCAGACGAGGATGAAATGGAAGACGACGGGCTCCGCGAAGCATATGTTCGCGCAACGGCTCTGGCTACGGTGAAGGAGTTGCGCGAAAGAGTAGATAAAGAAGCGCTTGATATGACCCAGCGTCTGTTTAGCGAACAGCGGGTCGCGATCAAGGAGCTAACTGACGCCCGACAGCAGGAGTACGAAAATATTCGCGCGATGGCGAGTGAGCCCCAGCGCAGCGTTCTCCGTCCTCCGCGCACTCGAATCGAGGGTTTTTCGGTCGAACTAAAGGACGAAGAGATCGTTCCAGCTCCGCTTGTGCGTCTGCACCTTATGGCCGATGAGGAAGGGAACTTTCCGCTCGGTACGTTGAATAAATGGGAATACGAAGTCGTCAAGGCGGAGCTTAAGCGACCGAGTGTCCGAGGGTGGTATCGGAATCCTTCACGGGCCGCTGTGGATTCTCTCGGAGTTGCGTATCGCGATGACACGACGGGGAATTGGCGCTCCATGCATCCTGACTTCGTCTTCTTTCACGAGGTGAATGGTAAAGTCGTGGTGTCGATTCTTGATCCCCATGGGCACCACCTCGACGACGCTCTCATGAAACTGAAGGCACTCGCCAAGTTCGCTGAGAAGTACGGTGATGAATTCCATCGGATCGAAGCTCTGGCCGAAGTGGATAGACAAATGCGAGTGCTGGATATGAAAAGAAGCGACGTTCGCGAAATGGTTCTTGTTGCGAAACAAGGCGCAAAGGAACTCTATCAGTCTGAATCCGCGTTTGATTACGAGATCAAAGATTGAAAATGCTCACGGCGAGTGTGGTCAAGTCGTGGAGCGCGGCGTGGCTTGCTGTTCGGTGAATCTTTGGAGAATTCTTGCCGAGGGATAGCTCGACATCGACGAGATTCCGTTAGCTAGCTCGATCGGAAATAGTGCACCTTCAAATCGATGGCTTGCGATGGTTGGGAGCGTGGCCAGGATCCTATCAAGGCCAATAAGGTCCGTAGCGCTCGGAAACTCTTCGGAGGAGTCGTAGGCGCCAGTCGGCACGTTCAGAACCATAGAACAGCCCGGCTCCAGTTTCACGAGAACCTTTTCCCCCCAATTCGTTTTCAGGCCGTAAGGGTTTGAAAGGTCGGGAGTGCGCAGTACTTCTTTGCGGACATACTCGTGAGAAAGAACAGCGAATGCTGGCCTTTCTCCTCGTGCGCTCGGGGGAGCGGAGCGTGAAATCGCGGACAAATGATCAAAAAATGTCCCACTCTTCTCCTGGCCTATGATGTGTACAGGTCGACCTTTCGTCTTTGCGAATTGCAAGAACGCCCGAATCGGGGGAACTAGTTTTGAGTATTGAGCGCGAAGAGATAGGGGACCGTCTTTAATGAAGAGTGTGTCGCTTAGCAAATTGGAGTCCGAAAAGCCCCAGAGTAACCTCACCGCTGTGAACAGCATGAGGGTTTCCATGATCAGCATATACGCTGACGATACGGAGTCTGGCGCGCTTTCCTCGTCCATGTCGAGATGGAAACCGATCATGTCCGTTAGGAACACTTCCTTTTTACATTTCGAATTCGGACAGGTTCCCGCGTCCGAATCCGCGGGGAGCCCTTCCTTAATCTCATCTCGGCAGTGTGGACACGCGAATGCAGGTGAGCGCACCAGCGCCGGGCCCCATTTTTGGTAGGCAATCCACTTTAACGTTTCGTAAAACGCGCCGTCTTGGTCGATCTTCATCGAGTCCCGAACGATGTGGCGAACGGCTTGAAGATTAGAACCAAGTGGCGTTTGGATGTTCTTCAAGGGAAATACGGTTGCATGGAAAACTGCACAGTCTGCCATGATGTCTTGGAGTAGAACCGGATGCGGAAGATCCTTGTCGATCTTATCGAGTCGCGTTTTGTCCACGGTGAGGAGAGCGGTCTTCACGAACGCTAGCTCGCGAGGCGGTTTCTCCTCGGTTTTCACCGCGACGTAAGAGCCATCCACTGCCCAGACATTGCGAAGTGGCTGGGTCTTCGTTGGATCAAACTGCTCCCAAATCTCTGCGGAGTCGGCGTCCTGCGGTTGTGGTGCGGAGTCAAACGCGGATACGAGGGACTTAACCCACTCGCTGCCGATCACTGCGAGGTGTCCGAGCTTAGATGCTACCTCGCCAGGAAGTCGGGTGCCTCCGGAGTACGGCATTACCGTCCCCCACCGGTGCTAGAGCCCGATTGAAGAGGGGCAGTCGCTTCGAACTTATTTGCCTGGACCGGGATCACGAAGCGGTGAGACATGGTCAGCATCCGCATGTAGCCCGGGGTTTTCGCACGCATGATGTCCTCTTCGATGCCCGCAAACGTGATTTGTACACGAGACAAGGACTTCGCCTCGTCTTGACTTGATAGGTGGCCGACGAAGAAGTTTTCCGTTTGAGCGAGGAGTTCTTTGTTAATCGTCGAAGGCGATTGGGTCGAATAGACCATTCCGATGTGGAATTTCGCTCCCTCTTTCGCGAACCGTGTGTAGACGCCAGTAAAATCCTTGTCGTTCGGCGGGAAGAGATTGTGCGCTTCTTCAAAGAAAAGCTGAACGAAGTGCTTATCGAGTTTATTACTGACAAACTTCTTTTCTTGGTTTGCGAAGACTTCCTTTGAAAGGATGTCTGAGAAATAGCGACGTAATTTATCAGTCGCATTACCCAGATCGAGAATAACGGTTTTTCCAGAGTCGAGTAAAGCGATGATGTCAGCGATGAAATTTCCGGCTTGGGCCGAGTGATAATCCATATAGGGGCGGAGCATGATTGGGCCAGACCCCGTACTCGGCGCAAGAAAAGTCAGGAGTGCTTTATCGTCTGCATCAAATACGTCGTTACCAGAGGACGATTTCAGCGCATCAAGTTCTTTATCTTGAACGTAAGCGCTGTAAATAGAAAACTCGGCGGCCATCTCGTCTAGGGTACTTGGAGCGGCGGGAGGAGTGCCGCGTTCGAGCGCTCCGTAAGCAGTAGCGCGGATGGTGTCGTTGAAGTGAGGATCGAAGTTCCTCGTGGATCCGGCAGCAAGGCCAAGGGCTCTTAAGCGAGTCTCATCCGCCTGATATCCCGCTTTCTTCAAAACGGCCCAGTAGATTTGGATTTTTCGGATGGCACGAATCTTCTCGTTTTGGGGAAGAGCCGTGATCGAACCGAGAGATGGGAGTTTTACGCTTGCGAATGCGCGACTATAGTTGGCCGCCTGGTTATCTTCGGCCATGAAAGATGCCAAAACTTCAATGCCCGCGTCTGGCTGTTCATAGAAGTTCAGGCGAAGCGGCTTCGAAGGCGTATTTGGGCGTGCGGTCAGGGCATAGACCTGACACCTGTCCGCATACGCGGATCTGATCGAAGCATTGCCATCTTGGGGGTTGTCGTTCGCGTATTCGCCGTTGATATCGAAGATGAGTTGACCGACGGAGTTGTCACCAGCAGTCGCCTCTAAAAGGCCCTGTGCTAATAGCTTCACCACGTTCGACTTACCGAGGCGAGTTTTACCAAACATCGCAGTTCTGCATCCCTTGAAGTCCGACATCGAAATTTTTACCGGAATTCGAGGTGTGCCGCTGTCTGGCTTGAGCTGGCATTCCATCGTTCGTAGGACACCGACTTCGTATTGGTTAAGCTCTTTCACAGTGCCGTTTACGATGACTTTGAGGAGGTCGTCGTCCGGCGCAAATACCTTATAGCGGTGAGCACTGACGACGTTGTTGACGTCGCCCGAAAATGCAAGCCTCCGCGTGTTGGCGGGATCCGCGTAAAACATACCGAGAACGTCACAGGTGAGTGCTCCCCACTGAAGTTCGCTCTGAGTCCAGATGTCGAGTTCCGGCATCGACTTCTTATGGAGTTCAAAATAGGTCTGTTGGACCTGGCTGCTGAGTGGGGTAGGAGAAACGCCGGTCACCCGCAAGAGAGTGAAATGAGGCGGCAGATTACCCGGATTGTTTGGCGTCAGGATCAGAAACGAGCCACGGGGGATCCCGCCCACGGCAATTTTGTAAGGGTCCGAGGTGATGATTTTAGCGCTTTCGTATCCGAGCTCGAGGACGTAGCCCACGAAACGCATCTTGTTGATCAGCTTCGCTTTCTCGTATTGATCCTGCTGTTTGATGAACTCGGTCAGTGCTTCAATGGGATTGCCCTGAGTTGCGGCTGTCTGAACGAGATTGTTTAATGTGGTTTTTTCACTCATCACGCGTTTCCCTCAATTGCTCAAAATTACTAGTTCGTCGAAGCTTCGGCGACTTTCCGGCGCGGCTGAAATGCAGCTCGCTCTTGAAACTGTCCGCAATTTAAAGCCTCGATCACGGTAGAGTTTCCGCAACGAGTGATGATGCCCGTTCGTACTTACTACTTTCGCTCCTCGATCGACTGCGCGCTCCAAGGCGTCCGCGAGGCGAATCTGGTCGTCCCATGAAAAGAGTTTTTCGTTGTACTTGATGAACCCATTGTTGTTGTGGCGAACGGTATATGGCGGATCCGCGAAAACCAGATCTCCCTTTTTGGCCATATCGATGGCGACTTCAAAATCAGTCGCCATCAGTTTTGCATTCGCAAGTGCTCGAGCGATCGCGCCGAAGTTATCGGAATCAAACAGGACCGTGTTTCGACTGCCTTTTGGGACATTGAATTTTCCAAATCGGTTCACTCGATAGATGCCATTGAAGCAGGTTCGGTTCAGGTAAATAAGGCGTGCCGCCGCTGAGGCCGTGGATCGTGGCTGAGAGTCTCGGATCCTGTAGTAGTAGTCCGCGTCATGTCCTCGTTGATGGACGCGAAGACTGCGAAGCACTTTTCTCCAGTCCTCTTGAATGCCTTGATATGTCGCGATTAGGTCGCGGTTTACGTCGGTGAGGATTGCCTTCTTCGGACAAAGCGAAAAGAAGACCGCGCCACTTCCTAGGAAGGGTTCGATATAGGTGCCGTACTTTTCTGGTAGTAGTTCGTCGTAATTTGTAACGAACCAGCGTTTCCCACCGGGCCATTTGAGGAACGGCGGACTGCCTTTCATTGCGTCGCTGTCTTTCATGTGGTGCGTTACTTAAATTTTAACAGCATAACCGATGAATGCGAAAACGAATACTGCACTTAAAGACGGCGTATCAATGCTCGACACTCCGCGATGAGGGTCTTCAGCTTTCGTCGGACTTCGACCAAACAAGCTTCAACCCTCTCGCCGGCGAAGCCGTCTCGAGCCAACGATGAAAACGCGTGATCGGATACTCATAGCCGTCCAGTCGCTTGCCGCCGAGAAGGTACTTCAGGAGAAAGGAATTGATCGAGCCTACATCTCGATCGGCGAAATCGTAATAGCTCAAGTCCATGACGAGTTTATTCATTAGGCCCGTCATCGAGCGGTCCGTGTTCTTTCGGAACTCGACGCCGGCAGAGAGAGTCGGCCCTAGAATCTCGTGAAAATCGTCCCAACCTAAGTTTACGAAATAGTCGGGTAGAAACCCGCGAAAGCGATCGACGAGCGTTCCGTAGGGGGCGGCGTCCATGACGATCGAGAGCGTCGTCTCTGGATTCATGAAAAGCACGACTTGCCAGGTGCCGAGCCGAAAATCTCGGGCGCACCATTTTGCCATCGGGTGGTCGGTCGGTTTGTCTGCGACGGTATCGGCGGAGACCTTCAGGCGCCGGCTCAAAGTTCGCGAAGGCATTAAGACGAGCATCGTGATTCCTTAAGTGGATTTATATTGGCGTTCATCACGTTAGCTCCGCACGAAGCGGACGAGTCGCGCGAAATTCTTTAGATCGGCTTCTCGTAATGCCTCGATATACTCCGTGCGCGTGGCGCCTTCTTCCTCTAGAGGTAGCGGTCCTTGGTTTTCGCCCCATGAGAAAGGAATCTGACCGTTCTTTTCTAAGAGCAGGTCGGTCATGATGCGCGCATGTCGGCCGTTTCCATTCGGGAAAACGTGGATCTCGACCAGGCGGTGATGAAAACGAGCGCCGATCTCGTCCCAGGAATAGACACTTCCAGAAATCCACGTCTCGACATTTTTAAGTAGGGTCGGCAGGGCCGTCGTGATCTGGGACCACGGCACGCCGATGTTTTTGTCGCTGGTCCGCGGGGAGCCTGCCCACTTCCAGACTTGATCGAACATCTTCGCGTGGAGATTATAGACGAAACCGACTGATAGAATATCGGAGGACGGTTTCTTCGATGCCCATTTCTGAGCGGCGAGAATATTCGTTCGCTCAAGCGTGTTCAGTTCCCCCTGGGTCGAAATATAGTTCGGAATGAGCCCGGCGAGCTCGTCGCGAGTGAGGGGAGTCGCACCTTTCGGGTACTTGGGAGTAAACGCCACCCTATGCGCTCCGCTTCTTCGCGGATGTCTCCCAGAGTCTTGAATCCAGCGACTCTTTTAGCTCGAGCGCGAGTTTTTTGACTTCCTCGGCGATTTCTTCGTCTGGAGACCCTTGTCGTTCAAGGCGCATCGAGTGCTCGATGCGACCGAGGATGCGCTTGGCAGTCGTGGTCGCACGCCGATCGAGAATTTCGTCTAGGCTACGGTTCGGCTGGTCGGGGATGATCGCATAGACAAAGCGACACCCCATGGCCTTCGCGGCCTTTTCGAGCGTCTCGATGGTGAC
>CAZIAL010000013.1:0-74896 GCA_964536965.1 uncultured Bacteriovoracaceae bacterium
CTTCGACGAGGTAAACTTTCCGAAGTTCGAAGGTCTTCCAGGCGATCCGCTCGGCCACCGCCGCGGGATCCAGGGAATCGGCGGGAAAGTTCATGTCGAGGAAAACTTCGCGCGCGACCGACATCTTATTTTCGGGGTTGATCTTGCTCCAGGAAAGATGCTCCTGCTCCGCGACGCCCGGGGCATATTGCCATTCCTGCGAGATGATCGCGTACAGCTCTTTCTCTTTGCCGACGTAGGCCGGAAGGATCGCGTTCCGGAAGGAAGGAAACTGCTCGAGATAGACGAGCACGAGATCCGCATAACCCTCCGGCATGAGGAGCGGTCCGTAAAATTTGTTATGATAAGTCGCCGCCGCGATTGGATTGATATGATTCAGCAGGGCGGAATACTGGTCCTTCTGCCAGAGCGACTTGTACATTTCGGCGTCGCTGATTTTCGTATTCTTTGGCACCCGGAAAGTGACGAGCTCCGGCGCGCAGGCGGCGACGGCTTTGTCCCTTTTCGACGGGTCGAAGACATCGTAGGAAACCAGGCGGCGGAGCGCCCATCGATTCACCATCGACTCGCGAAGGGCGGCGAACTGGAGGAGCTTCACATACTCGGCCTTCGACCGGGGATCGCCAAGCGCCGAATACTCGATGAGTCGCTTGTCTTCTTCGTTCAGGAAAATCTCGAGCTTCTGGAAACTACCGTTTTCCGCCCGCGCATGCCGCACGTTGTACTGCATGCCGTGCTCGCCGTTATGGTAAAACTCCTCGCCGATGCGGGAGTTCAGCTTTAGATTCAGATAGTCATAGCGGTCTTTTCGATAATCCCGTGCCCCCTTCAGCTTCAGGGCCGCTTGGTTCTTCTGCTTCCACTTCGCGTAATCATCTTTCGCCGCTCCAGTCGGATTCCACGGATTCGTCACCGCGCTCATGACCTTCGACCCGAATGAGGTCCTTTGGTACATCTGGAACGGACTTTCGTGGGCGAGGCGCAGATAATTCGCAAAGAGCTGCTGCTGTAGGGTGAAATAGATTTTCGTCGCGTCGATGACGGCCCGGGCAGCGACCGCGGCCTTCGCTTTCACCGGCGCGGGATCGTCCGCGAACGCCATGAGGGAGCGCTGATCGCTCGCCTCGGAGATCTGCTTTCCGTAAGCTTCGAGCTTCACTAAGAACTGCTTCAGCCCCGCATCGGATTCTTCCAGGGTATACAGACCCGGGCCGTCCATCTCTTCTTCGGTGAGGATGGCCGGATCCTTTTCGCCGCAGTCGAGCTGGCCGTCTTCGCGAACCGTCGGCTTCTTGCTGACGCAGAAAAGGTGGCCGAATTCGAGGGTGAGCTCCTCGCCTTGCCGGATCAGTTTGTCCTTCGGCGGAGGGGTCCCGATGCTGATCGACAAAACGCCGCAGACGAGAAAAACGCTCCAGAAGTACTTCGCTTTGAAATAGGGCTTGAGACGAGCGAACACGGAAACCTCCAGAAAACGCAGTCCGGCTACAGTCCGGTTAGGGGGCGACACTACTCCCCATAAGTTTGTCGGAGCATTGTCCGCGGAACTGGAGGTGCTTAAAGATTAGGCACTCGGAAAAAGAGGGCTTCCGCGCGCATGGGTCGTGCTGGACACATAAAAAAACCCGGGTGCCGAATGGGCACCCGGGTCCGATGGAGTCATATCGACCAACGAGAAGCGATGACGATTAGTTACAGGTAGGCGTCTTCGGCACGTCCGCGTTCGAAGCGAGCTTACGGCCGGCTTCCGCGGCGGTACCCGGCGGAACGAACTTGCAGGTGCCCATCTCTTCGACGGCGACCCAAGCCATGCGCCCTTCGCGAGCGAGTCCAACCTGGAAGTTCGCAACCGCTACGGCCTCGATTTCCACGATGTTCTTGCAGTGCTTGAAAAGTTTGCCGCCGCCGCCCGGAACCGGCTCGTCCATTTGCTTCAGGATCGCGCGGAGCATGTCGTTGTAGCTTTCGAGGGCCGCGAGGTCGATATTATCGCAGGTTTCGCGGATGAAGTAGGAATGCTTCGTAACGTTATGAACTCGGCCGGCGAGGTCTTTCGTATCCCGAATCGTCTGCTGCCCGGCGGCGGTTTTAAACTCTTCGCGAAGCGAAAGCGGCGAAAGCACCTCGTCGAGGTCGATCGCTTTGGCGGTCGCGACCTTCTCGTAGACGGCCGCGTCGAAGTTCAGCGAACCTTTTCCGCGCGAGGTCAGAAGACCGCTACCCGCGGACTTCTGGTACTCGAGTCCGAGCTGGGCCTTTTTGATCGCGACGTTCGTCTGGGCGACGAAAGAGCTGTTCGCGCTGAACGGATTGCTCGTCCGCGTCGACATGAACGACTCCACGACGCGAAGCTGGGCTTTCACGTCGGTCATTTCTTCGAGATCTTTCAGCGTCAGTTTCGAGGGATCTTTTTTCAGTCTTTTCGCGAGCGCCTTACCGTCCGGAGTCGAACGGATGTGGGTGAGAATTTCCATCTGGAAACCCTCGACGGATCTCTTTGCGCCTTTCGCGATGACCGGATTGGAAGCGGCCTTCAGCATGTCCACCAGAGGACCGACGACGCTGGCCGGTGCCCGTCCGCCGTCCGCGCGGCCTTCTTCTTGGACATCCATGCCGTAGGTCGGAAATTTCTCGGCGAATGCCATCGAATCCGATTTCTGTCCCGTTTGGCATCCTGCCAAGAGCGCTGCCGTAACCACGAAGCCCGCGCCTTGAATTACCCAGTTTCTTTTCATCCGTAGCATCTTTTTTTCTCCATCGTATGCGAAAAGTAGGACCAAGCCTCCCCGTCCATCCTCGGACGCGTGCTCGATACCAATATCGTACCGACGTATCGGAAAAGAGAAAGGCGATATTAAGAAATCTTGGTGAGGATTTAATGGGCGAGGCCTGAATTCTCGGCGTTGATGTTTTGACGTTTTTCGGAGAACCTACTCCCTATGGATATCGCGGTCTTAGCGGGCGGATGCTTCTGGGGAATCGAGCAGATCTTAAGGTCGGTTCCCGGCGTTCTCGCGACGACCGTCGGATACTGCGGCGGAACGACCTCCCATCCCCGTTACCCAGACGTGAAAACCGGCGAGACCGGGCATGCCGAAGCCATTCGGATCGAATTTGATCCGCGCGTTCTTTCCTACGATTCCCTCCTCGATCTGTTTTTTCGACTCCACGATCCGACCCAGAAGAATCGGCAAATGAACGATATCGGCTCGCAGTACCGGTCCGTCATCTTCTACCAGTCGGAAGAACAGCGAAAAATCGCGGAAGCGAAAAAAGCGGCGGTCGACGCGTCGGGGAAGTGGAAGCATCCCGTGGTCACCGAGATCGTCTCGGCCGCGCCCTTCTGGGATGCGGAGCTCGAGCACCAGGACTACCTGGTGAAGAATCCTGGCGGCTATACCTGTCACTGGCTTCGCGATTAAACGGGAGCCACTCCCTCATTCCGGGGAGGGATCGAGTTTCCCCATCTCGCCACTCTGGTAACGCTGAATCGCTTCGGCGATTTCGGCGGAGGTATTCATCACGAAAGAGCCATGGGTCACTTTCGGCTCCTCGCAGCGTTTGCCCGAGAGAAAGAAAAAGTGCGCATCGTCGAGGGATTCGACGAAGAGCTCCAGGTCCTTGTCGCCGCTCTGGAAACCTACGGCCTGTCCGCTTTCAAGCGGCACGACTTCGTCGCCGGAGGAGAGTCGAATTCGACCGCGGAGAAGATAGATGAGTCCCCCACTGCGGGATAACACCCGGGGTGTGACGCTCATCTTCGGTTTCATCTCGAATTCGAAGAAAGAGAAGGGAGAGGGCAGACTCACCGTCGACTCCGCGCCCGCGATTCGACCGAGCAGGGCGCGCCCTCGGAGCTGCGGATTCGGTCTCCACTCGCGGACCTGTCCCGGCTCGACGACGAAACTTCGCGGGGGAAGGCGCTTATCCTTCCCCAGGAGGTTCACCGAAACGTGGATTCCCTCGCAGACTTCGCCGGTGTTCGGCGTCTCCTCGGCGATCATTCCCGAACCCGAAACGAGTCCGTAGAGTCCGCCGGGCAGAACCTGCGCGTTCAGTCCCAGATGATCGCGCGCGAGGAAGCCGCCGCGCGATCCCTGGAGAACGGCCGTGATCGCCGAGAAACCGGCGATGGGCCGCGGGGGAAACGGACGCTCGCTCATGCGGAAATGATCGAGGTTCAGAATCGGATCGATCATCCCGCCGAAGAATCGCTCGTTCAGATTGAAGAACGAGAAGCCGTCGGAATGGACTTTCCGGCGGGCGGTGATGATCGGCGAGAAACTGAGAGGCATCCTGCTATTTTGCGGGAAAATCCCGGAGGTGGAAAGATCCCTGTGTCCAAGCCGCGCTTTCGGGTCCCGACTTCCGTCCGCCGCGCGGCATCCTACACGCCGTGTCTTCGCGATCGAGATGAAACGGAGATTGAATCGCCTTCATTCGCTTGAACGGCCCCGGAACATCCTCCACACTCTCGCCATGACCATCCCTACTCGCGCTTACGCAGCCTTCGCCGCCAAATCTCCCCTCGCCCCTTTCGAATTCTCCCGACGCGAGCCCCGCGATCACGACGTCCAGATCGAGATTCTCTACTGCGGGGTCTGCCATTCCGACATCCACCAGGCGCGGGACGAATGGGGTGGCGCCAGTTTTCCCATGGTCCCCGGACACGAGATCGTCGGTAAAGTCACGCGCGTGGGAGCGAAGGTAAAAAGCTTCAAGCCCGGCGACCTCGCCGGCGTCGGCTGCATGGTCGACTCCTGTCGCGAGTGCAAGAGCTGCGGCGAGGGCCTCGAGCAATACTGCGAAAAGGGCGCGAACTTCACCTATAATAGCCTCGAAAAGGACGGCCAGACTCCCACCCAGGGCGGATACTCCACCTGGATCGTCGTCGATGAAAAATTCACGCTGCGAATCCCGAAAGAACTCGATCTCGCCGGGGCCGCTCCCCTTCTCTGCGCCGGCGTGACCACTTACTCGCCGCTCCGGCACTGGAAAGTCGGCCCCGGCCAGAACGTAGCCATCGTCGGCCTCGGCGGCCTCGGACATATGGGCGTGAAGCTCGCGCGCGCGATGGGCGCTCGGGTGACCGCGATCACGACGTCGACCGCGAAGAAAGAGGACGCGCTTCGCCTCGGCGCGCACGAAGTCGTCGTTTCGAGGAATCCCGCGGAAATGGAAGCGGCCTCCGGAAAATTCGACTTCATCCTGAACACCGTGTCGGCTCCGCACGATATCAACGCCTATATCGGCCTGCTTCGTCGCGAAGGCACGATGTGCCTGGTCGGAGTGCCTGATCAGCCGCCGACCCTCCAGGCCTTCCCCCTGATTTCCGGACGCCGAAAAATTGGCGGCTCGCTGATCGGCGGAATTCGCGAGACCCAGGAGATGCTCGATTTCTGCGCGAAGCACGGCATCGTCTCCGACATCGAGATGATCCCGGTCCAGAAAATAAACGAAGCCTACGAACGGATGATCAAGGGCGACGTGAAATATCGCTTCGTGATCGACTGCAAGTCGCTGGGGTAACCGCGCGGTTTCGAAAATCCGGACGCCCCGGAGAACCTCGCTCGCCTCCCCCATGAATTCCGTCTAATCTAGAGCCATGAACGATGCGAACGGCTTTCTGATGGAAAAGGGTTGTCCTTGGGTCGCACTGCGCGAGCTGACCGGAGTCGGCAACGTTCGCTGGTGCGAAGAGCAACTCTGCTCGTGGATCGCGACCCCGAACAATACCTGGACGAATCTGGGATTCATTCTCGTAGGTCTCTATCTCTTCTGGAAATACCGCGAGGAAAAGTCGTCCGCCATGCGCTTCTACTTCGCCGCCGCCCAGTGGGTGGGCTGGACCTCTTTCATCTGGCACGCGTCGCTGACCTTCGCGACCCAGGTGCTCGATTTTCTCGGGATGTTCGTCTTCTTCTATCTCATCCTCGGGCAAAACTTCGCGCGCATCGGCTGGCTCCGGCAGGCCCAGCTGAAAAAAGTCGTCTGGGCGCTGACGCTGATGACGACGGTTCTTTCCGCGTTCGTGGATCGATTCGGTTTTCCCATCCAGGGCCTGATCGTCGTCCTGATCGTCGGCATTCTCTTCACGGAAGTCCTGGCGAATCGTCGCGCCACGAAGCCGATTTTATACCGCTCCTTCGCATTTTCCTTGGTCGCCCTCGGGATCGGCGCCGCATTCTCCGCATCCGACGTGACCCGCAAGTTCTGCGATCCGACGAATCACTGGGTCCAGGGGCACGGCCTTTGGCACCTCTTCGGCGCGGTTTCGCTCTTCTTCTCTTTCCATTACTACCGACAGTTCTACTCCCGCGAAACGGGCGAACTCGAAGTCTGATTACCTGTCGCCGAGGAGCTCGCGCTCGAAGCCGGCGGTCACTTCCGGAAAATACGCTTTCATTCGCGTGACGACGTACGCGAGCTGGGCGGCCGTATAGAGATTCCGGTGCTCGCGGATTCGCACCAGGACTCCCTGTGCGTCCGTTTCGGTACCGACCCGCGAAAGGGAGTCGATCGCCGTCGCGAGGGCGAACGAATCCGCGTCCGCTTCTCCCGCGGCGTCGACGAGCCGAGGCGCGCGCACGATTTCCGCGCTGAGAAACTCGACCTTCGCGGGAGATGGAATGTCGAGCTGACCCACCAGATTCACGAGAGAGTTCCGTACGACTCCCCAGTCGGTCGGAAACCGCTCCTGCCCGCGGCGCAAAACCGCGAGCGTCGCCGCGGGATCGCGACCTAGTCGCGAAAGAATGCGTTGGCGCTCGAGGGCGTACGCGGGATTCCCGCGGTCGGTCCGAAATCCGAGAATCGCCCACTCGAAGAGAGGTTCAATCAGCGGGCTTTCACCGCCGTAGAGCTCGGAGAATTTCCGAAACGTGCGTTCGCGCGCGGAATCCGCCGCGGGCGGCTCTTCCTGAGACTCCGAAGCCAGATCACGCGAGACGGACCGAGCCTGGGGATCCGCGGCCGCGCTCCGGTCTTTTCCCTCGCTCTCGCCAACCGAGGCGACTTCGACTACGGCACTCGCCTGCTCGAGCCCCACGCCGCCGGTCGAATCCGAAAAGTAAGCGACCCCGATCATCCCGAAGACGACCGCCGCGGCCGCCGCGGAAAGAATCCGCCGAACCGTTTTTTCGCGACTGGCAGTGCACTTCACGCCCATCCTTTCCTTTCGCCGAAAACCGGGCGGAACTTAAATCGCGGCCCCGTTCCACATCATTCCGAGAACTGCGTCGCGCACGACCTACGCGCGCGAATCGTCGGTACGTCCACTTCTTGGTCGGATAGACGATGCTGAAACGCCCAGTTATCGGTGCGTTACTCGCGGCATGGGGCTTGTAAGGTCAGGAGGAAAAGCATCGCACGCAAACGTCGGTCGCTCGGGGGAGGTTTCGATGTCGGGATTCAGGAGACGGAAAATTCGGGGATTCCTCATGCTCGCGGTGGCCGCGTTCTCCACGTCGGAATCCCAGGCGCTCATGCGCGCGGTCGATGACGGCTGCGGCTTGCGACCCGCTCTTTCGCGAACGGAAGGTTTCACTCGATTGGCTCCCCTCCCTTACTGCGATGGCGGCGCGGGCGGCGGGAGCGCGCCGGCACTGACGGCGACCCGCGACTCGCGCTGCCAGTCGCACGACCTCTGCGTCTTCGCGAAGATGCCGCTTTATTATCAGCAGGACCCCGCTCTCGAAGCCCTCATCCGGCAGCGTCTCGGCGTGTATGACGGCGGCCTCTGCGTGCCGACCTCCACGTCGATGGTCCTCGCAGGCGTTCTGAGCGAGGCCGATCCGGCCTCGACTCGCGACGGCTGGCTCTCCGCATTCGAGAACTCGTGGGATATGAAAGAGCGGATTTATCAGGCGGGCCTTCGGGAAAGAACCGACTTCGAAGACGGCGGCACCTTCTCGAGCAAAGCGAAGAAGCTCATCAAATCCGTGCGGGAGAACTCCCGGGCCATCCATAAAAACAAGTTCATCGAGGACGGAATCGGAGAGTTCGACCATACGAAGCCGACCACCGCCGATCTGATCGGAAAAATCCGGAGCGAAAAATACGCGATCATCGTCGGCATGGATCGGATGCGCCGGAACAAGAATTTCTGGGGAACTTCCTGGAAGCGCGAGTCCGGCCACGCGCTTGCGATCAACGGCTTCGACCGCGATGCTCTGAAGATTTACGACCCCTGGGCGGAAATCTATTATGTGCGACTGCGCCACGAACACCTCAAGCTCAACGGAATCGGGTTCGGCAAAGACCGTTCAGTCGTCGATATCGCGGGCGGATTTTCGAATGACTGGGGATTCGTCGCGAACAGTCAGTCGGGCGGCTTCAAGGTGATCCTGAAGAGTTACGTCGGCTGGTCATTCCACTAGGAGCGGCGTTAGTTCTTCGCGGTCTGGAAGCGGAAGGCTTCCAGATAGCTTTCGAGGGAACGTACCGCGCGTTTATCGAGGATGGACTTGAAGGGCGGATTGCCCGGCACCTGCGGATGTCCGCCTTCGGTCACGGATTTCAGTTTTTCGGCGGAACCGATCACGGAGCGCGCGACTTCGGGCTGCGTATGGCAGGCGACGCAGTTCTGGAGATAGAGTTTCTCCCCGCGCATCGCCGCGGGGTCGGTTCGACGTTTCAGGATAAAGGTCCCGTAGCGCTTTTCGTAAGACGAAAGCGTGATCGAAGCGAGCTCGGAAAGGAACATCGGTTCGAGAAGCACATTCTCTTTCCGGATCTTCGCGTTCGTTTTCGCCGGCAGCACGATCCGGGGACCTTCGGCCCCGAGGGGCTGTCCATTCTTCTTAAACGAGACCTGGATCTGCGGATACTTCACCAGAAAAGCTTTCGGCATCAGAACTTCGCGGCCGGAACGCGATCGCAGAACGACCAGATCGCTTTCGGATCGTTCCGCCGCCGTCAGACCTTTCGTCGCTTCGTCGATGAGCGTCGTCAGGGAAAGCCCCGAAAACCGGGCGGGTGCCCCGCTGGCCAGGGGATCGTTTTCGGAAAGGGTCGCCATTTTACGCCCTTCGAGCTCGGTGTACGCGTAGTCCTTCAGCACCTGGGGGGCGGGCAAATTCGGCCTTTCCCAGGCGATTTGGAGCGATGCGTAAACGCCCCCCGGCGCCAGCAGCCCCAGAACCCCCACCACGCCCCAGAGGAGGCTTGATGGGCGAATAGGGCGCTGACCGGCTGAATTATCGGCAAAACCGCGAATAGGCCGGATGAGAAGACTCGAATGACGCGTCACTAGAGATAGTTTTTAGGTCATTCGCTCCGCTGTCAAGTCGGGGCGTAGAGACCCCTCTCTAGCCGGTTCCGGAACCTGCCACTTGCTCTTGGATACGCGCGTCTACCTATGGTAAGCCGTAGTCATTCATTTAGGTGAGCTAGCCCGGCGAACCCCTCGGTTCGCCATTTTTTTTGTAAATTTTGTGAAAAACATGAAGTCGAGCTCGGAAACAATTCAGGAAAACCCATCGGGATCGGCCGCGGCCAGTGCCGCGGGCACCCCTGCAGGCGCGAACGCCAAACTTTCGCCGGCCGAAAAGCTGATCGAGTTCCTGACGCCGTTTCTCGAAAAGCTCGGGTATGAACTCGTCCACCTCGAGCTCCAGAACCATCGCCCGTTCACGCTTCGCCTCTATATTGATGTGCTCGGCGCGCGCGGTGAGGCGATCGGTGTCGAAGATTGCGCGATCGTCTCCCGCGCACTCGACGAGCCGCTCGAAAATCTTCCCGAGCTCGACGTCTACTTCGGCGGGGCTTACGAACTCGAAGTCTCTTCGCCGGGAGTGGATCGCCCGCTTCGCAAAGCCCGCGACTTCGAAAAGTTCGCCGGCCGCGACGCGCGTATTCACACGCTTCGCGCGCTGACGGCGGACGAACTCGGAAACGCGGACTACCAGCAGCGGAATCCGAAACAAAAAAACTTCCTTGGTGTCCTGAACGGCGTCCTCACCGCCTCCGACGGAGCGCCCCTCGCCGTGAAACTCACGATCTCGGCCAGCATGGGCAAACGCTCGGCTGGTGAATCGAAATCGAAGCATACGAAAGCTGCTTCCAAAACCGCTTCCAAAACACCCGAAAAGAAAGACGACATCCTGGTTCCGTTCGCGCTGATTTCCAAAGCGAACATCGAGCCGGATTTCGACTTCAAAACCAACGACTAGCCGATAACCGACCCCATCGCAGTAAGCCTCAAAGGAGCCCCCCAGATGAACGCCACCGAACTTTCCAGAGTGATCGAATCCGTCAGCAAAGACCGCTCGATCAAGCGCGAGATCATCATTTCCGCCCTCGAGCAGGCGATGCTGATGGCCGCGCAGAAAAAATACGGGCAGCACGCCGTCCTCGAAGCCCACTACAACACGGACAGCGGCGAAATCGACCTCTTCCTCTTTAAACGCGTCGTCGAATCCGAACCGGAAATGCTCGAAGAAAGCGAAGAAATCGACATCGGCGATGCCCGCAACCTCGACCCTGAGTGCCAGCTCGGCGACGAAATCGGCGTGAAGGTCGAAACCCCGGACTTCGGACGCATCGACGCCCAGACGGCGAAACAGGTCATCTTCCAGAAGGTCCGCGACGCCGAACGCGAGATCATTTTCTCCGAATACATCCACCGCAAAGGCGAAATCATCACCGGAATCGCCCGACGCGTGGAACGCGGCAACCTGATCATCGACCTCGGCCGGACGGACGCCGTCCTTCCTCGCGGGGACATCATTCCGGGAGAAATTTTCAAGCCGGGCGACCGCGTCCAGGCTTTCCTCGAAGACGTCGTCACCTCGACCAAGGGGCCCCAGCTTTACCTGACCCGCACCAGCCCTCGTTACCTGATGAAACTTTTCGAAATCGAAGTTCCGGAAATCCGCGACGGCATCGTCGAGATCAAGCAATGCGCCCGCGAGCCGGGCGCCCGCTCGAAAATCGCCGTCGTCTCGAAAGACCGTGACGTGGATCCGGTCGGCGCTTGCGTCGGCATGAAGGGCGTTCGCGTCCAGGCCGTCATCCAGGAACTGAAAGGCGAGAAAATCGACATCATCCCATGGTCCGACAACCCGGTGATGTTCGTTCGTTCGGCGCTCGCTCCGGCCGAGATTTCCTCCGTCCGCATGGACGAGCGGAATCGCATGATGGAAATCATGGTCGAAGACGACCAGCTTTCGCTCGCGATCGGCAAGCGCGGGCAGAACGTCCGCCTCGCCGCCCAGCTGACCGGATGGAAGCTCGACATCATCTCGCGCACGAAGCTTTCGAAGCGCACGACCGATGTGATCGCGACCCTCCAGCAGATCGAAGGCGTATCGGAAACGTACGCCCAGTCGATCTACCAGGCCGGATTCACTTCGATGCGCGCCCTCTCGGACGCCACCATCGAAGCGATCCAGAAGATCCCGGGTTACGAAGACGCCGATCTCGCCGCGAATCTGAAGCAACGTGCAACGGATGCGCACAAGAAACACGGCGACGTGATCCCGACGATGTCGATCGCGAACACCGGCACGCTGACGAGCGGCACTGAAGGTTCATCCGCGGCCAAGGTCGCGGCTGAAGAGCGCCTCCGCGAAATGATGAAACAAGCGGGCGCGGCGAAAACCGAAAAAACCGAAACGACTTCCGAAAAGCAGGACGGATAGCGCAACAGAACCGAAACGAAGGCCGGAAGGCCGGGACTCGCGGGCCGTCCGGCGCCCCGATGAATATGGTTTGAAAACGCGTTACCCATCCCTTTAGGAGCTTAGAATCAGTGGAACAACAGACCCAAGGCACGACGATGAAAGTGTACGAACTCGCCAAAGAACTCGGCGTCGACTCGATCTCGCTAGTCGACAAGCTCACCGGAATGAACATCAAGGTGAAGAATCACATGAGCGATCTCGCGGAAGCCGACATCCAGGCGGCGAAAGCGGCGCTTACCAAGAGCTCTGAGAAGACGGACACGAAGAAGCCCGCGGCGAAAAAGACGGTCACGCGCAAGAAGGCATCCGACACCCCGGTGTCCGACGATGCCGCTCCGGCGAAGGCCCCGAAATCGGCGAAGTCAGCCACCGGCGCGACCAAGACGACGAAAAAGGCCGCCGCGCCGAAGACCGCCAAGTCGGCGGAAGCCAAGTCCGCCGAAGCCGCTCCCGCGAAAGAAGGCGGCGGCGCGAGCCCGATTATCCGCCGCCGCGCGAAGTCCGACGACGGCGAGTCGACCGAACAGACCGTCGTGATGAAACGCACGGGCGCGAGCGACGCCGAAGCCAAAGCGGTCGCCACGCCCGCCGCGAAAGCCGCCGCGCTCGCCCACTCGGTAGGTGCGGAACCCGATCCGGAACCGGTGGTGGAAGAGCCGGTAATGGAAGTCGAAACGCCCGAACTCGAGACTTCGGAAATGGAGACCGTCGAGTCCCCGAACGAACCGACTCCACCTGAGTCCGCGCCTCCTGGCCGGATCAGCATCGGCGGAAGACCCGCGGCCCCGGCGCGGAAGAGCTTCCTCACCATGGCGGATACCGCCGCTCCGGTGAGCAAACTCCGAATCATCGCCCAGGCCCCCGCCGCTAAACCCGCGACGCCGGGATCGGGCAAGGGCCCAACTCCGGTCGGTGCCCGCGGCGTCATCGGCGCCACGACCGACAAGGATGGCTTCCGGATCATCCGGATGACGAAGGAAAACCTCGACCAGATGGCCGAGGAAGAGAACGCCAAGAAAAAGGGCGGAGGAGGTCGCACCGACTCCCCGATCAAACCCGAAGACGTTCGATTCGCCGATTACCGTAAAAAGGAAGTCGTCTTCATGCCGAAACGCAAACGCGTTCCGGTCGGGCGTGAACTGAAACGCACCGAAAAGACCGTCGCGGCCGCGCATAAACGCGTGGTCGAAATGGGCGACATGATTACCGTCGCCGAACTGGCTTCGCAGATGAACGTGAAGGCCACGGACGTGATCCGGAAGCTCATGATGTCGGGCACGATGGCGAAGATGAACCAGGCGATCGATTTCGATACGGCGACGCTCGTCGCCGCGGAATTCCAGCACGAAGTGAAGAACATCGCCTTCAAAGAAGAACAAGTCATCGAAGGCGGAGATGCCGACACCGAAGAGAACCTGAAACCGCGGCCACCGGTCGTCACCATCATGGGGCACGTCGACCACGGGAAAACCTCGCTTCTCGACGCCATTCGCGCCGCGAAAGTGGCCGAAGGCGAAGCCGGCGGGATCACCCAGCACATCGGAGCGTACACGGTGGAGAAGAGCGGCAAGCTCATCTCCTTCATCGACACTCCCGGCCACGAAGCCTTCACGGCGATGCGGGCACGGGGCGCGAACGTTACGGATATCGTGATTCTCGTCGTCGCCGCCGACGACGGAGTCATGCCGCAGACCCGCGAAGCGCTCTCGCACGCGAAAGCGGCCGGCGTCCCGATCGTCGTCGCGATGAACAAGATGGATAAGCCGGGCGCGAACCCGGAGAAAATCAAGCAGCAGCTCGCCGAGCTCGACCTCCTCGCCGAAGACTGGGGCGGTCAGTCCCAGTTCGTGCCGGTTTCGGCCGCGAAGAAGACGGGTCTGGACGAACTGCTCGAAGCCGTGCTGCTGAACGCCGAAGTCCTCGATCTGAAGGGCAATCCGGATGCGATGGCGTCGGGAACCGTGCTCGAAGCTAGGCTCGAAAAAGGCCGCGGTCCGGTCGCTTCGGTGCTCGTGAAACGCGGAACGCTGAAGATCGGCGATATCGTCGTCTCGGGAACCCATACCGGTCGCGTGAAGTCGCTGATGAACGACAAAGGCGGGGTCCAGAAGACCTGCACGCCGGGAATGCCGGTCGAAATCCTCGGATTCGAAGGTTTGCCGATGGCCGGCGAGAAGTTCTACGTCGTGAAAGACGACGCCGCCGCCCGCGAGCTCATCGCCCACCGCCGCGAGATCATCATGGCCGAGAAGGCGATCTCCGGACGCGTCTCGCTCGATGACATCTTCGCGAAGGTGCAGGCCGGCGCGACGAAAGAACTGAACATCATCCTGAAGGGTGACGTCGCCGGTTCGGTCGAAGCGATCAAGGACAGCCTGCTCAAACTCGAGACGCCGAAAGTGAAAGTGAAAGTGATTTTCGCCGCTCCGGGAGGAATCACGGAGTCCGACGTCATGCTCGCCAACGCTTCGAAGGCAATCATCATCGGATTCAACGTCCGTCCGGAAACGACCGCGCGCCGCGTGGCCGAAGCCGAACACGTCGAAATCAAGACTTACCAGATCATCTACGAACTCATCGACGACGTGAAACAGTCGATGACCGGGATCCTGGACAAGAAAAAGGTCGAGAAATTCCTCGGCCGCGCCGAAGTCCGCCAGACCTTCACCGTGCCGAAACTCGGAACGGTCGCCGGCTGTGCGGTCATCGACGGCAAGATCCTCCGGGGAGCGCAAGTTCGCCTCCTTCGGGACTCGCGCGTGATTTTCGACGGAAAACTCGCGACGCTCAAACGCTTCAAGGACGACGCCAAAGAAGTGGCCGAAGGCTACGAATGCGGTATGGGCATCGAGAAATACAACGACATCAAAATCGGCGACATCATCGAGGCTTACCAGATCGATCTCGTGACGCCGGAACTGAGCGAATAGCCCGCGTGCGGGCATCGCCGTTTAGAAATTGCGCCGAAGCCCGGGCCCCATCGGGGTCCGGGCTTCACCAAAGAAAGTAGTCCCTCCGTTCATGCAAGAAACTCGCAAAGCCCGGCTCGCCTCGGTGATCCAACAAGAACTCTCGATCGCCGTGCGTTCGATCAAGGATCCTCGCGTTCCGAACGTCACGTTCACATCGGTGGAAGTCGCCGACGACGGTTCCCAGGCGACGGTTTACGTCATGGTCCTCGGCGGCTCCGGATCGCTCGGCGACCATGACGACCGAGACGCCATGCGGGACTGCCTCGAAGGGCTGAAAAGCGCCTCGGGTTATCTCCGCCGGCACCTCGCGAAGATCCTCACGATCCGCCACATTCCGACCCTCTTCTTTAAGGAAGACCGCGGCCTGGCGAATGTCTCGCGCGTGCACGAGCTCCTGAAGCAGGTCGAAGCCAGCGATAAAGCCGCCGCTTCCGGAACCGAAAAACCCGAAGAAGAATAACGGACGACCCCGGACGCGTATGAACGAAGGACGCGGTTTCGCGGGATTCCATGGTTTTCTCCAGATCGACAAACCGGAAGGCATCACCTCCCAGGATGTGATCACCCGGATGCAAGCCGCGCTCGCCTCCGCTTTCGGCGTAAAAAAACGAGACCTTCCGAAAATGGGACATGGCGGGACGCTCGATCCCTTCGCGACGGGGCTCCTGCTCGTCGCCGTCGGCGACGGCGTGAAACTGACCCGCTATCTCCTGGGATCGGATAAAGCTTACGTCGCCGAGATCGAATTCGGGGCGCGCACGGCCTCGGGAGATCGGACCAACGAAGTGGTAGAAAGAACCGAACGCCTCCCTCGCGATCGGGAAACTCTCGCAAGGGCCGCGGCCTCCTTCCTCGAAGAACCGTACCTCCAGACCCCCCCGATGTATTCGGCGAAAAAGGTCGACGGGACCCGGCTCTACGAACTCGCGCGAAAAGGAATCGAAGTCGAACGGGCGGCGATCGCCTGCCGCGTTTCGGAATTTCAGGTCCTGGATACCAAACCCTCCGCCGCCTGCGACGGAATCGGCACGGCGGTCTTTTCCGCCCGCGTTTCCTCCGGAACTTTCATCCGAACGCTCGCCGAGGACTGGGCCAAACGCATGGAAAGTCTCGGACACCTGACGGCGCTTCGCCGAACCGCCGCCGGACGTTTCGCGCTGGCGGGGGCGACTCCGCTCGCGGACCTCGAATCGCGCATGGCCCGCGGCGAAATCAGCGGCGCGCTTCCGGGATTCATCCCGTTCCACCGCGCGATCCTCGGCACGCTTCCCCGATTCGAAATTCCGACCGAAATCGCACGAAAAGTTTTCGCGGGCGAAACGCGGACGCTCGCGGAGTTACCCATTCCGCCGGGGGACGTCCGCTCGTCGGTGGCGCTCTACGCCGACGACCACCTCGTCGCGATTGTCCGCGAGGCGGAAGGCGGGACTCCCCGGACGATCGAACGCGCCTTTCCCCTCCGTTTCGGAGATGTCGTATGACTCCCGCGCAGGATCGCCCATGATCGAAGCCGTCGCCGAGTTCCCCGAACATTACCGCGAGCTTTTGTCCGAGCATTTTCGGCCCTATCGTTTCCTGGACGGGGATGAACGCGCGCGGCTTGAAAAATACATCCTCCGCTTCCTCGAGAAAAAGACCTTTCACTCGATCCCCAGTCGCGACGAACAGGGGAACTCGGTCCCGTTCGAAGTTACCGAGGAAATGCGGCTGATCATCGCCGCCTGCGCCTGCCTGCTGATCACCAATCGCGGGCATCGCGAACCCTACCCGTCCGTCGCCAATCTCTACGTTTGCGAAGACTCGTTCATGCCCAAGGAAAATCCGGTAAACGCGGAGACGGGACTCCCGATGATGGAAGTCCGGGACGGCGAAGCCTGGCATAACGGACCGATGGCCTTCTCGTGGAACGCCATCGCGGAAGCAATCACCGAACCCGACGACGGGAGCTGGATTTCGGAAAACGTCGTCATGCACGAGTTCGCGCATATTCTCGACCAGGCGGACGGCGGATTCGACGGAACGCCGGACCTCGGTCCGGACGGCGATTACGAGGAATGGAAAGAGATCATGGAGGAGGAATTCCTCGAACTCCGTGAACTCGTCTCCACGGAAGAAGGGAAAGCGGAGAGCGACATCGACCCCTACGCCGCCGAAAACGAAGCCGAATTTTTCGCGGTCGTAACCGAGTATTTTTTCACGGATGGCGCCTATCTCGAGGAAAACCATCCGGACCTCTTCGATCTCATGCACGAGTTCTACCGCATCGATCCGCGGCGCTGGGCGCCCGAGGGCTGACGCGGGTCGCGCGGGCTTAACAATCCGGTCCTCCCGCGCGGCCCATTTCGACGGGCTTTGGCGACTTACTTGGCGAGTTCATATTTCTCCGGAAATCGTCCGAATAGAGTTCTAGCGGAGGCGAACGAACTGCGATGAACCCTGTTTCCAACCCACGACCTTCGGTCATCGGCTTGCTCCTCCTGTCGCTTGGCACCGCTCTCTCGGCGGTTTCGTGCGCGAGCACTCCGGCCCGGGCTCCGGCTACGGTGGAAAAAGAGATCCCCAGTGCACGGCGCGTACTGACCGCCGACTATCTCCCACCCGACGATATCTCGCAGATCAAGGTCGCTTTCTTCGACGCCGACAGTACCCTCCGCGTTTCGAAATCGGGTTCCGTATCGGCCAACGCGATCGACGACGTAAAACTCCTTCCCTACATGGCGGCGAACCTCCGCGCACTCGCCGACCGCGGCTACCTGATTTACATCGTCTCGAACCAGGGCGGCGTCGCCGCCGGTGTCGTCACCCTCGCAACGGCGGACGGCGCTCTTCGGCAGACCGTCCGTCTCATCCGCGAATCGGGCGGCGTGGTCCACGGCTATGACTTCGCAGAAGATGACGTCCTCCGGAAACCCAAGGGCGGAATGAAAGACCAGCTCACGGAACTGCTCCGGGAGAAGTACGGCCCGTCCGCGAAGATCGACCTTTCCGGATCGTTCATGGTCGGCGACTCGGCTTACAAGAAGGGCGTCGACTTCGACCCGATGCGCGGTCTCCCCGGCGAACATTTCAGCAATGCCGACCGGAAGTTCGCCGAAACGATCGGCGTGGCGTTTTACGAACCCGCGGATTTCTTCGGCTGGCGCGAATACGGGATGCATATTTTCACGAAAGCCGAAGAGGTCGACGCGTTCGTCGCCAACTGCCGGAGCAATCCGGACTGCTCGCGCAAACTGAATCTCGCGAACTGCCTGAACATCCTGAAAGTTCGGTAGCCGCCGCGTCAGGTCCGGTACTTCTCGAGCCCAAGCTTCTTCGCCCAGACATCGTCCATCCGCACGCGGATAAAGGTGCCCTTGTCGATATGCTTCAGCCGATCGACGCTACCGTGTTTATGCACCAGGGCCTCGAGTTTGCTCTCGGTGTAAGGGATCACGATCTCGAAGGTTTCGAGCTTCGCCTTGAAATGCTCGAGAATCGTCTCGCGCAGGCGCGCGACTTCTTCGAGATTCAGCGCGGAAAGCGAGAACGCACCTGGCGCGACGATGCGGGCGAGATTTCGCCGGGCGAGCGACTGCGCAAGCACGCTCGCCGCGCCGGCCGTATCGGCGCGAAGCAGATCCATTTTATTCAGCACCGTCATCCGCGGTTTGGTTTCGACATCGAGTTCCTTCATCACCTGGACGGTGACTTCGAGTTCTTCGCGCGCCGTCGGACTCGAACCGTCCACGACATGGACGAGCAGGTCCGCTTCGTGGAGTTCCTCGAGGGTGGAACGAAACGAGGCGACGAGTTCGGGCGGAAGGCGCGAGACGAAGCCGACCGTATCCACCGCGACGACCGGCGGATGGGAATCCGGCGACAACATCCGCACCGAGGAATCGAGCGTCGCGAAGAGTTTATCCTCGGCGTTCACCTTCGATTTCGTCAGTGCGTTCAGGAGCGTGGACTTTCCGGCGTTGGTGTATCCGACCAAAGCGACCTTCAGAACTTCCTTCCGTCCCGCGCGGCGAATCTGGCGTTCGCGCTCGATCTCTTTCAGCCGGTCGCGAAGCACGGACATCCGCTTCTTGACGAGACGACGGTCGACCTCGATCTGCTTCTCTCCCATCCCCCGCTGACCCGCGCCGCCCCCGCCCGAACCGCCGCGCTGGCGTTCGAAGTGATTCCAGAGATGGGCCAGCCGCGGAAGAATATATTCGAGACGCGCGAGTTCGACCTGGGTCTTCGACTCTTTCGTCCGAGCATGGCTTGAAAAAATTTCGATGATGACGCCGGGGCGATCGATGACGGGTTTGCCGAGAAAGGCCTCGGCGTTCCGCAACTGATTCGGAGAAAGTTCGACGTCCACCACCACGCCATCGGCTCCCGTGGATTCGAGGAGGCGCTTCACGTCTTCGAGTTTTCCCTGCGTGATATAGGTTGCGGGGCTGATCTTGCGGGTCGAGGCGATGACGCTTCCGGCCACATCCGTACCCAGGGTATCCAGAAGACGCACAAGCTCATCCAAAGGATGGTCTTCCGTCCCTACGCAGATGACGTGCAGGCGCCCCGAGCCATCTTTTTTCGAGGATTTAGGAAGAAGGGATTGGTTCGCTTCCAGCATTCTGATTCTTCGAGTACCATCGTTTCGCACATGAACGAAACAGACTTCGCATCCTTGGCCGCCCAGTCGATCGCCGTGAACCTGAACGGATCGATCCTCGACCACCCGCTCGCGCCGGCGATCCCCGTTTTCGACCGCAGCTATCTCTACGGCGACAGCCTGTACGAGGTGATTCGGACTTATAAGCACCGCTTCCTCTATATGGAAGACCACCTCATGCGACTCGCCAAATCCGCCGAGCTTTGCCGCATGCCTCTTTCCCAGTCGCTATCGAAATATCGAGACGAGTGCGAGAAGACCCTGGCCGCTTTTCAGGCCCTGCCCGGAATGGCGCAGGTCGAGGCTTATTGCCGGATCGTCGTCTCCCGCGGGACCGGAAGAATCGGATTCGGCACGGAAAACGTCGTGACCCCGACCACTTTCGCGATCATCGTCCAACCGCTGAATCCGCCGACGGCCGAACAGTGGGAACAAGGATTTCGATATAAAATCGTCGATCGCATCCGGAACGACAAACGCGCGCAGGATCCAGCGGCGAAGACCGGGAATTACATGAACTCGCTGCTCGCCTTTATCGAGGGCGCCGCCGATGGCTTCCATGACTCGCTCCTTTTGGATTCCCAGGGTTTCATGACCGAAGGGACGACTTTCAATCTTTTCTACGTCCGTCGCGGAATCATCGCGACTTCCCCCTTTTCAAGCGGGATTCTGGACGGAATCACGCGCAAGCATGTGATCGCGCTCGCTCGCGAATATGGTTACGAAGTCCGCGAAGTCCTCTTTCCGAAGGAGCGGCTCTACGAGGCGGACGAAGTCTTCATGACCTCGACCATCAAAGAAGTTTTTCCCGTCGTCCAGATCGACGACCGGAAAATCGCGGGGGGAAAACCAGGGAAGATCACGCGTGAGCTGAAGCGCCTCTTCGAACAGGCGTCCTTCGAGCGCGCCGACCGCCTCGCTCGGAACGCCGCTCGTTCGTCGGCCGAAACCCGGTTCGCCTGATCATGACGCGTAAGAAGACGAAGAAAAAGCCCGTCGCTTCCGTCCGCAAGTCCGCGGTCCGAGCCCCGCGAGAGCTCGGTCCTCCCGAGGCGAAAAAACTTTTGCCGGGCATGATTCGCGCGGCCCACGCCTGCGGCGCTATTTTGCGGAAATATTACGAAAGCCAGAACCGCCGCGGGCTGCGGGTCTCCGAAAAAGTCGGCGCCGGCCTCGTGACCAATGCCGACATCGAGAGTGAAAATGCATGCGTGAAGGCCCTCGCTAAACTTCGCCCCGATTTTTCGTTTCTGACCGAAGAAGAAACCATCACGCGCGAGCTCCGCCCCCTCCCGGGCAAGGGTCGCTGGATCATCGATCCACTGGACGGTACCACGAACTTCGTCCATGGATTCCCGATGTTCTGTGTTTCGATCGGCGCCGAGTGGGATGGCCAGATGATCGCGGCGGTGATCGAACACCCGATCTTGCGCGAGACTTACACGGCGACGCTCGGCGGCGGTGCATTTCTGAACGGGCGTCGGATGCGGACGTCCACCACGACGACGCTCGACGATTCTCTGCTTTCGACCGGATTCACCTACCGGAAGAACGAGCTGCTTCAGACCGAAATGGAAGCATTCGAAGAACTCTCGAGGATCGCGCGCGCCATCCGCCGTCCCGGAAGCGCGGCGCTGGACCTCGCCTATACCGCGCGCGGAGTTTTCGACGGATTCTGGGAACGACGACTTTCGCCGTGGGACATCGCCGCCGGATTGCTCCTCGTTCGCGAAGCGGGCGGGCGGGTCACGGACTTCGCCGGAAATGAAGACGTCCTGCATTCGCGCGCGGTGCTCGCGAGTAACGGGCGACTCCACACGCTCCTCCTCGAGGCCGTGCGGACCGAACACGCTTAGCACTGGACTTCGCGTCAGAAAACCGACGGCCAGAGTCCTTGAAACGATAGGGAAATTCCCGCGGTCGCCCCGGATTTGACTGAAGCCCCGGAGTTCATTAAACTTTTTAAAGGGCCGAGGATCATGACGAACCTTGCCACGCGGTTTGGACCGCAGAGAACGCTTCTCGAGAATACCTATGGATGCTTGGGTTTATCTCTTCTCAAAATTTACGCATGAAGCGTTGCTCTTCGAAGCGCTCGCGCTCTTCCTCGGACTCTTTGGCTACGCGATCTTCTATCTGATCCGGAAACGGAAATATGGTGTCGCGGGAAAAGACGTTCCTTCGAATATCGTGAAGGTTTATCTCGGACAACTCGTCGCCGATGCGGAAGAAATCCGCACCCAGCTCTTCGGTCTCCTCGGCAAAGGCGAGAGCTCCGCGCGGTTTCTCGCCGGGCTCCAGTTCCAGACCGATGCCGGCATGACCGCCGCGCCTCCCTCCACCGGGACCGGCGCAACCGCGGCGGGCGCGTCCGTGACCACGACCCAGCTCGTCCAAGACTTAAAGCCCGATCCGAAGCTTCAGGAGAAACTGAAGGAACTCGAAAAGCGTCTCGCCGAGCAGTCGAACGCGCTCGATAGCGTCCTGAACGAGAAGATGAAGCTCGAAGAAGAGCTCGCCAACGCGAAAAACGATGCTCCTGCTCTCTCCACCGAGAGCGGGGACGCGGATAAGGGAGGCGCCGGACCCGACCGCGCCGGACCTCTCCAGGAACGAGTGAAGCAGCTCGAAGCCCAGCTCGCGGAGTACGCGATCATCGAGGACGATCTCGCGAACCTGAAGCGCCTGCAGAAAGAAAACAAGACGCTGAAGGAACAGCTCGCGACCGCCGCGGAAAAGGGCGGGGCCCCGGCGGCGGCCGCCGCTCCGACCGCGCCCGACCTCGCGGAGAAACCGGCCGCTCCAGCGCCCGCCGCCGAAGCTCCAGCCGCCGCGGCACCCGCCGCCGAAGCGCCAAATTTCGACCTCCCGAAAGAAGAGAAAAAGGCGGCTCCCGCCCAGCCGGATCCTTCGGAATCCGGCGGCGAAAATATCGCGACGGAGATGGTGGATAATCTGCACGCAAGCGATCCCGCCCATCCGAACGATTTCGAATCCCTGGTCGACGTCGTGGAAAAGAACTTGGCAGACGCGGCGAAATCCGACACCGTAGATCCAAACGCACCCAACCCGGAGCCGGATTTCCAACTCGAATCCGGCCCCACCGCGGAGCTGATCTCGGATGAAAAAAGCGAAGAGCAACTGCAAGCCGACTTCGAAAAAATGCTTAAATCCTAATCGGATTTTCGCCCTCGCCTTCGCGATCACCGTCTTCGCGCCTTCGTTCGTATCCGCCGCGATCCCGAAGAAGGGCGCGCCGATCGAAACCTATGTGCGGGAAGATCTGGCGCAGTTCCGGAAAACGAAGCGCACGGATTTCCGCCAGCTCGTCGCGAAGTGGGAGCGCGTGTACGGAGAGGCTTCCGCTCCGGGACTGATGAAGATCGCCAAGGACGCGGCGGCGAACGACTCCGATCGTTACGTCGCGATCATGGCCCATACCCGGATTCGCGGGCCGAAGAGTTCGAAAGAAGTCATCGATCTCCTCGGGGACCGGAACTGGATGGTCCGCTCCGCCGCCCTGAAGTCAGTCGAAATTCTGGGTCTGACGGCCGCCGCTCCCCGCGTCCTCGAAAAGCTGGAGAAGGATCCGGCACTGGTCATCCGAGCGCAGGCGATCGAGACGCTGATGAAAATCCGGCCGGCGGGACTCGCCGATGCGCTCGTCCGCGCCTCGATGGACGGGAAAAATTATCGTCCGGGCGACTTCCGAAAGGGCCGCGCCGACTGGATTCCGCAGAAAGCCCTCGAAGCCTTGCGCGAACTTCGCCCTCGCGGATTCGCCGGAAAACTTCTGCCCCTCATGAACGACGCCAAAGACGGTCGGGTCCGCGCGCAGGCGCTCCATACGATCGAAATCCTCGAGGCACGGAACCTGAAAAAAGGGAGCCCGTTCAAGGAACGCGCCCTCGCCTGGAACCGAGCGCTCGCTTCCGGTAAACGCTAAACGAATCGACTCCCGCGTGGAGATTCGCCCCGAAGTAAGGGGCCGCTCTCCGAAAATGTGGAATCCGCTCCCGTGTCGCGGCCGACACTCGTCCGAATTTCGCTCCGCACTCGCGCGCTGAAATCTTAAACGTTTAATACCCCCTCCCACTCCACCGATACGAAGAGAGGGAGAAACCCATGTTATCGCGGACAGAATCACGAATCATCGAAACCAAGCCCGGCGCGCGTTTCCGCGTCTGGTGCACGATTCTCCTGATCGCCATTCTCCCGAACGCCGCCTTCGCCGACACGACCGAGAGAATTAAAGCTCGCTGCATCTCCTTGCTCGCGACCTACAAAGCGAAAACGCCTTCCGAGCTCAAGCCGAAAGAGCTGCAGAACATTCTCGGGCAAGCTTCCGAAAACTCCGTCGCGAGTCTCGACAGCGTCGGCAAATATGATCCGACGGGCGCCATCGGCTTTTGTTTTGGGCGCGCCTACGCGACCCAGATCTACGCCGAACTTGCGGGCGTCCCAAAAGAACGGATCCGAAAGCTTTTCGTCATCGGCGACATGCGTTCCGGGGGAATGCAAAGTCAGGAGTGGCGCTTCCATGTGACCACCGTGATTCAGGGAGCCGATAACCGTTGGTACGCCCTCGACCCCATCGCCCCGGAGGGTCGCATCCTGAGCGCCGCCGAGTGGATCCAGTTCGTTCGTAAGGGCTGGGACCGCTGGCATGGCGGAAAACCTCGCACCAAGTTCTATTTCGTCGACGCGGACGGAATGCTGCCGGACGTACGGAACTATCCCGAAGGCATCGTCGGCATCGAAAGCGACGGCGCCGAATACGCCTTCAATCCGACCGCGCACGGACTGGGTGCGGATGCCGGGATCCGCACCGAATTCAAGGAAGAACAAGTCTGGACGCTCTCCACGGAGCAAACCCGAAAGTATTTCCTGCACCTCGGCGAGGGAGAAACCCGTTTCGACTTCACCCAGCTGACGATTCTCGACACGCCCTACGATTACCACCGTTATTTCGAAGATTTCGTCGAGTCGGTGTTCGCCGAACGCGATCCTCGATCGGGTCCCCGCATTCTCAGTCGCGAACCGAAACGAGGCCGCGTCGGAATCCCCCTCGGACTTTCGCCACGCCTGCTTCAACGGAGCCCCAAGAAATGACCCCGCCGAGCCGACCTTTTTATGACGACTGGGAATCCGCGTCTCCGGCCGAACGCGAGCGGGTGATCCGCGAGCGGCTCGAAGCGTATATTCGCTTCGCATCGGAGAACTCCCCCTTCTACCGCGACCGACTGAAAAAATTCGACCCGCGCTCGCCGCATCCCCTCGCGGAGATCGCGCCGCTCTCGGGCGGTGACCTGCGCGACGTCCTCCCCCCGCTCGGCCGCTCGCTCCTCACCACGCAGACGGGCGGCTATTCCGTGTTCCAGAGCGGCGGCTCGACGGGCATTCCGAAGACGACGCTCTTCACGAACGAGGAACTCGAACTTCTCACGCCGGCGAACGGGCGCGGATTCCATGCCGTCGGTCTGGAAAAAAACGATCGCGTGGCGAATCTCTGGGCGTCGGGCAGTCTCTATATGACCTTCATCCACATGAATCGATTTCTCCAGCAGGCCGGCTGCCAGAACTTCGCCTTCGGGAACAATACCGCGCCGGATTTCATCCATACGATCACGAAACTCTTCGAAGTGAACGTCTACTCGGGCATCGCCAGCCTCGTACTGGGCGCGCTCCGGAATCTGAAGCCCTTCGGCCTCGAAGGTATTCGCGTCCGCAAAGTGTATTTCGGCGCCGAGCATATCTACGACGCCGACCTTCGCGAATTTCGCGAAGAGTTCGGCGTGGAAACGATCAAGGCCCCCGGCTACGGAACCGTCGACTCCTGGTACATCGGATACCAGTGCCTCGAGACTCCGCTCGGAGTCTTCCATGCGCACGATGACCAGACGTTCCTCGAAGTCGTCGACGAAGATACCGGCCGGCCTTGTCCGCCCGGCGAAGCGGGAATGCTTTACGTCACGACATTCCCGCGCCGCCTCACTCCGGTTGTTCGATATCGCGTCGGAGACCGGGTGCGAATGTTGCCTGACGCTTGCCCGTGCGGACGGACCACTCCCCTCTTCCAGCTCCTGGGTCGCGGTGACGACCAGCTCCGCATCGGATACGATTCGATCGACTACGCGGCGATCCAGCGCGTGGTGGTCGGCTTTCCCGAACTCTCCGGAACCGTCCAGATCGAAAAGGTCCGCCAGGACGGAAAAGATTGTCTCGTGGTACGCGTGGAGTCGACGATCGATCCGGCCGAAGCCCCGCGCGTCGAGGGCGAGGTTCGCACCGCCATCCTCAAGGATCGACCCACGCTCCGACTCCTCGTCGAAAAAGGAGCCGTCGACGTCCCGAAAATCGAGATCGTGCCGCTCGCTTCCCTTCCCCGAAATCGCCGCACGGGAAAACTCGTGCGCGTCGTGGACGCGGTAAAGGACGATCCGGTGAAGGGGTAAGATGAGAGCCTTCGCTACTCTTTCGCTGGCTTGCGACGAAGCTCCGCTCCAGGGCCCGACCCTCGAGTGGATTCGTTCGTTTTGCCGCGACTACACGGCCCTGGACGAATCGGATCGCGAGGTCTTCGTCGCCGAAGTCCGGGCGACGCTGAATCTGATGATCGAACGCCATCGCCAGACCGATTCGGGCGAACGGATCGAAATTCGCGCGGGACGGGAAACGACCGCGTCCTTCGAACGCGGATTCGCCCAGCTGGAACTCTGTCACCGCGGAGCCCCCCTCTTCGAGGCGGACTGGAAACGCGTTTGCGCCGAGGTGCCCGGCCGCGGCGGCGATCACGGCCAGATCAGCCGCGAATTTCGGAATCTGGGACGCGAGGGGCAGGTTCTCGTTTTCCGCATAGACGGCAGCTTCGAGGCCGACGTTCGCGTCGCCGACGCCGCCTGCCGCCATCCGACGGCGAGCACCGCCTACCTGCTCGAGGACCTGCGGATCCGTCCGATCCTGGCGACGGAGATTCCGAAGCTCTGCGAACTCTTCCATTCCGTTTACGAGTACCATTACGTGAACGAATCCGTTTACCATGCGGAACGCCTCGAGGCGATGATTCGGTCGGGCGAACTGGAAAGCTTCGTCGCGGTCGATCCCGAAGGAGGGTTTCTCGGCCATGTGGGTCTCCTCCGAAAGAACGGCTCCCCGCTCGTCTACGAGGCCGTCATGGGGATCGTGAATCCGCGCACGAAAATTCGCGGGATCTTCACTTCGATTTTCGGCCAGATCATGGAACGGGTGCAGACGATTCCGATGACGTATTGTTTCTTCGATTTCGTCACGAACCACGAATTCACCCAGCGATCCAGCCACCGATACGGCATCACGGACCTCGCTTTGCTCATTGGCTGCCAGCGGAGCGATACCCAGGCCCGTCTCGGAAGACTCGGGATCGGCACCGATTCCGCGGCGATGGATCGTTATAGTCTCCTCTGTTCGATTTACCCGAATCGTCCGCACCCTTTCGGCCGCTCCATCTCGCTGCCGGGATCCAGTGGTTCGCTCTTCGATCTCCTCCTGAAACCGCTGAAGATGGAGTGGACCCCCCGCGGCCGCTTCGATCCGATCGCCTCGATCGGCTCTTACGAGGTCTTGAAAAATCCTTTCCAAAAATCCGTGCACTTCGAATTGCTGAATCCGGGTCGCCAGGCGATCACCGATCTTTGCGAGGAATGGAAGTACCTGCTCAAACAAGGCTACCTCCATGCGCTCGTGACCTCGCCTCTGGATATTTCCGGAAACCGCTTCGTCTACGATCAGCTCTCCCTGAGCGGGTTCTTCATCGCGGGACTCCTTCCCTACCGTTTCACGGACCGCCTCTGCCTCGCGATGCAGTCGGTGGGGCCGACCCGCGTGGCGTGGGAGGATCTGAAAGTCTATTCCGAGTCCGGGCGCGAGCTTCTGAAAGCCGTACGGGCCAGCTACGAAAGGAACCTCGGCTTATGAAACTCCCTTACTGCGAAGCGATCTCGCGGATCGAGGATCCGCTGAAGAATTCGCCGGAGCGCACGGAACTCTTCCTGGCCGCCGTCCGCGAGATGGCGGTCTACCACCAGTCTCGATGTCCGGAACTGGCCCATCTCTATCGCCGCCGCGGTTTCGATCCCGCTTCGATACGGAGCGAAACCGACCTGGCGAACCTGCCGAGCCTCCAGGTGACCGCGATGAAGAGTTTTCTTCTGCTGTCCCTACCCGAGAGGGAGGCAGTCCTTCGGCTCACTTCCAGCGGCACCCGCGGACAGAAAACCCAGATCTGGTTCGATCAAGCCAGCCTCGACCGCGTGCAGATGATGCTCGAGACTCTCTGGCGACAAGAGGGGCTCGTCTCCGCCGAACCCAATAGTTACCTGATGTTCGTTTACGACCCTGAAGACGCGAAGGACCTCGGAATCGCGTTTTCGGATAAAAACCAGCAGCGTTTCGCCCCGGTGAAGGAATCCGTCTATGCCATCCGGAAGAACGCGCGCGGCGACTGGGAATTCGATCACGCTTCGATCCTGGCGGCCGCCGAACGCTTTTCCTCCGAAGGCGTCCCGGTGCGGCTCTTCGGCATGCCGGCTTTTCTCTTCGAGTTTCTCGAACTGCTCGAGGCCAAGCGGATCCGACTCCGTTTCCACCCCGACTCGCTCGTCATGACCGGTGGCGGTTGGAAGGCCGCCGAAGACAAACAAATCAGCCGTGCGGATTTCCGGGCTCGCCTCGTCGCCGCGACCGGCATTCCCGACCACCGGATTCGCGACGGTTTCGGAATGGCCGAACATTGCGCTCCTTATATGGAATGCCGCGAGCACCGGCTCCATGTACCGATCTATAACCGGATCCTGATTCGCGATCCCGAAACGATGGCCGTCCTGCCTCCGGGCCGAAAAGGGCTGATGGAACTTCTCACGCCGTTCAACGCGATGATGCCGACCCTTTCCATCCTCTCCACGGACTACGCCGTCATCGATTCGGATCCTTGCCCCTGCGGAGCGAATGTCCCGACCTTCACGCTCCACGGCCGCGCCGGACTTTCGAAACATAAGGGCTGCGCGCTGCAGGCGTCCGAAATCGTTTCGAGAAAGAAGGCCTCGTGACCTCCGGAAAAAAACTCACCACCGCCGAAGAGGCATTTGACGTCTGCCGACGACTCGAAATCCAGCGAGGCGCGATGGCGCGCTATCCGGTGGATCGAACGCTGGATCTGCTCGATCGCCTCGGGCGCATCTGGGGCGATCCCGAACTTGCCGCGAGGAAAAAACTCCTCGCGACCCTTCCGGACTCGACGGGCTTTTCCCCGGAAATGCTTCGCCTCGCCTTCGACGAGCTCGCCTCCATCCTGAACCGTGATCACCTCGCGAGAAAACTTCGCACTGAACTTCGGGGCTACCCCCGCCAGGGAGATTTCGCGAGTTTCGATCCGAATACGGGCGCACGGCTGGCGTGGCATCCGTTGGGCACGCTCTTTCATGTGCTCTCGGGCAACGTCTTCCTTGTCGGCGCGGGCTCTCTCGCGATCGGAGCAATCACCGGAAACGTGAACATCCTGAAGATGAGTTCGGGAGAAACCGCTTTCCTGCCGCGTTTACTCGAAACGCTGGCCGAGATCGATCGCGACGGAGTTCTCACCCGGAGCAACGAGCTCGTGGAGTTCTCCTCTTCCTCCACCGAGGTGAAGAAAGCGTTCCAGGAAACCGTCGATGGAATCCTCGTCTGGGGAGGCGAAGAGGCCGTGCGCGCCTACCGCGACGGAAGTCCCTCCCGCGTGCGCGTCGTTCTCTACGGCCCGAAGCTCAGCGTAGGAATCGTGACCTCCGCGGGCCTCGCGAGGGTCAGCGCCGAAGAGGTCGGCCAGCGCCTTGCCCACGAACTCGCGATCTGGGATCAGAACGCGTGTACCGCTCCGCAGGTCTGTTACGTCCAGGGCACTGTCGAGGCGGAGCAGGTGGCCGCCGCGACCGCCGCCGCGCTCGCAAAGGTAAACGTGACCCTACCGCCGGGTGCCGCCGGACCCGATACGGCGACCGAGATCCAGAAGTGGCGCGGAGTTTATGAAGTCGCCGAGGCGCGCGGCGAAGCGAAACTCTTCCAGTCCCCGCGCGGAGTCGACTGGACGGTCATCTACGATACGAATCCCGAGGTGAAGGACTCCCCGCTCCATCGAACGCTCCGGATCGTGCCGTATCGCGAATTCAGGGAAGTCCGTGACGCCTGTCTCCTTCCGATGCGAACCTATGTCCAAACGATCGGACTCTGCGCCGGAACCGCGGAGATTTCCACGCTCGTGGAAGACCTCGGTCACCTCGGCGTGCTTCGCATCCTCGATCTCGGCGAGATGTCGACCGGAGGCATGATCGACGAACCTCATGACGGTCTGTACGACCTCCCCCAGCTGATGAATCTGGTCGTCTCGCATGTGAAACCGCCGGATGGGAACCACCCCCAAGAAACACGGACCTCCGCGCAGAGAGCGGCGGAGATCGACGAACGCTTCCGGGATCTCGTGCGTCTCGCGGCACGGACACCCTTTTACGCCGAAACCCTCGCGCGCCCCGAAGAATTCCGAACGATCGCGGACCTCGCGAAACTGCCGGTTCTGACGAAGGCCCAGATCGAAGCGAACACTCCACCCGGCGGCACCCGTCTCCTCGGCGCGGGCGGGCGGGCGGACTGGCGCGGCGGATACGTCACCCGCTCGGGAGGCTCCACGGGGGAACCGAAATTCAGCTACCTCTCCGGCCGCGAGTGGGAGGAACTTCTCGCCGTCGCCGTACGGAATTTTCGCGCGATGGGGCTGAAACCCGGAGATCGTATGGCGAACTTCATGCTCGCCGGCGATCTCTACGGCTCTTTCGTCTCCTTTGACCACATCAACCGTGCGCTCGATCTCGTATCGTTCAACTTCGCGCAGAGCAACGACCCGGAATTTTTCGCGAAAGTCGCGCGACAGTTCGAGATCCGCGCGGTCGAGGGGATGCCTTCGACGCTGATTCCCCTCCTGCGTGGCGCGAAACGCCAGGACCCCGCGTTCCGACTCGATACGATCATCTACGCCGGGATGCCCATGGCGGAAGCCGAGCTTGAGTGGATGCGTCGCGAACTCGGAGCGAAGCGGATCGCCTCCGTCATCGGCACGACCGAGACGGGACAGTACGCTTACCAGTGCGAAGCGCAGACCGGGCGTTTTCACCACCTGGTGGACGACTACGTCTATGTGGAGATCGTCGACGAGGACGCGAAACCCGTCGCTCCGGGCGAGGCGGGAAAAATCCTCGTCACGGCACTTCGCAAAACCTCGATTCCGACGCTCCGTTACGAAATCGGAGACCGGGGAAGAATCCTTCCGGCGAGCTGCCGCTGCGGCCGCACGGAGCGGGTCCTGGAATTTCTGGGCCGAGCGGACGACCTCATCACGATCGGACTCATGAACCTGGAGTACGCGCAGATCTCGGCGGCATTGGCCTCGTTTCCGATCTCGGTCCTGCAGGTCCAGGCGGATAGCGCCTCGTCCGGAGAAATTCTGATCCTCCGCGCCGAGAGCGATCGCCCGGACGAAATCGACCCCGCCGAGGTCCGGCAGGCGCTCTTCGCGAAAATTCCGGTGCTCGCGAAACGAATTTCCGAAAAGGCGATCGGAGAAATCCGCGTCGAAACCCTGCCGAGCGGCGCCCTGCCGAGAAACCCACGTACCGGAAAGGTCCGCCTCGTCGAAGACCTCCGGCTGGGGAAAATCAAATGAGCGAAGCCCTCGCCACGCAGGTTTCCTCGAGCGCCGTTCCGCTCGTCTTTCGCAATCGCCGGTTCGGCGCGCTCTGGTTCGCGCAAGTTCTTGCGCAGGGTGGGCGACGGCTGAATACGATCGCCTTTCTCTGGTGGCTCCTCGATTCGCATCAGAAAGACCCGGGACTCTGGAGCGGCGCCTTCGCCCTCTGCATGGCGCTCCCTTCGGTGATTCTGATTCGTCCCATCGGATCACTCGTCGATCGCAATCGGACCAAACCAGTTCTCTGGGGCGCCGATTTCGTTGCGGGACTCTTCGTCCTCCTCCAGGCCATTTTGCTCTATCGCGAAGGACTCACCCCGGTCGCGCTGCTCGTCACGGGCTTTCTCGTCGCCGCCTGCACCGCGGTCTTCGAACCGACGTTTATGAAAGGGATTCCCGAGATCGTCGAAGCGCGCGACGTCGAACCCGCCATCGCTTTCGCCGCGAGTACGCAGTCCCTTGCGAGTTTCTTCGGGGCCGTCATGGGCGCCGTTCTCATCGCGAAAATCGGAATTCTCGGCGCGACCTTGCTGAACGCGGTTTCATTCTTTGTCGCCGCGGGGGTCAGCGCCTGCCTGACATTTCGTCCCCCGCTCTCCGTCGTCCCGAACCCCGGCCCCGCCGGAGGGGCGGCGCCCCTCTCGGAGCATCTCTCCTTTTCGATGCTGAATCGTGAAGACCCCTTCGTCGCTCGGCTGGTGGCGATCTTCGCGGGACTGAACTTTTTCATTTCACCCGTCCTCATCCTGCTCCCCCACTATGTGAGCCGCGTCCTTTCGGCCGACGCGTCGGCGCTCGCGAATCTCGAGGCCGGACTTTGGCTGGGGATGCTCGCCGGAACCTTCCTCGCCGGCCGGGTCCTGCGCGGAACGAAACTCGTGCTCGCGCTTCGTTTCCTGATGGTCGGATTCGGAGTCTGCTATCTACCGCTCGGCTGGACGAAAAACCAGCTCATCGCGGGCACGGCCCTCTGCTTCGCGGGTGCGCTGCTCAGCATTCTGAACGTGAAGCTGATCCAGTTCTTCCAGGGCCGGGTCGCTCACGAACGAAAAGGCCGATTCTTCGCGCTGCTGACTGGAATGTCGGGCGCGACCTTTCCGATTTCATTTCTGCTTTTCGGCTTTCTGCTCGATCGCATGGCCCCCAGCCCGCTTTTCATCGTCTGCGGGGCCGGCATCCTCGTCCTTTCCATTCCACTCTTTTTCGTCTCCGCGAAGGAGGTCCCATGAACATTCATTACCGGGTCGCCGAAATGGACGACGTCTTTCGGCTGATGGAGCTCTATCAGAAATACACGCCGAGCGAAGGATCGGATCCGATCTTCCTGAGCTACTCGCGCCTCGAGGCGACACTGAAGGGCGAAACCGCGCTCTTTCTCGTCGCGGAGGAGGCCGGGGTCCTGCGGGGAGCGATCTCGACCGGACTCGACCGCAGCCAGCGGATCGCGAAACTTTACCGCATGTTATTCGACGCCGGGCTGCCCGATCCCCACCCCATGCTCCGGGAGCTTCTCGATTTCGCGGTGAAAGAGCTGAAACGGCGGGTTCCGGACCTCGACCTGATCTATTCCACTTCGCTCACGCTCTCGCCGGAATCGATCCAGATCACCGAGGACTACGGCTTCCGTTTGCTCGGCATCTTCCCGAACGCGGTCAGCGAGGACCGAAGCGCGCTGAACGGACTGACCGCTTACTTCTTTCCAGGCGTCCTCGAAGAAAAACGGATGTCGGGATTCGCCCTCCATCCGGCTCTCCACTCTCTTTTCTCGATCACGCGCGAAGTTTGCGGCCTGCCCGAGCTTCCCGCCGATCCGAGCGTCCACGAGATCGATCGCCAGGAGATGACCTCGGCGGTACCGGAACTCGAGAGAATCGACGCGCGGAAATTCGTGCAGAATCGTTTCCTCCAGCTGAAGGCGTCCCAGTCCCTCGATACCTACTATCCGTTCTATATGCCGAATGTCCTGATCTGTAGCCCCGACGAGGAGATCGAAGTCTTCGCTCGCCTCGACGCCGCCACGCGCTTCGCCGCCGTCATCGGCGAAAGAATTCGAAAATCCGTGGATCCGGTGGCGCTGGAAATCGCGGTTTCGAACTTGCTTCGCCAGTGCGGATCGTCCTACGTCGAAGTCATCAACGATGCGGCCGATACGCTCGGCAACGAGGCGTTTCTTCGCGCGGGATTCACGCCGTGCGCCTACTTCCCGTGTCTAAAACTCCACGGCGAGCAGCGGCGGGATTACGTCATCTTCGGGCGATCGTTCGAATACGTCGTCCATCCGAGTTCGAAGATCCCCGTGCTCTATCGCAGGTACTTCGACGCATACTCGGAGATCGAGCTACGTCGTTACGGGATTCTGAACCGCTGATCAGTCCAGGGACTCGGGAGCTTCCGGAATGAAACTGCCATCGTCCGCCGAGAGCTCTTCCTCGGGGACCGGCGGCAACTCCTCGGTCGCTCCCGCGTCGGGCGGCGTTTCGCCGCCGAAGCTTCCCGCCGCCTGCTGGATTTCCGCCTGCATTTTTTTCTCCTCGAGTTTCGCGATCCGGGAACGCAGGTTGATCAGGCGACCGATGCGGTAAAGCAGCGTATTCTCTTCGATCGAATCACTCTCGAGCGGGCGGAAATCATCGAGCGCATCGCGCTGAGCGAACTGTTCCCGCTGGACGGAAACGCGCATCGCGGGCTTACCGCGGTAAACGCCGCTGGAGATGGATACCTTAAATCGGTACTGGGCGCGCATATAGGGCGCCGAGACGCCGTCGCCGTCGGTGAAGTTCTTCTCTTTGGTATTGTCCATCCAGCGGGTCTGGAGGAATCCCGCCTCTCGGTTCGTGACATCGAGACGCATGGACTTCATCGCATCGAGGGTCGACTGCCAGGCGTTATTAAAATCGGTGCGATAGACGCGCTGGAAGGAAGACTGGGTATTCGCGCCGACGGAGCGCTTGTACGCGGTCATGCAACCCGACGACGCGAACACGGCGCCCAACGAGAGAAACAGCGCCGAAAACAGAGTGAAGGAACGAAACCGGCAAGGATGCATCGCCTCCTTAGTGTGCAGAATTCTGTTGCAGTCTGTCAACCCGCCGTCGATAGTCGAAGATGAAAATGGCCGACCATCCGCACTTCAAATCGGATCCGATTCTCGACGAAATTCGACGCACGCTCGGGCTCGAAGGGGACGCCATTCTCGCGGTCGCGAAGTCGATCGAGAATCCGGAATCGGAACGCGCGCAGTCGTGGTTGAAAGCGACCCGCCTTCTCCAGTCTTCGCTCGATCAGGGCGGCAAAATCGTCGTCGCGGGTGTCGGCAAATCCGGAAAAATCGCCGGAAAAATCGCGGCCACGCTTTCTTCGACGGGGGCCCAGGCTTTCTTTCTCCACCCGACCGAAGGCCTGCACGGCGATCTCGGATTCATGAGCCCGAAGGACGTGGTGCTCGCGCTCTCTTACACCGGCAATACCGAAGAACTCCTCCGGATCCTGCCCGCGTTTAAGGCGATGAAGACTCCCCTCGTCGCCATCACCGGGAACTTACGTTCGCGCCTCGCCGAAGCGGCGGATGCCGTGATCGACGCTTCGGTCGCGCAAGAAGCGTGTCCGCATAATTTGGCGCCGACCACGAGCACGACGCTGGCGCTGGCGATCGGCGACGCGCTCGCCGTCACGCTGATGAAACTTCGTAAGTTCGACGCCGACAGCTTCGCGCGCAATCATCCGGGCGGAAGCCTCGGACGGAAGCTGAATCTCTCCGTCGCGGACTGCATGCAGAAATCCGACGCCGTCGGTCTCGTCACCGAAGAGACGGCGATGGACCAGGTCGTAATCGTTTCGACGCAGAAACGTCTCGGAGCCGTGCTCGTCGTGAACGGAAGGAAGTTAGTCGGCCTAATCACCGACGGCGACATTCGCAAATCGCTGAGCCACCGCGAGAAATTCTTTCAGCTGCGCGCGAGTGAAGTGATGACCCGTAACCCGATCACCGCGATGCCGGAGATGCCGGCCCGCGATGCCTTATCCTTAATGGAGAATCGCTCGTCCCAGATCAGCGTGCTACCCGTCGTGGACCGCGCGGGAGACTGGGTCGGCTTACTGAGACTACATGACCTCGTCCAAACCTTCTGATTCGAAACCGAAGCTGGTGGAAATCCCCCGCCAGGCGATGCGCGATGACACCGACGAGGGGCTCTGTCCGAAGTGCGGGAACCTGAAACGCATGCGCAACGCTCGTCCATTCCCGGTGGCTATCCAAGCGACGTTCGGTGTGTCATTCGCGGCCTTCCTTTGGTACCAGAGCACCGCGAACGCCCACTCGAAAATCTTATGGGCTTGGTCGGTCATTCAGATCATTCTTGGCGTCCTCCTCGTCAGGGCTCGTTACGCATCGGCTAAAAAAGTTTTTATTTGCCTACGCTGTGAGCCAACCTTACGCTCATAAGGCACCCATCTCCACGCAGTGTGTCTGAACCGTAACTTCATTTTCGTCTAGGACCAACGTTCGTGACGGGTCCAACCTCCCGAAACAAAGGAAATTCTTGTGAAGAAGATCATCTTGTCTAAGTCCTCGTCCCTGCTGTTTATCGGCGTCGCGGGCGCTTTCGCCCTCAGCGGCTGCTCCGACTCCCAGGCCAAAGCGCCGAAGCCGAACATCGTGACGAAAGACGCGACCACCCCGGGTATCGTCGCGAAAATCGGCGATGCGCAAATCACCGAGGAAGAACTGATTGGCGACGCTCGTTCGGATATCTACGAATTGAAGAAGCGCGAATACGACCTAAAAATGGATCGTCTGAACAAACTGATGGAAGAAAAGCTGATCGGCGCGGAAGCAAAAAAAGCGAATATGCCGACCGAGCAGTTCATCACCGAGAAAGTCGTCGGGAAACTCACCGTTTCCGATTCCGAATTCAAGGCTTTCGTGAAGGAAAAGAAAATTCCTGAAGAGCAGCTGAAGGAACATCCGGAGTACAAGCAGCGGATCACGAGCTATCTCGAGAACCAGAAACGCCAGGAAAAGGTTCAGGCCTACCTCGCGAAAATGACGAAGAAGAATCCGATCGAAGTCTACTTCAAGAAGCCGACGATGGAACGCGTGAAAGTCGAAATCGGCGACGCGCCGATCCTCGGCAAAAAAGGCGCGAAAGTCGAAATCGTCGCGTTCTCCGATTTCCAGTGCCCGTACTGCTCCCGCGGCGCGGAAACCATGCACCAGATCGCGAAGAAGTACGGTTCGAAAGTCACCGTCGCATTCAAGCACTACCCACTCCCTTTTCATGAGCGCGCAGGTCCGGCTTCCGAAATGTCGATGTGCGTGAAGAAGGTCGCGGGCGAAAAGGAATTCTGGAAGTTCCACGACCTCGCTTTCAAGGCCCAGGACAAACTGGATAACGACAACCTCGTGAAGTTCGCGAAAGAGTCCGGCGCTAACGAAGCGAAAGTGAAAGAGTGCTACGACAAAGGCGAGTTCAAGGACTTCGTCGCGAAAGACATGGAATACGGCAACAAAATCGGCGTGCGCTCCACTCCGACCTTCTTCGTAAACGGACAAATGGTCGCCGGCGCTCTGCCGATCGAGCAGTTCTCCGAAATGATCGACGAAGAGCTCGAATCGAAGAAGAATTAAGCTCCGCTTTCGAGTCTTTGCTAAAAAATACTGAAGGCCGGTTTCTCCTAGCGGAGGGACCGGCCTTTTGGTTGTAATGCCCGCATGAGAATCGTCATTACGGGCGCGTCCCGCGGAATTGGAGCTGAGTTCGTTCGTTTCTTCGCTACCCAGGGGCACGAAGTCCATGCCGTCAGCCGGCATCCCGAGCGCCTCGGCGCCGGCGGCGCGAAACTCGGAAACATTTCCATCCACGAAATCGATCTCGAGAATGTCGCCGGTCCCGAGCGGCTCCAGCGCGCGCTCGAAGGACGGAAGATCGATCTCCTGGTGAACAATGCGGGGATGTACGCCGAGGGCGACGAGCTGGCGAATCTGAAAGTCCAGGATCTGCGCGACAGCTTCGAAGTGAATACGCTCATCCCTCTCCGCCTCTGTCAGGCGTTGCTGCCTAACCTCGGCAAGGGCGCGAAAGTCGTCCAGATCACGAGTCTGATGGGATCCATCGCTGATAACGGCGGCGGCGGCGCATATGCCTACCGAATGTCGAAAGCCGCGCTGAACATGTTCAACAAATCCTTCTCGATCGAGTTTCCCGAATATGTGGCTCTCGTGCTCCACCCGGGCTGGGTAAAAACGGATATGGGCGGAAGCAACGCTCCGACGACCGTCCAGGAATCCGTCGCCGGTATGGCCAAGGTAATCGAGAAAGCCGGCGCGGCCCAGAGCGGAAAGTTCTTCGACTACGAGGGCGAAGAGCTTCCCTGGTAAAATGGGTATCCCCGAGATTTCTTAGGTCGGCGCAGAGGTCCGCCCATCGGACTAGGCCCCTCCTCCCCACCCTCTCGTTCCCGCGTGAGCAATTGTGCGCTTTGGACTCGAGTCCCTCCATAACGAGCGCGCGCGCGCCTTACTCCAAACTCGATTTTTGCTCTGGTGAGTGGCTCTGCATTTGTTCGACCCCTTTCAATCCGGCTTAAGTGAGTTCGGGAAAGCCCACACAGTTCCGCGAACTCCTTTTGCGACAAGCGAAAGGAAAGTCGAAGCAGGCGAATTTGTAACCCTTCTGCGCGTGCGTCGGAGTCGACGTCCAGAGCTTGATGTAGGCTAACCGATCGATTCATCTCCCGATACGTTTCGAATAGGTCGGCATCGTGGTGAAAGAACGCGCTCGACTCCAATCCATCGAGCACTTTCCTGCTCGCCTTAAAAAGGGCCAAAAGTACTTGGCGGCGTGTCCTCTTTGTCATTCGCGAATGGACGATAATGCGGATTGAAGCGGCGGGATGGGATAGATCCAGGGTGGATTTAGCGCGGTGGCTTGAAATCATAAGTCGACCTCCACAGTTTCCAGTCTAGAAGCAATTTCAATTCCAGATCACCCGAGAGACCAGAGCGCACAATTGCTCAGGGCAAAATGAACGGCCGACGACCCGGCCCTTTCCACTTTTCGGACTCCGATCGATACGATAATCTCTTGGGCATGAAATATAGAATTCCCAGTCTGCTGGCGCTGTTCCTGACTCTTTCCACGCCGGCCCTCGCGGACGAAACCGAGACGATCTTCGTCCGCGCAAAATTCGGGAACTCCTACTTTTCAAGCCTCGATCCCGTGTCCTCCGCTCTCGGCGTGGGCCTCGATCTCGGCTTTCGTACAGCCGGAGGGTTTGGTCTGACGGGTATGGCTAAACTTGGCTTCGACGGTTCGAAGTACGACGGGACGGGAGACCTCACCGTGCAGACGCGTTTTTTCGGCATTGCCCCGACCTACTCGGTCACCAAAGGCGCCGCCATTCTGACTTTTGGGATCGGGGTCGGAACCTACGCCCTGACCTCCCAATATCGAGTCGGATACAATGCTTCGCCCACTAAGGTCTCCACTTCGAGACTGGGGATTGCTCCGCTCGTCCAAGCTGATTTCGCTCTCAGCTCATCGATCTCCCTGGGCGTCGGGACCTCCTATCTCGTTTCGCTCGGGAAGAAGCCGAACTTCAGCGAATTTCTCCCGATGGCCGGCATCGGCTTTCTTTTCTGACATTTTCCTGACGCTCGCATCCCTGCGCTCGGCAACTTCCGCCGGTACCGTTTCCTTTCGCACTCGGCGAAAATAAGGAGGTCGGAGGCATGGACGCCTCCGCGGGAGCAGCCATGTCCACGATTGGATCCGATTACTCTGCCCATCGCCGTTCCCTCGACGAGCTCGAGGGCGAATATGAAGCCTCCGCAAAGAAAGCGAAGGAACGCGAAAAGACACGCGAGGCGAAACTCGAACAGAATATGAAGTCCGTCGTTCGCAAGAAGGACGCGGAGCTCGAAAGCGCCGTGCGCAGCGTGAAGGACGAGTACGAGTCCAGTCTGAAGGCGCAGGCGAAGTCCGACCTCGCCGAACGGAATCGGCTCCAGAAAAACGTCTACGACCGGAGCGGTCGCCGCTCTTCGGCCATCGAGGAAGCCGCGCGGACCGATCGTGACCGCGCGCTCGAAGCGGCGGCCACCGCCCAGGCGCGCGCGGCGAAGGCGACCTCGGACGCCGAGAGCTACCACGAAAAACAGGCGGAGGAACGGGCCGCGCGCCACGAAAAAGAACTGGAGGCCGTGGTCGAAAACTATCGCAAACAAATCGCCGAAGCGCGAAGCGAAGACGGCGACGGAGAGTCCACGCAGCAGTACCGGGAGAAACTCCAGAAAGACGCGCAGCTTGCGATCCAGCAAGCGCGCGAAGAAGTAATGATGGAGCGTAGACAGGCTCAGAAGCTCGCCGAACAAAGCCACTTCACCCTGAAAAATCGCGAGAAAAAAGCGGACCACCTCCTCCATACCCGACTTCGCGAGAAAGACGTCGCGGTCCAGGCCGCGCTTCGCGAAAACGCCGAAGCGGACCGCACCTCCCGCGCGCTCGAACTCCAGCCCCTTCGCGAGCAGATCATGGAAACCGCGCAGATGAAGCGCGAAGCACAGTCGCAGTGGAATCGCGGACGCCAGGAGGCGATTCGCGACCTCGAATCCGAATGGAATTCGAAATACGCCAACCAGACCCTTTCGCACGACCTCGAAAAACAGAAACTTAAGGCCGACAACGCCGACACGGAACGCTTCTTCGGACAGAAGCTCGGAAGCTTCATCAAAGAAAAAGACGCGAAAACCGCCCAGCTAGTCGCGGACCAAAACTCCGAACATCGCGACCAGCTCGGCAATGCCTCGAAAGAATACGACCGCTCCCTCGAACATGTAAAACTCCAGGCGACCCGCGAAAAGGAAATGAGCCAGAGCATGCTCGAGCGCGAGCGCGCGGTGGCCACGGAACGCCAGAACTCCGCGCTCGAACGCCAGGGCGCGACTTATCAGAAGACGATGGCGAACCAGCGCCTCGCCCAGCAAACGCAGATTGAGAATCTCGAACGGGTCCTAAACCGAAAAAACTCGACGGATGACCCCGGCGAAATCTCCTCCGCGGCCGAACAATCGGTTCGAAATGCCGTGACTCGCCAGTACGACCGCGTCTTCCAAGCGGAAGCCGACCGAAATGCCCGGGCCCGGGCCCATCTGAAGGACAACTACCAGGCGAAACTCGATGACTCGCGAAGTGACAACCAATCGCTCGCCGCGAAACTCACCCGCCAGAACATGTCGGAGCAAACGGCGATGCGCGACACGTTCGTCCAGCATGTGACTGACGTGGAAGAAAACAAGCGGCAGATGCTGATGCTGGCCAACGAATCGAACGCCAAGATGGCGGACGAGTCCCTTCGCAACCATGAACGCACGACGAATGAGATGCAGCGGCATTACGAAGAGCTCATCGCGACCCGCGACATGGAAAATTCGACTCGAATGCAAGAGGTTCGGACCCAGGCCGAATTCGAGAAACGCGGGATGCGGCGCGACTTCCAGGCGCAGACCGCCGACATGGTGCGTGCCTATGAGAAGAAACTTTCCGACCAGAAGGTCGAAAGCGACGAACAATTGCGCGATTTGAAAGCGAAACTTGACAGCCAGGGGCGTGAACAAGATAGACGTCTAAAACAAGCCCTCGCCGACCAGGCCCGTAGCTACGAACACCGCCTCGCGGAGTCCGAAGCGCAATCCCGTGACCGGGAGCGGATGTACGCGCGGAATCACGAAGAAGAACTCGATAAGGTAAAAAAAGCGAATGCACTCCTCCTTTCCAAGAAAGGTTAAGATCGTCGGTACCCTCGGCCCCGCCTCTAAGACCGTAGAGCAAATCCAGGCCCTCATCGAAGCCGGCCTCGACATCGCCCGGTTGAACTTCTCCCACGGTGACCATGCTTTTCACCGCAGCTTGATCGAAAACATCCGCGAGGCCTCGAAACGCGCCGGACGCCCGGTCGCAATCATGCAGGATCTCCAGGGGCCGAAAATTCGCGCGGGCAAACTTCCCGGCGGCTCCATCGAACTGAAAAACGGCGACGTCTGTGTTCTCTACCCGGAAGGCGCCAAGCCGAAAAATTCTCTCGAGGGCCGCGTCGCGATTCCGATCTCCGCGGAAATCGCCATGGCCGTTACCTCCGATACGCGAGTCGGAAACCGCGTTCTCTTCGACGACGGTAAAATCGCCACTCGCATCACCGAACTCGCGGCGCCCGAAATGGTCGTCGTCGTCGAAGTCGGCGGTACGCTCACGAATAACAAGGGCATGAATCTTCCGGGCACTCCCCTGACGATTCCGTGCCTGACCGATAAAGACATCGTGGACATGGAGTTCGGCCTCTCGATGGGCGTCGATGCCGTCGCCCTCTCGTTCGTGCGATCCGCCGAAGATATCGAAGATCTGCGGCGACGGATGAAAAAGATCACCGACCATCCCCCTCTGATCATCGCGAAAATCGAACGTGAAGAAGCGGTACTCTACATGGACTCGATCGTCGAAGTCACCGACGGCCTGCTGGTCGCCCGCGGCGACATGGCCGTCGAAATCGGCGCCGAGCGTGTTCCGACCGTCCAGAAGCGCCTCATTCATACCTGTAACCAGCTCGGCGTCCCGGTGATCACCGCGACCCAAATGCTGGAATCGATGGTTTCAAGCCCCACGCCGACGCGCGCCGAAGCGAGCGACGTGGCGAACGCGGTCTTCGACGGTACGGATGCGGTCATGCTCTCGGCCGAATCGGCTTCCGGTCAGTATCCGGTCGTCGCGGTCGAAACGATGTCGCGCATCATCGTCGAGGCCGAACGAGCGAAAGAGCTCTATTCCGGCGTCGTCCACTCGATCCTGCCTACGCCTGGATCCGTCGTCGAATCGGTCGAGTTTTCCGCCTCCCGAATCGCGAACCACACGGGCTCCGTCGCCATCGCCTGCATCACCCGCTCGGGCGTCGCCGCCAAAGCTTTGGCGAAGTACCGGCCCGACATCCCGATCGTTGCGATTACCGAGAATGACGACGTCATCCGGCGCCTCCAGTTCGTCTGGGGCATCCGCGCGATCAAGATCCCTCAGATCGTCGCGACGGACGATATTTTCACGACCGTGGAGCGCGTGCTTTGCGAAAACGGCATCGCGGAAGCGGAAGATCTCATCGTCGTCACGGCGGGGGTCCCTACCTTGCGTCGCGGCACGACGAACACCATCAAAGTGCACCGCATTAGCGCTGTAGGTCATCGCGAAGCGAGCGAAAAGTCGGCTCGGGCAAAAGCAAAGGGTTGAGGCCAGGCGACTGAGAGGATAGGTCTACGGTCCAATCCATGGACCCAGGCACCGACTCGACCTCCGTATCGCTCCTTTCGCCCGCCGCGACCTCCGCGACGACGGCGGCTGCCCACGCGAGCACCCCGCTCATGAAACAGTACTGGGACCTAAAATCCCAGGTGCCGGACGCGCTGCTCCTCTTCCGCATGGGGGACTTCTACGAGCTCTTCGCCGACGATGCCGTCGAGGCCGCCCGTATTCTCGAAATCACGCTCACCTCGCGCGATAAGGGCAAAGACAACCCGATGCCGATGGCCGGCGTTCCCCACCACTCGATCCAGGGCTACATCCGCCGCCTGCTCGAGCAGGGGAAGAAGGTCGCGATCGGCGATCAGACCGAGGATCCCGAAGAGGCCAAAAAGCGCGGCTCAAAATCCATCGTCCGACGCGAGATCACTCGCGTCTTCACCCCGGCCGTCCAGTTCGAGGCCGAAGGTGCCGAGACCGCCTACCTCGCGACCGCGTTCGCCGTCGGCGCGCCGGGTGATTCGAAAACGTCGCCTGCGCGTTTCACGCTCGCCTGCCTCGATCCCTCCACGGGCGAAACGCGCCTGTCGCTCCCTCTGGATGCGAACGCGCTCCTCGAAGAAGTCTCCACCCAGCCGATCCGCCATTTTCTCCGCATCGGCCATCGCCTCCCCGAACCGGTGGCCTCCGCCCTGATCGCGCGCACGGACCTTCTCTTCGAAGAAATTCCGGAAAATCGCATGGGCAAGGAAGCCGCCCACGAACTTCTTTCCGGCCAGTACGGCGTCGCGAGCCTCGAGCCCTATCTCGAAAGCGGCGCCGATCTCGAGTCGAGTTCGCGCGCGCTCGCGCTCCTCCTCCATTACTTTCGGAAAGCCTCCGCGAAGGAAACCGAGACGGAGCTCGTCCAGCTTTCCCATGTCAAACTCCCGGCCCCGCTCCATGCGGCGCGCTCGATGAAGCTCGGTCCGAAATCCGCGATCCACCTCGACCTTCTTCCGGCGAAAGATGTCATACCCGGCTCCGTCGCGGGCGTGCTCGCCACGCATACTTCCCTCTTCGGCCGCATCGACCAGACGCGGTCCGCGATGGGCGCGCGCCTCCTGAAACGCTGGATCCTCGAACCCCTTCGCACCGTCCAGGAAATCGCGAACCGCCAGGCGACGACCCAGGAACTCTCTTCGGACGTACGCGCGAACGACCAGCTTCGCGCCGCGCTCGGCGAGCTCTACGATATCGAGCGCATTCTCGCGCGCGTGAACACCGGCCTCGCTTCTCCGCGGGATACCCGGGCGCTCGGCCGCACGCTCGGCGCGCTCGGCACTCTCGCGGGACATCTCGGCCGATTCCAGTCGGACCTCTCGCTCCAGCTGAAAGCGCGCCTCCGCTCCGCGCACGAATCCCTCGGTGCGCTTGCCGAAGAAATTCTCCGCACTCAGCTCGAAGACGCGCCGCTGGTCTCGCGCGACGGCGGGATCTTCGGCAAAGGTACGCATCCCGAGCTCGACCGCCTGATCGATCTTTCGGAAAACGGCAACCGCTGGCTGATCGATCTCGAAACTCGCGAGCGCGAAGCGACCGGGATCGCGAGCTTGAAAGTCCGCTATAATCGCGTCTTCGGTTATTACATCGAAGTCACTTCCGCGAATTTAAAGAGCGTTCCGAGTTCCTACCAGCGAAAGCAAACGACGGTCGGCGGCGAGCGGTTCTTCACCGACGAACTGAAGAAGTTCGAAGACGAGTTCGTCTCGGCGGGCGAAAAGCGCCGGGCGCTCGAGGCCGATCTTTTTCGCGCGCTCCTCGCGAAGATCCAGTCGCATGCCCGTCCCATCACCGACGCCGCCGCCGCGATCGCGGAACTCGACGTTTTCGTCTCGCTCTCCCGCCTCGGCTGGGAAAAGGGCTGGAGCTGGCCGACGATCGACCACTCGACCGATTTCGAAGTCGAAGGCGGGCGTCATCCCCTCGTCGACCAAGGGCGCGGGAACTTCGTCCCGAACGATCTGAAGATGATTTCCCCCGCGGCGAGCACGGTACTCATCACGGGACCGAACATGGGCGGTAAATCCACGATTCTGCGCCAGACCGCGCTGATCGCGATCCTCGGTCAGATGGGCGCGCCCGTTCCGGCCGCCCGCGCGCGCTGGGGAATCGTTTCCAGTATCTACACCCGCATCGGCGCGCAGGACGCGATCATGCGCGGTCAGTCCACGTTCATGGTCGAGATGACGGAGCTCGCGCATATTCTCCACCACGCGGATTCGCGCTCGCTCGTCGTGCTCGATGAAATCGGCCGCGGGACATCGACCTACGACGGGATTTCCGTCGCGTGGAGTGCGCTCGAGTGGATCGTGACGAAACTCGGCTGCCGCACGCTTTTCGCCACCCATTATCACGAGCTGACGAGACTGCCGAACTTCCTGCCGCGAATCGTGAACGCCCATATGGGCGTCGAAAGCACGCGCGGAAATTTGCGATTTCTCTACCGACTGAAAGACGGGCCGGCCAACGAAAGTTTCGGGATTCAGGTAGCGAAACTCGCGGGACTTCCGACCACCGTCGTGAATCGCGCATGGAAGGTGCTTGCCGAACTCGAAAACGGCGCGGTCGGCGGCGCGCAGCCCTCGCTTTTCGAGCGGGCGCCCGAGATTTCGGCGGAAGCGGGCGGCTCGGATCCCGAAGTCGACACGGCAACGAACGACCATCCGGCGCTCGCGGCTTTGCGCGACCTGGATCCGAACGCCATGACCCCGATGGAAGCGCTCGCGAAGCTTGCCGAACTCCGCCAGTCTTTATAGACTGGGCTCCTTCCCCCCTAGAATCGCGATCCGTCGAAGGAGATCTCCATGCGCCCACAGTCCCATTCCCCGTTTTTCGGCCTGTCGATGACCCTGGCGCTCACGGTCCTGCTCGCGCCTCCTTCGACTCGCGCGGAAGAGACGCCGGATACCGGCGGAATCGCACGCGTCATGGCGGCTTCGCCCTCGACCACTTTCGATGGGAGAAAAATCACCGAAGACGCCGTGATCGGCACGCTGGGAGCCCTGCGCACGGGGGCGGACGGTGGCGCCCGCCTGAAGCTGATTGAGAATCAGACGATGGTCGACGTCGCGGCCAGCTCCGAGATTCGCATCGTCATGCCGAAAGGCGGCAACCCCGGGGAGACCGTCGAGCTCGTGAACGGAATGGCCCGCGTCCGCGTTCCACCTGCGAAAAAGGCCGTCGAGAAATCGGCCGAAAGGAAGGAAAAGAACGACAAACCGATTTTCCTCCTGCGTACGAAAAAGGGCACGATGGGCGTCCGCGGTACGGACTTCCTTGCGATCGCGAACTCCGCGCTCGACGAAGCGGAAATCGTCGTCTTCGAGGGGACGGTCGAGTTCGCGTCGGTCGAGAATCCGAACGACAAAAAAATGATCAAGGACGGGTTCTGGGGCGGAATCGGCGGACGGTTTGGCAAGAAGACCACGACCCCGATCAAACTCTCGCCGACGGCGCTCGAGCATTTTTCGAACGTGAGTCGCACGACTCCAGCCTACTCCGTCCAGGAACGCGAGAGCAAAGAAACGAAGCCGGGTCAGTAAGCCCCGCTCGATCGCCTCGGCTACATTCCTTCGATTTCGTCGCAGCGGAAGTAGCGTACGATCCGCGCGACCGTGCCGACCACTCCCACGACCAGTCCGGTTCCGACGAGCGCATAGAATCGGTAAACGTAGAATCCGGGTTTAGTCGGACCCTTTTTCACGATGCCGTACGTGATGCTACCGATAATTCCCAGCGCCGCGAGTCCGCCGACGACGAGAACCTGGTTGATGATTTTCGTCTCGATGCAGGAACCGGATGCGACTTTCCGATCGCCGGGCGCGGTGGTCACTTTCGCGAGGACGTTGCTCGTAATGACTTTCATCTGTTTTTCGATCGAATCGATGGTGGCCTGGCCGCCTTCACTTCCGATCACGACTTCCGCCGAACCGACATTGTGCTTCTTCTCGAAACCCTTCGAGACGTCGTAGGCAGCGATCTTCAGGACGATCTTCCCCTCGTGAACGCTCGCGATGAGTCCGATGATGCGATCTTTTTGGTACTGGCTCGCCTCACTGCCGGTCGGGACGATGAAAAACGGTTTTTTGTCCGCGATCGCCTGTCCGTATTCGACCGGATTTCCCTGAAGGTCGAGGTACTTGAATTCCTTCGTGCGTGATTTCAGGATGGCATCGAGTTCAGCGACCTCTTTTTCGCCGCTATTCGGCGGATTCGCGTGTACGAGCCCGATCGCCGCCGGCTGGAGCGCGATCAGCGAAGCCATTCCGAAAGAAACCCAACCGCGAAGCATAGAAGATGTATTCATATTTTCCCTCGATCACCGGAGACCACGACCCTTAGGGGGCGTACTCCATCTTGAAACTTTCACATGGGGCGCTGAGTACCTGTCGATCGTACTCTCGCCACCCCTCGGGATCGGTCTCCCGGGCGAGTGGGCGTCCTTCGAACGCTTCGTACGTTTCGGTCCAACTCTTGACCCTTTTTTTCCTCTCTTCGGCGCAGTCAAAGTTCTGATCGTGATACTTCTGCATTCCTTCCGGGGTCAGGTCCGCGAAAAGGAGGTCGATACCGAACGAGGCCCAGTCGCGGGCGTATCCGAGGGTCTCCGGATAGAGAATGAGATACGTCGTGACGACGCCGAGAGCGGCGACTCCGGCGGCGGCGGTGAAAACGCGCCAGGCGACGTCGACGTTCCCGAGGGTTCCGAACTCGCGTTTAAACAGGGGTTTGATCGCTTCAAGCCCCCCCTTTCGGTAGAGCTCTCGCCATTCCTCGGGTACGCGTTTCCAGCGTAGCGGTTGGATGCCGCCGAAGGGAACCGCCTTGCCGAGATACGTCGCCGAGAGGGCCGCGGTCCCCGCGAGAATCGGAAGTTCGATCGCATAGGAATGATCGCCGAGCCAGCGCCGGAACTTTTCGATCTCCCCGGGGTCGCGCAGGATGCCGAGGCGGCGAAACGCGTCCTCGAGCGAATGCCTTTCGAGCTCGAGCAGGACGCGTCGTTCGATCGCCTGGGATGCCGAAAGCGGCACGAGTTTCCGCCAGCCCGGATTTTTCCCCAGGCGCGAAACCGCGTAAAGTTCGGCGATGATGCGCGAAGTTCCCTTACCCGAAAAGAGCTCGCCGGACTCGACGACTCGTTTCAGCTCGTTCGCGAACCGCTGGGCGCGCGCGGGATCCGCGGAGAAAAACTTTCGCATGTCGAAGAGATCGCTCCCCGACCTTTTTGCGACGCCTTCGAGGTAGGCGAGCCATTCCTCGGGACTCTTCGTCTGGGCGAGCGCCGACTCGAGCGTCCGTTCGGAGCCGCTGCGCCGGAACTCCTCGGCCCACCGCGCTTCGGCGAGTTCGAATTTCGCCGGGCTGAATTTCACCGACTCGCTCGGGGAAAAAACGGCGCGGCAAGCCCACCCGGGCAGGCGAAACGCCGCCGATGCATCCGTCGCGAGGACGGAGAGCGAAAGTAGGGCGGCGAGCATTTGCTTCGAGATCAGACCCATCTCCCACGTTTCGGCCAGCCGGGGCGCGGGCATGAGCTACGCCAAGTAGCGCCGAAAAATTGGCGCTAGGCGAACCGTTCGCGGATCTCGCGAATCCCCTTTTTCGACGCCGACCCGAGCCCCACTTCGGGGTCCGCCATCGAAATCCAGCGACCTGGGGCATCGCGGAAGACCGGGGCGGTGGACGACACCGCGGTCACATCCAGGTCGCGCGTGATCTTATGCTGGGTGACCACGAGTTTCATCCGGATCCGCCCGAGCTCCGCTGACTTCGGTAGCTTCCGGAGGACCGCCGCCGAAACTTCGGCCGGAAAATCCCAGAGTCCGGCCCGCCACTGTCCGGGCGGCGCCTTCTCGACATAAACCGTTCCCCGCGTGAAATCGACGAGCGCCACTCGGCGCTCTGAGACCTCCACCCATTCGCGACGTTTCTTCCGTTCGGGAAAGTTTTCGACCTCCCCCTCCGTTCGCGCCTCGCAATCCCGCGAAACCGGGCAGCGTTCGCAAGCCGGCTTTCGCGGCGAACAGAGCGTCGCTCCGAGCTCCATCCAGGCCTGGTTCAGATGCGACGACGACAGTCCCGCGCGATGCGCGGTCGTCACGGCCAGTCGCGAAAGTTCCCAGAGATTTTCCTTATACTGCGCGTCCCCTTGGCTTCGACGCAGTCTCCGCATCCGGGAAAAAACGCGCTCGACGTTGCCATCGACGATCGGCTCGGGAAGTCCGAGCGCGATCGAGGTGATCGCGCCCGCGGTGTAGGGCCCGACCCCGGGAATCTCCATCCACGCTGCGCGCGACTGCGGAAACCCTCGTTTCGTCCCACCTCGCCGCACGATTTCCTGGGCCGCCCGATGGAGATTCCGCGCGCGCGAATAATAGCCGAGGCCGGCCCACGCCTTCATCACCGTCTCGGTGTCGGCGCTCGCCAGACTCTCTACCGTGGGAAAGGTTTCCACGAAGCGCTCGAAGTAAGGCAGCACCGTCGCGACCTGCGTCTGCTGGAGCATGATCTCGGAGATCCAGACCCGATACAGCGTCGGCGTTTCGCGCCAGGGGAGAATACGTTGGTTCCGCTCGAACCATGCGACGAGTTTACGCAGAGCCGGCCAGGTGACGGCTCCGCCGCGAGAGGCGCGCGCCGTCAAAACCTTCGCAGCGCTCGCCCTCACGGAGATCTGACGCTTCGACGGTTTTTTCGCATTCAGTTTCGCGCTCACGGCTTGTCGCTTTCCCACGGGGTTCCTTTTCCCATATGCTCTTGAGGATGGGCAAGGTTCTCCTCACCTCCATTTTTCTGGCCGCGCTCGCCGGCCTTCCCCCGCTCGAGGCGTTCGCCGCCCCCCCGGCCGAGATCCGGCCGGGCTACCCGCTTTCGGCCAAAGATTTCACCGTCGTCCTCGATCCCGGCCATGGCGGGAGCGACTTCGGCGCCGTCTATAGGGAGAAGACGCCCAAAGGCAAGAAACCGGAGAAGACCGAGCTCTTCACCGAAAAAGACGCGGTCCTCGGGCTGGCGAAGGAAGCGAAACGCCAGCTTGAAAAGATCGGCTACCCCGTCCTCCTCACGCGCGACATCGACGCCGATATCGCGTTGAATGCGCGAACCGCGATCGCGAATCGGGCCCGGGCGAAGATCTTCGTCTCCCTCCATATGAATTCCCACGGCGAAGCGAAGAAGAGCGCCGAGGGAGTCGAAACCTTCATCCTGAACTCGACCAATGACCGCAGCTCCCAGCGGCTGGCCGAACTGGAAAACAAGGGCCTCGATCCCACGCAGGGCTCTAAGCTGACCGGCGAGACGGAAGTGAACCTCATCTTAAAGGATATGACGGTGGATGCGAATCTGCCCGAATCCAAACGCCTCGCCTGCGCGCTCCAGAACCATCTGACGGGAGTCACCAAGCAGAAGGCGCGCGGAGTAAAACAGGCGCTCTTCGTCGTGCTGCTCGGAGCGGATATGCCGACGACTCTGGTCGAGGCGGGCTTTGTCACCTCGAGCCGCGACCGAAAACTGATCCACTCCGACCATGGCGTGCGGGCGATGGCCGCGGCCCTGGTCCGCGCGATCCAGCAGTTTCGCCTCGAACAGGGAACGGCCCGAGGCCGCCAGCAGCTAAGCAGGTGTCTAGTTTCTAGTCACTGACCGTCAGGAAACGATACAGTTTCAAACGGGTATTTATCTTATATTTCATATACTTAACTCAAAGCGTCGTCTTGGCACTCCGGTTGCTTTATCAAGGGTGAGAGAGATGCCCCGGGATGGGGTGGAGGAAATATGAGAAATACCAAGCCAAGAATCATCGTTACCGGACTCCTTGCCGCGTTCGCGCTCGCATTGACCGGATGTGGAAAGAAGAATAACCAAGCGGGAGCTCCCCTCCCAGGCCAGCCGGGATTTCCGGGCCAATTTCCGCAGGGGAATATTCCCCCCGGCGGCGGCCTCGGAAGCCAGTGCGCTCCGGTCACCGGACCGATCCCATTCTCGGGAACGTTCTATGTGAATTCGGCGAGCATCGTGAGCGGCCAAGGCGGAGTGATCCAGCAGCCTCAGCAGTTTCCGAATCAGTACAACCCGTACGGCGGTCAGCAGGGCATGCTCCAGCTTTCCGGCTCCGGTTCCGACGCCTGGATGACGATGCAAATCCAGATGGCCGGCATGAACCAGGGCACGGGCGGCGGACAGATGCAGCTCAGCTCCTCGTACGTCCAGACGCTGATGTACAAGATCCAGTCGGGTCAAATCCCGATCCCAGGAATCTCCGGACAGCAGTACAACCCGTACAATCCTTACCAACAGCCACAGTTCAACATGGGCGCCATCTGTGCATCGATCGTTTCGATCAACATCGGTCACTATGCGACGAGCCTCTACGGCGGCCAGGTGAACATCATGCTGAACAACTCGGTTCCGCTGGTGGTTTACTTCTAAGCGCGATCCGGTTCCTCGATATCCAAAGCATATAAAATAGTACGTTTGCTGGAATAGCAGCGACCGCAGCGCAGAGGGCAAGCCGAGTAGCGTGGACGATCCGGCCCGGATCGATAAGAGTAGATTCGATAGATGGATAGAGGCTCTAGGAAGACCCCAATGGCTTGGGGGGCTGCTTAGGGCCTCTTCCCTTTTTCGCGGAAAAGCGTGATCCTGATACGGATGCACCACCGAGCGATCCCTCTCCGCTTCGCATTCTGGCTGTTCCTCAGCGCGGCCTCCGGCCTCGTCGGCTGCTCCGAATCCGAAGACGGCAAGACTTCGAAGCCCGTGACAATCTTCGATTCCGCGCCTCCCGCGCCGCGAACCGACGAAGTGAAGATCGAGACCTTCATCGTCAAGCTCGAGCAGAAGTATAAACGCGTCGCTTTCCGAAACGCGATCGACCTGCATTTCGTTTCCGGCGGCGAGAACCGCATCAAGATCAAGGTCACCTACGACCGAAAGTCCGATCCGACCACCGCGTCCTCCATCGCCGACGCGGCGGTGGACCTGGCGAAACGCCTGAAGCGGGAAGACCCGGACATGCGGGACATCGACGTGATTTTCGAGCGCGACGTGCGGACGCGGGACGAATGACCTTCGCGGCGGCGCTGGCCCTCTTTCTCGAGGCCCGCAAGATCGACCGAGGCGCCGCGGCCGCGACCCTGGAGGCCTACCAACAGGATCTGCGGCAGTTCGGCGACCTCCTCGCGGCGAAAGGCGAGACTCCGATCACGGCGATCACGGACGCCGACCTCCATGCGTTTCTAAAGTCCTTGCACCGGGACCGGGCGAAACCCGCCTCCATTTCGCGAAAAGTGTCGTCGCTCCGGCAGTTCTTTAAATTCGGGATGCTCGAACTCGGCCTGGTCGAGAATCCGGCTGACCGGCTGCGCTCTCCCGCCCGCTCGCAGCGGCTTCCGAAGTTTCTGACCCACGAGTCCGTGGAAAAACTCCTGAATGCGACGGCGCGGGGACTGCCCTATCCCGAGTCCATTCGACGCGCGCTCGTCCTTCGAGATCAGGCGATGGTGGTACTCCTCTACGCCACGGGACTTCGGGTCAGCGAACTCGTCGGACTCTCGACCCATGCCGTGGACCTGACCCTTTCCTACGTCCGGGTGCTGGGCAAAGGCGGAAAGGAGCGAATCGTTCCGTTCGCCAATGCCGCACGCGACGCGCTCGACGAATATCTTGCGGGGGGGCGTCCGGAACTCGTGCGCGAACGCTTAAAGAGTGGCGACCCTACCGACGCGCTTTTCGTCTCCCGGCGCGGAGAGGGACTTACGCGCCAGTCGTTCTGGGGCACGCTGAAGGATCTCGCGATCCTCGCCGAGATCGACGAAGAAATTTCGCCCCACCGACTGCGCCATTCTTTCGCGACCCACCTGCTCCAGGCCGGCATGAATCTTCGCTCGCTCCAGGCTCTCCTGGGGCACTCGGATCTCTCGACGACGCAAATCTACGCCGGCGTCACGCCGGAGCATCTGAAGGAACTCCACCGGAAATACCACCCGCGCGGCGGCCGCTAGGCGGACGCACAGGCGCTCGCTAACGAGCGCCGAACGTTTTCGACGCCTGGAGAAGCTTCTGGGCCTTGTCGCATTCGGCTTTCTCGTTCCCCTTGTTCTCAGGAAGGACGATCGGGTCTTTCCGCGTATCGCAGACGACCCCGTCGACGAGTTTCTGGTAATAATCGATCCCTTGCAGCTTCGGCACGCCGCCGCCACAGCCTTCGATCATCGCGAGCACGTTCCGCGTATCGTTCGTGAAATTCGCCGTGGCCGGCGCGAGCGCCTTGTCGATGTACGTCAGCGTACGCTCGAGCTCGGCGCCCTGCTTCGACTGCTCGGCCTTCCCATTCGGCCCGACCGGGCAGGCATGCGCGATCGGAGGCGCGAAGAGACAGGAGTTCTTCAGAGCCGACGTTTCCATCAGCTTGCCTTCGCCCTTGCGGGTCAGCCCGTGCGCGGAACTCGCGATCGTCCGCTTGCCGTCGGCGAAGGCGCGAGTGAGCGCGTCCTGCATGGAGGTGACGCAAGAACAGTCGGGACAGTTCGGAATCTCATAGAGCGCGGGTGCGAGAAAGTTCGCCGCCGTGAGCTGGTCGCCGCCCCGAATCAGATTCATTCCATCTTTACCGAAGGTGTTCTCGACGTTCTGGCCATAGAGGGACCGATTCACGATGTCGTTTTCGAAATCGAGCGATCCGTCCTTCTGGATGGCTACACCGCTCCCGCACGCCGAACAGCCAAAGCCATGTTTCCCGCTCTGCGAATGATAGTTCGTCGAAAAAGACTTTTCCGAGTAGCCCATCCGCACCCCGCCGTTTCCGAGGGACTTCGGCGAGACGAAATAATCGTTCTTCGACGGAGACGCTTCGAAGCCGGTCGCGAGAATGTTCAGGTCCGGCTTCACGCAATTATGCGAGAGGTTTCGGCGAGCGATTCCGGATCGCCCCGCGTTTCGATAGGCCACCAGATCTTCCATGGTCGAAAGGCCCGGGAACTGCGCTGCCGTTTGCGCATGCAGTTCGTCGATGGTTTTCTGGAGTTCCGCGACCCGAGCGGGATTCTTGGCGACGGAAGAGGCCGCCATGTTGCGTTCGATATTTCGGATGCGGACGAGATTCGCCGAGGCGATCGAGTCGTCCACGAACGTCCCGTCGGTGGAATAGACGCTCTTGTGCGCGCACTCTTTTCCGGCTTGGCCGAACATGTCGCTCGTCGGAATCATCAGATGGAGTTCCGCGCTCACTCCGCATTCGGTCATCTCTTCGCGAGCCTTTCCCTTCGAATTCGTATAGTTCGCGATCCAGTTCTTAGCCCAGTCACTCGATTTCGAAGTCGCCAGCGCGATCATGTCCTTGCCCACGCGCGTATTCAGCGCGCGGCCGATCACCTCGTCCGCGATCCCCATGGTCGTGGCCCGACAGGCCGTATCCTTCGGGTCGATACCGAGCTCGGTCATCACGGCCTGCATATGCTTCCAGGCGCACGAGTCGTCTTTCTTCGCGCAATCCAGCTTATCCGCCCGCTTCCCGGCTTTCGCCTGGACGGCGGCGTGCGCGCGCAGAATCTGCGTGCTGACGGCCGCGTTCATGGCGAGCTGGACGGTGGAGTCGACCTGGGCCGACGGCTCGAAGTTGCCGATCGACTGCGAGGCATTGACCGCGGGCGAGCTTCCGAAGGAAATCACGACCTGCCGGCGGGTCGGGCAGTTCGCGAGGTCCGTACCGACGATATTCGGCGAATCGAATCCGCGAACGTCGGCTTTCGTTTCGCCGAGCACGCTGGCCAGTTCGCCGGCGATGCCCCGCGCGCGGCTCTGCGCGAGCGGCTGATTGTAGGAACCGTTCACTTTCTTCGAATTCGCCAGCTCTCCGCACGCGGCCTTCGCCTGAGCGCCGAGCGTCGAAAACGGCTGCCCGTCGGCGAACCCGGTGACGGTGACGGGTAACTTCTCTTTCGCGCCTTGAACGACCTTTTGGTATTCGATCGTGGCCTGGGCGAGCTTTTTGATTTTTTCGGAAAGGCCGGACTGATTCGCGTTCAGCTGGCAGGAGCCGGTTTCGAACGCTTTATCCTGCACCGAAAAATTATAAGTCGGATTTCCGTTCGCATCCTTGCCCGGCTGAGCGCAGATCACTCCGTCCGGCTCCAACACGCCGAGCGAACGCAGGTTCAGTAGAAACGCCGCGGATTCGAACTCGCGTTGCTGTTCCGGCGAGAGCTTTCCGTAATCGAGTTCGGTCGGAAACTGCGGTGCGCCGGCGAACGCGGACTGCGCCGATAGCAGACATAGGCTCACGAAAATTGAACGCTTCTGACGACTGGAATTTCGATCCATGAATCTCCCTCGGGCCGAAGCCGCATCCGACACTTCTAGGATAGCAACATTCGCTCCGAAAGGAACTGCCGGTTAGGCGTTCTCCCCCTCCGGCCGGCCGAAATTCCGTCAATTTCCCGGCAGTTTTAGGGCGGACGGTTATCGACGGGGCCCGGGACGAAAGGTCCGGTAACAGCTGTCTTCGAGAAATAGCCATTCCCCGGTCTTGATCCGCACGCGACAGAGCGTCCGGGAACCCTCGGCCTCGACGAACTCGATCGTCGACTTATCGGAATGATCGGCGACCACGAGCTTCGCCCAGGTCGGACGTCCGCGATACGCCCATTCCGTTTTTACCTGGATTCCTTCTTGTCGGCCGTTCATCGGGCGGTATTTCATCGTGTCTTTGATGGCGCCCGAGACGATGACCGGGAGGTCGCCGAACGAAAACGCGGCGGCGACGTGGTCATGTCCGCTCAGCACCGCCGAAATTCGTTTCCGGTATCGATACAGCACGGGCCGCACGGCTTCGTGGAATTCGCGCCGCTCGGTCCAGGGATGATTGGCGGTCACGGAAAGCGAAGGGTGATGGAAAATGACGAAGATCGATTGCGCGTCCAGACTGCGGAGTTCCCGCTCGAGAAACTTCGCCTGCCGGCGCGCGGTGGCGACGTTGTCCGAATTCAGCACGATCGCGGCGATTCCCCGGCCGAGGTAGGTCGTATAGGCTTCCGCAGGCATGTCGAAGAAGCGCATTTCTTCTTCGTAGCCCGCGGTGTGATTTCCCAGCGCGACGACCGGAAATCGAAAGCCCGCCCTGAACCAAGGGTCCCATGCCGCCGCGTAAGTCCCCTGGTAGAGATTGTCCCCGACGAGGATCGCGTGGAAGATCCCCTGCCCCCGAATGGATTTTTCGACCTGTTGCGTTTTCGCGTTCCAGTCGCCGCCGTCGCCGAAAACCGCATAGGCGCGATTCTTCGCTTCGGCGGTTCCCGACCAGATGAAAAGCGCCCCGAGGAGCCATCGTAAAATCATGGCGTCAAACCTTCCACGGGCTCGCGAAAAATACAAACCGCTTTCGCTCCAACTTCATTCCCCATCTCCGGGAAACCTGGGTAAAATCGAGGATGTGAACCCCGCTAGCCGCGCCATCGCTCGACGCTCCCTGTTACCCGCCCTTTTCCTGCTGAGCTTTCTCGTTCCGCTCGCGTCCGCGGATCCGGTCGCCGGCCCGAAAGAAGCGTGGTGCCTCGCCCACCTTCTCCACAAAGGTCCGCTCTGCGACGCCACCTGCGACTTCGAACCGATGCGCGACCTCTTCTCCGCCGCGGATACCTCCGCGCTCCTTCCCCCGCTACGCATCGTCGAGGCCGCTGACGACCGCGCGAGATATGAGTTCTTAAAATCCGTTCCGATCGAACGCGTGACGGCGGCCCCGGGCCACGGCTACCTTCGCAATCCGAAACAGCTTGAGAGCCTGAAAGAATATATTCGTTCCAGCGGTGGCGGCGATTTCCGCCACGATCGCATCCTGGTGAACATCATCACCGACGCGGAGGACCGCGTGGTCACGGTCGATTTGTGGAACGCGCACCACCGTCTCGTCGCCTATCTCGAGGCGGGTTTCCACTGGATCGGCCAGATACCGAGCGAGAACTTTAAGATTCTCGTGAACGGTCGCACGTTCGACGGTTCGCCCTGGCCCCATTTCCTACCGCTCGCGGGAATCGACGAGACCAAACGTTTCGATTACCGCGTCGTCCCCCCGGATACCGATATCAAGGGCGGGACCGTCGCCGTCGATGGCCGCCATCCGAACTTCGTGCTCGGCTCGCGGAACTCCATCGCGCAGCTGCGGCGAAACATGCTCTACCGCAAGATCCCGAAGATCGGTGTTTTCTTCGGCACCTTCGACCCTCCGCACGAGGGCCATCGCGCCGCCGCGAGGAAGGCGATGGAAACCCTGGAGCTGGACGAAGTCGTTTTCGTGCCGAATCCGAGTCCGAACCATAAGCTCGCCCCGAGCCCGCTCGACGTACGCGTGGGTCTCCTCCGGAAGTTCGTGGAACAACAGCCCCGGATGAACGCCTACGTCGGCCCGTCCGGAATGTTGATCGACCGTTTCGGACGCGATCCCTTCGTCGAGCGCATGGTCCAGACCTACGGGACGCACGACGTCTACCAGATCATCGGCGAAGACTCCTTCGAGCAGCTCGTCCGCGAGAATGCGATCCATCCCAAGTCGAATCGAAAGTACTATGTGGTCGCGCGCCCCGACGAGCATCACGACGGAAAGATCGTGGTCCCCGACGCCCTTCGCGAGGTCGTCACGGTCGCCGAAGTGCCAGGAGGGTACGGACTGAGCTCCACCCTCGTGCGCAAGATTATCTCGGAAGGCGGCACCCCGCCCGCTTCCCTCATCGATGCCGCCACCTGGAAATTCATCGAAGAGCAAGGCCTCTACCGCGCGAAGCCCAGGTGACACGCTAGAGCTTTACCCGTCCGATTAAACATGCGACTTTCCTAGCGAGAGCGAGACTATTTTCATGGGTGATTTCGAAGCACGCCTCCAGATGATGACGATCCAGATCGTCCCCTTTTTCGCGGCGATCATCCTCCACGAATTCGGCCATGGCTGGATGGCGAAATACTGGGGCGACCGGACCGCGACCGACGCCGGCCGCCTGACGCTGAATCCCGTGGCCCATATCGATCCGATCGGTACCGTGGCCATTCCGATGATCAACATGATCACCGGAATCCCCCTGATGTTCGGCTGGGCGAAGCCCGTCCCGATCAACCCGACGCGCTTTCGCAAATACCGGCCGGGTCTTTTCTGGGTCTCCATCGCCGGCATCGGGATGAATATCGTCACCGCGTTCGTTTCGGCGATCCTCGCGGTGGGCTTGATCCAGTTTTTACCCGACGATTTCTCCTTGAAAACGCCGTTTGTCGAAATGGCGAAAGCCTCGATCACGATTAACTTCGCGCTCGCGCTCTTTAACCTTCTGCCCATCCCTCCGCTCGATGGCTCGAAAGTTCTCGAAAGTTTTCTCAGCTACCAGGGCGCACAAGTCCTCGCGCAGATCGAGCGTTACAGCTTTTTCATATTGCTGGGACTCCTGTGGTTTAACCTCCTGACGTTTCTGCATGGCCCCATTCTGGCGCTCTCCCATCTGGCCATCACGACCGCCCTCGCCCTTTTCGGACTCTTCCTATGACGACTGGTTCCGGCAAAATCATGCTCTCGGCGGTTCAGCCGTCGAATCGACTGACGATCGGCAATTACATCGGCGCGGTGAAAAACTGGGCGAAGATGCAGAGCGATTACGACTGCCTGTTTTTCGCCGTCGATCTGCATGCGATCACGGACTCCCGTCCCGCGGACGCCGCGGACCTGCGGCGACAGACCTATCAGGCGATCGCGACGTACATCGCCTGCGGCCTCGATCCCGCGAAGGCGACGCTCTTCGTCCAGTCGCATGTAAAGGAACACGTCGAACTTTCGTGGATCCTCACCTGTCACGCCACCATGGGCGAAGTCTCGCGCATGACCCAGTACAAGGATAAATCCCAGAAACACGGCGAGAGCATCCCGATGGGGCTTTTCGCTTATCCGGTGCTGATGGCCGCGGACATCCTCCTCTATCAGACGAACCTCGTCCCGGGCGGCGCCGACCCGAAACAGCACATCGAGCTCGCGCGCGAGCTCGCGAAGCGGATGAACAACGCGTACACGAAAAAATCCGAGACCCCGCTCTTCGCGATGCCCGACCCGTTCATCCCGAAACTCGGCGGCAAGATCATGAGCCTCCAGGACCCGACGAAGAAAATGTCGAAGTCGGACGTCGATCCGAAGGCGACGCTCTTCCTCGACGACTCGGACAAGGACATCGAGAAGAAGGTGAAGAGCGCGGTCACCGACTCGGGTTCCGAAATCACGGACTCCGACGAAAAGCCGGGGATTCGAAATCTGCTGACTCTCCAGTCCGTGCTGACGGGTACGTCCGTGGCCGACCTCGTCACCGCCTACGCCGGAAAACAGTATGGGCACCTGAAGGTCGACACCGCCGAGATCTGCGTCCAGGCCATCCGCCCGATCCGCGAGGAAACCTCCCGAATGATGGCAGACCTCGGGTTTCTTGATCAGGTATTGAAGCGGGGCGCCGAAAACGCCCGCGAACGCGCCGCGAAAACGCTGTCGCGCGTCAAAGATAAAATCGGTTTTATCCCTGGGAAATAGGGCACCCTTTCAAGCCGCACCCACGGCCCCACCCCCCAAGATCTAGGGGGTCCGGTTTTTTCGCATCGCAGGGATTGATCACTTGCTCCCGAATGATCTTTCGATAGGATCTCGTCAGACGTTTGACTCAAGTATTCGGCACCCGCGCAAACTCTGGCGCCGGCCCTCGGGAGACCCCTTTTGGCACATCGCGTACCCATTACCGTCCGAGTCGACCATTTCGAAGGTCCGCTCGACCTTTTGCTCTACCTGATCCAGAGCCACGAGCTCGACGTCTCGAAAGTTTCGATTTCGAAGATCACGGACCAGTACCTCGCCTATGTGCGACTGATGCAGGAGCTGAATTTCGATATCGCATCGGACTTCCTCCTGATGGCGGCGACGCTGATCCAGTGGAAGTCGAAATCCCTGCTTCCGGTCGAAACCGATCCGAACGCGCTGCTTGCGCTTGGCGACGACGAGATGCTTTCGCCGGAGGATCTGCTTCGCCAGCTCCGCGAACACCAGCGTTTCCTCGAAGCTGGCCGCGAACTCGCTCTGCAACCTTTGCTCGGCGACGACGTTTACACCCGGCCGAATTCTCGCAAGCCCACGGAAAAAGTCTGGAAGCAGATGGACGTGACGGGGCTCGCGCTCACCTTCCAAGACCTGCTCGTGAAAGAGCGAAAACGTACGACGATTCTCAAGAAAGAGACCGTCTCCCTCGCCGAAAAGATTCTCGATTTCGGCGACCGCATGGAAGTCGGCAAGCTCACGGGTCTCCGTGCGCTGCTCCGCGATCCGAACTCGCGTCCCGAGACCGTGGTGAGCTTCCTCGCCTCGCTCGAACTCGGCCGGTTGAAGAAAATGCGTCTCCACCAAGAAAAGGCGTACGAAGAAATTTATGTTGAGCTTCTGGAAAGTATTAAAGGGTTTGATACCAACTTGGCTCGCGGATTTGATTCCATCGAAGAAGCGGTCGACAAAGGAATCGCCGAGCGAGCCGCTCGAGGCGAAGGACATGCCGCCGAAACTCTCGCCGCTGCCGTCGCCGCCGACGCCGCGGCCACTTCCGCAGCCTCTGAGCGTGGAACTGAAGTTGCCGACGCCGGAAGCGATCGAGCTTCGCTACTCCTGGCCGATAGCGATCGAACTGAAGACACCGACGCCGGAAGCGATCGAGCTTCGCTACTCCTGGCCGATGACGATCGAACTGCGGACGCCTCCGGTGATGGAGACGATTCCCGTTCTGGACTGGCTCGCGAGCATTCCGGAGATCGTGACGACGCTCTCGCCGACCGAAACGAGTTCGATCTCGCCGGATTCGGAGAGACTCGAGAACCCGACCTCCGAGACGTTTTGGCCGGGACTCACCACGCAGCCGCCGGAACTGGAAAGTCCGTCGGAGAACTCGGAAACCCAGATTCACTCCCTGCCCATGGCGGTCGGGATGCCGATTCCAATGATGGCGTCGGAGAACGGAGCAGCCATGAGTCCTAAGAAAACGAAATCGGAATCCGAAACCGTGAGAGAGGCGACCGCGACGGACGAGTCGCCGGAAATTTCCGTGGATCTCGAATCTGCCGCATCCGAGTGGAACGCCGATCCGATCGCGACCGGCTTTACGGCAGAAACGTCGACCCCTTCGGAACAGGACGAATCGGTTTCTCTGATTCTGGATCCGGCTTCGACCGCCTACGGAATCTCTTCCGTGAGCGATATCGCGGCCGCCCAGGCGACCGACGAAGAGCTAGAGCTCGACGAGCCGAGAGACGAGGAAACGGAATTTCTCGCGCCACTCGAACTCGCTGATAACGAAGCCGAGATCGAGGAAACCCTCGAACGCCTGACCGCGAAAATGAAAGCGGAAGAAGCCGAAACGGCGCGCGACCTCGCCGAAGCCACGGCCATCACCGAAGAAAATGCGAAAAAGCTCCTCGCCGATCAGATCGCCGAAGACGAGGCGCTGTCGCGCGAGATGGAAGCCGAAGCCGAGGACGAGTTGGATCCGGAACTGCTCGCCGCGCTCCCGCGCGAGCCGGAGGAGGACGACCAGGGAAATCTGGATCTCCGCGAGATGGAGAGCTGCATCGAAGCGTTGCTTTTCATGAGCGAAAGGCCGATGAGCGCGAAAAAGCTCCAGGAATTACTCGGTCCTGACATGTCTTTGCATTACTTCCAGGAGGCGCTGACGAACCTCCAGACCCGATACGCGAAACTTTTCCACGGATTCGAACTCGTGGAAATCGCGCACGGGTATCAGTTCCGGACGAAGGTGGCGCGCGCCCCGCTCGCGAAAAAACTCGCGAAGATCCAGACGCAGCGTCTCTCGACGGGCGCCATGGAGTCGCTCGCGATCATCGCCTATAAGCAGCCGGTGATGAAGGACGACATCGACAAGATTCGCGGCGTGGACTCCTCGCACTTCATCCGCGGCCTCCTCGATAAAAAACTCATTAAGATCACCGGACGTTCGGAACTTCCCGGCCGTCCGATGCTCTACGCGACGACGACGGAATTTCTCGAAGTCTTCGGACTGAAGTCGCTCGACGCGATGCCGGCTCTGAAGGAACTCGAGTCGATGGTTCCGGGCTCTCAGTCGGGCAATCCGGACGATGGCGATCCGCGCGTGAAAAAAATGCGCGAACTCGTTTCGCAGATGAACTCGGACGAGTCCGTATCGCTGCTTTACAACGCGAAAGACGACGAAGCGTTCCTCACCGAGATCCGCGACCGCGTAAAATCGATCGAGATCACGACGCCGACTCTCCAGGCCCAGGCCGACGAAGTCGAAGCCGAAAAGCAGGCGACGAAGGCCCGCGCGAAGGCGATCGCCGACGGGACGCTGGATCCCCAGGCCGAGTCGTTCGCCGATGCCGCGAATCGCGCGGCTCCGGGCGAAACCGCCGAGATGCCGATCGACTGATTTCCATCGGTGGAGAATGCGGCTCTCGTCCTAGAGCTGCGCGCTGAGTTCGAGCGCGAAGGATGTCGTCCTCATTTGCGGGTTGAACAAGGTGACTTCAACGCACGGATAGATCTGGAGCGTGGGCAGAGGCGCGTACATCGGCCCCACGCGGAGCAGATCGGTATCCGAGCCCGGACCCATCCCGTCGAGCGTCCCTAGCGGCGCCGAAAAAAGCTGATCGGCATCGAACATCGTCCAGGCATAAAGGGACCACTTCGGACTCATCGAATAGGTCACATAAGGACCGCCCGCGAGATTCAGAAAGGTCGGATCCTTGTGATTCAGAAAGAGCGAAGCGGCCCCCAATATTCCCGGAGACCAGCGGGGACTGGCCGGCTTGAAGGCGAAGGTCGATACCGACTGGAAGGCCGTCCTTCGACCGGCCCGACTCGCCCTTTCCGTAACGGGGCTCTCGATCCGCACTTCATGCGTGAAATTCACCGCTCGATTATCGACAAGCCCTGATTGCCGCCAGTAAAGACGAGGGTCGAGCAAAGATTGGCCGGAGGGGACTCGTTCGCCCGCGGAACTCAAGTACGAGAAATCCTGGGAAAACCGGTTGAGCACCCCGATCGCATGGCTGCGATTCAACCGGAGGCCGGTCCAAAGCATTTGAAAGGTCCCCGTCCCATCGACCTCGCCTTCCCCGTCCACGCCCTGATCCACCGCGCGGCCCACTCCGGGGCCGTTAAAGGTCGCCCAGTAGGAGACATGGATCCGTTCGCGGAGTCGGTCGAGAAGTTCGGGACGGCGAAGCGTCGCTTTATCCCGCACCGAAACGGACTCCAGAACCTCGCTCGCCTCTTCCGCCCTCGCATGGTTTTGCGCGAGTAAACTCGCGCCTAGAAGCAGGACGATCGATCGGATCACGCACATCGCACTTCCCCCTCGAAACATGGGTATCGCGAATGGGTCATTTACGATCTTCGATATATGCGCAAGCGACATTCGCTTATCGCAAACTTAGCATCACTTTCCGAATTCGAACTGAACCTCCAGCCCCTTGAAAGAGCCCGTGCCCAGATACGGATTCGAAGGACTTCCGAGCACGGCTTTGTAGTGGGGCAGTCCCCGCCAGGGATCCGCCATTTTGAGAATGACCTCCCCGCCTTTCTTGGACTTAAGTTTCACGCTCTGGGGAGATGCCCGCGGAATCGCCAAAAAGTAGAGATCGATCTCCTTCCGACCCGGGTTGGTCGCAAGCTCGAACTCGGCCCCGGAGATCGACCAGGTGGTACCGCCATGTGGACCCGTTCCCTCAAGCTGCACGGCCTGCTCCGCCCCCGCGTCGAAAGACATTCCGAAGGTGAGCCCGACTCCGAGTAAAAAGGCGAAAATCGTACGATGCAAACTCATAGACCTGTTCCCTCCGATAAAGCGGTAACATCCGTTTCGTGTATTTTGCCCCGACTCGCGATCAAGAAGGCGAAAGCGCGGTTGAGATCGGCCCTCGCATCGATCTCGCGAACCGCCGAATCAAACGTCGCTTGCTCGCGCTGATTGACGAGGAAAACCGTGCTGTCGCCGGACGCGAACCGCTTTCGCTCCGCTTCTTCCACCCGGAGCGAAAGCCTCCACTCGTTTTTCGCGATCGCGATCCTTTCGCGCGCCGCCCGCACGGCCTGGTCGGCGTCCGTGACTCCATTACGAATCCTCTCCAAAGCGAATCGCCTGAGCTCTTTCAACCGCGATCTCTCGAGTTCGGCTGCTTGCAGCCTGCCCGTGGGAGCTCGAAAGAAGAGCGGAAACTCGAGCTTCAGCGAAAGGCGGATTTCGTCTCCCGTGCGCGCCGTTGGCGGAGGACCGAGATCCCTCGTCCCCAGCGCCTCCAGATCAAGTCGAGGAAGCACCAGGTTCTTTGCCAAAGAGAGTTCATTTGTCTTTCGGCCGATGAGCGAGTCCCAACGTCTCGCCAGGGGATGATCATTCAGAGGGGGCGCATCGAGAAGCGGCGAGGGCGAGGATTCGAACGTGATTTCCGACCGCAGACCTTCGGCCGGGATCTGGGATTCTTGCGGGACCATCGGGGCGCCTTGCTCGTCTCTGAGAAAGAGCGAGAGATCCAAGGAGGCAGCCTCGAAGTTTCTCCGGCTGGCTACCAGAAGGGCTTCCCGCTGCGCAACGGCGCGCGCATTATCGACGCTCTCGATCTCCGCCGCGTCGCCTCGCGCTACCCGTTTCCGCACCAGGCGGTCTCGCTCTTCGGCGAGTCGCAAAAGATCCCGCGAAACCCGCATCTTATGTCCCGCCGTCACCCATTCGATATAATAGAACCGGGCCGACTTGATACTTTCGACCTGATCGAGCTCCGTTTGCGCCGTTTGGACACCGAGTTCTTGGCTCGCGACGGCGATGCGGGTCCTGCGCTCGTCCGTGCTTCCTCCGCGCAGAAGGGGCAAGGCCATTCCGATCCGCGCTTCGCCCCTTGGATCCGTGACGAGTTGCCCGTCATAGACGGGAATATTTCCATCGCTCTTTCGATATCCCGCAAAAACTCTCGCTCCCCACAACCCCGTGGGCTGCTCGATTTCGTTATCCCAATGCCAGTAGTCGTACTGCGCGCGCGGATGGGTGTAGGCGGACGAACGCACCACCGGGTCGAACCCGCCGCGAGCCGCGTCGAGTTCTCGGCTCGCACTCTCGCGTTCATACTGCTGAGCGCGGAGGACCGGATAATACTTTTGGACGGAGCGGATGACGTGATCCATCGTTAGGATCTCGCTCGCATCCGAAACCGAAGCTCCAAGAAAACCGAAAGCCAGGATCAGAACCGCAAGTTCGGACATACGACGATTCATCCCGAACGCACCCGTCGCCCCTCCCCGTTTCATAAACCCTCCTGACTTTTCGGATCCGCAAGGGAAGGAGGAAATCCATTAAACTGGCGCCAAATTTCGAAAGCGACCGTCACTCGTCCAAGCAAGACCCACCCTTTCGCGCGTCCTCCCTGTCGGAGGTACTCGGGACCGGGCCAGGTTTCCCCGGCCGCGGGAACCACGACGGCCCTGAAATTTCCGTGGCCGTTATCCGCGGGGTCGATAAACGAAACGACCCCGGCGAAGGTTCCGACGGCGACCGATGGCCATCCCGAGAACTGGATCGCGGGCCAGCCCTCGAACTGGATCCGCACATTGCTCCCAACCCTGACGAGAGGGACGTCGTTCCCCTTGAGCCAGAGCTCCACCGCACGCGAGTCGGTGATGGGCACGATCTCCGCCAAGGAATCGCCCATTTTCACCAGCTGCGATTCTTCTCCGGCTTTTCGCTTCAGGATCGTTCCCGAACGCGGGGCGCGTACCAACTGGACGTTCTGCCGGGCGAAACGGACCTCTAGCCGCGACAATTCGGCACTGGCCGAAGCTTCGTCCGCCAGGAACCTCGCATGCTCGATTTCCGCCATTTCGAAGGCCCTTCGCGAAGAGATGCCTTCATTAAGCAGCTCTTTCTGTCGCGCCACGTTCTTCTCCGCCGTGCGCGCACTCAGTCGAGCCGCCCGGAGACGCCTTTCGAGAGCATCACGCTCCGACGAAAGTCGGGTCATGATCTCGGGATCATTATCCGAAAGCTCGACTACCGGATCTCCCTCCTTGAGCACGGTCCCCTCCTGGACAAACCATTTTCCGAGGCGACCATCGACCGGCGCATCGATCGACTGACGCCGATCCGTAGGAGAGTAAGCGGCGACTCGTCCCGTTCCGATCGCCGTTTGCTGCCAAGGAAGCAATGCGCATCCGAGCCCCAGCCCGATGCCGATCTTCCACAGGTTCTTCCCCAGGCGCCGAGGTCCTTCCGCAGGCAAAGTGGCCTCCAGCGACTTCATGCGCGTACGCAGATGTTCCGGAAGTTTATAAATCACGCGTCACCTCCCTGCATTTCCGTGACGGTACCACCGCGAATTTCATAAACCCGATCGCAGTGAATCACATCGGCTGGGTCGTGACTGGCGACGATGAGGGTCCAGGGCCGGTCGGGGCGGGAGAGCTCGGCCAGAATGGCGCTCTTGGCGATGGATTCGATGGATTCGAACGCTTCGTCGAGGACCAGCAATTTCGGAGTCGCGACAATGGCGCGGGCCAGGACGAGGCGCTGCGCCTGTCCGGCAGAAATCGGATTTCGGGCGCCCCCGAGGCGCGTCCCCAAACCCTCGGGTAGCTTCAGCAAGTCCTCCCAAAGTCCGACGACCTCCAGAGCATGGCGAATTTCTTCGGAGGTGATGTCCTCGCGCCCCACCCGCAAATTCGCCTCGATGGTCCCTTCGAAGATATCGGGTCCGCGCACCAGAGCGATCTCCGCGCGCGCCTTTTCCCGGTCGATGCTCTTGGCATCCCAGGAACCGATCTCGACACTTCCCTGTTCCGGCGGCCGGAGACCGACCATGAGGTCGATCAGCGATGTCTTGCCGGATCCGTTCACCCCCAGAATTCCGACCTTCTCCCCGACCCGAATGAAAAGATCGATCTCTTTCAAGCTCGGCAATGCGTTGTCGTCGTAACGAAAACTCACGCCGTGCATCCGAACGGCCGGCGCCCCCGGAGTCCAGGTCGGAGTTCCTTCGCCACCTTCTTCGAGCGGAAGATCCGCTAGATAGCCGAGCTTATCGACCGCCGCCGCCAGATCGTAGCCGGCCTCGAAATACTTTCCGAACTTCGCGAATCCGGAAACAACCATCGTCACGACGATTTCCGCGGCGACGAGTTGGCCCAAGGTGAGCTGACCTCGAATCACGAGAATGCCGCCTATTCCCAGAAGGAGCGCACTGACCACGGCTTGGATAATCAGTGTCCCCGCGATCTGTCGGGAAAGGACGCGAAAATGAGACGACCGGTCCTGGACGTAGGAATAGACGGCGTCATCCGCGCGCTGGAGCGCATGCCTTGGCCCCGACATGAACTTGAATGCGAGCGGATTCCGCGCGATCTCCTCCAACCATCCGGCGACCGAATACTTTGCCTGCGATTCCGCCAAACTCGTCTTCACGCCGCGCGAAAGCGGCCAGAAGATAACCAGGGCCATGCATGCGACCAGGAGAACATCGAAAGCAAGAAGGATCGGATGATAGAAACCCAGGAGTACGAGGCCGATGACGGCTTGGATGACCACGGTCAGCCCGTCGAGCAACATCAAGGAAGACGATTTTTGGACGGCCATCACCTCGAAGAAGCGATTCGCGAGCTCGGTCCCTCGACGGGTATCGTAGGCGTCGATCCGGACATTCACGAAACGATAAGCCAGATCGACCGCGGTCCTCGCGAAGATTCTCTGCTGGATGGACTCGACGACGGATACTTGAAACAGCCTGAGAATGTTCGCCGTACCCATAATGACGAGAACTAAAATCGAAAGGATGAGAATGGGCTGCGGGAGCGAGGCGAAGGCGACCGTGTTGACCACTGCCTGTGCGGTCACCGGCACCACAAGACTGAGGACGCCGACAAAAATCCCATAGGCCACCACGAGGCGGATCTCGCGTCTCTCGCTCCGCGCGAGCTGTGCGAGGCGTACTCCGGGCGAAACGTTTTTCATCTCGTAAGCTTCAGTCATCGTCATTTCCCGCGCAATGGCTTCGCTGCGGACCACCGACGGAAATCCCTTTGATCGCGAGCCAGAATTCATTAGGATTCGGTTCAGTAGACTTTAAACCGAAGGGCGCTACTTGCAGATTAAAATCGGTGAAAAACATTTCTGGCTGAACTTCCACCATCTGTATTATTTTTGGGTCGTCGCTTCCGAGGGCGGAATCTCTTCCGCTTCGAGAAAGCTGCGACTGGGACCGCCGACGCTCTCGGCCCAAATCAAGCAGTTCGAAGAGTCGCTGGGCGCGACTCTCTTCCATCGTTCGAATCGCAAGCTTCACCTGACGGAAACGGGGCACGCCGTTCGCGAGTACGCGCAGGAAATTTTTCGGATGGGCGCGGAAATGGTGGAGAACCTTCACGACCGCCTCCCTGCGCACCGAATTCACGTCCAGATCGGCGCAATCGACGGCGTCTCCAAGCATCTGATTCTCGAGGTGGTCCGGGCGGCTCGAAACACCGGAGATTGCTTGGTTACGGTGGTCGAAGGTCGGCCGGTGGATCTGATCCGAGAACTCAACCATCATAAGGTGGATCTCCTCATTTCGAACGATGTTCCGACCACGCCGGGCGCGACAAAAATGTATTCGAAGAAGATCGGATCGTCACCGATCGTGGTTTGTGGGTCTAAAAAGTTTTTACCGCTCAGAAAGAACTTTCCCGCCTCCCTATCCGGGGCGCCTTTTATCCTTCCGACCATCGACAGCCGCGTTCGTCATGATCTCGACCACTATTTCCGACTCGCGGGCATCCACCCGGATATCGTCGCCGAATCGCAGGATACGGCGATTCAGAAACTGATGGGCGTCGATGGCATGGGGCTGATCCCGATGACCGAAACCGCCGTCAAGGATCTGATTCGCCGGAAAGACCTCTTCGAAATCGGCCGGATCAACGAAGTTTGGGAAAACGTTTTCCTCGTGGCTTCTTCACGCAAGATTTCGAATCCGATCAGTCTCGCTCTCATCAAATCGTTCCGAATGCCCGATTAGATGTCGCCAGAACCTGAACCGGTCGTGCGCGTCCCGCTCGTCGGCTGGGATTCGTCACGAACTTCCGTGCCGCGTTCCGACGCGGCTCGCTCGGACCGGAGTCGTTCGTTCTTCTAACCATAGAACTATCGATTAAAAAAATAGGGTTTGGCGCGCCGGCGCTCCCGGGGGCATGGGGGCTCCGCAAACACCGAACCGCTCGCGAGTAGCACCAGCCAGCCAACCACCATCGATATCATCTTCGTTTTACTGAATTCCATGTGATTCCCTTCCGGCGCTTGCTGCGCCATGAATTCATCTTCGGCGAGAAGGGAGTTTTGTAAAATATGAAATATAATCACAGATCGTTCGTTTAAATCGAAAGCAGCAAAAGCACGAGCCAGTACACGGTGATCACACCCATCTCGTGGAGGTCCGTCCAGTGGTTCAGCCCGAGGACGCCCTTCACGAACGGATTCTGCTGGAGCAGGAAGAGTCCGAGGACACCGATCCAGAGCAGTCCACGGAACCAAAGAAACTGACGACCCGGCCGGAAAGCCGCGAAACAGACTCCGAGGAGATAAGCGCTTCCCCAGCGCCACGAGAGTGGATTCACAAGATGGCCCATGATCAGCCAGGGAGTGATCCACACGAAGCTATCCTGCGCGGTCGGGGCGTAGGGTCGGCGCAAGATCAGAAGCCCGAGCAGGAGACCGGACAGAACTCCCGCGAGTCCCAGATTCATCATCGATGAGGGCGCCTCGACCCAGCGACCGAGCGAAGCCCAGAGGCTTTGGTTCAGCGGACTATCGAAGAGCCCCTGCGGCTGGTCCCGGATGAGTGAGTACCAGGACTGCGAAAGCATGAGGGCCTTGTCCGGCCCGAAGGCGAGCGACGGGAGGGCGGCTCCCCAGAAGACGCTCGAGAAAAGAAATCCGGAAAAAAACAGTTTCAAGCGCCGGAGCGGCGGCTTTCCATCTTCCCGTTCGCGGCGGCTCGAGGCGAAGAAGAACGGAACGATCATGAAGAGCAGCGGAAGCTTAATCCACGGGAGGAGGCCGACGAGCGCCCCCGAGAGCAGGGTCTGTCGCGTATAGATCGCGGTCGCTCCGATCAGAATCGGAAAGATAAAGAGCTCGACCTGGCCGTAGTCGAGAGTTTCGAGAATCCCCTTCCACGAAAGGATCACGCCGAGAGCGAGCGCGACGACGTCGCGCCACGAACGGTAACGGGCCCCGATCATCAACGACGCGGAAAGCCCCGCAATACAGAGAAGACTGAAGGCGAACCACGCGTCCGTGGGGGCTTTTGGCAAAATCCCAATCAGCGCGAGCATCCCCGGGGCGTACTTGAAAGCGCTGTATTCGCTCGCGACGTAAGGATTCTCCCCCTGGACGTAGCGTTGCCATGCTTTCACATAGACACCGAAGTCATGGGGAATCTGGGCCGTGTAAGACGAGAACTTGTTCGGATAACGAAGATAAAGAATGGTGCCGACGGCGAGCGAGATTAATAACGCAGCCAGCCATGGCTGCGCAAATCGCCGCCAACCCTTCGGGGATTCTTCGGCGTCGGAGTCCCCGGACGGGCCCTTATCGGCGGCTTTTGGGCCCTTACCGACCGGATTGGACTGCCTAAAAGCAGCCTGGTCTTTTTCAGAACTCATGCTAAAAGGATGCTCTATGTCAATTGAACGGCTCCAGAAAATCCTAGCACAGGCTGGGATTGCATCCAGACGAAAAGCAGAAGAATTAATCGAAGAAGGCGCGGTCACCGTCAACGGTAAAGTCGCCAAAATCGGCGATAAGGCCGACTTCGAAATCGACCACATCAAAGTAAGCGGCACGCTGCTTCGCAAACTCGAAGACCATTTCTACGTCGTGATGAACAAGCCCAAAGGCGTGATCTCGATGATGATCGATCCGGAAGGGCGCCCGACGCTCGCGGACTATCTAGTGAAGATGAAGGCGCACCTCAATCCGGTCGGCCGCCTCGACTTCAATTCCGAGGGCCTCTTGTTGCTCACAAACGACGGCGCGATGGCCGAAAAAATTCAAAAAAGCGACGCCTTTCCCCGCGTTTATCACGTGAAAGTTAAAGGGCATATCACGACCGAGATGGTCGATCGCCTTTCGCGCGGCGTGCGGCTCGGCACCAAATTCGCAAAACCGCTGACCGTGCGAATCCACGAGGAGCTGAATAAAAAAACGAAGATTGAAATCGTTTTCGTGAATGCCGCGAACGTCGACGTGAAAGCGTACTTCGAAGAAAAAGGATTTCTGGTCGAGAAAATCACCCGCACCGCGGTCGGGCACCTCACGCTCCACGGGCTTGAACCCGGAAAATACCGGATCGTGCCGAAGTCGAAATTCGAAGCGTTGATCGCACAACCGGAACTCGGAGTGAAAGCGCTCGAACATCGCCACGGGAAAGAACGCGAGATTCTACCGCGTGATCAACGGATGCGGAACGTCGACGAACACGGGAAAGTCATCCCACGCGTTCCGGCACCCAGCGGTAAGCCTTCACGCATCGCCTCGAAGGGATCGGTCGAAGCTCCCGCCACCCGCTCTCACTCGGGAATGAAAGCCGATCGGATCGTCGTTCGCGCGACGGGCGACGGGTCCGCCGGCGCACGCCCGGCTCCCGGCGTGAAAAAGAAATACGAAGCCAGCATCGACATGCCGAAATTTAAGAAACGCACCGGTCCCTCCGGGGGCACGGGTGCGCCTCGGATCGGCTCCCGACGCGGAGAAAAAGCCCGTAGCGCAAGCGATGCACGTGCGCCTCGCGCGGAAGGACGCGGCGGTTTCGCCGGCGCTTCACGCGGACCTCGTGTCCGTACCGCCGAAGGTCGGGGAAGCGAAACCCGGAGCGCGGGCGGTCGCGGTGGTTTTTCCGCTGCTCGGCCAGGTGCACGTCCCGGCGCTCGGCCAGGCGGGCGCACGGAAGGTCGTCCCGGTGCGCGCCCAGCTAGCAGCGGCGGGCGTCCAAGCTCGGCCGGACGATCCGGCGGTGGCGGGCGCCCCATCGCGCGCGTTAAGCGTCGTGAGAAATAAAACGATACGACTCGCTTAGGGAAGCGCTTCGCGGATTACTTTCGCCAGCGCTTCCGGGCATTCTTTTTGGGGAAGGTGTCCGCATTCCGGCAGCGTGACCCGGCGAATACTCGGATTTAACCGGGTGAATTCAGCCATCACGTTTTCCGGTAAAATGCGATCGGACGCGCCCCAAACCACGACGGTCGGCACCCGGAGCTTCGCTAATTGGTCGTCAAGTCGGTCCCTCTCGATTTGGGCGGCTCGAATTCGTCCCGACTCACCTGCTTGCATCCGTCGGACCGCGCTTTTCCAGGCGGAATCGGAAAGTTCCCGAGGCCAGTGGTACGCCCGTTTCTGAAACTCGCGAAGACTCGCGACGGTCGGGGTTTCCAAAAGTCCGCGCGTCGCACTCTCGGCGACTTTCACACCGCTGGGCGCGACAAGCACGAGCGACTGGTAGTTTGCGGGAAACCGGATCGCGGCGAGTGCGGCGATCCAACCGCCGAAACTGTTACCGACAAGCATGTTTTTTTCACATCTTGGCGCGACCACCGGACCGATACGGACCGGACTGGGGCGCCGACCTTCGCGGGCAATGCCTTCGTCAAGTTCGGCGGCGATTCGTCTCGCTTGATACTCCGCGGGGTCCCGGCGACGAAGCGAGCCGCCATGGCCCGGTAAATCCACGGCATAAATTCTTACTGGCAAACCGGCCAGCAAGCCTTCGTCCACAAAAAATCGCCGCCAGGTCGCGACCGAATCGCCAAGACCGTGGATAAACCAAATACAGGGACATTCGTTGGCGGGCTTTCCGTCGCACCGATCGACTTGAAAACCCCGGTGCTTTTCCCAAAGAAGCGGCTGCGCGCCCGCCCGCCAGAATCGAACTCGGCTCTTCGTCTCCGCCCACTCCAAGGGAAAGAAGAAGACGAGGGCAAGCGCAACCCCAATCAGACCCGCCCCGGCGCCGAAAAACAGCGCTGTCCATCGCACTGGGCGGGCCGACACGTCTGCGAGCTTTTTTCTTCGGTTTTCAGGACCTTGCATACAAGTAGGATCGCACTAAAATCGGAGGAAAAAAAGTTTAGACGCAGAGCCCCATTTATGGAATAGTCGCCTTCCAATGCGATTCGGTTTCGAGAGTGAAAAAATTCTTTGGGATACGTCAAAAAAACGGGTCTCAAACACCGCCCTGCGGACGCTCCAATCCCTGGAGGACTACCGAATCGCGTACGGCGACGAGGAAGTGGGCCGGGTCACGGGCGAGTTTGTCCACTCGATGATCGAGATGAATTCCAATCCTTCGGAATCCGTTTTCGAGCTGGCCCGCGACTACTTATTTTCTTACGAGCTCGTTCGCGAAGGAAATTCGCGAACCGGTAAAAAGACGTTGCCGATGGGTTCGGCTCCACTGCCTTTCGAAGTCTTGATGGTTTCGAAATGGCAGTATTTCGTCCAAAACGCGATTCTTTCGAACGATCCCGAAATCGGCTGGAAACTCGAGCCCCACCACGGTCTTTATCCGGCGGCGAACTGCGCCGGCGTCCACCTCCACGCCGAAATCGATACGTTACCCGAACACCTTTCGCTGACCGACGAACTCCGCGATAAATTTAATCTGGCGCTCTCGCTGGCTCCGTTTTGCGCTTTCGCAAGCTCTCCTTATTTCGATGGGAAACACGAAGCCCACTCGATGCGGATCCGTAAATACTTTTTCGGTGTCTATCAAAACTTCCCGGAATTCGGAGGCGTCCCTCCGCTCGCCGAGACTTCCCAAGACGTACTCCGCTACTTCATGCGTTCGATGACGACGTGGCGGGATCAAGCGACCGCGCTCGGCTTCGACCCTAAGGCGATGTCGATGCTCGCTTCCCGCGGGGGCGCGAACTGGGGACTTGTCCGCTACAATCGGAAGTGGAATACAATCGAAATGCGCTGTTTCGACACCGATCTGGTCGGGATGGACGTGGGGAAACTCGTCGTGATCTCTCGCGCCTTGAAACGTTCCGACCTACGCGGAGAAGCGCTGAAAACCACCCTCCTTCGCAATCCGAAGGCGCCTCTCGACCCCGCATCGATGGCGGCGATGATCGAAGAATGCTTTGAAGTCTCCGGAGGGGTCGTCGCCCTTCCGTCGACCGAGCTCTTGCACACGTTGATCGATCTCGCGTCGCTCGTCGGCTTGCACAACGATTTGGTTTACCGCTATCTCCAAAAAGCCTTCGCTTTCGCAGGAGCAATCCAAGACAAAAAAGAACGATGGCTCGCCATCGATCTTGAACGCGCCCTCCTGGAACGGATCACGACCGCCGATCGAATCCTCGACTTTACCGGGCACAAGCCCACTCTTTCGAGCGAAGATGTGGAAGGGTTGATCGACATGCTCTTACCGATGGAAGACGCACAGTTCGAACGGGTCGCCAAACGACTTCCAACCGATCTCCAGCCTCCACGCGAGCATCCTTCTCCCCTGGTCGGACCTTCGAATCCGTCCCCTACGAAGAATCCTTCGGAACGCTACTAATAGAGCGTCACTCTCGATTGAAGAGATCGATGCTGAGATTGGCCCGGCAGTGATCGCAGGTCTCCGCGAACGGAAACCGATGCGGGCCCTTTTCGATGCGGAAGGGTTTTCCGCAGTCCGGGCAGATCCCTTCCCCACCCGCAGAAATACTTCTCTGCCGTTGAAAATGCAGGAATGCGAAAATGCCCGCGACGAAAAACGCTGGGACGAGTACGAAGTGAAGCAGGGGAATGATCACGCAAAAAAGCCCGATCCCCCACGCCATCCCGAGCATCTTCCACGCCCGGCGATTGCGAGCCTGCAACGACCATTCGACGATCCGGACCTTGCCCGAGGCGGATTTCGATTCAAGCGCTCCCCGAATCTCGACCGCTTGCTCAGTGGTTTTTCCGTCCTGCGGTCTAATGTCCAAGATAGCCTCGCATCTCCTCGACCTGGCGATAGACGAGGTCCATCCGACTTTCCTTGACCCATTCCGCCGGAAAGAAATAGCCCCGGCTACCGATCGTGACTCGTACTCCCCGCCGCACGTGCAGATCGTTGGAGTTCGGGTCGTAATCTTGGTGAAGGTCGACACTGCGAGTAAGCCCCGCCGGCAATACGAGATGGACCCGAGCGTCCGGAACCGAGGAAAACTCTTCCTCGAGAAACCCTCGCAGAAATTCCAGATCGACTCCCATTGACGACTCGCGCATGGGTAAGGATCCTAAACCCAAGTCAATACCGCGGGCCAGACCAAAGCGATTTCCGGGGGATATTTCTTTCCGCGTCGGGGTCACATCCTCCTGATTCCGACGTATACCAAGGAGGATGAGCCATACGCCGACCGAGTCCGACGAGCTGCTGATGCGCCGCTATTTAAGCGGTGATTCGGCGGCGTTCGAAGAGCTCTACCGGCGCCACGCCCCTCGCGTGCTCGCATATTTCGCCCG
>CAZIAL010000014.1:0-74602 GCA_964536965.1 uncultured Bacteriovoracaceae bacterium
GAGGTAACTGCCCCAATGATCACGGGTGACGTCGTTCCGCCACCTGGTCACCGCGAGATTTTTCCACCGGCTGTAGCCCGATCCGGCCGCCGTCACCATGACCGCGTAACGGCCGTTCGAGAGCAGATGCGAAGTCGGGAGAATATGGTGGGGCGAGCGGAGTTTTCGACTCACGGGCTCGACGACGTTCCGCGCGACGATCGGGTCGGTGCCGCCCATCTGGTGCCGGATATGCCCGAGCTCGCGCGGCGTACGCTCCTGGAGGAGAAGCTCCGCGGCTTGGACGAGCGGTTCGCGGTGGAACCGCTTCTGAAAAATCGAACCCAAAGCCATGTTGGCGAAGGAGACGAGAGCCATCCCCTGGTGGTGGGCCATGTAGGCGCGCACGATCGCGGCGCCTTGGTTCTCCCGAAGCCGGGAGGGCGTGAAGTCCATCGCTTCGAAGAAACCGTACGCTCCGCGCCCGCCCAGTCCGTCGATCACGCGCAGATTCTTCATCGCCGCGTGGGGATCGATCATCCCGGCGAGCACAGTCGCATAAGGCGCGATGACGAGATCGCTTCCCAAGCCGCGCTTCAACCCGAGGCCAGGCACTCCGAAGTTCGAATACTGATAGGTCAGGGCGAGATCGCGGACGTTGAATGCCGATTCGGAAATTCCCCAGGGAACCTGTCGAAGCTTTCCGTACTCGATCTGTTTCTGTACGATCAGCTCGCAGGTGCGATCGAGCAAACTGTCCGGAGGCGCCGTCATCACGAGCGACGGCATGAGGTACTCGAACATCGAGCCCGACCAAGAAACGAGGGCGACTCCCCCTTCGACCGGCGCGAGGCCCCGCCCCAGCCGAAACCAGTGACTGACGGGAACGTCGCCCTTGATGATCGCGACGTAGCTCGTGAGCCGAGCCTCCGACGCGAGCAGGTCGTAGCAACTTTCGTCGAGCTGATCTTCGGCCACTCGGTAACCGATCGAGAAAAGGCGTTTCTTCTGATTGAAGAGAAATCCGAATTCCATCTCGTCGAACATTTTGCGCGCGTGATCGGAGATGGCCTCGAACTTCGTGAGAATCTCGCAGCAGGCCGTGCTCGAGCGGTTCAGCGCGTCCAGCAGATGATCGAAATAAAGCTCGTCGACCGCCGAACGTTTCTGGGTCGAATCCGCCCGCAGCGCTTCCACATGGGGGATGGCCTCCGCGCAGCGGTTCGGCACGTCCGCGAGAACGAGATCGAGGGTCAGCAGTTCCGCGATCGCCTTCCAATGACGCCGATCGGCCGCGTCTCCTTGTTCGACGAGCTCCGCGCGCGAGAGAAGCTGCGCCCAGGGAAGGAGATATCGGAAGTCTTCGGCATGGCTCCGGACGTTCTCCGCGAGAAGATTCGCCCAGGCGGTGATCTCGTTCGTCTCGGGGCTGTCCCGCTCTTTCGCGAACGCTTCCGCGATATCGCGAAGGGTATCCGCGCGAAGATCCAGCGCGTCCCAGAATTCCGCGCGCTCGGCCGGCGAAACTCGTGGCCGGTTCAGTCTCTCTTCGAACTTATGGGCGGCATCCCGCAGCGTCGTGACGGAGACGAGCGACGTACGGCGGTCCTCGCCGAGCCGTTCGATTTCCCCGCGCAGCAAGGAAATCGCGTCCTGAATTCCTTCGATCGCGGTGGCGGAGAAAACCGGATTCCGGCGATTCTCGTCACATGCCTGCGCGAGGGTCAGCAGATGCCCGGCAAGATTCCCGCTGTCGACGGAGGAGATGTAGCGGGGTTCCAGCAGACGACGTTCGCGGGTTTCGTACCAGTTATAGAAGTGTCCCCGAAATCGGGGCAGCTCCCACATGCTCCGCAGGGTCTGATCCAGCCGCGTCGCCATTTCGCGGAGTCCGCACCAGCCGAAATCGTGGGCCGAAACCACCGACAGAAGATAGAGGCCGAAGTTCGTCGGCGAGCTGCGATGCGCGACGATCGGACTTGGGTCCTCCTGGAAATTATCCGGCGGGAGGTAATGATCCTCCGCCGTGACGAACGTCGTGAAGAACCGCCAGATCCGGCGGGCGTGCAGACGGAGGTCGGCGTTTTCCGCAGCATTCAGCTTCGGGCGCTCGTCTTCCTTGGCCGGCAAGCTGATCCAGACGGCGAAAATCGGCGCGAACGCCCAGAGAACGACGAACGGAAACGCAAAAGGCAGATGGGGCGGTTGGATGAGCGCCGTGGCGAAGAATGCGCCGATAGCGACCGCGACCGAAGGCCACATCCGGGCGACGAAGCGACCCACCTGGTAGGAGGCCCCGGCTTTCGCCTGCGCGGCGGTGGTCCATTCGAGCAGGAGTCGCCGGCTAAACGCGAGTCGGTAGAGAACCCGGAAGACGGCGTCGAGATGGTGGGTCGCGAAATGGGCCAGGAGCACGACGTTCACGACGAAATGTCCGACGGCGAGTCCGAAGACACGCTTCATCTCGTGCACATGGTCGCGAAGCGTTCGATCGGGTCTCGGGAAACATTCCGCCAGAAACGGGATGAAGGGCGGCAGCGCAAAACCAAGAATGCCGAGCGCGAGCCACGGCGCCGGCGAAACGTGGGGATGCAGGAAGACGAGGAGAAACAGACCGAGAATACCCGGAAACGTCAGACTACGCCGAAGATTGTCGAGCATTTTCCACCGCGCGAGCCACGGTAGATCACGACCCTTCGGACCGACGATCCACGGGAGGAGCTGCCAGTCCCCGCGGATCCAGCGATGGTTCCGCGCATCCGATACCGCCTGGTGCGAAGGAAATTCCTCGAAAAACTCGACGTCGCTCGCGAATCCACTCCGCGCGTAGGAGCCTTCGAAAAGATCGTGACTGAGAAGCGCATTGTCCGGAATCCGTCCCGCCATCGCCCGCTCGTAAGCGTCGAGATCGTAGATCCCCTTCCCGGTGAAACTCCCCTCCGCGAAGAGATCCTGGTAGACGTCCGATACGGCGGAAGCATAGGGATCGACCCCGCACTCGCCTGAAAACAACGCCTGGAAGATTGAACGTTCGTCGGGACCGGGCAGCGTCGCCGTGATGCGCGGCTGGAGAATTCCGTAACCTTCGACCACGCGGCCCGTTTTTTCGTCGAACTTCGGACGATTCAGCGGGTGGCTCATGATGCCCACGAGCTCCGAAACGCCGCCTTTCGGAAGGCGCGTATCGGAGTCGAGCGTAATAATGTAGCGCACGTCCTTCGGATACCGCTCCTTTTCGGCCCTCAGAGGAAGGTACGAGGTCGTCGGGTCTCCGCGAAGCAGTCGGTTAAACTCATGGAGCTTTCCACGCTTTCGTTCCCACCCCATCCAGACCTGATCGACCGAGTTCCAGAGCCTTCGCCGGTGAAAAAGATAGAAGCGCGAGCTTCCGTCCGAACAGAGACCGTGACGTTCGTTCAGCGTTTCGACGCAGCGACGCGCCATCGCGAGCGGCGGACCGTCCTTCGCCTCGTCATACTCCACCGCGGAATCGGCCCAGTCGGTCAGCAAAGCGTAGGAGGTGTCGCCCTCCGGGTTGGAAAGGTAATGAACTTCGAGTTTTTCGAACTGGGCGGAAACCTCGGATTCGGATCCGAGCAGCGTCGGGACGACGACCATCGTGCGCGCAGTGGGAGGCGGCCCGTCGACGAGTTCCAGGCGCGGAAGGCGCTTCGGACCGAATCGCGTGGTGATGAACCGGTTGACGATCGCCTGACCGATCTCGGCCGCGGGAAAAAATCCGAAGCAGCCCAAGAGAAGAAGGATCGGTCCATATTCGTTCACCGCAAGGGAGAACGGGATCGCCAGGACGAGCAGGGTCGCGAGGGTCACACTCGCGAAATAAGTGACCCGCGCATTCGCGAGATACCAGCGATGGAAAATGGAACGGAGAGGATACCGAACCCCGCACTCGCGCTCTAAGGCTTCCCGTCCGGGCCCGACTAAGTGGTATCCGACGTCACCTGCGCAAATCTGTGGACACGCATCCGCGCGGGCGATCGCGGCACGCGCGACGTCGATCTCGGCTTTTCGCGAGGCGCGCGCGATATCTTCGACCGCATGGCGATACAGATCCCGGGTGTTGAAATCCATTTCCTCGAACCCGGGCCGATCGGCGAGCGCCCCATGGACGAGGCTCGCCTCTTCGAAAAAGTCCGGCCACGAGTAACTCGTCATCATCCGGAAACTCGTGATGATGTTCCGGACGGTCGCATTCGTCGCCGCGATCGTCTGGTGGGTCATCGAAGCGAGCTCGTCCGCCGTCGTATTTTCCCGCGCGAGGCGCGTGTTCAACCAGGCGAGCGCGGGAGTGGATTTGGGGTCGTGGTACCGCAGGCGCTGGACAAGCTGAACGAGGAACGATCGGCCGTCCGAAAGCTTGTCGAAATCTTCGAGCGAGAAGAGTTTTTTCTTCGGAACCTCGGAAACCATCCCGAGAAATTCGTCGGCGATCGCGTTGGCGCTGTTCCGGGCCTCCTGGGACGCGACGATCCGTACGGCGATTCGCCGCAGGTTTTCGATCATCACGATCCGCAGCGTGACCGAAAAGGCCCAGAGTTCGCCGATGGTCAGCGGCTGGACCTCCTGGTACGCGCGCACGAACCGAATCAGAAGATCCGGATCGAATCGGCTGTCGGTATGGGCCACATAAGCCCAGCAGATGCCGTAAATCCGCGGATAGCCCTTGAGAAAGCCGTCGGTCAGCTTCGGAAGTTCGTCGTAGAATTCTTTCGGCAGGCCGCGCCGGATGTCCCGCAGCTGTTCGTCGATGACATAAAACGAATCGACCAGCCATTCGGCCGCCGGCGTGATCGCCTCGTCCTCTGCCAAGGCGGCGGAAACGTAGGTATAGGTATCGCGAAGGATTTTTCCGTTTTTCCGGAGTCGAGGGAAAATCTGGATCCCGCGACTCGGATCTTCGGTGACCGGCTGATTATGCGCGAGACTGCGCGCGTGCTCGTCCATTCGCTCCGGACTGAAGAGTTCCGAGCGAATCAGGTCTTCGAGCTGGGCCGAAGACAAATAAGGACGTAGGTTCAGAATGGATTTTTGCATACGCGAAATCGAAGCTCGGTCTAAGCTCGCATGACTTCGCCCCGGCCCAAACTTTATTCATGAAAAACACGCGGATCACGCACCGCGCTAGCTCCTTTCCGTGACCGGGCGATTTAAGATTTTTTAAGCACGCGAGGCGGGTCTGCCCGCGACCTGAATTGCCAAAGCGCACGAATGACCCTATAACTTTTCGAGATGCGCTTTTCGCGGTGGTTCTTCGCAATCTTGCTTCTCGTCGGAGTCCTCTTCCAGGGACCCGTTCTCTCGAGCCACGCACTCACGCACGCTTTGGACCAGGTCCACGACCACTCGGCCCATTCGCCCGGAGCACATCTCTCCGCGCCCGACTGCAACCTCTGCGATACCTACCACGCCCAGTCGACCGTAATCGCCGTCGACGCCTTTCGAGACTTTGTCGTCCCCGAAGTCTCGACCTTCGTCGGAGCCCACCGCTCCGAAACCAGCGCGCGCAAAACCATCGCCTTCCGCTCGCGCGCGCCTCCTGAAGCCTGACGACCTGCTTTCCATAGCATTCCTCAGACGCCTCTCAATCCAACATCCCTCTTTCAGGAGATCCCATGTCGACTTCCTTTCGCCGTCTCGCGACGGCCCTCTCGCTCTTTCTCGTTCCGCTGACGGTCACGGCCGCCGATCGGGACTTCAGTGTTTTCAACCTGGGTAAAGCCAAGTCGCTGAATCCGGACATCAGCGTCAACTTTCTCGGACTCCTCCAGCGCGGTACCGGCATTTCCAACGATCGCACGAATCCGAATCACAATGGGATTAGCCTCCAGGAGCTGGAGCTGCATTTCACGACCGACGTCGACCCCTACTTCCGCGCGGTGGCCCTGATCGCCGCGGAGCAGGAGGACGGAACCACGGATTTCGGATTCGATCCCGAGGAAGTGTTTCTGGAAACGATTTCCCTTCCGCGAGTGACCATCAAGGCAGGGAAGTTCTACGGCGCGTTCGGAAAGCATAACCTACTCCACCGGCATGCCTTCCCGTTCATCGACGCGCCTCTCGTCCATCAGCGGATTCTGGGGGAAGAGGCGCTGAACGATGCCGGAGTTTCGGGATCGTTCCTCCTGCCGACGTCCTGGTACTCGGAAGTGATCGTCCAGGCGCTGAACGGCGGAAACGAGACGCTGCATCGAAGCTCTCGGTCGGGAGATCTCGCCGGGCTGGCTCGCCTAAAAAATCTCTGGGATCTCAGCGACGAACTCACGATGGAGTTCGGCCTCTCCGGGACGCGCGGGAAGAACTCGCTCAACGCTGCGAGTTCGGCGATGGGTGGCGACCTCACCTTTAAGTGGCGCCCGGCCAGCGGCGGAAAATACCGCTCCCTCGCCTGGTCCACGGAATACATCCAAGGCCACGATTTCATTTCTGACCCGGGTGGCGCCGCGATCGCGATCGAAAAACTCGGCGGGATCGCGAGCTGGGTCCAGTATCAGTTCGCCGAGCGCTGGTGGCTCCAGGGTCGTATCGAATATGTCGGCCTCCCGAAGTCGAATCTGCTCCCGACCCAAAAGAAGCAAAGCGCGCTCCTGGCCTTCCTTCCGTCTGAGTTTTCGGGAATTCGTCTCCAGTACGATCGTCTCCCGGACGGTCCTCGCGGAAAAGACGACCATACGTTGGCCCTCCAGTACAACGTAAGCATCGGCGCCCACCCGGCGCATACTTACTAACCCACCGAGGAACCCGAAAATGAAGAGAACCGCCGCCCACTTCCTCGCCGCGCTGGGGCTGAGTCTGGCCTTCAGCACGGAATGTTTCGCGAAGCTCCAGGTTTTAACGACGACCACGGACCTTCGCGCGATCGCCAGCGAGGTGGGCGGCGAGTTCGTCGTCGCGGAGAGCATCGCCAAGGGAACCCAAGATCCGCACTATATCGAAGCGAAACCTTCCTTCATGGTCAAGGGCAGCCGGGCGGACCTCGTCATCGCCGTGGGTCTCGACCTCGAGGTCGGCTGGCTTCCCTCGATCCAGAACGGGGCGCGGAATCCGAAGATCCAGCGCGGACGGCCCGGCTATCTGGAGGTCGGTCCGCAGGTGAAACCGCTCGAGGTTCCCACGGGAGAGATCACCCGCGCCCAGGGCGACGTGCATCCGTTCGGAAATCCTCACGTCACTCTCGATCCGGTGCGCGCCGGAGAAATCGCCCTCCTGATCGCGAAGCGGCTAGGCGAAATCGATTCGGCGAACGCGGCGATCTATCGCCAGAAGGCCGAAGCGATCCAGGCGCGCCTTTCCGAAAAGACGAAGGCATGGAAGGCTCGGGTAAAAAAGGCCGGCGTCACCCAGGTCGTCACCTTCCATCGCACGCTTTCCTACTTTCTCGACCGCATGGAGATCGGCCTCGCCGCGATTCTGGAGCCGAAGCCGGGCATCCCGCCGACGTCGAGCCATGTGATCGAAGTGATCAAGCTGATTCGCGAAAGGAAAATTTCGCTCGTCCTCGTCGAAAACTATTTCGATCCGACCGTGACGAAGAAAATCCGTGAAGACGCTCCCGGGATCCGAACGGCGACCGTCGCCGTCGCGGTCGAAGGCGGGCCGGGACTCGACACGCTCGATGCCGTTTACGAAAATCTCGTCCGCCAGATCGAGGGAAAATAGGGATGGAAACCGAAGCAGCGGGAATTTTCGAGGCGGCGCGATTTCTGGCGGCCCCGTTCGCGATGTGCCTCCTGCTCGCGGGGATCCACTGCTACCTGGGGCTGCATGTCCTCGCGCGCGGCGTGATCTTCGTCGATTTAAGTCTCGCCCAGGTCGCGGCATTCGGGGCGACGCTCGCGATCCTGCTCGGATTCGACCACCACGGAACGGCGACCTATTTCGTCTCGCTCGGATGCACCTTTCTCGCTGCCGGTCTTTTCGCGCTCGCGCGGCGGTACGAAAAACGTTTTTCGCAGGAAGCGATCATCGGCATCACCTACGCGCTCGCGTCGGCGGCGGTGATTCTCGTCGTCGATCGGATCGCACACGGCGCGGAACATATTAAAGACCTGCTCGTCGGCCAGGTGCTGTGGGTGACCTGGAAAGATGTCTTTAAAACGGCGGCCATCTATGGCGCCGTGTCGGCGATCCACTATTTTTACCGTCGTCCCCTCCTTCGGGCGTCGTTCTCGGGCCGGGACCCGGAAACGGGGAAATGGGACTTTCTTTTTTACGCGCTCTTCGGCGTCGTGATCACGTCTTCGGTGAGCATGGCGGGAGTTCTCCAGGTCTTCGCCTACCTGATCGTTCCGTCGGTCGTCAGCACGCTTTTTTTCAGCTCGATCCGCGCGCGACTGCTTTTCGGCTGGGCACTGGGACTGGTGCTGAGTTTCACCGGACTCCTCCTCAGCTACTTCTGGGATCTCCCCGCGGGGGCGTTCATCGTGGTCTGTTTCGCCGTGGTCCCCGTGGCCCTCCTCCTCGCCGCGCCGTGGTGGCGAAAGGTATAACGGTTGCAGCGATTCAGGCATGAGGCCCGAATTGCCCCGTGATTCATGTATTTTCATCGCGTTCCTTGCCCTGATTTCCTTAGGGGCATGCGCGAGCCCGCCGGTTCGCTCGACGGTGGACGCTTTCGGAGAAACCACCGGACCCGCGCGCGCGACGACTCTCTGCTTTCTGCGCGAGGGCGTCTCCCTGCGGGATCGGCCTGCCGTCGATGCCTGCGAAAAAGCGGCGAAAGATCGGGGGATTCGCTTGGCGGCGCCCGGCGAAGCGGGCTGCGAGTATGTCGTCGTGACGACCGGAGTTTCGGAGGTGAGCCAGCAAGTTCGGAGCGGGTCGAATGTGAGCGTCGGAGTCGGGCTTTATCGAGGCTGGGGATACGGAGGGCTCGGTGGCATCGGGATGCCGACGGGTTCGATCGAGACGAAGGAAATCGCCGCGCGTGCATTGCGCGTGGAGATCTACCGTGACCGAGAGCGGAAAGTCCCCGTCCATTCGATCGAAGTTCGAAGCGCCGGGCGCGAGATCTCCGCGCTCGCCGTGGCACCTGAGATGTGCGAAGCCGCGTTTCGCGACTACCCGAGTCCGCTGCAGGGGAAGATCTACGAAATCAAGCCCCATCCGAAGGAATGAATTCCGCGGAACTAACGAAGCGGCGTGAGGAGAAAAAGGTTCGGGTCCTTCGTATTCTTTCGATCGACCGCGATGATCGGACGATCCTGCTCGTCGATCACCATCCCTTCGGGCTGGCGGATCTTCGAAGGCAGGGACCAGAGTCGCTCGATCTGAATGAGGGCCTTGTCCTTTTTCAGCTTCTTGCCGATGCGACCGATCATATTTCGTTGGTCGCTGAGGAGGTAGAGGGCCCCCTTTTCATCGACGTTCAGCCCGCTCGAATCCTCGAAGAGCGCTTCGTGTTCGGGAGCGAAGCGCCAGCTGAAGACCGCCGGGTATTCGAGCGTGGGCGTCTTCGGAACCGGGAAAAAACCCTTTTTTTCAATCGACAGCTCCGTCCGATATCCCGCGGCCTTTTGGCCGGGAGGCGCGAATTCGATGATCTGGAGGGGATCCTTCTCCTTCACGATCAGGATATGTCCGTTCCCCAGCGGCATCAAACCTTCCCCTCCCGAATTCGTATCCGCGGCCGTACCCGACGCCTGCGGAACCGGGGGGAATTTCAGATTGAAACGCGATTCGATTTTCGCCAGATCGGCGGAAATGACGACGATCTGGGCGGGATGCTCCTGGACGATGAAGAGCCGGCCCGTCTCGTCGCTAAAAACGGATTCCCATTCCGACTGGGCCGGATCGATACCGCCCTTCGTTTCCAGCGGTTTTAAATCGACTTCCCGCGGAGCGAACGCGGTTTTGCGATTTTCCCAGTCGATGAGGTAGATCTTGTGGTCTCGGTCACCGACGATGACGAGTTCGCGACGCTTCGTCTCCGGATTCGTTCGCCAAGCGGCCCCCGAGACTTCGACCGCCGGTAGCGTGTAACTCTCGAGCACGCGGAGAGCTTCGATTCGGGGAGCCTTCGGCGCTCCACGATCCGCGCGCACGGAGCTCGCGGAAAACGCCAGACAGAGGATCATCGCGATCAGAGCGCGGTCATTCATTCCACGGGTCTATCACGCCCCCGCCGCCCGGCAAACTTCGCGCCGGGTTCTCGCGAATTTCGGGATGGCGAATTTCTCCGCCTAAATTGTTGGTCCAGGCGAGAAATCCCGCTGCGCAAAGCGAGATCAACGTGACCCACGGCAGGGCGCCGCCCGGGATGGAAAACTTCCTGAAAACCCCCAGGAGTCCTGCGAGGGCCGCGAGGCCCGAGGCGCCGACGAACCAGATCGCCTTTTCCGCCGCTTCCTCGTGAGCTTCGATGAATGACTCCGAAACGCCGGGAAGATGCTCGATCAGTTCTTCGGCCGGCTCACCCGTGAGGAAGGTCGGGATCATGACCAGACTGATCATGACGACGATGCTCATGCCGACGCGCCCGAGGAGCTCATTTTTTTTCCATCCGGCGATCATCAGGATCGGGATCGCGATGAGGAAGCCCGAGACCGGGAGATGATTGAGTATCAGGTGCGCATGGGCAGCATTCATATCTTCATCCTTGGGCCAAATTGTCCTTTCGATGGGACAAGACTACTCGCGGTGCGTGCGGAAGTTCGGGCTTAATGCTACTAGAGCATGGTTCGTGCCACAGAGTCACCACGGCATTACTCTTGCTGCTCGTAAACACTAGAGGTCTCGATGGATTTTTTCGGTCTGTCCGAAAGTCTCGCCCGGAAAAGATGGGAGTCCGAAGGGCCGAATGAACTGCCCACGGCGAAGGCTCGAGTTTTTCTCGTTCTGCTCAAGGACGTTCTTCTGGAGCCGATGGTATCGCTCCTGCTGGGCTGCGGGACCATCTACTTGCTGCTCGGCGATCGGCAGGAAGCGATCATCTTGCTCGCTTTCCTCGCGGTCATCGTATTCATCACGATCTACCAGGAACGGAAGACGGAGAACGCCCTCGAAGCGCTGAGAGACCTCTCCAGCCCGCGTGCGCTGGTCGTCCGCGACGGGAAAAAGAAAAGGATCCCGGGGCGCGACGTCGTCCGCGAAGATCTTTTGGTCCTAAGCGAAGGCGATCGGGTATCCGCGGACGCGAAGATTCTTTCCGCATCTTCGCTCATGAGCGATGAATCTCTGCTGACCGGTGAGTCATTACCCATCGAAAAGAACATGGGCGAAAACGTCTTCGCAGGGACCACGATCGTGCGGGGGCACGGAATCGCCCAGGTCTTCGCGACCGCCCTCGACACCGAGATCGGAAAGATCGGAAAAATCCTCGAGAGCGCCCAGCCGGAAAAAACGCGACTGCAGATCGAAACGCGGAAGCTCGTGAAGAAGCTCGCGATCGCCGCGGCCATTCTCTGCATCATCGTGGTCGTCGTATACGGGATGAGTCGAGACGACTGGATGGGAGGATTTCTTTCGGGGCTAACGCTCGCGATGGCGATTCTTCCCAACGAATTTCCCGCGGTACTGGTCATCTTCCTCGCTCTCGGCGCCTGGAGAATTTCTCAGCGTCGCGTGCTCACCCGGAAGATGCCTGCCATCGAGAACCTGGGATCGGCGACGGTCCTATGCGTGGACAAGACGGGCACGCTCACGCTGAACCAGATGAGCGTCCGCGCGCTTTCCGTATTCGCGCCCGGCCCTTCGGAGTTCGATCTCCGAACGCGTGCGGGCCAGGAGTTGCCGGAGGAATTTCACTCGCTCGTCGAATACGGAATCCTCGCTTCGAACCCTTCCCCTTACGATCCGATGGAAAAAGCCGTCCAGCAGATCGGCAGCGAGTATTTATCCGAAACCGAGCACCTCCACCCGGAATGGCGGCTCGCGCGTGAATACCCGCTTACGCCTGAACTCTTGGCGATGACGCATGTGTGGAAGAGCACCGGCGAAGGATATGTGGTTGGCGCCAAAGGCGCGCCCGAAGCGATCATGGATCTTTGTCATCTTCCGACGGAGAGAGTGGCCGAGATATCTTCCCAAGTCGCGCATTTCGCCGAACGCGGGCTGCGCGTATTAGGGGTCGCGAGGGCGCCTTTCACGCCGGGACCCCTTCCGGTACAACAGCATGACTACGACTTCGAATTCCTCGGTCTGCTCGGGCTTTCGGATCCGATTCGCCCGGACGTTCCCGAGGCGATCCGCGAATGCACCGAGGCCGGAATTCGAGTCATCATGATCACCGGAGATCATGTGCGCACGGCCAGGAGCATTGCCCGCGAAGTCGGGCTTCAGAACCCGGACGAAACCCTGGCGGGTCCGGAGTTGGCCGAAATGGACGACGCCGAACTCAGACGAAGACTGAAGACGGTGAACTGTTTTGCCCGAATGGCTCCGGAACAGAAACTCCGGCTCGTGCAAGCGCTCCAGAGTAACGGCGAGACCGTCGCGATGACCGGGGATGGAGTAAACGACGCTCCCGCGCTGCGAATGGCGCAAATCGGGATCGCCATGGGCGAGCGGGGCACCGACGTCGCTCGCGAGTCGGCCGACTTGGTCTTACTGAACGACGATTTTTCGTCGATCGTCGAAGCCGTCCGAACGGGACGCCGGATTTTCGACAACCTCCGGGGAGCGATGGCTTATCTGCTCGCCGTCCATGTGCCGATCGCGGGAATCTCGCTGCTGCCGATCTTCCTGAATCTGCCGCTCGTCCTGCTCCCCGTCCACGTCGCGTTTCTCCACCTGATCATCGAGCCGGCCTGCTCCGTGGTATTCGAAGCCGAGCTTCCTGGGGCCGACCTGATGAAGAAGAAACCCAGGCCCGCGGACCAAGCCCTCTTTTCGCGGGACCTCATCCTTCCGAGCCTCCTCCAGGGCCTGGTGGTTTTCGGCGCGGTCGGGGCGGTTTACGTCGCTTCGATGTACCGCGGACTGGGTGAAACGGATGCGCGAGCGCTGACGTTTACCACCCTGATTCTGGCCAACCTCGGACTGATCCTGGTGAACCGATCCTGGTCGCGGACGATTTTAGAAGGAATGCGGGCGCCGAACCGCGCCCTGATCTGGGTGCTCGCAGGTTCGCTTCTTTTTCTGGGTCTCGTCCTCTATGTCCCCTATGCGCGTGAGCTCTTCCGGTTTTCGTTTCTCCATCCGATCGACCTGGGGATTGCATGCGGAGGCGCGTTTGCCAGCGTCGCTTGGTTCGAGATCTGGAAGATCCAGCGGCGGCGAAAATAGGACCGGCCCATTTAGCGACGACAAACCCGGAGATTCCTCAGGATCGATGCGGGGAATTTTACCAGGCATGACCATTGCTCTCTCCGTGGGGTGACTCACGGAAGCGATGCAGAGTACGCGTCAGAAAAGGCGCAAACCGAAATGCCGGCCGATCCCATTCGACCCTCTGGCGCGGCGCGGATCGGTAGATCTTGGCCATTTTTTTCTTTGGCTTCGGGAGCGTTCTCGCTCGTTTTCCCCTTTGTATTCTTCGTCGGATGGACGGTAGGTGTCTGGAAAGATGCAAGGTCAAGCGAATTACGCTGCCTTCTTCTCGGCTAAATCATTGATTGGGTTGAGGGTAACGAAAGTCGCCGATTCCCAAAAACGCGGAGTCTTACCAATCCAGCGCCCAGGATTTTTAAGATACGCTTCGAGATACACTGCGCGTCTTCGTTCCAGGATCGCCTTGTCGCGGCCCTGATGACGATCCTCGGGTGTTACGAATCCGATCCCGCTGTGCAGGTGCTTTGTGTTGTACCATTTCGCAAAGTCGGCGACCCAGGCTTTTGCGTCCTCGATGTTCTTGAATGGACCTCTCGGATACGAGGGTCGGTACTTCAGAGTCTTAAATAACGATTCCGAGAACGCATTATCATCACTCACCGATGGACGACTGAACGATGGCAACACTCCGAGGCGACGCAGTGTCGCAAGCATCGTGCTGGCCTTCATCGGGCCGCCGTTGTCAGCATGTACGGCGAGTTGCTTCTTCTGCACCCGCTCTAAGCGATAAGCTCGCCTCATCATTCGAGTCGAGATTTCTGCGCTTTCGTAGTGTTCGACTTTCCAGGTGATGATCTTACGGCTGTAGATGTCGACGATTAGGTAGAGGTAAAAGAATTTTCCGAGTACCGAGGAGCGAAGATAAGTGATGTCCCAGCTCCATACTTGATTTGGACCTACCGCGATAAGTTCCTTCGGGCGCGAATGCTTCGGCGGAGAGGAGTGCCTTCGATGGGCGAGCAGTTTGTGCTCACGTAACACCCGGTAGAATGTTGACTCGCATGCGACGTAGATTCCGCGGTCCGCGAGCGTTGGAACGATTTGCTTCGGATGCTTGTCCCGAAACTCGGGGCTACAGGAGATTTCAATGATTCGGTCTTTTTCGAACTTTGTAAGCTTATTGTGAACGAGCTTCGGTCCGCGTCTGCGGTCGCCGTACGGATTTTTCTTCCAGCGGTAGTAGCATCCTGCTTCGATCGAGAACGCGCGGCAGGCGTTGTCTACTCGGCAGCCGTTTTCTTTGGCTTCTTCGACGAGCTCGATGCATCTTCGCCGGTCGTCGGCGGAGATTTTTCTTCCCTTTGCTCCCCCCAGATCGATTCCGCTTTTTTTTTAAGGGCAAGCAGTGCGGTCGCTTCTTTTAGCGCTCTGTCCTTCAGTTTAAGTTCGCGTTGCAGCTCTTTGATTCGTTGCCTGAGCAGCGCATCTTCATTTTCGTTTCTGATTTGGTTTAGTTTCCGGTTTCGGCCCATGAGACCCATTACCTCATTCTTCCACTCACGGAGATGGCAATGGTAGAGACCCTTCGAGCGGAGGTAGAGGCCGAGCTCTTCCTCGGTCATGAACCGGGTTTCAAGGAGCGCCTTGGTTTTGGCGGCTAAGCTCCAGTCCTGCGGCCGGGTCCCTTTCATTTCGAAGCCATGAGGATCGGTTAGATGCTCCTTAAGCCACCGAAAAAGAGTTGCGCGTGGAACCCCGCATTCAGCCCCGACTTCTTCGATCCTTTTGCCCTTCCTCGATAAGACTTTTTCTAAAACTTCCTTTTTAAAATCCGGAGAGTACCTGGACATTGGGTCCCATTCTCCGCTCTCATTTCAACTATCTGCGTCTGGCATCTTTGCTGGCACCGAGAGGGTTTCAGGAGAGATGTCGGAAGGTGGGGCGGACTGCTAATTCGTAAGCGATCGGGAAATGATGATCAAGTTCATTCAGAACTGGATTTCATTGCTTCTACTGTCGCTCGCGCGGTTGCGAGATCCGCGCCCGTTTTCTGGACGCACAGACGAATTGCTTCAATAATTTTCCCGTCGCCGATCATTTCCTCGATTTCGGAACGAAGCTGCGGCTCCAGTTGCAGACGAGTTGGTTGATTCTTCGGCGACGGGGGCCCTACCACCCCTTGGATCGGATATTGTTTCCATTCGGTAGACTTTATTCCAAACTCAAACTCTGCCTGTCCGAAAGCTTCTTCAAGCGTCAGATGAAATCCATCCGTCATCTCTTCTCCGCTTTCGTCGCAGTACAAGAGATAGTAACCGCCGTCAGTTTCATACTGGACCACTCGTAACTCATGGGGCCTTGGCATAGCGTGCCCACCTATTCGATGTTTGGTCTTACCTTCATCGAAGTGGAGCGAACCAACTTTTACGAAATAGAGGAATCTCGTATTCATTGGTCCATTGTCGCACGCTTCTAACTTAATCGTCCATCGGTCTAGAGGTCAGGCGCTGATTGACTGAGTCACATTCTGCTCGATTCGCGCGGAGTTCAGAGTCACGAGCGACACTGCGCTCCAATCTCGGATGGCACCGCTCCACCTCGTGGGGTGCCTGTCACGTGCAAGTTCATACGTTGCCCGTCGTCGCTCAAGAATAAGCGTGTCCTCTCCGCGATGGCGACTCGCCGGGGTTACGAAGTTGATTCCACTGTGGAGGTGGCGGTTGTTGTACCAATCAATGAAGTTCTCCACCCAGGCGCTGGCTTCACCTATCGAATCGAAAGGCCGATTTGGATACGCAGGATGATATTTCAGGGTTTTAAAGAGCGCCTCAGAATAGGCATTATCGTTACTTACTGACGGACGGCTGAATGAGGGTACAACGCCTAGTTTTTTTAGCGTAGCGAGCATCGTAGCGCCCTTCATGGGCCCCCCGTTGTCGGAATGAATGAAGAGCTGATGCCGCTCGATTCCTTCTGCACTGCAGATACTTGTGATCATTTCGGATGAGAGATCGGAGCCCTCCCGCTCCGCGAGTTCGTAGCCCATGACCTTTCGACTGTAGATATCAATCACGAGGTACAAGTAGAAAAAGACCCCAAGCACAGTGGTTCGTAGGTACGTAATGTCCCAACTCCAGACTTGATTTGGAGCGTATGCAATTAGTTCCTTCGGACGTGAGTGCCTCGGAGGATTGCAACGGCTTCGATGGGCGAGAAGTCGTTCTTTCCGAAGTACCCGGTAAAACGTCGACTCGGAAGCTACGTAGATTCCTCGATCCGCTAGAATCGGAACGATGTGCCTGGGCTGCCGATCCCGGAACTCCGGACTGCAACAGATCGCGACGATGCGAGCCCGTTCTTCGCTGTTCAGTTCGTGAGGAAGTGGCCCTATCGGCCCTCGACGTTGGTCGCCATCAGCATTCTTCCGCCAGCGCTCGTATGTCCTCGGACTGATTCCGAGTGCCAGGCATGCGGGTTCTACTCGCGCGCCTTCTTGTCTTGCTTCTTCGACGAGGAGTGAGATTCGCTCTCGGTCTTCTCGGCTGGTCTTTCGTCCTCGTTTACCCCGAAGACCAGCTCCGCTTTTTTTTGGAGTGCAATAAGGGCCGTGGCTTCTCGGAGGGCGTGATCCTTCCGCTTGAGCTCGTGCTCGAGTTCGCGAATTCGGCGAAGGAGTGCCGCGTTTTCATCTTCGTTATGATTGCGCCCGGCCTTCTTCACTTCGAGCAAGACCTCGCGTTTCCACCGTTCGATTTGGTCATGATAAAGGCCGTGATGCCTGAGGTATTTTCCGAGTTCAATGGAATCGAGATCTCGGGTTTCGAGAAGCACTTTTAGTCGAGATGCCATGCCCCAAAATTGGGGCTGGGAGACTTTCCGGACGACCCCAGCGGCCTGCGGACCGGCATTCTTGAGCCAGCGGTACATACTCGATCGCGACACGCCGAGCTCCTTCGCGATGTCTGGGATCCGCTTAGACCCGCTTTCAGCGATCGCCTGTTGAACTGTCTCTAAGCGAAATGAATGGCAATAAGTCTTCATAACTACGGAGAATTCCTTCTCAGCTCTCTTGGGATTGAATGAAAATCCTATCCGTCATCTTTCCTGACCCCGAGAGAAGCTACAGCGCCAGGGGAAATCCCCACAGTCAGTGGTCAATAACCGATCTAAGCAGATGGGTATCTGACTCGCGAGTCAGTTTTGACTTTGGCTGACAGCGTGCTCGCTAATGTGGCTTGCTAGATCTTCCAAATCGGAGGCGTGATCTTCTAGAATTTCGCCAACACCGTTCAACGGCTCGTCTAAATCTAAAACCTCGGTTTCATCGGTTGCAGCCCGCTTGAATAGGCCCGCTAACCCCAAAAGTCTGATTCTGAGATAAGATAATTGCCGATAGATCTCGTCGAGAGAAGGACACTCAACGGCTTCACAGTCCGGCGGGGAGCTATTTTTTTTAATTCAGAATTCGCTCTACGCATTCGCCCTCCAACAGTAGTGGGACTTGTCCCCACTTGGAGCTTACACATCGTAAGTGCATTCACATCGTGTACGGCTAGTGCCTATGAGGCGCAGCATGAGAGCTTCTTCACATCCTTCTCAAAGCCTTGGGCAGCAAGCTTAACCGCTTCAGATTGAGTTAGGTAAGGATGAAGCATGGAAGCAACATCGGAGACGGGAATCTTGTACCTGATCATGAGGCTAAGCTCCATGATGAGTTCCGAGCCCTCAGGCGCTACGATTCTTGCGCCAATCAGGTGGTCAGATCCTTTTCTCCTAAGAAGTTTAATGAAACCCCTGGTATCGCGCGCAGCAATGGCGCGCGGAACATGATTCATTTCTACAAATGACGAGTCGTACTCAATCCCGTTCGCGACCGCTCCACGTTCATTGAGTCCCACTCCTGCAACCTGCGGGTCTGAGAAAATAACCCAAGGTACGACGGTGTAGTCCGCTTTGCGTTGATTCCCCTTAAACGCATTTTCAGCGGCAAGATTTCCCTCGTAAGCCGCGACATATACTAGGGGTGGAGAGGGCGTTACGTCGCCGGCAGCGTAAATCGACTCCTGTGTGGTCTGGCAGAATTCGTTAATCATGATTGACCCGGTTTCTGTAAACGCCACACCCGCAGCCAATAGGTTAAGACCTGCGGTATTAGCCCTTCTTCCGGTGGCCACGAGAAGATGTTCCACGTCCAGAGTCGAATCGCGACCTTCGCCGAATAGAGATAGCTTTACACCAGTACGGCTCTTTTTTACTTCTCGGACCTCAGTCTGCCCTAGTATTCGAATTCCCTCATCGGTCAAATATTGCATCATCCAGCTACTAACGTCATCGTCTTCATGCGAGAGAATTTTGCTTCTTTGAATGAGCGTTACTTCCGAACCTAAACGCCGAAACATTTGCGCAGTTTCAAGCGCAATGTACCCGCCGCCTAAAATAGCTAGAGATTTTGGAAATCGCTCCAATTCAAAAGCAGTGGTGCTTGTTAGATACCCTGACTCTTTGAGCCCGGGGATTGGAGGAACATATTCAGAACTTCCAGTGCAGATGAGAAACTTCTCGGCTGTTAGTTTTCGGGCAGCGACTTCAATCGTCTTTTGATCGATAAACCTTGCTTCGCCTTGGATTAGGGAGATCAAGCTATTCTCCCTGAGGACTGACTGATATTTCGCCTCCCGAAGCTCACTCACAAGCCTGTTCTTTGCCGCAATAACTTCTTCAAAATGGACTTCCGCTCGGCCAGGCAGGATGCCCTCGAATCGACTTGTTTCGATTCGGTGTTTGGTTTCAGCTGCTCGGATTAGGGTCTTTGAAGGTACGCAACCTACGTTTACGCAGGTTCCTCCCAAAGTGCCTTTCTCGATCATTCCGACACTTTTCCCAAGCTCCGTCGCCTTGATAGCGGCGGCAAATGCGGCGGAACCACTGCCAATGATCAGTAGATCAAAATCTTTTTTTCTGGAGTCACAGCATTTCATAACTCTCTTACTCCGAGCGTTTTTGCGCTTACTTAAGGTTGCAAGGGTCGGTATTGGAGGCATCCCAATACGCGACGTAACCCGGGTTTTTCTTAATTTCTTTTATGATTCTGCAATCCGTCTCACCCGTCTTATATTGAGAAGCGGAAAGCTTGAGCTTCGCGTGCCCGATCTTATTTTCCCGGTCCGGCTTTTTGTAATCGACCTCAATAATTTGGTCCTTTGAAATCCCGGCACGTTCGAGCGCGCTCTTCACGCCAAAGACGCATCCACTACAGGTCATGCCTTTAATGAAAAGTGTTCTTTCCACTGTCTCAGCCTGGACAGTTTTTTCTGCGGCGAGTACTGAAGTGAAACGCGCCGAAGGACCGCTACAGCAGCACGCAGCGATTGAGAGAGCAGTAGAAACAAGCGGGAGTGAAAAGAGTTTCATATTGATTCCTTAATAGCCTGATATTTTTTCGATGATTCCTGGAAAGAAAATAAAGAACGCGACAAGTGTAGCTGCAATCCACAAGACGAATTTATTGACTCGGTCTGCTTTAGGGTTTGCGCAGTAAGCATCTTCATCGCACTCGCCGGCTGGTTTCTTTCTATAAGCAAAATAAAATCCCAGACCTAAAAGGGTGGCAGCAAGCACGATAAAAATAGGTCTATAGGGCTCGAACCTCTCAATGAATGCCATGCCCGATATGCCGAGAAGAGCAAAGACCACAGGTCCGATGCAACAAATCGACGCCAAGAACGCGCTAATTACGCTACTAATTACAAATGCTCTTTGCGTTTTAGCCGGATAGCTTGAGCCGCCATTAAACTTTTTCGAGTTCTTTTGCGGCCCCGTCACAAATTCTTCTTTTTGGGTCATTGGTTCCTCTTTTTTCACTTCTTAACTCCTTCTTCGCCCAAACATTCAAGAAGAGGGCACTCGGCGTTTGTCTTACGCTTTCGGCACTGAACAACGAGATCGTTCAGGACTTCTTTTATGCGCACGAGCCGTGCGATTTTTTCTTTCACGTCAGCTAAATGTTTTAGAGCTTTCGACTGAACGCTTTCGCACTTTGATTCACGATCTGCCTTAAGCTTTAGAAGTTCGTGAATTTCATCAAGCGAAAACCCAAGTTCTTGGGCGTGCTTGATGAAACGGACGACCTTCACGGCTTCCTCGTTATAGAGCCTATAGCCAGAATCTCTCTTAGCATCGGGCTTAAGGATGCCTCTTTGCTCATAGTAGCGAAGCGTTTGGACGCTTACGCTCGTCTGTTTTGCGATCTTTCCAATAGTGAGCATGCTCATAGATAAATTTTACACCCTATAGTAGACTATAGAGTCAAGGGAGCAGAGTTCTGTATTCGGAAATACTTGGGATTAAGATCCCTATAACCGTTTAGAACTGGTAGAGCGGCACGGTTGTTATGTTGTGTTATGTTGATTGGGATTTTTGCCCCGATCAAACGAGTGTACCCACAATAATCCGCCGTAGTACCCATTCAGCGTTTGGGTAAGTAACAGGCGTTCGCGCGTCTTCTAAGGTCGAGTAGGCCGCTTTCATCTGTAGCGGCTTTTGCGATGAGCGATGCAATGCCCATCAGCTCAATCGATTTGCGCGATGATAATATCGTGATCGCCATTTCAGGAAAATGAAACGCCGAGGCTACAGCAAAAACGCCACAATAGTCGAATCTAGCGACTTGCTGGAAGCAGCGGGACTTGCCCCCATTTCGAGGCTTTAGTTTCCTGGATGAGTTGAATCTGTGCCTTACGAACGGCAAAGATCAATTTTGGAAGTTGTCCCGTAGATGCCGCGAGTATGACGATTCCAACTATAGCGGCGGTCAATTTATCGAAGTTCATCGGATGATCCTTTCGTTAGCGCTCTGAAATTTGAGCGCTAGGTTTTAAGAGTAAATCCGCTAGGACGGGGCAGCGCCCCATCCTAGCGAGATGAGAAAATGCTCTTTAAAATCGGGATTTTGTAAGCTGCTTGGATGCCCGCATTTTCAGGCATCCAAGTTTTGATGAGAAAGACTCGTCGGGCATCCGCGGGCATCCAATGGGCATCCACGTAGATGTCTTTCAAGCGACTTCCAGTGACCTCAGAAAATCAGAAAAACTCGAACACCTTTTCGTGTTTTCCGCGTGATTATCGGTCTTTTGGTTTGTTTTTGATGAGTTGTTTATGAAGCAGAAAGGGGTTCAGCCTTTTGAGCCGAACCCCTTCCTAATTTTGGTTGCGAGGGCTGGATTTGAACCAACGACCTTTGGGTTATGAGCCCAACGAGCTACCGGGCTGCTCCACCTCGCGCCAGAACGTCGCTTTTTAACGGCGAGGGACTAACTAATCACATGCGACCTTAGAGTCAATGCGAATAAGGGTAAATTCAGCCTCTTCCCGTTCTAGCGCAGCGCGGCGGTGGCGGAATACAGGGCCCGGCGATTACCGAGCCACTTCCGGAGGTTTTCCCCCGAGCGCCGACTTCACCCGAGGCGGCAGCAGATTCGCGACGAGATCGACCGTATTCTTTACGAATCCTTCCTCACGAACTTCCGGCTTCATACGCTCGAAAGCGAAGCCGATCGCGGTGGCCTCTTCGTCGTTCAGAACTTTTCGCCCGAGCGCGAAGATTTTGCTCTCCTCCTCCTCGATGTGGTGTTCGATCGAATCTTTCAGTTTCTCGGCCACCTTCTTCCAGTCCGCCCCGACTTTATCGAGAAGCTGGAGGGTGCGTAGGATCGTCTCGGCTTCGGCATGTTCTTTATATCCATGCATCACGACGTCGGTCTGATCGGTCAGACTGCGAAGCGAATTATAGAACACGGCCTCTTCGGCTCGCGCATGCGGAATGAGATCGTCTCGAATGTCCTGGATCAGCTCATCCCGCGCCTCGATATCTTCGGCGTCGAGCGAGACCAGATCTTCGAGAAGTTCCTTCGTCTTTTCATGATCCTTTTTCAGCAGGTCGTAGATTTGGGGCATGGTTCATCCTTTCGTGATGTGGAAAATTAAAACGAGCGGGTGGGAAATCCTTCGGAAGGCCGTGGACTAGGGACGACGTTCGTCGGCCCGACACGGGTCGCCGGCATTCCCGCCGGCCGTTGGCCGGGATTCATATTCAGATTTCCCGCGGACTGCTGGGGTGGATTCGAATTCAGAATCGTTCCCGCCGCGGGCTGCTGCGGAGTCGTCGGGCGGGTATTCATCGCACCCGCGGGAGGCTGAGTTCCAGGATTCATCGTTCCTGCGGGCGCGCTGGCGGCGGGCGCATTTGCCTGCGCTACCGCGTAACGGACTCCCGTGCGTTCCGTCTGGACGGCGCCGACCACCAGAGTCGCTCCCGTGAGCGCCCAGGCGAAGCCGACCCAATGTTTTTCTTTCATGCGGAAGTGTCTCCTATTCTCAGCTTGAAGAGTGCGATTCCTGTTCCATCTAAACCCGCCCAAATCGCCCCGAAATGGGCATCGATTCTTGACAGAACCGGTAAATTTAATGGAACCTCGCACTTAGTCATGACGCAGAAAACCACGGAAAAACGCGGACGGCGAAGCGAAGCCGTCTTTTATCTCAACGGAATCCGTCATGCCGTTACGCAAAGCCAAGCGGGGCTGATGCTCTCGGATTATCTGCGGTATGAACGCGGACTCACCGGGACGAAGGTCGTCTGCGCCGAGGGCGACTGCGGCGCCTGCTCGGTCCTCCACCGTTTCGAGGTTCCCGGGAATCGGCGCGCGAAGCAGGCGTATCGCCCGATTAATTCGTGCATCGTCACCGTCGGGCAGCTCGACGGCTCAAGCCTGCTGACCGTCGAGGCTCTCGCCGAGAACGAGCAACTCGCCCCCGCCCAGGCGGCGATGATCGAGTCGCACGGCAGCCAGTGCGGATTCTGCACGCCCGGATTCGTCATCGCGATGACCGGTCTGATCGAGAAGAAACTCTGCACCCAGCAGAAATCCTGCTCCATCCAGGATGCGAAAAACGCGTTCACCGGAAATCTCTGTCGCTGCACCGGTTACCAGCCCATCCTCGATGCGGCCGTTTCCATCGACCTGAAAAAATGCCGGCCCCTCGCCGCCCGCTACTCGACCCGCGCCCAAACGGCCGACCTCGCGCGCATACGAAAGATCCCGCTCTCGATCGAGTCCGAAGAATTTTCCCTCTTCGCGCCGCGAACGCTCAAGGAAGCCGCGCAGTACCTGCGCCGATACCCCGACGCGCGCCTGACCGCCGCGGCGACCGATCTCGGAGTCGCGGTGAATAAGGGAAAACTTCGGCTCCGGCGAATCGTGAGTCTGCATCTCATCGAAGAGCTCTACGCCATTCGGCCTGCGAAAAAGAGTCGGATCTCCGTCGGGGCCCGCGTGACGCTGACCGAACTTCGCGAAGCGATGAAAAAGACGGTGCCTGAATTCGCCCGTTTCCTCGACCTCTTCGCCTCCCCCCAGATTAAGAATTCGGCCACCCTCATCGGAAACGTCGCGAACGGTTCTCCGATCGGCGACACGCCGCCGTTCCTCCTCGTCGCGAACGCGGTCGTTAAGGTCGTCGGCCCGACGTCGAAACGAGACGTGCCGCTCGAGAAATTCTACCTCGGATACCGAAAGACCGCGCTCCGTCCGGGCGAACTGATCGCGGCGATCGAATTCGACATTCCGGCTAAATCGGAGGCCCTGGCCCTGTATAAAACTTCGCAGCGGAAGGACCTCGACATCTCCGCCGTGAACGCCGCTTTTCGCGTGGAGTGGGCCAATCGGAGCCGCACGAAGGTGAAGAACGCCTGGCTCGCGCTCGGCGGAGTCGCGGCCACGCCGATCCGGATTCCGGCCGCCGAATCGGCGCTGCGAAAACTTTCGCTGGAGGTCGATGCTTTCGCGGCCTCGCGCGAGTCGGTCGTCGAAATTCTACAGGCCTCGATCGCTCCCCTTTCGGATCTCCGCGGAACCTCCTCCTTTCGGCGACTCCTCGTCGAGAACTTGTTCCGGAAGTTTCTCGCCGAGCAAGGCCCCGGGAGCGCGAGATGAGTCGGCTTCCCCTGGACTCCGCAGCGACCCACGTCGCCGGACGCAGCGAATACATCGACGACCGCGCGCGCCTGCGCGGCGAAGTCGATGTCGATGTCCTCTACTCCCCCCATGCCCATGCTCGCATCCGAAAAATCCGCATCGATCGCGCGCTAAGGGTTCCGGGCGTCCTCGGAATCTATACGGGCGCGGACTTCCATCTGAATCTCTGGGGCACGATCTTCAAGGACCAGCCCCTGCTCGCGACCGATACGGTGAACTTCGTCGGCGAATGCGTCGCCATTATCGCCGCCGAGAACCGGTTCGCCGCGCGCGAAGCCCGGAACCTGATCGAAGTCGATTACGAGGTTCTGAAACCCATTCTTTCCATCCGCGACGCGATCGCCGCGGGATCGTTCACGGCGAAAGAACGTTTCATCGCCCGGGGCGACGTCGAAGCCGCGCTCGCCGGCTCGAAACACCGGCTCGAGGGCGAGATCGTGATTCGCGGTCAGGATCATTTCTATCTCGAAAGCCAAGCCTGCGTCGTCTATCCCCAGGAAGACGGGCAGGTCGAAGTCCACTCCTCCGCCCAGCATCCGACCGAAGTCCAGCACGTCGTCGCGCACGGCCTCGGCATCGACGCGAAGGACGTGGTCTGCATCGTGAAACGAATGGGGGGTGGATTCGGCGGAAAGGAATCGCAGGCGGCCCCTTTCGCCGCCTACGCCGCGCTCGCCGCGCGCAAGCTGAATCGTCCGGCCCGGCTCGTCCTGACGAAAGACGACGACATGATCATGACCGGGAAACGAAACCCGTTCCAGAATCGTTACCGCGTTGGATTCGACGACGACGGGCGCATCCATGCCGTCGATGCGAAACTCTATTCCGACTCCGGAGCTTACGCCGATCTCTCGACCTCGATCATGGAACGCGCCATGCTCCACTCGGACAACGCGTACTACATCCCCCACTTTCGCGTGACGGGGCAGGTCTGTCGCACGAATCACCACCCACATACCGCGTTTCGCGGTTTCGGCGGTCCGAAGGGCGTGGCGATGATCGAGAAGATCATCGAAGAAGTCGCGCATCGGCTGGAAATGGATCCGCTCGAAGTCCGCAAGCGGAATGTCTATTCCGATCGCAAACTCGTTCCCGGACGACCCGATAGCGAAACCGCGGACGTGACCCCGTACGGGCAAAAGGTGAAGAATAACTGTCTTCCCCGACTCCTCCACGATCTCGAACGGGATTCGGGATACGCGGCCGCGCGGGAGCGCATCCGACGGGAAAACGAAAGAACTCTCGCGCTACCCCGGGGCGGCCGCCTGTACGGACTATCGCTGACCCCGGTGAAATTCGGGATTTCCTTCACGACGCGATTTCTGAACCAGGCGAACGCGCTCGTCCACATCCATCGCGACGGAACGCTCCAGGTCTCGACCGGCGCGACCGAAATGGGCCAAGGGGTGAACTCCCGGATCGCGGAACTGGTGGCAAGCGAGCTCGGACTTCCCCGGAGCCAAGTCCGCATCATGGCGACCTCCACGGATAAAAACGCGAATACTTCGCCCACCGCCGCCTCGAGCGGTACGGATCTAAACGGCGCGGCGGCGATCCTCGCCTGCCGGAAAATCAAATCTCGACTCTCCGATCTCGCGGACCGGCTGCTCGATCTTCCCGAACCGCGCTGGGCACGCCATACGGCGGGACTCGGCACCGAGAAGGAGATCGAGCTGCGGGGCCCCGACCGCACGACGAACGATCCGAACGAAGGCGCCGAATGGCCGACGGGAATCGCCGAGTTCCATGGCATCGCTTTTCGCGAAGGAAAAGTATTCCGCACGAACGCGCCGGACCACTGGATCCATTTCGAGGAACTGATCAACGAGGCCTATCTGAATCGTATTTCGATCTCGGACTACGCGCACTACCGCATCCCCGGCCTATCCTTCGACAAACTTTTCGGCCAGGGTGACGCCTTTCTCTATTTTACCCAGGGCGCGGCCGTTTCCGAAGTCGCGATCGAACGCGATACCGGGGAAGTAAAAGTCCTGCGAAGCGAGATCCTCATGGACCTGGGAAGGCCCGTGAATTCGGCGCTCGACGAGGGACAGGTCTCCGGAGGCTTCGTCCAGGGAATGGGCTGGGTCACGACCGAGAAACTTTTTTACGACGAGAAGGGTCTGCTCCTTTCCCACTCGCCGAGCACCTACAAGATCCCCAGCGCCCAGGACACGCCACGGATCTTTAAGATTCGGCTGCTGGAGAACGAGGAAAACTACGCGAACGTGCGCGGGACGAAAGCCGTCGGCGAGCCGCCCCTGCTGCTCGGAATTTCGGTTTGGACCGCGATTACGGATGCGATCGCCTCGCTTCCGATCTACCGCGACCGATATCCGCAGATCGAGCTCCCCGCGACCCAGGAAGTGATCCTCCGGGCGCTCGAGCCCGAGAAATTCGCGCGCTGGGATTCCGCGAAATGACCGGCTTCTGGGAGACCGCCGCCGAGCTCGACCGCGCGGGAAGCGACTTCGTCGTCGTCACGCTCGTCGGAACCCGGGGACACGCTCCCCAGGATCCCGGTGCGAAGGCCATCATCGCGGGCGACGGACTTCGGTTCGGGACAGTCGGCGGCGGCAAGATCGAAGCGCATTGTATTCGGGAATCGCACCGCATCCTCGCGGGCGAATCCCCCCCGAACGAACTCCACACCTGGAATCTCCAACGCGACATCGGGATGACCTGCGGCGGGGAAGTGACTATTCTGTTCGAGCGCCATCGACCGACGGCCTGGCCCATCGTGGTCTTCGGCGCGGGGCACGTCGCCCAGGCCCTGGCCCGCGTGCTCGAAACGCTCGCCTGTCGCGCGACCTTCGTCGATAACCGCCCGGAGTGGCTCGATCGGCTGCCGAAAAGCCCGAAGCTTCGCCCCGTCCTCGTCGCCGAACCCGTCGACTACGTCGAAAAACTCCGGGGAGACGAGTTCTGCGTCGTCATGACTCGGGGACATGCATCGGATCTGCCGGTTCTGAAGGCGATTTTTTCCCGGACCGAATTCCCCGCGTATGTGGGCTGCATGGGGAGCGACGTGAAGGCGCTCAAGCTGCGAAACGAGCTGAAAACTTTCGGCGAAGGTCGGACGGGGTTTGGAATGCGTCTCGCGGAATTCCATTGTCCGATCGGGCTCGAGTTCGGCTCGAACGACCCGGCCGAAATCGCGCTGAGCGTGGCGAGCCAGCTCGTCCAGGAACGGGATCGAACTAGAAAGATCCGTCGTTAAAAGAACTGATCACGAAGTTCAGCGCCCACCAGGCCGCGGCGGCGGCGAGGAACGCGAGCGTAAACGTCGTGATGAAGAGGATCGCGACGATAGAGACCAGGAGGATTTGCGCGTGTTTCGTCGTCCGCTCCGGTCGGAGGGCATGGGCTTCGATCAGGGCGAGATTTTTATTGTTCGATTTCCATACGAAATCACCGAACCAGCCGAGAATCGGAATGATCGAGATCGCGTTGTCGATCATGATGTTCACGAGCATCCGCAGGAGAACGGGAATCGAAACCTGGAGCATGGCCGCCCGGGCGACGATGTAACCCGAAACGCCCGTGGTCAGCAGTCCCCCGATCACCGGGATAAAACCTAAAATTCCGTCGAATCCCACGCGAATGCCGAGCGGAAGGCGGAACTTCGAGTCCATCAAATCCGCTAATATTTTCAGGTCCTTGACTTCATTTTCGCGGGCGAGGGTCATGCAGGCACCCTAAGCCAATTTCCAGGAGTTGTCATCGGCGCGTGGTCAGGGCATGCTCGCCGCCAAGCCCCATGACGCACCTGTCTGAAGCCATCTATCGCGACCAATGTTATCGCTGTCTCCGTGCGACCTCGGTCTGTACTTGCGCCCTCATCGCCCCTTTTTCCCCTCGGTTCGGGATCGTCCTGCTCCAGCACCCGAAAGAGCGGAAGAATAGCATCGGGACGGCCCGGATGACCCATCTCTGCATCGCGAACTCGCGACTGATCGCGGGCGTTGAATTCGACGGGCATCCGGAAGTCGACGCCCTGCTCGACGACCCGGCGAATGCCTGTCACGTCCTTTTTCCCGGACCGACCGCGATCGAAGTCGATCGCCTCGGGCACGATCCCCTCGCTTCGCCGGCGCTCGGACTCGGTAGGCGGAAACTGATCGTATTCGTCATCGACGGGACCTGGGCCCAGGCGAAAGGAATGTTACGCAAGAGCGCGCGGCTCGGGACCCTGCCTAGGGTCTCCTTCCAGCCTTCACGACCGTCGAATTACCGCGTCCGAAAACAACCCAGCCGATTCTGCCTTTCGACCATCGAAGCGACGCATCGCCTGATCGAGATCCTCGATCCGCAGGTCGATCCCGGAATCCTGCTGACCGTTTTCGACCGCATGGTCGAAAAACAAGTCAGCTTCGCATCGCGCGGCCAGCTGCGCGAACTTTCCGGAGCGGTATGAGCACGCATACCAGTCGACTCGATTTCCAGGTCGAAGCGGAGGCAAGCGGAAGTCAGGCGCGCGCCGCGCGTTTCACCACGCTCCACGGAGAGATGCGGACCCCGATCTTCATGCCCGTCGGAACGCAGGCGACCGTGAAGGGACTTTCCGTCGAAACCCTGCGAACCGTCGGCGCGCGGATGCTCCTGGCGAATACCTACCACCTTCTCCTCCGGCCCGGCCCCGAGGTATTTCGCCACTTCGGCGGCATCCATCGATTCATGAACTGGGATGGGCCGGTCCTGACCGATTCGGGCGGATTCCAGATTTTTTCCCTGCCCCACTCGCGTTCGATGCGCGAAGAAGGCGCGCGTTTCCAGAGTTATGTCGACGGGAAGATGCATCTGCTTTCGCCCGAGAGCAGTATCGAGATGCAGAAGGCGATCGGCAGCGACGTGATGATGGTCCTCGACCAGTGCATCCCTTCGACTTCTCCCCACGCGGACGCCGAAGCCGCGATGGAGCTCACCCATCGATGGGCGAAGCGAAGCCTTCTCGCGCGCGGGGATTCGCCCCAGTCCCTCTTCGGAATTATCCAGGGCGCCGTTTTTCCGGATCTACGCGCCCGCAGCGTGGAAGCGATCACTTCGCTCCCATTCGACGGCTTTGCCATCGGCGGCCTCGCGGTCGGCGAAACGAAGGCGGAGCGCGAGGATTTCACCGAAATCACGACCCGACTTCTGCCGCGAGCCTTCCCCCGCTACCTTATGGGAGTCGGCACGCCCATCGATCTCCTCGAGGCCGTCCATCGCGGCGTCGATCTCTTCGACTGCATCCTCCCCTCGGCGCTGGCGAAACGCGGAACGGCGTACACCACGGGCGGGAAGGTCCAGCTTCGGAGGAGCGCTTATAAATTCGTCGAAGACCCGATCGACCTGGATTGTCCCTGCTCGACATGCGCGAAGTACACGCGTGCCTATCTCCACCATCTGACCAAGACCGAAGAGACGCTCGGATGGCAGCTCATCAGCATCCACAATCTTTCCTTCTACCACCGAATCATGCACGAGATGCGGCAGGCGATTTTCGAGGACACCTTTGGCGAGTACTACCTGGCTCGGCGGAACGCGTGGGCGAAGGAAGAAGAAGGATCGGGCCCAGGAAACGCGAAGGGCCGATCTTCCCGAAAAATCCGAGAGGAATCGGCCCTGCGTGCGGTTCTCCGGGTTTCTAACCCGGAGAAGGTTTAGTGGAGATCGAAGTCGGCGGCGGCGCCGTCGGCGACTCCTCCGGATATTAAGACGTCGAATCTTTGTTTCGGTTAATGGCGGTCACGACCAAAGCGCATCGGATTTTTCCGGTCCTGATTCAGACCTTCGTTCGGATCCTGATCCGTTCGGGGGCGTTCCTTCTCGGGAGGCAGGGGCTGACCGCCCTCGCTCTCCCATCGTCCCACTTCTTTTTTCAGCGGGGTTTTTTCCTTGCGCGGGATCTTCTCGGAGCGATCCTGATTAAAATTTTTTTCGTTCGTCATGAAATCTCCTTCCTGTCGGTGAAAGATGGAGCAAATCCAAGACCATCCGCCTCGTCCCATTTTTCCCACGCGCATGCGCTAACCGCGGTCAGATTTTTCATAGGTTAGCCGGCGAGCGGCCATTGGCGCGTTTTCACGGCGCATTTAGCTTTCGCTCCCGCGCAAATTCCCCAGAATTCGCGGCCCCGAAATTGCTTCTTAAGTCATTAAGAACAGGGAGGTTCTATGGCAGTACAAAGAGATTTGGGGCAAAAATTTGGCGAACTCCGTTTTTCATATCCGCATCCGTTCCATGAATCTTTTTCGGACGCGGATTTCGATTCCTCGCGCAGGGTCGTCGCGGAACGAGTGAAACACGAAAAAGAGACGACCTCGGATGATCGCGAACTTCCGAACGAAAAGGAAGTGGAGCGCGTGGATCCGAAAGAACTCGATCGGGAAATCGGCGAACCGAAGCGAATGCCGAAGACCGCGAAAGCCATGGGTTGGTCGATGATGCTTCTCGGAAATTGTCCGGAATACGGCGCGTCTTTCGCCTGAGACTTTCTCCCCACTTAACCCACTCGGAAAGGGATCCATATGCAGTATCGACGTTTTCCAGCGATCGTTCTCGGCGGCCTCCTCCTCATACCCGTGTTTCGGCCTTCCGAACCGGTGTTCGCGAAGGAAGTCATCACGACTCAGCAATCCGCGGCCCTCCTCCCCCAGCCCGTCGGCGGCGACAAGGTCCGCGACCGCACCCAAGATCGAGCGCAAGACCGAGCCCGGGTGGACCGCGGCGCCGATGCCCGCACGTCCGACCGGGGCACGACCGATCGAATCACGGCGAACGTGAGAACTCGCGATCGGGAAATCACCCGGATGATCCGCGAAGAGCTCCAGTCGGAAGCGACGCTTTCCCCCTACGCAAAAAACGTGAAGATCGTGACCCTGAGGGGAATCGTCACCCTCCGCGGCCCCGTCACGACCGAAGCGGAACGCATTCGCATCGAATCCATCGCCAAAGAAGTTGCGGGAACCCATACGGTGAAAAATCAGCTCCGGGTGACCCGTGGCGAATAAGCTGCGCCAAGCCACTCGTTCCGTGTTCGGAATCCTCGATGGAAGCCGGGAAGCCGACGCCGCGGTCGATCGGCTGAAAGGCGCGGGATTCCGGAACGAAGACATCTCGGTGCTGATGCCGGCCCGAGGCTTCGCCGCCCGCTACGCGCATCTCGATTCGACCAAGGCTCCGGAAGGAATCGCCGCCGGCGTCACCGGGGGGGCGCTCGTCGGGGGCGGACTCGGCTGGTTGGCGGGAATCGGTTCGCTGGCGATTCCCGGTCTCGGACCGATGCTCGCCGCGGGGCCGATCATGGGGGCGCTCGCAGGGGCCGGCGTGGGTGGAGCGGTCGGCGGAATCACGGGCGCACTGATCGGGCTCGGCATTCCCGAATACGAAGCCCGAAGGTACGAGGAGATCATTCGCGACGGCGGAGTGATGGTCTCGGTCCATGTCGACGATCGCGAATGGTCACGGAAAGCGAAAGGGATTCTCGAAGACTCAGGTGCCCGCGACATTCACACCTCCGGAGACCTCGGGACGGGGTTCACCCATACGGGATTCCGCACCTTGCCGCGGCCGATGGAATCGGACTACGACGATTTTATGTACCGAAAGTAGCCGGGCGGCGATTCTGATTCGATTCGAGATATTCCTGATAGGGCTGATCGAAATCGCGGACGCCGCGGCTTCCCACCTCGATCACCCGGTTCGCGACCGTTTCGATGAACTGTTGGTCGTGCGATGAGAACAGGACGTTCCCGCCGAACTTGGTCAGTGCGTTGTTCACCGCCTGGATCGACTCGAGGTCCAGGTGATTCGTCGGGCCGTCCAGAATAAGGACGTTGGCATCGACCAGCATCATCCGCGCAAGCATGCACCTGACGCGCTCCCCTCCGGAGAGGACCTTCGTCTTCTTCGTGGCTTCCTCGCCGGAAAAAAGCATCCGGCCGAGATACCCGCGCACGAAGTTTTCGTTCTGGTCGGGCGAAAACTGCCGTAGCCAGTCGATCAGGTTCAGATCGACGCCGTCGAAGAAAGCGGCGTTGTCCTTCGGAAAATACGTTCGCGAGGTCGTGACGCCCCACTTGAAGTCTCCGCTGTCCGCTTTCGTCTCCCCCATCAGGATCTGGAAAAGCGTCGTGACCGCGAGCTCCGTGTCGCCGACGAAGACGGCCTTGTCGCCTTTCCGGAGAGTGAAGCTCGTCCGGTCCAGGACTTTCACGCCGTTTACCGACTTCGAAAGATTCTCGACCCGAAGGATCTGGTCGCCGGCTTCGCGCTCGGCCTTGAACGAGACGAACGGATACTTGCGCGAAGACGGTTTGATGTCGTCCAGGGTGAGCTTCTCGAGCTGGCGACGACGAGACGTGGCTTGCCGGGACTTCGAGGCGTTCGCGCTGAAACGCGCGATGAAGGCCTTGAGCTCCTCCGCCTTGTCCTCGGTCTTTTTCTTTTTCTCCTGCATCTGCTTCAGCGCGAGCTGACTCGATTCGTACCAGAAATCGTAGTTTCCGGTGAAGAGCTGGATCCGGCCGAAGTCGATGTCGGCCATATGCGTGCAAACCTGGTTCAGGAAATGGCGATCGTGGGAAACCACGATCAGGGTCTTGTCGAATTCGAGAAGAAAATTCTCGAGCCACCGAATCGCGGTCACGTCCAGATGGTTGGTGGGTTCGTCGAGCAGAAGGATGTCGGGCTTTCCGAAGAGCGCCTGCGCGAGGAGAACCTTCAGCTTATCGGTATCGCGAAGCTCGGCCATCTTCTTCTCGTGAAGCTCGGTTCCGATTCCCAGTCCCGCGAGCAAAACGGCGGCGTCGCTTTCCGCCTCCCAGCCGTTCAGTTCGGCGAACTGCGCTTCGAGCTCGCCCGCTCGGTCACCGTCCTTTTCCGAAAAATCGGCCTTCGCATAGAGCGCATCCTTCTCGGCGATGATCGCCATCAGGCGCGGCTCGCCCATGATGACGGTCTTCAGCACCTGGACGTCGTCGAAAGTAAAATGGTCCTGACGGAGGAAGGACATCCGTTCACCCGGAGTGATCGTGACCGTGCCCTTATAGGAGGTATTCTCGCCCGACAAGATCTTCAGAAACGTCGACTTCCCCGCGCCATTCGCGCCGATGAGTCCGTAACAATTTCCGGGCACGAACTTGACGTTCACGTCCTCGAAAAGGCGGTGGCTTCCATAACTCAGGCTCACTCCGGCGACCGTAATCATGCGGGCACTGTATACGCGCCCTATACGCGCCGCAACATCAAACCTTGAGGAAACTCACCGAATGGTCTGCTAGGCTGGGGGCAGTGAACCTACGGCGCCACCCTTTAGCCATTTTCCTAGGTCTAACCTTCGTTTCGTCCTTTCTTTCGGCGGAATCGGCGCACGCTTCGGGTGCGAGATTCACGGGGACCCCGCTCCCCGTGAATCTCTACCTTCGGTACTACCATCAGTTCCAGTTCGCGGGTTACTACGCGGCCGAAAAGCAGGGGTTCTATCGAAACGCGGGAATCGACGTGAAGATCGTCGAAGGGCGTCCCGCGGCTTACGAAGTCGACTTCATCCTGGAAAAGCCGGGACGTTTCGGCATCGGGAACGCCAATCTCGTGGGCGAACGCGGACTGGGGAAACCGATCGTCGCCCTGACCCCGATTTTCCAGCACTCCCCTGCCGTGCTGATCGCGCTCGAAAGTTCCGGGATCCGCAAACCCTCGGACCTCGTCGGAAAGCGAGTCGGCGTGCGCGAGGCTCGGCAGATGACCGATCCCGCCTACCGAGGGATGATGCTCGCCAACGGTATTTCTCCCGACCGGGTCGAATGGGTGAACCATAGCTGGAACATCAAGGACCTGATCGAAGGACGACTCGACGCGCTCTCGGTTTACCTCACGACCGAAGTGCCGCGATTCCGGCAGCTCGGGCACGAGATTCGGGTCTTGAACCCGACGGACTACGGGATGGATTTCTACGGGGATGTCCTCTTCACCTCCGAAAGCACCATGCTAGTCGATCCGACGACGACTCGAAAATTCGTCGAGACCTCGCTCCAAGGCTGGCACTATGCCCTCGAAAATACGGAGGAGATGATCCAGTACATCGCGGCGCTGCCGGGCGTGAAAGAGCGCGGCATCACCGAAGCGCTTCTTCGCATCGAGGCCGCGGAAATGAGAAAGCTCATCGAGCCCGATCTTATCGAAATCGGATACTCGAACCAATGGCGGTGGGATCGAATCATCGATATCTACCGGCGTCTCGGCCAAATTCCGAAGGACGCCCAGTTCGACGCCTTCGTGCTCCGGAACGAATTGCACGAATGGGGCCCCTACGGCACCGCCATCCGCCGTATTCTCCTCGTTCTCGCGGGGATCGCGCTTCTGGCGGTTTTCTGGGTTTTCTCCCTGCGGGCCCAGGTGGCGCGCAAGACCCTGGAACTCCAGAATGCGACACAGAGGGCCGAGGAGCAAAGGATCGCGGCGGAACGCGCGAATGAGATCAAGAGCCTGTTCCTCGCGAACATCAGCCACGAGCTTCGCACTCCGCTCACCGCGATTCTCGGTTTCGTCGATCTCCTGAAGAACCCGCAGATCACGACTTCGGATCGCGCGCAGTTTCTCTCGATCGTCGAGCGCACGGGAGAAAACCTGGCCGCGATTCTGAACGACATCCTCGACCTCGCGAAGATCGAGTCGGGAAAACTCGAAATCCGAGCGACCGAGATCTCCCTGGACACGCTCATTGCCGATTTTAAATCGCTCCTCGCGCTGCGGGCGGACCACCAGGGAGTCGATCTTCGCTTCGTCGCGGATGGCCCGGTTCCGGACCTCCTCGTGACGGACGGTATCCGGCTCAAACAGATCCTGCTGAACGTGATCGGAAATGCCATTAAGTTCACCACCGACGGCGACGTCGAAGTCCGTTACGGACTCGAAAACGGCCTGCTCGTATTTCGCGTTCGCGACACCGGCATCGGCATCGCCGACGAAGATCGCGAAAAACTATTCCATCGATTCAGCCAAATCGACCAGTCCTTCCAGAAGGGTTACAGCGGTACGGGACTAGGGCTGACGATTTCGCGGCAGCTCGCGCAACTGCTGGGCGGCGATCTCGTTCTCGAGTCGAGCAAAGTCGGGGTCGGCAGCATTTTTCGAATCTCGATACGCTACCAGCCGGGCGCGCGGACGGCGAAATTCCGCGAAACGGCCCCCCGGACGGTGAACCCCTCCGCCGAAAGACTTCGGGGCAACCGCATTCTGGTCGTCGACGACTGTTCCGATAACCAGCTCCTCGTGAAACTCTTCCTCGAAAAGGAGGGGGCGCAGGTTTTTCTGGCGAATAATGGCGAAGAAGCGGTCCGCGAAGGATTACGTTCTCGTTATGATTTGATCTTCATGGATATCCAGATGCCGCTCATGGACGGATACTCGGCGACTCAGTCGCTGCGCAAAAACGGCTATACGGCGCCGATTCTCGCGCTGACCGCCAACGCGATGAAAGAGGACCTCGATCGATGCATCGTCGCCGGATGCGACGGCGTTCTCTCCAAACCGGTGCGCCGCGAGGAGCTCGTCGCGTACGCGGAGCGGTTCATGTCAAATCAATGTCATTGAAGCGACGGAGCGGTCCCGCAGAATAAAGGGGTGTGGCACACCTCTCGTCTCCGTTGGCAGGCGTCTTCGTTCGTCCTCGTCCTCGCCCTTTCGTCCTGCGCGGCAACGCCCGTAAAGGCGGAACCCGCGACGGAAACGGATCACTCCGCCCGCCCGGACATCTCGGCGGTCGATCGCTATGGAATGCGTTCCTCGCATGAGCGGCTGATCGACAATCGAGGCGAAGGCCACGAACCGCTGTACGGAGTCAGAAACTTCCGCTCCGTGCTCGCGAATACCTTTTATCGCGGCGGCGGCAACAATGCCACGAATCGCTACGGCAAACGCCCGAACCGCAATCCCCTTCCGATCCAGGGACTGGAAAACCTCTGTCGCGAAGGATTCAGCACGGCGGTCTACATGTATTCCGAAGGCTACGCAGATGCGCCGAAGAAAGTAAACTGCACGGATCGACGAACGGGAAAGAACCATACACTCGATTACCTCCAGATGGGACCGTACAAGGAAGCGAACATCCGCGAGATGCTCCAGCTGATCCATCGGAAGGTGAAAGAGAGCGCCACGGGCTCCCCGATATCCCCGGTCTACTACCACTGCTGGAACGGCTGGCATGCTTCCGGACTGATCTCCGCGTACTCACTCCGGCAGTTCTGCGGATACAGCGGCGCCCAGGCCATCGAGTACTGGAATCTGAATACCGACGGGAACGACCGCGATCCGAATTTCGAAAAACTTCGCAAGCAGATGCGCGAGTTCAAGCCCTATGCGGACCTGGAACTCACGGCCGCGGAACGCGCGCGGATCTGCTTGCCGATGAAGGCGAAATAGCTCAGTTCGCCGCGCAGAAGGCCCGGGAGTCCACCGGCGGCACCTTGCCGAGATACTGGGCAACGTCCGCGTCGAGGTAGAGCGTTCCGTCCGCGCAGCGCTGCTTAAAGTCTTTCGCCATCGCATGGAGATTGCCCACCACGCTCTTCACGTCCGCATAGGTGAAGAGAAGGTCGGACTTCAGATAGTCGACGAGCGGTCCTTCGAGCACGCGCGACTGATCCGACTTCTGCACCCATTTCGCGAGCGCCGCCATCCGCTGCACGCCCAGGTAAGTGTCCGGATGGAGGTGTTTCACTTTCCCGGAAATCCCGGCGCGAGCCATTTTATTTTCTTTGGCCACTCCGCAGTCGTTATCGTTCATCAGCATCCGCTTCACGTTCGCGTAGCCCTGGGCGGTCATCGCGGCCAGTTCGGTCGCATCCCAGACGAGTTCGTCTTTTTTCGTCTGCGAGTTCTTCACGAGTTTCGCCTTGCCCTTCTTCCAGGTCAGCGAGCCATCGGAGCCGACTTTCACATAATAAGGACGATAGTGGAGATTTCCGAAACGATCTTGCTGGTTCAGCAGGGTATCGAGAACGATCAAGTCCCCCATCTCACGAAGGAGAACGAGTTTCTGGATCGTGGCCACGTTCTCGGAACGAGGACCGCCCCACTCCGACACGGGCCGCGGATTCGAGACCATGGCGAAGCTCGCGGTACGCTGGAAGTTCGCCACGCGATCGCCGGCGGCGCTGCCGTTCGCGTCCCAGTAAATCTCATCTCCGCTGAGTTCCGGCACCAGCGCCCCGTAAAGGAGCTTAAACTCGTCGCGGAAGAGCGCGGCGCGCTTCGCGGACGTCCCATAGGTCCGCGGCGACGAAACCGCGCTGTAGAGCCCGCGCCACGTCTGCGCAATCAGGGAATCATAGCCTCCCACCTGGGCGGCCTGATCCTTCGCCAGGGTCGCGATCTCGAGATGCTCGAGACGATCCATCGAGCGATAGGCCGTGAAAGGGAGTTCCGCTTCGGATTTCAGAATACGCGCCATTCGCGGATAGCTGAGGATCGCTGGCGTGTAGCTGCAGGAAACCGATTGCTTAAACTTCGCGATCAGGGCCCCGGCGCGCTTCTTCGGCTTGATGCATTCGTTTCGCACGAACTGCTCGCGGGTCATTCCATCCGGGAGCGCGTGGATCATCAGGCCCGGGTTCGTACTGTTCAGTTTCGGGCAGGTGACCGCCGCGAGATCCGTGGCCGTCGATTCGCGATCGTCGTAGAAGTCGGCGCGACAGATTTTCTTCGCGGTTTCCTTCTCCGCCTCGAGAAACGGAACGAACGCGGGCGCACCCTGCGTGGAGGAGGCGACGTCGAGGATTCGCGGCAGCGAACAGAACTCGCTTACCTGGTTCTGACTTTCGAAAGAAGTCTGGACTTCGCCCGGCGGCGTCTCGATGGCGATGGCGGCGATTCCGAACGTGAAGGAGACGACGACGGCGGATGCGAGATAGCGCTTCATAATAGGCTCCGAAAAAATTCTGGGCTTGGGCCCGGGTCCACTTTTGCGAAGACCGTGCCTGATCCCGACCGGCCTCAGCTCGCAATGAGCGGGCCGCCGACCGCCCTGAACGCGACCGGACCTGTATAAAGCTTAGACGGTGGGCGTCCGCGTGATCAGCCGCCGGCGCGCCCGGAGCCGCGGCGGGAGGACGGTCCCGATTCGGGGATCACGCGAATCGTTCGATATAGTTACACTTCCGGCAGAGCTCCTCGACCAGGCGTCTTTCGCGGAAACCCCGCACGATTTCCTGGGCGCGCGGAGACCCCAGGATTTCGCGGATCGGTTTTTCGCGGACGTTGCCCAGCGGGATCTTTCCCTCTTTGTCGAGACAACAGGGAACCACGGTTCCGTCGACCAGAATTCCGAAGTGACTCGAAAGACCGTGGCAACGCCCGCGCGAACCGATCTCCGGCAGCTCGAGCGACGGCCAGACGAACTCGGTATCGAAATGGAGATAGAGCCGATTCTTCAGCGGATAGCTCTTCCGCTCGCGCACGTCGACATCGCTCGGCATCTGTCCACCGAAACGGCGCACGACGCGCTCGAGAAGGTCTTGGTTCGCTCTTTCCGCCCCCGCGCCGGAAGGGATCGGCGCGTCGAGGTTCCAGAGTCGGAAGTTCACATAGAGGTCGGGTCGCTCGACGAAGGCGCGCTCCGTCCAGGCGAAAAGTTTCTCGAGATACGGGCCGGGATCGCGTCCCGGAAAATTATCGGGAAAACTGTGGAGGGAAAAATTCACCTGCCGGATGATCGGCGAGAGAAGAATCGACTCCTGCTTCTCCCGCATCAGCACCCCGTTGGTGACGAGAAAAATCGGCGTCTGCGTTTCGGTGCAGATTTCGACGAATCGCTCGAGCTTGGGATGGACCAGGGGATCGCCCATGAGATGGAGACAGACCTGGTCGGTCAGCCCCCCGACCTCGCCGATGATCTTTGCGAAAACCTCGGGCTCCATCAGTCCCTTCGTCCGCACGACTTCGGGGCAAAAGCTACACTGGAGGTTGCAGATATTGCTGATCTCGATGTTGATCTTCGAGAAACGTTTCTCGGGCCGGCCCATGGGCTGCAGCCTATCCCGGCGCATCGCGCTTGGAAAACCCGAAGAAGCGGACTAGGTTGCGCGAATGCGTTTTTTAACCCCCGCGCTCTGCTTGAACCTGGCTCTCGCCCTCCCGTCTTCCGCCTCCGCGGACGAGGTGTCGGCGCCCGTGGAGTGGGAGCGCGAGCCCATCCGCTCTTTCGAAGCCTATAAGCCGAGCTACTTCCTGCTGGGAAAGCCCATCACGAAAATGCAGATCAGCCTCAAGGTCCAGGCTCTCCGGGGCATCCCCCTTTACGCCGGCTATTCCCAGCTCATGATGTGGGATTTGTTTAAGACCTCCGCCCCGTTTCGCGACCTGAACTATAATCCCGATATCTTTTACCGCTTCGAATTCGGCAAGGCCCCCGCCCGCCACGTCGACCTCGGAGTCTTCGAGCACGAATCGAACGGAATGGGCGGACCCGACTCGCGGTCCTGGAACCGCGCGTACGTCCGCTATAGCCAGAATCGCCAGAGCGAAAAGGGCGGAGTTTGGTGGTCGGCGAAGGCCTGGATCTCCTACGGGATCAGCGACCCCCAGAGCGAGTCGATCAAGTACACGCGTGGCGTGTACGAAATCCAGATTGGACTGAGCGATTATTTCGATCGCCTCTTCGAAGTGAACGAACTCGTCCTTCGACTTTACGGAGGCGGACGGAGCCGCGTGAATCCGCTGGAAGGCGGGCAGGAGCTCACTTACCGCGAAAAGATCACCGCTCGGAAAGTTCTCCTTCCGATGTACCTGCAGATCTTCCACGGTTACGGCGAGAATCTGCTCGACGCCGAAGATCGCCGCTGGGGTTTCCGCGCGGGGTTTGGGTTCTAGTCGCTCGGAGCGTGCGAAACTCCCGCCTTTCTGGCAATCTCTCCCTAGAACTCACGGCGTCTGAATATGGAATCTTCCCTCCAAGCCCTCCTTTCCTCTTTTGGCCTCGTCGCGATGAGCGAGATCGGGGACAAAACGCAGCTTCTGGCCTTCTCCCTCGCGGCCCGTTTTCGGAAACCCGTTCCGATCCTCGCGGGAATTCTCGTCGCGACTCTCCTGAACCACGGCGTTTCGGCATGGGCGGGGACGTGGATCGCGGCGAACGTGGCGCCCTTCTGGATGGCCCTCACTCTCGGCGTGCTCTTCCTCGGATTCGGAATCTGGACGCTCAAGCCCGATACGCTGGAGGATGGCCCCGCAAAAGAACGTTTCGGTCCGTTTCTGACGACGACCGTGCTCTTTTTTCTCGCGGAGATCGGCGATAAGACCCAGTTCGCCACGGTCGCGCTAGCGGCGAAATATCAGAATCTCGTGATCGTGACCGCGGGGACGACGCTCGGGATGATGGTCACCGACGGGATCGCCGTACTCCTCGGGGACCGCATCGCCGACAAGGTCCAGCATCGGTATCTGCGGCTGGCGGCGGCGATCTTCTTTTTTCTTTTCGGGTGCGCGAGCCTGTACGAAGCGTACCGGCTCGCGCCCGGTCTAAGTCGAGGACTTTTCTTTTAAGGAGTGATTTTCAGGACGCCCTTCATCGAAGCGTGCCCTGGAAACGTGCAGATGAACGGGTAATCGCCCGGCTTGGTCGGCGCGGTGAATTCGATCACGACCGACTCGCCGGCATCGATCAGCTTCGACTTCGCGAGGACGTCCGGAGTGCTCGCGACCCAACCCTTGTCCGGGCCCGCCGCGATCGAGGCATCGAGGACGGCTTGCGCCTTCCCGATCTCGGTCACGACGAAATTATGCATCATGCCCTTCGCCGCGGAACCGTTCTTGAAGTTCACGGTGATTTTCGAGCCGGCTTTGGCGGTGAGTTTGTCCTTCGAGAAAACCATCTCTTCTTTGTTCTTCGGAGTTCCGGTCGTCAGGTCGAATTTTACGGCTCCGCCGGCTTTCGCGGCGGGGGCGGCCTTAGCGGCCGGGGCCGCTGCGGCGGGAGCTTTTTCGGCGGCCGGGGCCGCGAAAACGGAAGTAGCAAGAAGCAGGATCAGGCTGGTGAGAGACACGCTGGATTTCATGGGACATTCTCCTTCGGAGCATTGGGGGTGAAACTATCGCCCAGTTTAGTCCTGCGGTAAGATGGTTGCAATGGAAGCCATGGACCGCAAATCCGAAAAAATCGTGCTCTACGACGGGGTCTGCAACCTCTGCGATGGCGCGATTCGTTTCATCCTACCGCGCGATACACGCGGAAATTTACGATTTGCTTCCCTTCAGGGTGAATTCGCCCGCGCGATATTAACGCGTCACGGCATTCCCATCTCCGAAATCCCTGAAAGTTTAATTCTCGTGGAGAACGACCGCGTTTTTCTCTACTCAGACGGTGCCCTCCGAATCGCGCGAAATCTCGACTGGCCTTGGCGTGCGCTGGCCGGGTTCCTGCTCGTGCCTCGGCCGATCCGGGACGGTATTTACCGCTGGGTCGCGCGGAACCGGTATCGCTGGTTCGGTAAACAAGAAACCTGCCTCCTCCCCTCGGCGAAGTGGAAAGCCAGATTTCTCGAGACCCCCGCGGAACCCTAGACGCGCCCGCCTTCCCGCGATAACACCTCACTTGAGTCTCCATCGTGGCCCTTTGGCGGAACTGGTAGACGTGCCGGACTCAAAATCCGGTGCTCGCAAGAGCGTCCGAGTTCGATTCTCGGAGGGGCCACCATTCAAGTCTTTAAACGAACCGCGGACAGAAAAATTTTTGTCTAAGGATTTCAAGGGAGAGCGACCTCGCTCTCCCTTTTTTATTTGGTCCGACGCAGCGTAGAAGTGCATTTCAAATCCGTCTTTAGTGATGCGGATCTGGTGGATCAGAGCGTGAATGACTTTTCGCTTCGTCTCGGTGCTGATTCCTTCGGACGCCCGAAGGATGGGCAGGAATTTTTCTAACAATTTTTCAAGCTCGAAATTTGAGGAAATTTTCAGAGAGGGAATCGTTTGCTCAAGCGAGCGGATCTCGGTTTCGAGGCGGGTATTCCTCGCCGCGAGTTCACGCATTTCGGCATAGAAGGGTTCGGCAGGGATTCCGTCAGGTAAATTTGCAATTCTTTTCGCGAGACTCGTGATCTTTCCCTCGCTGACGACTTTCTCCTTTTTCATGCGATCCAGAGAATTTTCGCCGTCATCGTTTCTCTCGAGACGACGAATCGCTTCGAAGAATTTCTCGCGGTGAGTACCCTCGATGATGGCGACTAACTCCTCCCAGACCCTTGCTTCGAGCTTCTTCGCCGGAACTCGGAACGGCTGGCAGCGGTGGAGATTTTCGCCTAAGGTCTGTTCCCGTTTAATCTGCGAGCCGTGGGCGTAGTAGCCCACTTTTCCCGAATTTCCGTAGGCGGACTGACCGACGAGGACGCTTCCGCACTCGCCGCAACGGATTCGGGTCGAAAGCAAATACGGGTAACGCGACTCGCGTCCCGTTTTCTGTTTCTTCGACGCCTGGAGGATGGTCTTCGCTTCATAAAACGTCTCCTCCGTGATGATCGGCGGCCATACTGCTTTTGCGAGCTCCGAACCCGTCTTCGTCTTTACTTTTCGGTGCGCGATATAGACCGGGTTTGTGAGCATCCGATATAGACTATCGAAGATGAAGTGCTGAAGCCTCGGACGGAAGCCGCCGCCGCGAAGCTCGGCACCGTAGCGGTACCCGTTTGAATTGAGCCATCTCGCTGCTCCCGTAACTGATCCCTGGTCGATGAGTGCTTTAAACGCAGCCCGGACCGTTTTGGCTTCGTCTTCGACGATCCGAAGGCTTCCTCGGTTCTCGGGATCGGGTTCATATCCCATCGGGACGACCCCGCCATTCCAGAGCCCGCGCCGAGCCCGGGCTTCCATGTTCGCGGAGACTCTCTCGCTGGTTTGCCTACGCTCATATTGGCTAAAATTTGCGAGCGAGTAGAGCATCATCTCTCCGCTTGCGGTTGAGGTATCGAAATTTTCGCGAAGGCTTAAGAACTGACAGCCACGCTTTTGCATGAACTCCCAGATCTCCGAGAAGTCCTTAATCGAACGTGAGAGCCTAGAAAGCTCGGTCACCATCACGACATTTACAGAACCACGCTCGATCGCCTGGAGCAGCCTCCGAAGTTCCGGACGGTTCATGTCCTTACCCGATTTTACGTCGATGTAGGTGCCGACGTGCGAGCCATAGCCTCCTTCGCCACCCATTTGGTTTTTAAGTCGAAGAGTCGCAGCCAGCCGCTCCTCCTGGTTCTTAATCGTCCCTTCGGGAGATTCGTTTTGTTCTTCAGTCGAGCAGCGGACGTAAAAGGCGATACGCTTTGGGTCGCCATTAGGCCGCGGATTCATTAGTTTCATTGCCAGCATTTTTACTCACTTCCTCGGAAGCCTGGCTTCCGACGTTTCTAGTTTCAGGAAGATGAAGTGAGGGAGAATGGAGACTCGCGGAGCTGGTGAGATACGGATACAGCACACCCGCCACGCGATCAAGACGCGAAGCCAAATCACACGTCGGTACTTCGACCCATACGCGATGAATAGATAAGATTTCGTAGCGAGATTTTTTCCGATTCGTCACGGAAACCTCCTCGTTCACGTTTACGGCGAGACGCACGAACGAACGTCTGCCGAATAGAAAATGCCTCGAAGTAGAAAACTGGATTCTTTTACTCTCGTCTTCCGACCTCCGCCTGAAGGGTCCTCTTTGGAAAACAGCTGACCGCTTCCACGCAACATCGTGGAGGGGGAGCGGTCAGCTGTTTTCCATCCCTGTTCCCGGCATTCAGGCGGAGGTCGGAAGTCTTCGGTTTTACGAGAGATTGAGATGAAATTGCCTAGAACATTCAGGTGATGGAGATGCGGACCCCGCATCGTCCGGATCTCCATCAGCGGACAAGAGCACGGTGGGAGGCGCGGTACACGCATGTACCACGCCTCCCATCGAATGACCTGAGTGAAAAACTAATGGAGTTTAGCGCGAAATTTTCTCGCCAGACACGAACCCCCTCCTGCTTAAATCCGAAAGATAAAAAATGCGCCGCGAGCGCTTATTACCCGGTTAACTAGGCGGTTAACACGTTAACCCGCTAGTTAACCGCCTTTGCGGACCTTTCTACGGAGTGTAGAGCCACTGCGATAGCCAAACGCCCGAGCAATCGGGCGACGGCAGCTAATGAAATTTTTTCGAAAATCGCTTCGATCGCAATCTCTGTGACTTGCGATCCTTTTCGGATCGATCCTTCCTCTCTCGCCAGCCCTAAAAGCGAAGGACGTGCCGAAAGAGGGAGAATTTGATTCGAATTGAACCCCTTGAAAACACGAATGAAACGCCGACTACATTCTCCCGAACCTGGAAAGAACAGGGACATTTTACAGGGAAAAACCCGAAAACTATCGCGATATTGCGATAGTTTTCGAATCCCAGAAATCTCCTAACTTGCAATCATAACGCACTGCGCATATAACCGACGCGATCGAATTTATGCCTGGATTTCCGCCTCGTGATCCCTTGTTTTGCGGCTTCTTTCAAAGCGAAGGGATCGCGAGCGACGGTATCGCCGGAAACTTTTGGATTTAACTTGGAGAAACGGCCTATGAAATATGTACTTGGCGCACTTGCACTCACTTCGACTTTAATTTTTTCAGGCGCCGCAAGCGCCTCTTGCTCAATTTCTGACCAAGTCAACTCCCGAGTATGGGAAACGATTGCGACTGAGAATTGCGGTTGGGGAAAAAAAGGCGCTTATTGGGTAAATGGCGCAGGTACTTGCTATGAACACAAAAAAAAGTCGACTCAAGTTTCTTTCAATGACTTGCAGAAGATCGAACTGGAGAAAAAGGGATATGCGCTGGTTCCCAGTTATCTCTCGCAATTCAGTTTTTCTAGAGATGAAACCTTCAAGGGAAATAAAGAAGTCTTTAAGCTCTGGGCAAAATCAGTAAAGAAAGATATCTGGCTGAAAAAAATTAGACGCGGAGGAATTCCGAAATCAGTCAAAAGAAATTCTGCAAATGCAAAGCTCGATCGAAGTATTCAAGAACTATCCGCCCAAAGAACACGATCAAATGATCCGGGTGAAATTGTAAGAATCAGCGGAGAGATCGATCAGTTAAGTCGACTCATCGATACGGATCTCGATGAAACCGTACCTGGAAAAAGTACGATTGATATGGCGATCGAAGCCCTTCCGCCTTGCAACTGAAGTGCTAGTCTCCCGCGATAAACGCGATCTATAGAACGAAGGCCTCGGACGCAATCCGGGGCCTTTTTCTTTTCACCCCCTAACTTTCCGTAACGCCATCACGACGGACGTTTTTCCTATGCTTAAACGAGCAGCGATTTCGCGATACGTAAGCCCCGATCCTCGCAAAATTACCAGCTCCGCGAGATCGACTTTCTTCTTCACCCATCGCTCGCCGAACCGGAGAACCGCGACCGGCGGGCCGTAGTTGAAATACGGTTCGTTTGTACCGTTACAGCGCCCACCATTTTGCAAGACTTTCGAACCACCGACCTGAAAAAGTTCGGTGGTTTTTTTATGCCCGGAGGGCACGGGGCCGGCGTGAGCCAGCCCCCTTTCGATCTCCGATTCACCTGCGTAGAAGTTAATATCAAAGCCTTCAGCGGTGACCTCGATTTTATGGACCAGGAGCTCGATGATTTTGGACCTGATCGCCGCGTCAGCGGTATTGAGCTGCCTGAGGGCTCCGAGTAGCCGTTCGTACTCGGAGAGCTCGACCGGCATAGAGTTCGCGCCTGCAATAGGTCCCACGTCCAGCGCGCGGGTTTCGTTCGTTTTGATCTTGACCTTCCCCCTTGTTCCAAGCCGATTTTAAGCTCGAAAATCCGGTCGTTTCTAAGCGCAGCGTAACTTTGCTGCGTACTCCTTCGGGGTCAAGCCATTCAAACTCGAATGGGGTCTTTCATTTTCATACTGAACTCTCCAAGCTTCGATGAAAAGTCTCGCTGCTTCCAAAGTCTCAAAAAGATTTCGATCGAGGCACTCGGCGCGGAAACGTCCATTGAAGGATTCGATGAACCCATTCTGGTATGGCTTCCCTGGCTCGATGAAATGAAGCCGAACCTTGTGCTTTGTGGTCCACGCCTGCATTGCCTTCGAGCGGAACTCGGGTCCATTATCGACTACGATCGTGTTCGGTTTTCTTCCCGAGAGCCGAAGCTCTTCGAAAAGATCTACGACATCGCACCCACGAATCGAATGATTCGCGTGGAGGAACGGCGATTCCCTGGTGCAGTGATCGATTACCGTCAGAATTTTGAGATTCCGATTCGTCGACAACCGATCGTGAATAAAATCCACCGACCAGACGTCGTCCCGTTTATCAGGGACGGGAAGCGCGAGTCGTAGGTGCCGCAGTCGTTTTCGTCTCTTCCGTAGTCTCATGGAGAGTCCTTCCTCCCGATATAAGCGCTCCGTGCGCTTATGGTTTACCGGCGTCTTCCATTCGCGCCGGATGTGAAAATGAAGCATCGGATGCCCGTAGGCGGGCTTCTGAGCCGCCAGTTCACGGAGCCGCTTCCTCAGCTCCTCGTTACGATCCGGTCGTTTCTGGTACCACCAGGTAAAACGATTCAGATCAAATATCCGGCAGGCCCGCCGATGCTTCAGTCCGTACTTCTCGATTGCAGCGCGGGCCAAAGTTTTTCGATCGGAGGGCCTCGCTACTTTTTTCCTAGCGCGTCCTTCAGAACAACGATGTCGAGCGATTGATCGGCGACCAGGCGCTTGAGCTTCAAATTCTCGCTTTCGAGTTCACGAAGCCGCTTGGCATCCGAAGCCGTCATGCCAGTGAACTTCTTCCGCCATTTGTAGAACGTGTAGTTCGAGATTTTATACTCGCGGCACACGTCCTCGACGCTCTTCCCGGAATTTGCTTGGCCGAGAATCGCGATGATTTGCTCCTCGGTGAATTTCGATTTTTTCATACTCAATCAGTCCTCTCTGCCGCGATTTTGCGGTGGGTTATACTCGGACTTTTTGAGCTGTCAAATGGCTAGGTTTTTGGGGGGAAGGTCAGGTTCTGCGGCGACTTTCTTGACGGGCGTAAATCCAGGTTCACTTGAGCTGCTTCAGTATTCCGAGTTCTTTAAGCATGTCGGTTTGGTCCACGACACCCCAATGCTCGGTGATTTGACTTCCCTGCATTCGAAGTACGTCCGCAGTTCGTCTCGTGATTTTTTTACCAGTTGGCTTGATGCCCAAAAAGTCGCCTCTATGGGTGCCAGTCCATTTAAAATGAAAAGACACTAAATCATCCTCAGCGACGACATTTTCAATCTCGCCTTGGTAATCCGGAAAAGCCTTCAGAAACATTGTGAGGTAATCTTTAAACGGTTTTCTCCCATTTGGGAGGCCGGGTTGATGCTGAATATAGTTTTCAACAACGTATTTATCTATGGCATCAGGATTCCGTTTAAGAAAAATTTCTGTTATCGCCTTCGTCGTTGCCTCCTTCGAATTAATTGTGTCTGCGAACGCGCTGGAAGCGACAAAGGAGATTAGAAGTAAAGATGAGATGCTTTTGATCATGAATCCTTCGTACAACATGAGGCGAAAAACTAAATAAGCTTCAATCCAAATTTTTCATTCCCAGGCTCACGCCGCGGTTCTCCGTTTGACCGCGCAGTCGTTGCCCGGTTGTTCAGGGTTTTGCGTAACCTGGGTCGCATGAAGCGTTTCGCTCTGGAGACAAAATCTCGTTCTGAGAAACTACTACCCCGCCGATTGGCAACGGGTCTCACTCCTTAAGGCAGCGATAATGATATCTTATCCGTCTGTTATGTATGGTGAAGCTTGCCTCCGTCTCCCCATCAAAACTCGGAAAAGGAACCATTAAACCACATTCCAGTGAAGTGCAGATCTCGAACACTTTGTACTTCGTATGGCGGTAGATGCCGCCGCCATCCCCGGTGCTTTCGAGTAGCACTCCAAATCGATCTAGCGGGCTTTCTCGGGGATCAAATTCCGGATCTTGTTCAGTGATCAGAATCTCGGTGTCGGATATGACTTCCATTTGTGCCCGATCTGGTACTTGGATGGAATCTTCCCCCAGAATGTCACAGAATTCCTCTTCAAACTTGGTATGACAGCGCCGCTCCCTTCGGTCTTGGGTGTATTCGTGCACACAATCATAGAGGTCTCTTCCCGTTGCCTGGGCACTATCAAAATCAATGAAGACAGACAGGAACAAAGCGAAAAAATGTGTTTTGTACTTCATAATAACTCTCCTAGCGATGGTCGGGTTCTGGGGCGATTCAGACTCACGCTATATGACCTTAGTAAGGAAATTCTGGCCCTTCATTAAACATACAGCCGAATAGATAGATTTTTTCCATGTCTAGATAACGTGTCCTAAATCCGGTCATTTCAGCGGGTTCGTTGCGGTCGGAGTAGTGAAACGATCTCGGGACTATTAACGTAAAGGGCTCATCGTCGAAATCTCCGGTTAGAACGTAGTCATCCTGGGTCGTGTTCAAATCTAGGCCTTCGATGTTTGCACGTTCGAGAATTCGATCTGCGGCATCGTAAACCGAGATGGTCCCTTCGTAAGGGCCGATAGAATGCAATGGAGCAAGGTCAATAGTTAGATTGAATGTACGTCCGTACTGAGTAGTGCATCGGACAATATCTGGGCGATCAGCAGCGTTTGTTGGGGTTCCTGCTAAACATGCGAGTAAAACAATAAAACGTCCGGCGTTGAGGTTTGAAAATAAAAACATAGACACTCCTTAAAAAAAACCGATGGGTCGATTGAGTGTTCTTGTGCCTGATCATTTCCTTGATGAAAACCGTGAAGATCGCATGACATTATGTCGAACATGCATAGCCGATTCAGTAGGGCTTTTTATGAGCCTTCTGGAGCGACCTTAGCATCTGTGAGAGTGGACTTCCGCTTCTCGGCTCCGTTAGAAATGATGCGAAGAGGTGGTGGCGCCCAAAGTCCTTACCTAGACATTCCCGAATTCTTATTCGGCGGAGAGAGGCAGATCGCCCTTCGGTTAGGCCATTATTCAATGGTAGTACGGCAATACCGATTCCTCGAGAAGCAAACTGCGCGGCTGCTTCAAAGCTATTGAGTTCGAAAACATCAGACAACTGAAACCCCTTCTGAGCGAGGAACCTCACCATACTGAGTTCTTGGGTGAGATGAGCTTGGGTATCCGTCAATAGCGGCACCCGATTCGCCTCGGCCAAAGATAGTTCTGCTTTTCGAAGTTCTGGGTAGCGAGGAAGAGGCTTGGCTGCAGAGACGAAGAAACCTAGTGAAGAGTCCGTCAGGGGTACGCGATGAAAGCCTAAACTTTCTTTAGGTAAAACCCCGACGATGACGTCGAAATCTTGATTCAGCAATCCTTTGGTTAGAAAATCGATCCTGCCGCTCATCAACGAAACATTCAGATGCGGGTGTTCTCTAAAAGTCGTTTCCAGATGCTTCGGCCAGAAGTGAACGGACAATGCCTCATGCGTCCCGACTCGGACCCTCTGCGGATTTGCGCTCTCCGGAGAGCGGATCCTAGTTTCAATTTCACGTGTGTCTAAGAGAACTCTTCTGGCGAATTCCATCAATATCCGTCCTGAATCGGTCAACGTGACTCCGGATTTCGTACGGATGAAGAGCGAGACACCCAGCGCCCTTTCTAACGACTGAATGCTTCTGGATAGCGCGGCCTGACTCGTCGCGACTTTAGGCGCGGCGCTCGAGATCGAGCCGATTTGGGCCACGATCAGGAACGAATGGAGTTTATCAAGGTGGTGTTTCAAAACTTCGAGTTTCATAGGGATTGATCCATGCGCATTATGCATGACAACGGTGCCTTATATGTGTTCTTAATTGCACTGAAAACTGTTAAATCATCAGCCATGCGGATATCCGTTACCGATTTGAAGATCATCTTTCGTCATCCTACGGTGTGGGTGGCTGCGCTCGGATATTTCGTAGATGTCTATGATTTAGTCCTCTTTGGAATCGTTCGAGTACAAAGCCTAAAAGACCTCGGGGTCAGCGAGGAAGCTATTTTTGGCGTGGGGGCCCGCCTGCTCAATCTCCAAATGGTCGGAATGCTCCTTGGAGGATGGGCATTCGGATGGGCAGCCGATCGCTTTGGTCGACTGCGATCGCTTTTTTTCTCGATCGCGGTTTACTCGGGCGCAAATTTGGCGAATTCATTCGTTACTGATGTGAGGACCTACGAAGTATTGCGGTTTTTTGCGGGATTTGGCTTGGCAGGCGAGTTGGGAATCGCGATTACCTTGGTTTCCGAAAGTCTGCCGACTAAGATCCGGGGCCTCGGCTCAAGCGTGGTGGGCTTGGCCGGATTTCTGGGGGCGATTTCCAGCGTAGTCGTCTCCGGTAATATATCCTGGCGAGCTGCCTACTTGTTAGGCGGGGTATTCGGTTTTTCGTTGCTTGCCCTGAGATTTAAAAGCAGGGAATCCCCAATTTTTTCTGCTTTGGGAAAAACACCCTTGATCCAGACCGAGCGTCGCCGGTGGAGCCACATTCTATCGAAAGCCGCAAAATGCGTCATGATAGGTACCCCGGTATGGTTTGTGAGCGGTCTTTTTTTCTACTTTGCGCCTGAACTTGCCCGAAGCCTAGAAATCACCTCCCCAGTTCTTGCGGGGACAGCAATTCTTTTGGGTTACCTAGGGTCGATTTTCGGGGACATTGCCGGAGGATTTCTTACTCAGAAGCTTCAAAGTCGAAAAAATGCCGTTCAAGTATTTTTACTGTTCTCTTTGCTGCTTACTGCTGGGTTCATATTCGTTTTGAAAGGGCAAACAAGTGCTGTCTTCTATATTTATTGCGCACTCCTTGGCATAGCGAACGGCTACTGGGCTCTTTTTGTGTCGCTCTCCGCGGAACAGTTCGGTACGAACATCCGGGCGACGGCAGCGACGACCATTCCAAATTTAGTTCGTGCTACGGTCGTGCCGATGATGGCTATTTTTGCTGTTTTGAACTCCGCTATGAATCATCATGCCGCGGTGCTTGTGATTGGGTTGGTATGCGTGGTGTGCGCGGTGATAGCCCTTTATAGCATTGAGGACACCTTTAATCGCGATCTAGAGTTCAAAGAATAAGCAGTAATATACTGACCGTTGCACTGGCTCAATCTGTGGGATCTGACTATACGACCCACAGACAGAATGATCAGTCATGCGCCACAACCCAAGCTTTACCGTCCGCTCGTCCCTCGGGTCGCGGTCTATATGCCGGACATAGCATTTAGTAGTGGATCGGCAACCCATGCTTTTAGGTCCTTCAACATTTCCGACCAAAGTGTTTTACCCGGCCGCCATTGTTCAAACATCGTATATTTCGACGACCCGCAAGCCGCGCTTTGGATTCCATAAAATCCGTATTCGGGTACAGGAAGTAATTTTCGGTTCGACAACAAACTCTCAAATAGGGCTAGATTTCAGATGGTTTCTTAGTTCCCGATCATTTCTCTGGGGCGTAATTCACTAGATTGAATCCCGTTCGCTGAACGGATTATCGAAAAGATAGCAATGAAAGCCCAGGCAGGGTTCCGTCCCTTGCCGGGGCTTCGTATTTCTTTGTTAAAGACCCCACAAGCCCCCGATGCGCCGAGATCGCTACTCGGAAAACCTTCACGATATAATGCAAACGAATTACCTCTAGCGGGTATGGCGTGTCGACTGCTGCGATCCAGTGTCTACACGCTGATTTGCCCGGATATCCTCCGGCTGCTTCGGAATCCTGAAATCGAGAAGAGGGCACCAAGCACGACCGCGCAACCAAAAATACACGAATCCTTAAATACATAAAAATCGCGTAATGCTCGAAGTGCTAGTAATACGGTTCCGAAGGTTAGAAGAAAGTTTGCGCCTAAAAACAAAAAGACCTCCCTCCAGCCACGAGGTCTTTTTTTACCTCGAACATACAAGGCACATTTGGGCGTTGCTTTTCCCACGGAACCCAGTACCCACACATCAAAACCTTCTGGAGAAACATTGTGGACGATTGGGCAAGCAGTTTTTTCCCGAATATCAAAGTGAACTACGGGAGGACTCCTGAAGACAGGATCATTCAAAACCAACTTCCCTTTCCGATCGTAATATCCAAATCGAACCTCAATCACTGATCCGTTCTCCGTCCTCCAAGCCGCCACGGCTTTGAAAGGACGAAGGCCTTGATTGGTCATCGGTACAAAAGTTGTTGAAGACGTAGTGACTACTTCGGCACGATGATTAAGTATAACTTCGCCAATAATGAACTTTCTTATGACGAGATTTAGGAGACGCAAGATTTGATTCATTTTTTCTCCAAACTGTAATGATTCGTGAGCTTAGGGACGACTCCTGCTCACATCAGACACTCAACACTAATAGCCGTGAGATTGAGAGCTTGAAGCTTAAAATCAAGCAGCTCGACCGGAACGTCTAAATGAATAATGGCAAATCAATCACCGAAGACGAAATGATCTTGGAGTTCATTTCGGCGGAGCGTGTGTCAGAAAGGAGAGAGCAATATGAAAGGTTCGACCTGGCTTCGCTCATCGGGCGTAGGCAGGCAATCCAGGCCGTTCGGGGGTTCCCTAACTTGCTGCTATTTTCGGGATTTCCTCCGAATACCACAATCCAATGGACACGATATACGTGTGCTCCCTGCGATCTCGATCGCCTGTACTATATTGGAAATGACGAATACTGGGCCGCACTATCGAGCGGATCAAGACGGGTATCAGACGGAGCAATGAATCCAGGACGAAGAACGAAAATTTCGGAAATTGCCGCGAACTTGGAGCCGAAGTCGAGCTTTCCGGCTTTGATCGCCGTTCAAGTGAACGAAAGAATTGTCCTAATAGAAGGGCACCACCGCGCGACGGCGTATGCCTTAAAAAATATGCCAACTAACTTTGATTTGATAATCGGCATCTCGATCGACAATTTCTCGAGTTGGCATTTTCGATAATTGGCGGCCGATGTCTGGAGATAGCCGGGCATATACGGCGCATTTTTTTTAGTCGAACTCAAAAGACTTATCGTCTCAATGACGAATACGAATAGGAGAGGCCCGGACACAGCGATTCGTCCGGGCCGTGCATTTTAGTTTTCAAAGACCTGTCCGTTTCCAAGTTCGCATATAAGCGCGATGGACCACTCTTGGTTCGAACAGCATCGCTCGGCCCCCACCAACTCATCCCACATTCTTCCTTAGCTGCGTCGAATGCCGCGCTTCGGACCTCGATTCTCGATCCCTATTCAATCTGCGGGAGACTTGGAAAAAGGCGACCTACCCCCTCGAACAGAGATCGCGCGTATTCGAGGGATTCCCCGAGAGCGCCTCCCTGGCAGGTAGCTCGGTGGCTCACTCCGAAAAGAACGGGAGATCCGTTCTGATCCGGCGCGAACCATGGGCCGCCGGAGTCGCCGCCACAGAGAGGCTCCTGCGAACTGAAAGCCCGCAGCAAAGGCCGCAAATGAAGTCCGCCACTCTTTTCCAAAGTCACGGCGACTTGTTTTAAAGCGCCGCCTGCGGCTTGCTTCCCAGGGGTTTCACCAAATCCATAAATCCGTGCGTTCGAAGTCAGCGGGTCGATCTTTCCTCGCAAACGCGCAAATGGAAGGACCCCCTTCGGCACCGAAGGAATCCGGATCAGCGCAAAGTCGCCGATGGAGGTTCGCCCATCGAGGACCATAAAAAATTCATCCGGCGTTTCCAGGTTCCGCTCGATGTAGTCGCGGCTGATGTAAATCTCCTCGGCCGAAACGGCCAGTCGTTCTCCGTCCCTATCGTGATCCGCCAAGAACACCTGGTGGCGGCCCAGCGCAGGACCGGAGAACCGATAGACTTGGTTCTCGAGCAGCTCACCCGGGAAACGCCCTCCCGCGAAATCCGATCGCAAACGAGCGCGAGGAAAAATACAGTGGGCCGCGGTCAGCACGAACTCGGGTGAAATGATCACTCCCGAACAGATCCCCTCTTCGACCGACGCCGAGGAAATGGCGGGGCGAGGGATCGGGCGGTCTATCGAGATGGGATTCCGGGAACTCGCGGACGGCGATTTCTCCGTTTCCTCGTTCGACATGACGAGCCGCTGTGATCGAATCCAGACTAAACTCCGGGGGAGTTCGCTCCAGTCCGATACGGAATCCGCGGAAAAGGCCGAAGCATTCACCCCGACGAAAACCAGCCAGGCGCAAAGTAAACGCATGCTTACTCGCCGGATTTTACGAACTCGATCGTGGTCTCGACGACCCCATCCGGAGTGTTCTGGTCGCCCGTGGCGAGGAACTCGGCTTTGAAGGTTGCCGTCAGCACGGGCTCGGAATCGATCACCTGGAGCGTTCCGGAAATGTTCAGCAATTGGGCGCAGCCCAAGTACTCGCAACCTTCCGCGAAGTCCTCGTCGAATTCGTATTCATCCGTCCCCGGAATTCTTTCCAGGGTCACCTGGTACTCCGAGTGCCTTTCGTTCCCAAAAATAATCCGAAGCGACCGACCCACGCCGTACTGGATCGTCAGAAACTCACAGGCCTCGAAATCTCCGGGGCAGCCCCCCTTCACCGCCATATACTCGCCCAGTACTTGAGGATTCGCGGCGAACCCCGCCGGCGAGAAGCTGAGAGTTCCGAGAACGGTGAATAGTGCGAACAGAATCGTTTTTTTCATATTCGGGGGCTCCGAAGTTCAAAGATTTTTAGGCCGAAGGAGCCCGCAACCTATCTCAAAATAATGCGCTGCGCAATCCCTAAAGTCTTCTGCCGCGGAGAAGGATCGGCGAGCCCGGTTTCTGAGGCCTTAGTCCCGGGCCGAGCATGGCCCGGTCGTTGCTTCGTTAGCAGGGGAATCGGCGAATTGCCGCATCCTAACCCCCAGCTCGTCGCGGCCCGCGGCGAAAACCTAAGGAGAATTTCATGAAGAACAATCGTCGCAACTCGATCGGTATTTCCAAGCTCGCATTCGTCGCCGTCGGCGGTTACCTACTCTGGAAAAACCGGTTCAAGGTCCAGGAGCTTCTCGAATCCCAGGGCGTGAAAACGCCATGGATGAATTCGAACGTCAGTGAAGCCGTCCAGTCGGGCGCGGCAAAACTCAGCGGAGCGACGAAACGCACCTTCCAGAGCGAGTCGGACGCTCCCCTCGTCTAAACTTCGAGCGTCCTCTAGAGCAACGAACAACCGAAGCGTTCGGACATCATCCGCGCCCTCTGGGCCGGCATGATTCCGAACGTCGCGGTCTTCGTCTTCTCATTTATTTTCTTCCGAAGCAGCGGAAACCCGTTCTTCACGAGCGCCGTACAGTACGCTTCGGTCTGGCCGACGACGAATCGGCACGCGCAGTAATCTTTCGCACGCACGGCCGCGAGGAGTTTCGTGAACAGCAAAGGAAACGTCCGCTTCCGGGTATAAACGGGCGGGGCGGGATCCGTATCCTCCGGCGAACGGTGGAAGGACCCTGGAGTCGGCTCGATCTCGATCGTAAATTCGCCTTCCGGCGGCACGACCACGGCCGCCGCGGCCCGCGTAAAGAACTCGTTCCAGTCCATCGCGTCGTCCCCGTCATCATGCGCGAGGCGGACAATGACCAGGTCTTTCGACGGGATGATCGTGATCATCTGGCCGTTGTGGCCGAGGGCAAAATAGGTATCCGCCGGCGCGGTCGGATAGGGTGCGGGCAGGTCCCACTTCGGCGCCGGCTCGTTCAGCCAAAATCCCATTCCATAAGTCTTCGTTCCCTCGGGGCGAACGCTTCCGGAGGCGAGTCCGGGGCTGAGCGTGCGAATCTGCGTGATCCACTCTTTCGAGACGATTTGCTCATTCGCCCATCTCCCGTTCTTCAGGAGGAGATAACCGAAGCGCGCATAATCTCGAGCGGTAGCGTAGATCGAGCTCCCGCCATCGAAACTGCCGGAGTCGTCCCGCTCCCAAACCACGTTCTTCATGCCGATTCGGTCGAAGAGGCGCGTCCAAGGATAGCGATCATAATTTTCGGTCGTCATCCGGTATTTTAGGACTCCCATCGCGAGGTTCATGTCCCCCGTGGAATAATAGTAGTGTTCGCCGGGAGCGGCGGTCATCGGACGAGTCGCGACGAAGGCTGCGCGATCTTTCCGCGCGTCCATGTAAAGCATCTGGATGACGTCCGAACGGAGCGGCGCCTTCGTCGAATAGTCCTCTTTCCACTCGATCCCCGAGGTCATGTTCAGGAGATTCGTCAGCGTGAGACGTTCGCGATAGGCCTGTTCGGTGGGGTTTCGCGCTGGGAATGGAAAATAATCATGAATCCGCAGGTCGCGGGTGACGAGGCGGTCCGACTCCGCGATTCCGGCGACGACCGTCGTCACGCTTTTCGCGATCGACCAGGAAAGATGTCGCATCGTGGGATGAAAACCATATGCGTACTTCTCCAGTACGACCTTGCCCTGGTGGATCACGAGCAACGCGTCGGGCTTCCGCTTTTCATCGTCGATCATTCCATATTCAGCGAAAGACGCGAGTTTCGCGGGGTCCATCCCGACCGACTCCGGCGAGACCGTTTCCCAGTCCGTGCCGGGATAGTCGTCGGACGAGGCGAACGAAGTCGCGAACGGAATGACGAGTAGCAGAAGCGGGAGGCAGCGAAGATTCTTCATCCAGGGTGAATCCCACGAGCGAAATCCGAAGTCGAATGAGAAAGCGGCGGAAATGCCGCGGACGTAGGAGACCTCGCCTGGGTGGCTACGATCGAGAACCTCGATGAACTTCCCTTCCCACCTTTCGGCGCACGATCTTAGGATTTACACACTCGGCGTAAAGTTCGCGCGAGCGCCCCCGTCGTCAGCGTCTGATCGCGTTTTAGACCGAGGAGAAACGCCCCTCCGCGCTGAGTTCGGCCACGACCCCGAGCTCGAGGCACGCGGTTCCGTTCCCGTGGCCTACGGGGAGTCCGTAGTAAACCGGTATGCCGAGTTCGCGGCCGAGATCTCCGAAAACGGTATCGAGAACCTGGCGATCACTCAGCAGCCGGCGCAGCGGCTTCATCGGCACCTTCGCGCTTGCTTTCGATTTCCCGCGGGGGGCTTTCGCGTAGACCTGCGGACTCGCGTCCTTACATTCGGTAAACGTCCCCAGCACGATCGCGCGGACTCCCTGGAACGCACCGGCCAGCTGGAGCTGGCGCACCATCCGGTCCATGCGGTAAGGCGCCTCGCCGATCTCTTCGAGAAAAAGGATCTTACCCTTCAGATCGAATGCGTACGGGGTCCCGAAAACGGAATGGACCATGGCCAGGTTTCCGCCGACCACTTCGCCGCGAATCGAACGAAAGCCTTCGGGCTTGAAGAGCGGCTTTGTTTTAAAACTGAAACTTCCTTTCGCCTCGCCGAGCGTGCGCACGAAAGCCTGCCAGTCCTTGCCTTTCACCCGCTCGATATGAAACGTCGCCGGCATCGGTCCGTGGATCGTGCGCCAGTTCCATTTCCGGCGGACGTAATCCAGGAGGACGGTCGCGTCGCTAAAACCGACGAGGGTTTTCGGCTCGGGAATTCCGGCCTTCTTCGTGACTTCGTCGAGGATCGGGAGAATCCGGACGGCGCCGTATCCGCCGCGCGCGGCCCAGACGACCTGGAGATCGGGGTCGAAAGCGTAATCGAGAAATGCGAGCGCTCGATCCGAGTCCGAGCCCGCGAAAAGTCCTTCGACCTGCTTCACCTGCGGATGGAAACAAACTTCGAAGCCTTCATCAGCGAGCCGGGTCGCTCCGAGCGCGAGCTCGACCAGGGGCGCGGGCGAGGACGGCGCGACGACCCCGACCATCGGTCGGTGGGTTGCGGTCATTTTTTTCGAAGCGGAACGGGAGGACTTTTTACGCATTTTTCACTCGCGAGCGCCTACTCCTGGAACTGGGTGGGCGGCGCGACCTTTCGAATTTCAGACTGGATTTCGCGAATGCCGATGCCCTTCTCGGAAGAGGTCCAGAAGATCAGCTCGGGGCCGTAGCCGAGCTCGGAAATCGCGGATTCGATCGCACGGCGGCGTTTCGCCTTTTCGGACTGATTTTTCCACTGGTCCATTTTCGTCACCGCGAAAAGCATCGGAATGGATTCGTCGCGAAGAAAATCGATCGCCTCGAGATCTTTATCCGACGGCCCGTTTCGCGCGTCGATCAGTACGATCGCGTACTCAAGTCCTTCGTCGACCGCGATGTATTCGGCGATCAGGTTCGCCCACTTCTCGCGGTCATCTTTCGACTGGCGGGCGAATCCGTATCCGGGAAGATCGACGATGATCTTTCCGCCGTCCTTCCAGTCGTAAAAATGCAAGGCCCGCGTCTTCCCGGGTTCGGCGCTCGTTTGCGCGACGCGGGAACCGACCACGCGGTTGATCAGCGAACTTTTACCGACGTTCGAACGTCCGACAAAGGCGACGCGACCTTCCGTCCGGCCCTGGAGGGGCGTTCCGGTGAATTCGGTCGCGAGCTGCGACGGGTCGGCAAGGGTCCAAAGAAAATCAGCGGCCATAGGATGGCTCGATTCTCGCCGATTTCGGGGTGAAAGACGAGACGCGAATCCCAGAAATGAAACGGAAAGCCCTCCTTTCAAGCCCCCATCGCGCTCTATGCGCTCTGGCGACGGCATCCGGTTTGCTCTCTGGCAGACCGAACTGCGGACCCTAGCCCACGGCCGCGAAACGACCCCGACGAAAGGACTTCCCATGAGCCTATTTCCCTCCCCTTCGCATCGCTACTCGCTCGAAATTTCCGACCCCAGCGGCGAGACCCGTCGCATCGACCTTCCCCAGAAGGGAATCGCCAGAATCGGGCGCGCCGAGGGCTACGAAATCGCCCTGCGGGATCCGACCTTACCCGCCTCCTGCGGAGCCCTGCACTTCGGAGAAACGGCGGGCGATTCCGGCGCCTGGCTAAAGCTCGAAGCGTCGGCGCCCGAAGCGCGGCTCGCCACGATCCCCGTGCGCGAATGTTTCGTTCCCCTCGAAACCGGTTTCGAACTCGGGGAAACGAAATTCCGTATCGTCCCGCGGATCGGCGCGCCCGCCCTGCCCCCGACGCCGCGTTCGGTCCGCGCATGGCGAACCGCTTCGGAATCCGGAACGCAGCTTCTCTGGACGACGAAAAAAGCCGCCGCGACTCCGCTCTCGATCTACATCGCGGGCGAAACCGGCACCGGGAAGGAAGTCATCGCCGGACTCCTGCACGCCTGGAGCGAGCGGGCTGGAGCGCCCTTCGTCCCGCTCCACTGCGGGGCGCTCGCGCCTTCGCTGGCCGAAAGCGAGCTCTTCGGCCATCTGAAGGGCGCCTTTACCGGCGCCCACACCCAGCGCGCAGGGGCTCTGCTGGCCGCCCATGGCGGCACGCTCTTTCTGGACGAAGTGGGCGATCTTTCGCTCGAACTCCAGGTGAAGCTGCTTCGTTTTCTGGAAAACGGGGAAATTCGCCAGGTCGGCAGCGACCAGATCCGCCACGCGGATGTCCGCGTCGTCTGCGCGACCCACTTGCCGCTGAAGAAGTTGGTCGATGAGGGAAAATTCCGGCGTGATCTGTATTACCGGCTCGCGTCGGTCACGATCGAAATCCCCACGCTTCGATCCCGCCCCGCCGATATCGCGCAACTCGCCCGCGAGTTCGCCGCGGAACTCGGGAAAACGGTCGCTCCCCGCACGCTCCTTCGCCTCCAGGCCTACTCCTGGCCGGGGAATGTGCGCGAGCTCCGTCACGCGATCGAACGGGCGGCCGGACTTTCCGGGCCTTTCCAGCCGATTCTCGGCGACGAGGCCTTCGAGTTCCTCTTCGCGGGGGAATCCCTGGAAGCGGGCGAAGGATTCGTCGCGGGACGTCTCGCCGATGGAATGCTCACCCTGGAAGAAATGGAACGCGTGATGATCCTGCGGGCGCTCCAGCTTTCGTTCGGCAATCGCGCGGATGCGGCGAAGGTCCTCGGCGTGGCGCGCAGCACGCTTTTCGAAATGCTGAAACGGCATGGAATCGAAGGCCCGCGGGCGGAACTGCTCAAGCGAAAACGCGCGGCGCGTACGGCGGCCTAGTTACCTTCGTTCGCCCGGTTCTAACTGACGATAAACCGAGGAAAGAGGACCTCGATGATCGTGCCCTTGATCTCGCGCTGTTCGAGGAGGCGATTCAGGGCGTCCCGAATTTCCTCGCGAAACGCTTTCTTCCCACCGGTCGACAGGATCTTATCCCGATCGGTGGGAGTGAAAAGCGGGCCGAGCTCTCCGCGAGCGCGGTCGACATTCGACTTGATCCATTCGCAGGCTTCGATGTCGCTGCAGGCGACGACGATCTCCATCTCGGCGGCGCGGAGCCCGGAAGAACGAGTCACCCCTTCTTCCTCCCGCAGCTCGAGCGTGAAGGTGCCGAGGGTCTGGTACGGCGGCGGTTCCTGCGCCCGACGAAGTTCTTCCGCTCGCGCTTTCTCGGCGGCGGCGATTTCGGCCGCGGCCGCGAGTTCCAGCCGCTGGCGCTCGCGATCGCGCACGACGTATTGGCCGAAAAGGTAGAACGTGATGCCCACGCCGACCAGCGAAAGATAAAAGACGACGGACATCCGCCGCGTCGGGAAGTCCGGAGACCGAAGGCCGCGCCACGCCTCGACGAAACCCTCTTTCAGCTGCCCCGGGACGAGGGCGAGCGCTTTCAGGAATCCGACCAGCATTCCGGCCAGGGTTTTCATCACTCCGCGCGAGGCGGACTGGAGCATTTCCTTAGGCGATTCCACTCCTTAGAGTGTGAACGACTTACTGGAGCTCTTCAACTTTATAGACGACGTGAGTGGACTCCCCGACCCAGGGAAGTTTCGCATACCGTTCGTGATAGAAAAGTTTCACGCGCTTATTCGTCTCGATCGCCTGGTTCATCGCCTGGAGGAGCGCCTCGTCCTTTTCCGCGCTGAAATACCAGATACGAGTCGAAACTCCCGTTCCTCCGCCCGAAGCCGGATCCACGCTCGTTTCGATCATCCCCTGGGTCAGCTCCCCTTCATACGTTTTGAGGAGGAAACCCTTCTTCGAAATTTTCTGGATGGTGCCTACCCGAAACCCTTCGCTATAACTCGCGAACATCAGGAAGGCGATCGTCGCCGCCCCGATCACGAGCACGATCAGGATCAGAGTCAGGAAGGTCTTCTTGGCTCCGCGGGCGAAGGCGCCCCGCACTCGCGAGCCGGGGGTCATGGGGGATGTTTCCATGCGCGAAAGATACCGTGCTGATGAAGAGTGTCAATCCATGTGTTCCTCCAATCCGGACTGCATTCATTCATTATGCCGCTCTGCGTGATCGTCGCTTCCGGCATTCGGCCATGCTAACCTCCAAGGCCCATGGAAGCCTTTTACGAATTCGAGAAACCCATTGTTCTTCTTGAGAAAAAACTCGCCGACCTTCGCCAGCTCTCGAAAGAAGAAGGCATGGACTTCAAAAACGAAATCCAGTCCCTCGAGAAAAAAGTCGCGAAGCTGATCGAAGACACCTACGCAAATCTCTCCGCTTGGCAGCTGGTCCAAGTCTCCCGCCACCCGAACCGGCCCTACACCCGCGACTTCGTGGACGCCCTCTTCACGGATTTCCTGGAACTTTCGGGCGATCGAAATTTCGCCGACGACCAGGCGATTCTGGGCGGCACCGCGCTCTGGGACCTGGGCGGCTCGCAGGGGAAAATTCCCGTCATGATCATCGGCCACCAAAAGGGCCGTTCGACGAAGCAGAAGATGGAACGGAACTTCGGAATGGCGAAGCCCGAAGGATACCGAAAGGCGATGCGCCTGATGGAGCTCGCGTCCCGCGCCCAGATGCCGATCATCACCTTCATCGATACGCCCGGAGCCTATCCCGGACTCGACGCCGAAGAACGCGGACAAGCCCAGGCCGTCGCGGAATCCATCCGCATGATGTTCGGACTCGAAGTTCCGGTGGTCGCGCTCGTGATCGGCGAAGGCGGCTCGGGTGGCGCGCTCGCGATCGGGGTCGCCGACAAGGTCCTGATGATGGAATACTCCACCTATTCCGTCATTTCGCCGGAGAGCTGCGCCTCGATTCTCTGGAATAACTCGGGACTCGCCGAACGCGCGGCCGAGAAGCTGAAAATGAACCCGAAGGATCTCGTCGAACTCGGCGTCGTCGACGCCACGATCCCGGAACCCCTGGGGGGCGCGCACCGTGACTGGGCCGGGACATTCGAAAACGTCCGCAAAGGTCTCGCGAAACACTTCAACCCGCTCGTGAAAACGCAGGCGAAGGCGACGAATACGAAAAAACTCATGGCCGATCGCTACGCCAAGTTCCGCGAGATGGGCGAAGGGGCCCTGGCGCGTATTCGCGAACGGAGCGAGGAGCGCACGCAGTGAAAAAGACGGCGGGCATCCTTTCGATGACCGGATTCGGCTCCGCCGAAGGCACCATCGCGGGGCAAAAGTTCCGCGCGGAAGCGAAGTCGGTGAATCACCGGTTTCTCGACCTGAAACTTCGCCTCCCTCGGGAATTCCAGGCGGCGGAAAGCGCCGTGAAAGCCCTCGTACAGTCCCGTTTCTCCCGCGGGGCGATCGAACTGAAGGTCGAGCGGATCGCGGAGACGGCGGACGCGGGCGCGAGTCGCGTGGACCTCGCTCTCGATACGGAGCTCGCGAAGCGCTACCTCGAGAAAATCCGAGAGCTCGGCTCGAAACTAGGGGTGGCAGGCGATATTTCGCTGCGCGACCTCGCCGCGTTTCCGGACGTCCTGACTCGCTCGTCGGGCGAAATTTCGGCCGAGCAGACCTGGAAAGAACTCGAACCATTGGTGGTCCGCGCGCTCGACTCGCTTCTCGAGATGCGGAAACACGAGGGCGCGACCCTCGGAAAGATTCTGTCGGAGGCGGCGTCGGAGCTTGAAACGACGATCGCTTCCCTACGCGAAAAAAGAAAGGCCGTCGCCGGGAAGTATCCAGAACGCATCCGTGAAAAGATCCGCGCGATCTTCGAAAGTTATCCCCTCCCCGAGGGCAACATCCAGGCGGTGCTCGAATCCCGGATTAGCCAAGAGCTCGCGCTGATCGCCGATCGCACCGACATCGAAGAAGAGCTCGTGCGATTCCACGGCCATATCGGACATCTGCGGAAAATCCTGGCCGAGGGCGGGCAGGCCGGACGGAAACTCGATTTCGTCATCCAGGAACTCGGCCGCGAGATCAACACCCTCGGCAACAAGGCCCAAGACTACGTGATGAGCGAAGAGGTCGTCGCCTCGAAGGTCCGACTCGAACAGCTCCGTGAGCAGGTGATGAACCTCGAATGAGCGGGCATAGCGGGCACTCGGCAAATCCGAAACTGATCGTGATCTCCGCGCCCTCGGGCACGGGAAAGACGACGCTCTGCGCGCGTCTCCTCCGCGAGGTCCCCGAACTGATGCTCTCCATTTCGACGACCACGCGGGCACCTCGGGGCCAGGAGAAACACGGCGAAGCCTACTTCTTCACGACGCCGGAGGAGTTTCGCCGACTGATCGACGCGGGTCGCTTCGCCGAGTGGGCCGACGTCCATGGGAACTTCTACGGAACGACGAAGGACTTCGTTGAAAAGGCCTTCGCCGGCGGGAAATCCCTTCTCCTCGACATCGACGTCCAGGGCGCCGAACAACTTCGCCGAAGCTACCCCGCGGAAACCGTCCGCATTTTCCTCAAGCCGCCCTCGATGGAAGAACTCGAGCGCCGGCTCCGGGCCCGCGGCACGGACTCCGAGGAAAGCATCGCGAAGCGCATGCGGGGCGCGGCGAAGGAAATCGCCGAAATGGACCGCTTCGATCATGTGATCGTGAATGACGACCTGGACCGGGCGGGATTCGAACTCGTCGCCGTGGTCCTCGCCGCCGTTCGGGGAAAAACCTACGCATGAGCGGAGCGAAACTGCCATGAGCGCCGAGTCCCTGGAAGTCCTCGAGAAGCTGAAGACGACCGTCCGGAGCTATTTCCCCGACGCCCCTCTCGACAAGATCGAAAAGGCCTACGCCTTCGCCGATAAGGCACACGAAAAGCAGAAGCGCTCCAGCGGCGATCCCTACATCATCCACCCGACCGAGGTGGCGCTCTCGCTCGCGGAGATGAACCTCGACCTCGCGACGATCATGACGGGCCTTCTCCACGACACCGTGGAAGACACGGGCACGACGCTGGAGACGATCGAGGAGCATTTCGGCAAGGACGTCGCGGAGCTCGTCGACGGGGTGACGAAACTTTCCAAAATCACCTTCCGGACGACCGAAGAGAAGCAGGCGGAAAACTTCCGCAAAATGATCATCGCCAAGGCCAAGGATATCCGGGTCATTCTCGTGAAACTCGCGGACCGGCTGAACAATATGCGGACGCTGAAGCATCTCGCCGCCGAGAAGCAACAACGCATCGCCCAGGAAACGATCGATATCTACGCTCCGATCGCGAATCGACTCGGGATCGGGTGGATGAAGATCGAGCTCGAAGACCTCTGTCTTCGTTATCTCCATCCGGACGTCTACGCGAAGCTTTCGGAACTCGTGCACAAGAAAAAAGCGGTTCGGGACAAGTTCATCGAATCGTTCACGGATTCGCTCCGTCAAGACCTCGAAGAATACGAGATCAAGGCCCAGATCTCCGGTCGCGCGAAGCACTTTTATTCCATCTACAAGAAAATGGATCGGCGGAAGGTCGACTTCGACCAAATCCATGATCTGATCGCCTTCCGGATCGTCGTCGAGAACATCACCGAATGTTACAAGGCCCTCGGCGTGATCCACGCTTCCTTCAAACCGATTCCGGGACGCTTCAAGGATTACATCGCCATGCCGAAGGCGAACTCCTACCAGTCTCTCCACACGACCGTCATCGGAAACGACGGCGACCGGATCGAGATCCAGATCCGCACCCAGGAGATGAATTCGGTCGCCGACTCCGGGATCGCCGCGCACTGGAAGTATAAGGAAGGCCGCTTCGGCACCAACGCCAAGGACAACGTCGAGTGGGTGAATCGGCTCCTCGAATGGAACAAGGACTTGTCGGATCCAGCCGAATTCCTCGAGACCGTGAAGATCGATCTCTTCGCCGAGGACGTTTTCGTATTCACACCGCAGGGCGAAGTGAAGGAACTTCCCTACGGCGCCACGCCGCTCGATTTCGCATACGCCGTGCACACGAACGTCGGAAATATGTGCGCGGGCGCGAAGGTGAACGGGAAAATCGTTCCCCTGAAGTACCGACTGAAGTCCGGCGATACGATCGAGATCATCACGACCGCCGGCGGCCAACCCTCGAAAGACTGGCTGAAGATCGTCAAAACTTCCCGCGCGAAGGCGAAGATCCGCGCCGTGATCAAGCAACAGGAGCGTGATCGCGCGCTCTCCATCGGAAAAGAACTCTTCGAAAAGACCCTGAAACCTTACGGCCTCTCGCAGTCGAAGATCGAAAAGAGCGGCGATTTCGAACGACTCTGGAAAGAGCATCTTTCCCTCCGCTCGCCCGACGAGCTCTTCATCCAGCTCGGGTACGGCCGTATTTTCCCCGAGAAAGTCATCGAAATTCTCGTTCCGCAAGACGCGCTCGAGAAGAAGATGGAGGCCGCCAAGGGCGCCGACGAGTCGTTCCTGAAAAAGGTCCTTTCCGCCGCCAAGCGGAAGACCGAATCCAAGAACGCGATCCTCGTCGCCGACCAGGACGACGTGCTCATCCGCTTCGGGAAATGCTGTTCGCCGCTGCCGGGCGACTCGATCGTGGGCTTTATCACCCGCGGGCGCGGAGTGACGATCCATACGTCGACCTGCACGAAAGCGCTCGATAACGACCAAGGTCGCCGCGTCGACGTCCAATGGAACCGCGGCACGGTCGCCGGCGGACTCCGCCGGCAGGTTCGCATCCGCATTCTCTGTCTGGACCAGGCGGGTCTGCTCGCGGTGATGTCCCAGACCATTTCGGCGTGCAGCGTGAATATTTCGAGCGCGAATATCCGAACGACGAAGGACAAGAAGGCGATCGCCGTCTTCGATGTCGAGGTCCAGGACATCCAGCAGCTGATGAAGGTGACGAAGGCCCTCGAAGGAAAAAAAGGCGTCATCAGCGTCGAACGAGTGAAGAGTTAGCCGAACGCGGACGAGCGCTTCGCGCTCGTCCCAAGCCAGCCTGAGGAATCCGCCCCATGATCACCCCCCCGCATCCGACTTCTCCGAACCAGGACTTTAAGGTGACGCCGGAAATCCTCGCGGACCGCGCGAAGGTTTCCACTTTCTCCGCGATCGTAAACGCGAAATGCCCGGTCTGCCATACCGGCAAGATTTCGTCCGGCTACTTCGGGATGGAAAAGGCATGTCCCCACTGCGGATACGACCTTCGCCAGGAGGAAGGCTACTTTCTCGGCGCCATGATGATCGGGTTCTTCGCGACGGCGGCGCTGACGATCCCCCCCGTGCTCTTCCTAAAGTTCGCGGGCTTCGAGGATTCGATCATCATCGCTTACCCGTTCCTCCAGTACCTCGTGCTCGGTCCCCTTCTCACTTACTACGCGAAGATCGCCTGGGTCCATGTGGGTTACCACGCCGGCGAACGGATGAAACGAAACGCCCGGGACCGCTCGCGGCCGCGCTCGTAGTCGGCCCTCCGCCCTCAGGAACACTGCCTTGCCTCCCTCCCGGACTTTTGCCATTTCACCTGAGCAATTGTGCGTTTTGGTCTCTCGTCGTGCCTATTCACGGCCCGAGGTCGCGATTCCTATTTCGTTCGATAAACTCGTGCGCTCCTTCGGCGCTGGACCTTTCGACCGCAAGAGACCAAAACGCACAATTGCTCAGGCGCATATAGGGTGGAAGGCATGGACCCCGGTCCTGGAGTCGGAGCCAATGTCGGGGCGGCCTCGTCCTCGAGGAGGGCAGAAGAAAATCCGGACTCAGCCTTCCTGGGAGACGAGTACGACGCTCGGTGGACGTTCGAACCGCTTCAGATACGCTTCCACCGCAGAGAGTCGCGTCCGCTGGGACTCCCGAAGCGACTTCCGGCGCGCGTCGAGAGCTTCGTTCTCGAGCTTTTCTTCGTTCTTAAGAAGCGCGTAGAACGCTTTCCGACGCTCGTTGAACTCCTGGACGTATTTCCGCCGCTCGGGGCCTTTCTGATTCTCTTCGAAAAATTTTCGCCGGGCGGCCTTTTCGGCCTGATCCCATTCGCGTTTCCGCAGTTTACGATCGGCGGCGCCCGCCTTCCGGATTTTCCGTTGCTCCCGCCGAAGGGCATCGCCCTCACGATCCAGTTGCTCCACGAACTCACGGCGAATACGACGCACGTCTCGTTTCGTAATTTTTTCGGGAATGCCAGATTCGGCAGGGCTCGGCAGCAGGCTCGACTGCGCGGCCGGATCCGACGGATCGGCGGAAACATTCAGTACGGCGAAAGCCAGGGCGGCGATCACGAGGCGGGAGAATCCGAAGGACCGAAGCATCCCGAGAGTATCGCTAAAAACAGACGGCCCGGGAAGGGGGATTCCCCCTCGCCCGGGCCGTCTTGATCAAATTAAAACCGATCCTAAGGGTTGCGTGCGGCGTCGCGCCGCATTTCGCGACGGGCTTGACGCTCAGCCCGCCGACGCTGACGCGCCGAAGGCTCGATCACCTGGATCTTAGCGATTTTGAAGCCGTATCCATTCACGCTGGAGTCTGACTTGAACTTCAGCATCACTTTGTCGGCTTTTACATAGTCGGTCACATACTGACCGGCCTGGGTGCCCGAGATCGTCTCGATCACTTCACCCGTCATCGTTTCCAGCGAGAGCGCGTCATAGCGGGCTTCGGTTTCGATTTTCTCGAAAACAATCCGGATATGCGTGGCTCCCGGAGCGGAGATTTCCCAGCTCTGCTCCACACCGTCGGCGTATGGATGCGTCGATTCGAGGGCGTAGTCGACATTCTTCCAGGCGCTCTCCGCCGGATCATCGTTCGGGGCGACGATGTTCTGGAGGGCGTTGAATGCGTTCACGCGTCCGCGGGAAAGGGACTTCTTTTTCAATCCCTGGACCGGGGACGAGGTATTGATCAGGCGGGTTTTCACTTCCGCGGCCGACCAATTCGGATTCGCCGCCCAGATCAGGGCCGCGATCCCGGAGACGTGAGGAGTCGCCATCGACGTCCCGCTGTAGGTGGCGTATCCACCGCGAACGGTCGAGAGGATGTTCTTCCCTGGAGCCGAGACGTGAACGGTGCGCTTGCCCCAGTTCGAGAACGAGGCGATGACGTCCTTGTTATCGGTCGCCGCGACGGAGATCACGTTCGAGACGGCGTAGTTGGCCGGATAGGTCGGCGAACCGTCGTTGTCGGATCCGTCGTTTCCGGCGGCCGCGATGAAGAGCGCGCCGGCGTCGGCCGATTCCTGGATCGCGTCGCGAAGCGCTTCGGAGAAGCCTCCGCCGCCCCAGGAGTTCGACATGACCTTCGCGCCCATCTTGGTGGCGTACTTCACGGCGTTGATCGCGCCTTCGAGCGATCCGCTGCCGGAAGCGGAGAGGAATTTCACCGGAAGCATCGAGACTTCCCAGTTCACGCCCGCGATTCCGTTTCCGTCGTTCCCGACCGCGCCGATCGTCCCGGCGCAGTGAGTGCCGTGATTATGGTCGTCCATTCCGTTTCCGGTGCCGGAACCTTGGACGAAACTCGCGCCGTGGACGTCGTCCACGATTCCGTTGTTATCGTCGTCGACGCCGTTGCCGGCGACTTCGTTCGGGTTCGTATAGATGTTGGCCGCGAGATCCGGATGGGTATAGTCGATTCCGGTGTCGATGATGGCGACGACCATCCGGCGATCGCCGACGTAACCCTGACCCCAGACCGGCGTCACGTTGATGTCGGCGCCGGCGGTTCCTTCTTGGCCGGCTTCCGGCTTATCCAGCTGTCCGGTGTTCTTCATGTCCCACTGCTTGGACCAGTCGGCGTCGTTCGGCTCGCGCGGAACGCTCCGGCGGCGGCGGCCCATCTGGGTGGTGTAAACATAGTTGGGTTCCGCGTATTTTACGGCGGATCCGAGGGACTCTTTCAGCTGGGCAATCGCCTGCTTGGTTTGCTTCGCGTCGGCGAGCACGATCTTCTGGATGGAATCGTCCATCTGGAGACCGGTCACGGACTGGATCGCGTTCGGTCCGAGTGCTTGGAAAAGCGCCGCGCGGAACTGGGCGCGTGCTTCCGCTTGCGATACGACATCGAGCGCGCCGACCCCGGCGGACTGTCCGGCGGTTTCGCGCATCTTCACGATGATCTCACCCGGCATGGCTTTGGGAGCCTTAATGCGAGCGTCGGAAACTTGGGAATTGGCGAAGACGGCGGCGGCGACGCCGGCGACTCCTACGGATAATTGAAATACTGAATTCGACAACCACGACTTTTTCATGAAAACACCCTCCTTGATCAGTTTGAATCCCTCTCCGACCAAAGGCCCCCCGACCTTCGACATCCGGTCAACCAACAGATGTCGATTGGAGATGGATCCTGAGACAGCGGCATTCCTCGCCGTGTCTCAATGTTCTAAGACTTCCTGTCTCAGCCGGTAAAGAATACCGCCCGGCAAAACTCTGTCAAAACTGGGCGTTTTTTGCCGATCCGCCCCAAACGATGAAACGTTTTAAATGGCCGGTGTTGGAAAATTGACGTCGCCGGAGAACCGCTCCGGACGTGGCGACCCAGGCGAGAGAGTTTAATCTAGCCGTTTTTCAGGCACGTCACGCCGATCTTTCACGCGAAGAGTCGGAGTGGCCCGTCCGCGGAAGCGATTGATCTCGGGAGTGGCCGCCCAGAGATTCGTTCCGGTCGTCGCCGCGGTCAGTGTCTCTTCTCTTTCGGCGGCGTGAAACCAGATGGCTTCCATCAGATTCGGAACGCCGGGAACGGCCGATTTCGAGCCGGATTCGAGCGAAAGTTTCAGATGACGGCCCTTCATCACGGAGTGTCCGACGGTCTTCGCGCGCACGACGAAAACGGGTTCGGGATTTCCTGGACCGAAAGGTCCGAGCCGTTCGATCTCCTGGAGGGTTTTAAAACTCAGCTCCTCGATCGCGGCTTCCCCCTCGGTCAGAAGGGGGCGCTCACCGATGTGCGAGTCCACGAGCGAACCGATCGCGGCGTCGAACGCTTCGACGAGTCCTTCGAACTGATCGAGCTCGACCGAGAGCCCGGCCGCGTATTTATGCCCGCCGAAAGACCGCAGCCGCGCCGAACAAATGCGAAGACCTTCGAGCACGTCTTTTCCGCCGTAGGAACGAACGGAACCTTTTCCGAAATCCTCGCGAAGCGCGAGCACCGCGGCGGGCTTGCGAAACGTTTCCGTGACTTTCGAGGCGACGATTCCGACGACCCCTTCGTGCCAGTTCGGGTCTCCGACGAGAATCGCGTGTTGGAATTTTCCCGCCGCGAGCCCCTCTTCCACTCGGGTACGAACTTCGTCCCAGATCGCGTTCTGGAGGTCTTGCCGTTCCTGGTTCAGCCGCTCGAGTTCGAACGCGAGCTTAACCGCGCGCGCGCGATCTTCGGTGGTCAGAAGCTCGAGGGCGTGCGAAGCGGAGGCCATCCGCCCGGAGGCGTTAATGCGCGGACCGATCGCGAAGCCGAGGTGGGACGGCCCGATTTCCCGATGCGCGATCCCCGCGCTTTCGAGGAGCGCGGCGACGCCCGGCTTCGTCGTCGCCTTCAGCACTTCGAGCCCTTGTTTCACGAGAATGTGATTGTCCCCGATCAGCGGAACCATGTCGGCGGCCGTCGCCATGACGACGAGGTCGAGATGCTTTTTCAGATTCGGTTCCTGGCCCGCGGGCCACCAGCCCCGCTTCCGGCCTTCGGCACGCAGGGCGCGAATTAGGTAGAACGCGACACCACATCCGCAGAGCTCCTTCAGTCCGGATTCGCAGTCCGACCGCTGCGGGTTCACGACCGCGAATGCCGCGGGCATCCCGCGCCCGGAATCGATCTGGTGGTGATCGACGATGATCAGATCCACGCCGAGATCCCGGGCGCGGTCGGCGGCGTCGAAGCTCGTGATCCCGCAGTCTACCGTCACGAGGATCGGAAAGCTTTTTGCGTGGGTTTCCTCGACGGCCTTCACGTTCAGCCCGTAACCGTCCTTAAAACGATCGGGCTGCGTCGCCTCAAACCGAAAGCCCGCCTCGCGGAAGAACCACGAAAGCAAGGCAGCTCCGGTGGTTCCATCGACGTCGTAATCTCCGAAAATACGGACGGACTGACCCGATTCGCGCGCGTCCACCAAGCGCGCGACCGCGCGGTCCATGTCTTTAATGGACATCGGATCGCGGAGTTTCTCGAGCTTCGGCGAAAGGAATTCCTTAATTTCGTCGGCGTTCGTCAGACCGCGCGAAATACAGAGACGAATCGTCAGGTCCGAAAGCCCGGTCGACTCGCGAAGTTCCACCGCGAGCCGCTTCCCCTCTTCGGAAAGAAAGCGTTCATCACGCGGCAGCCACTGACGTTCGCGGTGCTCCACCGATTAGGCCGAAAACTTCGGATCCGGACGAACCGTGTAGGTTTTCCGTTTGCCCGAAGCCTTATGGATGGCTTGGCGGCGAGCGCGGAATTCGGTCATGTAAACGACGAGCGAACTCGCGATGAAAATCGAAGAGTACGCGCCCACGATCACGCCGACCATCAGGGCGAAGGCGAAATCTTCGAGGGTCTTGCCCCCGAAAATCCAAAGGGCGAAGACCGTCAGGAAGGTCGAAAACGCGGTCAGGAACGAACGACCCAGGGTCTCGTTCACGGCGCGATTCACGGCCTGGATGATATTCAGGTTCGGCTGGTTATGCTGGATCTCGCGCACCCGGTCGAAGAGAACGATCGTATCGTTGTTCGAATAACCGATCAGGGCCAGGATCGCGGCCAGGATCTGGAGATCGAACTGCTTCTGGGTCAGGATGAAAACCCCGACGACCATCACGGCGTCATGAAAAAGCGCGAAAACGGCGCCCGGAGCGTAGCGCACGTCGAATCGGACCGCGACGTAGATCAGGATACAGATCAGCGCATAGATCATGGATAGAAATCCGGACATCCGGAGGGAGGATCCGGCGGCGGGGCCGACGACGTCGTCGCGGAGGATCAGGTGACTCTCCCCTTCCTTCAGCGACTTCTTCAGAATGCCGTCCACTTGGGCCGAGATCGCGCCCAGGCTCGATTCGTCGCCCTGGGCTTTCACCAGATACTGCGACTCTTCCGGGGTACCGATTTGCTGGACCTTGAAATTCTGGAGACCACCGTCGGAGAGATGGTTACGAACTTTCCCGATGTCCCAGGTGGCCGGAACCTGGATATGGACTTCGGCGCCGCCCGTGAAGTCGATGCCGTAGTTCAGCCCCTTCGTGAAGAAGGCCGCGATGATGAGCGCCAGCGTGGCGAGGGAAATCCCCATCCACATTTTCCGGTGCTTCATGAAGTCGTAGTTGATATCCGATTTGATGATTTCGAACATGGAGCTTTCGTCCTTTAGATACTGATGGTTTTCGCGCCCGAAGCCTCGAGGCGACGCATATACAGGTCGAAGAAGACCTTGGAAGCGAAGACAACCGTGAAGAGGGTGGTGACGATCCCGATGAGCATCGTGACCGCGAAGCCCTTGATCGGGCCGGTTCCGTAGACGAGCAATACGCCCGCGGCGATCGCGTTCGTCACGTTCGCATCGACGATGGTCCGGAAGGCCTTCTGGAACCCGGCTTCGATGGCCGCCGAGATCCCCTTGCCCGCCCGAATTTCTTCCCGAATTCGCTCGTGGATCAGGACGTTCGAATCGACGGCGATCCCCACCGTAAGCGCGATCCCGGCGATCCCCGGAAGGGTCAGCGTCGCTTCGAGACCCACCAAGAAGGCCAGCACGAAGAGGACGTTAAAGGCCAGGACGATCGAAGCGAGAACGCCCGATACTCGGTAGTAGAAGATGATGAAGACGAAGACCAATAAGGCGCCGATCGCCGAAGCGAAGGTCCCCTTCTTAATGGAGTCTTGTCCGAGCGATGGGCCTACCACCCGCTGCTCGAGAAATTCGAGCTGAGTGGGTAGCGCGCCGGCGCGGAGGACGGTCGAAATGTCCTTCGCTTCCTTCATCATCTGGTCGTTGTTACCGCGACCGAGAGTGATGACGGCACGCCCGTTCGAAATCCGGGTCTGGAGAACCGGAGCCGAATGGACCATGTTATCGAGGACGATGGCGAGGCGTTTGCCCACGTTATCGCCGGTCACTTTATCGAAGGCGACGGCTCCACGCGGGTTGAACGAAAGAGAAACTTCGGGAGTGTTGCGTTCCGGATTGATCGAAACGCCGGCATCCTGCAGATCGTCCCCGGTGACTTCGACCTTCGAGAAGAGCAGGTACGGAATCCGCTGCGAGGGGGCGTCCGCGACCAAACTCGTCTTCACGCGTTCGAACGCGATTTCCGAACCGGCCGGAATTTTCGACTTCAGCGCTTCGTTGATCTGCGCCGCATATACGGAGAATGGCCCTTTGCCTTCGACGAAGCTGATCTTCTGGGCCTCTTCGGCCTCCTGGATCATCGCCGCGAGCTGCCCTTCGGACATCACGCCGTCATTCACGATCTTAAACTCGAGGCGGGCGGTCTTCCCGATGAGGTCTTTCGCGCGCTCGACGTCTTTCACGCCCGGGAGCTCGACGACCACCCGGTCCGAGCCCTGGTAAACGATCGAAGGTTCGCTCACGCCGAATTCGTCGATCCGGTTCCGGATGAATTCGATCGACTGACCGAGCGTCTTTTCCTTCACATCGACTTTATATTCCCGGGAAAGTCCAAGGCGAGCGACCCCTGGCTTGTCGTCCACGAGACGCGTCGTCCAGAAGTCCTTCTTGATACTGTCCTTAAATGCCGCCGCTTTCGTCGCGTCGTACTTCACTTCGATCTGCGGATCGTCCGGGGAGACGTCCGTCGTCACCGGTTCCACGCTCGTGATCGTGATGCCCTTTTCCTTAAAGCTCTCGATCATGCCCGCGCCCTGGCGCGTGACGACGTCCTTATAGACGCGGTTAAAGTCGACGCCGAGAACCATATAGACGCCGCCCTGAAGGTCGAGGCCCATATTCATCTTCTGCTTCACCGGAAACTTGGAAGTCGTCGGATCGAGATTCGCGATGGTCGGATAGACGTACATCGCGGATACAATCACGGTTAACGCCAAGAGAGAGAACTTCCACCACCATGTCTTCGTCATCGACGAATTCCTTTCGCGCGAGCGATCCAACTACCGGTTCAGCTAAATTTTTAGGCTACGGACTTCATCGCGGGCGCAAGCCCAACGCAGATTAAGCCTGCTTTTCGGCGGGCAATCCGCCTTTAAGCACCTGCGAGACCTGGCTCTTCAGAAGGCGAAGATTCACGTTCCGATCCACTTCCAGAGTCACCATGCGATCCGTAATGTCCTTCACTGT
>CAZIAL010000015.1:0-72518 GCA_964536965.1 uncultured Bacteriovoracaceae bacterium
TTCTCGTCGTCGACTCGGTCGCGGCTCTCGTGCCACGCGCCGAAATCGAAGGCGAAATGGGCGATGCGCATATGGGCCTCCAGGCTCGCCTAATGTCCCAAGCGCTTCGTAAACTCACGGGAACGATCAACCGCTCGAAAACGCTCGTCATCTTCATTAACCAGATCCGGATGAAGATCGGCGTGATGTTCGGGAATCCGGAGACGACCACGGGTGGTAACGCTCTGAAATTCTACTCCTCCCTCCGCCTCGACATCCGCCGCATCGGCGCGATCAAGGACGGCGAGAACGTCATCGGAAACCGCACCCGCGTGAAGGTCGTGAAAAACAAGCTCGCCCCTCCATTCAAAGAGGTCGAATTCGACATCCTTTATGGTGAAGGCATCTCGAAAGAGGGCGATCTTCTGGACATGGCTTCGAATTGCGACGTCATCCAGAAATCCGGAACCTGGTACACCTACAACGAAGAACGTATCGGTCAGGGCCGCGATAACGCGCGGAACTTCCTGAAGGAGCGTCCAGAGATGGTGGCCAAGATCCGCGAACTCGTGCTCCAGAAGCACGGCGTAGGAGCGAAAAAAGAAGCTCCGGCCGGCGCTACGGCAGCGGAGCCGAAGGCGATCGCCGGTCCGGCGACGACTTCCTCGTCCGCCTCCTCTAAATTGGGCACCGGCGCGACCGCCGCGGGCGCACCGAGCTCGATGGAAGCCGCGAGTAAAGCGAAGGCCATGGCCGCGGCCGCGAAAGCCGCCCAGTCCTCTTCGAAGTCTAAGTAAGCAAAGACTCGATGAAATGATTTAAACCGGTCCTTCGGCGCGGTTCGCGAAACGAAGGACCGGTTTTTTTATTTTCTTAGACCGAGCGGCGCGGCGATCGCTATGCTCTCCCTATGAGCGCCGCCCCTCCTTCTGAGAATGAATACGTCCTTGGCGTGAGCCGCGAAGAATACGATCGCCTCGGCCTCCAGCACTCGCTCTGGAAGTCGCGTGCGATTCGCCTTTGGAAGCGCGCCGGTCTTCCGGGAAAAACCACGCGACCGCTGAAGATGCTCGACTGCGGCTGCGGACCCGGTTTCACGACTTTCGAACTCGCCGAATACCTCGGCCCCCATGGCCGCGTGGTCGGTCTCGACATGGCGGAGAAATACCTGCGCGCGCTCGAGACGAGAGCGGCGGCCGAAAAGACGGCCGGAGGCTCTTCGCGGCTCGCGAAAATCGAGACCCGGCTCGGAGTGATCGATTCCTTTTCGATGCCCGAAACGGACTTCGACGCCGCCTACGCGCGCTGGATCTTTATCTTTCTGAAGGATCCCGAAGCCGCGATCCGAAACATCGGCCGACACCTTCGCCCCGGAGCGCTTTTCATGCTCCAGGAATACGTCGACTACCGAACGATGGCGCTCCACTCACCCGCGCTCCACTCCGGCGCGGCCGCGGGCGCGACCGTTTTCCGGAAAATGGTCGAAGCCATCATCCAGAGCTGGGCCGTCCATGGCGGCGACGCCAACATCGGCGGAACTCTTCCTTCCTTGCTCGCGAAGAACGGATTCGAAATCCTTTCTCTCAAGCCGCAGGCCCGCGTAGGTCGACCGCACCAGAAGATCTGGCAGTGGCCGGATTCGTTTTACCGAAACTACTTGCCCATCCTTGTCCGCGACGGCCATCTCTCAGAATCGGAAGCAGCGGAGGCGTGGCGAATCTGGGACTCGGCTTCACACGATCCCAACTCGTTCTATGTCGGACCGATGGTCCTGGACATCGTCGCGAGGAAGAAAAAGCTCAGCTAATCTTCGCGAGAAACTTAGAGCATTCTCCGCAGACGATAAAAATGCTCGATGTTCATGGTGATGCGGGTCTTCGCATTCGAAGCCGACTGCATGACGACCTGAACCGCCCCCAGCTACGCGTAATGGATCGGTGAAAATACAATAAACCATCGAAATCAAGGTCTTTTTTACACTTCCCAGAAAACCACTTGGAGCTGGCGCGATATGACCGGCTGCGTTATAAGAGCGCCATGAAAAGAATCGCCGCCCTCTCCCTAGCCCTCCTTCTCCTTGCGAGCTGCCGCGATTCGAATTCGGATCCAGCCAATGGAGACCCGACGAATTCCGGCTTAGGCGCTCCGGGTACGCGGACGAGTCGGCGCGAAGATACTCCCCGCACCCGGCTTGCGGCCGTGAAGTCGCACGCGATTTTCGCGACCCTGGCCCAGCGCCCGGAATGCGACGCGAACCAGCGAACGGTCCAGGCGGTATTCTTCGAAACCGAATTTCGACTCCTCGAAAGAATCGAACATATTGGCGAAATTCAGTGCAACGCAAAGGTAACGCTCCTGGTGGATGAAGCTTCCGGAATGCTGAAATCCGTCACGGAATGTCGCTCGCCGAACTATGTCAGCATCTCCAATACGAGCGATTACGCCGTCGAGGGAAACCGACTCCGCATCGGAAAAATCGGAACCATCGAGGTGGACGTGGATGGCAAAACCCTACTGCTGACTCACGACCGTGATTCGTCGGGAATCCCGACCCGCCTCTCCCCTACGGATCTTCGCCAGGTGAGCGAAAGCGAATCGTCGGCCGTTTATGCGAACTTCTGCGGATAACCCACGATGAACCTACTCCGAGTCCTCACTCTCCTCGGCTTCCTCCTTGCGGCGCACTCGGCATTCGCGGCAAGTTTCGCGGACCTCGTACGCAATACGAAGGAAACGGACTCGATTTTGCTTCGAGGTGCGGACTCGACCGCGTATGACGAAACCTATCCTATCGGATCTGCGGAACGCACTCGCATCGAGGCGGCGTTTGCCGCCGCTTTCGCATCGACGTCGCGCCAGTTCGACTCCGCCGGACAGACATCGCCCGCCGTCTGTGAACCCAAATTTTTAAGCGTGCTCGCAACGGAGATGGCGCGACAGGGAGTTCCGTCCGATTCCGTACATCTCGGCTTCGCGCTCGCCTATTTCCGGGTCTCGAATCTGATCGACGACGTCGTCCTCTTGCCTTTACTCGCCACGCTTCCGGCCTGGACCTCGCTTGGATACCGCGAAGACGAATGGAACTCGGACCGAAGTGAAATCCAGTGTCCAACGGAAACCTATACGACCCTCGCCGTAAAAATAAAGAAGGCGAAGGCACGAAAATTTAAGCGAAAGCACCTCACCCAGGAAATCGACCGACTCGCGACCGAAGAGCGCTCGGCGGGCGAAAAACGATATCTTCAGGTGGAGATCGCCTGGCTGAAGGCTCTGAAGAATGCGCGCTTCGATGTCGAAACCCCTTTCGCCCTCCCGACCGCCCTCGAAAAAATGGCGCGGATCAAGAACACCGACGCCCGCGCCAAAACGGGCGATGCTCCGACGAAAATCATGTCGAAGCGTCGGAAAAAAGCCGGCGGACTCTCGAATCGCCTGATTCTGTACCGAACCTACAACGCTTTCCAGATCACCCGCCTGGTCGAAACCTACCAGACCTATGTGAAGGACATGGATATCGTGACCGCCCAGATGGAGCTGGTGGTTCGCTACACGGACGGCACTCCGAACAAAGTGATTCCACTCGATACGGAAGAGCAGCGTCGCGCGGCCGCGCGAATTCTCCATAAATCGATCGTGGAACTTCGGAATTCCGGCACGATGGCGGGAACCCAGCCCACGTTCGACGATATGATCATCGCGGCGGTCGAAACGGGCTACATCCATGCGGAAGAACTCGACCAAGCCCTCGGGGTCGACGATCTCTGGAATCCCCAGCTGACCGGCTGGCAACGCGTGTGGAGCGTCGTGAAGAAGTACGGAACGACCGCGCTCGTTCTGATTCCGAACCCGTATACTTTCTGGGCGTCGCTTGCGATCACGCTCGTCGAAACCGTGAGCGGTGGGCAGAAGGAATTGAAACCCGCTGACGATGGCATCTCCATCTTTTAGGAATACTCCCATGCGCACCCTTTCCTTCTTTAAAATCGCGCTCTGCTCCCTGACCGCTCTCGGCGCTTCGGCCTCCTTCGCCTTGGATGAGTTCGAAATCGTCGGACGCAAGAAGAACGGCCGGGCGAAATACGAGAGCGTGGAGCTGCCGCTCCTCGCCCCGGGACGCTACGAAACAAACCGATTCAAAGTGGTTTGGAAGCGGGAGTCCGAGGCGCTGAGCGACGCGAAAATCGCGGAGCTCGTGGCGACCCAGCAGACGAACCGTTCGGCGGAAGACCTCCGCATGATGGCCGCAAATACCCTTTTCCACGCCGAAAAAGCTCGCCAGTTCTTCGCCGACCGACTCGATTCGGAGGAAGCGCGTGCCCTACCCCAGATTCTCCTGCGTCTCGATATCAGCAACAGCTATAACGACCAGGCGCAGTTCGCGCACGACCAGCACCAGCCCCAGTTCAACAACGTTCTGACCATTCCGGAAGGTAAACCCCGGGCGGATCGCACGGACCTAAAACCTTGGTTTCGCGAAATCTGGTTTCGGCCCCGCAAGGAAATCCCAATCGGCGAAATCCTGGCCGCGCTACCCGAAGATCCCGTGAATGCGCAGATTCGCCAGGCCCGCGCGCAGCTCTACCCGATGCAGATCGATCTGACCTTGAGGGAAACGCTGATCGCTTCGTTCCAGAACCGTCTCGATACGGATGGATTCGTCGAGAGCGTGGTTCGGCAGGGCGGAACCCTCCTCCTCATGGAAGGCGCGTTCCAAGTCCTGAAATTCGTGAATCGCCTGATTATTCCGCAGCGCTATTACCTCGATACCGCGTTCATTCCGGAAGTGATTTATCACGAGATGGCGCATGCCGTGCTTGGCGATTACCTCGCTCCGAATCTTTCGACTCCCGTGAACGAAGGAGTGTCCGATTATTTCGCGACCTCGATTGGCGGGAACCCGAAGATCGCGAAAAAGATCCGCGAGTATTCCACGGTCACCGGAAAAAACGGAAAGCGGCGGCATGCCTTTCAGATGGAATACGAGACTCTGGGCAAAGCCCATTCGGATTACGTTCTAAGCCTTCTCTGGGGCCTTCGCGGAAAACTCGGGGCGGAGACCATGGACCGGGTGGTTTTCGAATCCCGAAAACATCTTTCCACCCGCGACTCGAATATCCGCCGAGGCCTCCCGAACGCTCTCCTGCTCGCTTGCGAAAAAGTCTGCGAATCTCCGCTCCGGGATCGGATGAGGATTCACGAGTATCTCGAGTCTCGCGGGCTCTAAGAACCGTCCTTAGGAGCGAAGGTTCAGTTCGTCTCGCAAAAGGTAAAAAATCCGACCTTCTCCGGAGATACGACGATACCTCCCAGATAACCTTCGCCATTGTAATTCGCACTGAGAGAGAATTTTCCGTCCGCGCTCTCCGCCTGGAACAATTCCTTCGTCAGTTTCTTTACTTTCAGCTCCGCGGTGCCAACTGCACGGCCGTCCACGTCTTCAAGGGACAATTCTAAAGTCTGTAGATCGCCCTCGAGTTGGGTCAGGCAAACATCCAGAACCGGTGGCTCACCCGACTGCGGGAGTGCCCAGATGCAGGGGCCTTCGATCGTACAGACGACGGCACTTGCCGCATGGGCTCCGGAATTTAACCCCATCAGAACCACGAGCGCCGTAAATAAGCCGACTTTAATTTTTCGCATTTTTTCCCCTCACTGCGGAAGTTTTGCGAATTCGTAACATGCAGATTCCGGCGGTCCAGATAAGTAGTTCTAACTAAAAAAACCCCCGGACCGTGACCGATCCGAGGGTTTTCCTAGAGACAGAATTTAAAATCGATTAGCGGCAGTACGTATCGCAGACGTAGTAACCCCAGTAATCGATATAACAATCATCGTAGCATCCGTAGCTCGCGCGGCATCCGCCCGACAGACAGACGACCAGAAGAGCGGCAATCACGAGGCCGATCGCGATACTCGTGAGGGGATCGGACATGAAGTTGGCACCCAGCTTCTGCGAGCTATTGGCGTAGTCGACGATCATTCTCCGAGCTTCGCCCTCGCTCAGCTTCTTTTCTTTCGCGTACTTGGCGATCGCTTCGAGATCTTTCGCGGTCTGGGCATCGAAGGAACGGGCGGCGAGTGCCTTAAAAACGGCTTCATTCGAGACGCCGGTTTTTTTCAGCTCTTCGACCTGGGCCGAGAATCCGTCGACGATTTTCTTCCTTCCCGCGGCGTCTTGCTGGTTCCACTCGACAGCAAGCTGATACTGGAGTTGATCCAGTGCCGAGTCGAGCGTCAGCTCGGACGCCTGGACTTGGTTAAAAGGAAGAATGATGGCCATCGACAGAGCAAGGAAACTGGATGCGAGTTTTTTCATAAATGGGGAGACCTCTCTCAACAAAAAGGTGGGAGCCGGACTCATTCCGGCTCTCTCATACTCAATGGGGGACATTGGGTAACTTGTTTCTCCCAAAGAGCAATTGGCGGACCAAACCTCCAAAAAACTGACAGAAAATAAGTTTCTGTATTATTCGATACTTCACGCATCGCGCCATCAAATGCTGTCTTACCGATCTGTTCCTTTTAGGGCCCTGGGAGCAAAATGACTTCAAATACCGGCCAAAATCTGTCCCCTGTTACCCGCGGATAACGCGGATCGGAAAAATTATTTTGTTATAACTATTTAATTTTATTGTCTTTTTATAATTAATAAGAAAACTTAAAAATTACCCTTGATCTTTAAACGCGTTGTGTCATACTCATCTTATCTGGTCCTCCCAAGTGGAACGTTAGAAGTAAATGGGAACCTCAAAACTACCCTCTCAGCCTGCACCTCTCCCGCAGGTCGAGCTTCGATGTGCCACCGAACGAGTCCAGGTCATCGCCTGAATCCGGTCCCTTTTCTGCGCCGTTATTAGCCTGGCGTCGCAGAGTGGACAGGCAAGAAGGAACCCTGAACCTTCGGCTGCTAGTCCAATGTGTGTCTCCAAAAGAATTCGGCCGATCCGCAAGACGCGGATCGGCCGGTTCTCTTTTTAGGATTGAAAACGTTCAGCGCTTTCGCTTCTTCTTCAGTTCCTGATCGATCGTGTAGTACTTATACCCGTCGCGCGTAAAAAACGACGCGCGGAAGTTCGGCACCCATGGATTCACGAGCACGAATTCATCGCGGTAAAAACCGAACGCCCAGGGCACCTCTTCCTGGATCAGATCGTCCATCTCACGAATCACTTTTGCTCGGGCCGGGCCCGGCTCCATGACGGCCATCCGCTCGAAGAGTGCGTTGTAGCGAGGGTTGTTGAAGAAGGAATCGTTGATCACCGGATTTACCTTCGAAGCGTAAAGAAGCTGGTATGCGTTCTCCGCGTCCGGATAGTCGAGGATCCATCCGCCGTACGACATCTGAAACTGGCCCTTCGTCTTCTTCTCCAGAAACGCCGGGAAAGTATTATAAACGACATTCAGCTTCACGCCGATCTTAGCCAGCTCCGTCGTAAAGAACTCGCCGAGCTGACGATTCACGCTATCCGCACCTCGCATATCGAAGGTGATGACCGGAAGCCCCTTACCCTCCGGATACCCCGCCTTCTTCATAAGGTCCTTCGCGCGGGCGAGATCGTAATCGTATTTCAGCTTCGGCTTCTCGACCCGGTCGGGGAGGCCCGGCGGTAAAACCGTCTCCATCTTCTGCCCGCGACCATTCGTGAAAAGTTCGATCCACTTCGCGCGATCGACCGCCGAACCGATGGCCTGACGAAGATACTTATTCGCCAGGACCTTGTCCTGGACGTTGAAGTTTAGAAACCAGAAGAGCCCACCCGTGATTTTGGCGAGCTTGATTCCCTTCTTTTCCATCTCCGCGTTCAGCCCCATCGATGGGGTCACGGCTTGGGCGAAGTTGTCTTTCGGGATCTTCGAAAAATCGATCTCCCCGTTCATGAACTTGAGCCAGGCCGGCTGGTCTTCCTTAGTCACATAGAAAACGACTTTATCGAGAAAAGGCATCGGCTTTCCGGCGAGCAAGCCGGTGCCCATCGGCATCGGATCACCGCGGAAAGTAGGGTTCCGGACGATCGTCGCCTGATGACCGCGGTCGTACTTTTCGAAACGAAACGGACCGGTTCCGACCGGATTGTTGTTCACCTGTCCCAGTTCGTCGGCATACTTCGCTACGACCTCTTTCGCCATCGGCGCGACGAACGTCATGGTCAGGACGTGGAGGATCTGCGGATAAGGCTTCACGAGCCGGAGCTCGAGCGTCGTATCATCGAGCGCTTTCACGCCTTCGATTTCGTTCGCTTCGAAGGTCTCGGCGAGCTTCTCTTTCGAAGCCTCGCGGAGCTTCTTCTGGAAGGCGTCGTAGCCTTTCAGTTTCCCTTCGAAAATCCACGAACCCTGCGAGGAAACTCCAGGATGGGCCAGGCGCTTGATCGCGAAAACGAGGTCCGAGGCCTTGAGCTCGCGGCCCTTTCCGCCTTCGAACGCGGGATCATCCTGGAACAGGACACCCTTCCGAATCGGGATCCGGAGCGTCATCCGATCTTTCGAATAGGTCGGCATATCGGCGGCCAGAAGCGGTACCAGCCGATACGTCTCGGACGCGATATCGTACTGATAGAGCGCCTCCATGATGTTCGGCAGCACCATCAAGCTCACTTCGTCATACGCGTTCGCCGGATCGAGGGACTTAATATCGTCGCGAATCACCGCATGCATGACCGGTTTGCCTTCGTCAGGATCTCTTTTCGTACAACCCACGCCGGTAAAAAGCGCGGAAAGACCGACGATCGCCCACGCAGACCGTTTCCAATAACTCGACATACTCTACTCTTCTTTCTAGGGGACCTGATGCCAGGATGAAATCATCACTTCGCGAGCGACGATTCGTTTACTTTACGAGGAGCCCTTCGACCGCCTTCAGCGCTTCGGACAGACCTGCCGTCTTCGTTCCGCCGGCCTGGGCGAGGTCGGGTTTTCCGCCCCCCCGGCCTTCGATCATCGGCGCAATCTGCTTGAGGATGTCCGAAGCATTCCACTTCTTCTGCGCGTCCTTGCCGACGGCGACCAGGAGATTCGCTTTCTCGCCATCTTTCATCCCGAGGACCACGACACCATCCGGCGCGCGATTCTTCAGCGACTCCGCCAGATCCCGAAGCTTCTTCGCGCCCTGTGAATCGAGTTCGACCATTCCCGCGATCAGGCGGGCGCCGCCGACCGACTTCGCGTTTCCGAAAAGTTCGTCCGCTTCGCCAGCCGCCGCTTTCGCCAGGATCTGTTCGAGCTGCTTCCGAAGCGCGCGGTCGCTCTCGGCCATCCGTTCGAGCTTCGCCGGGATCTCCTCGATGGTCTGGGCCTTGATCGTTTCCTTCACCGAACCGAGCAGGTCGTTCCGGCTCCGGAGATACTGGTACGCGCCCTTCGACGTCTGGGCGATGATCCGACGCACGCCGGCGGCGATCGAGGTTTCGGAGACGATTTTAAAGAGGTGGATGTCGGAGGACTGGTCGACATGGCAGCCGCCGCAGAGCTCGGTCGAGAAGTCCCCAACCGAGACCACGCGAACCGAATCGCCGTACTTTTCGCCGAAGAACGCGATGGCGCCCGCGGCGATCGCCGCTTCCTTCGCCATGACGACTTTTTTCACGCCTTCGTTTCGCCAGATCTTTTCGTTGATCATGTCTTCGATCGTGCGGAGGTCTTCGGGCTTTAGCGCCTCGAAATGCGAAAAGTCGAGACGCAGAAGATCGGGGGTCACGATCGAACCCGCCTGCTTCACATGGGCCCCGAGATGCTTTCGAAGCGCCCAGTGCAGAAGGTGCGTCGCCGTATGGTTCCGGGTCGTGAGGAGGCGAAGTTCTTTATCCGTTTCCTGGTGGACCTTCTGTCCGACGTCGAGTTTTCCCTTGAGCAGGCGAAGATGCGCGACCGTGAGATCCGGCACGGGTTTCTGGACATCGAGCACTTCCGCCTCGAGATCGCTTCCGATCCCGATCACGCGGCCCTTGTCGCCGACCTGCCCGCCGCTCTCGGCGTAAAACGGCGTTTTCGAGAAGACGACTTCGTAAATGGTCGCATCGGCCGCGTCGGCCGTCGTCGCGAGCGCTCCGGCCGAAACCGAGTTCACGCGTTCGATCTTCTGGTCGCCCTGCCGGAGAATCGCGAGCACCTCGCCATCCGCCGAAAGCGAATCGAAACCGACGAATTCCGGGAGTTTCTTCGCGCCTTTCAGCTCGCCGGCGAGCTGGAGATAGATCGCGTCAAGGGCCTCGCCGCCGGACCCTTTCCAGCTTTTGCGGCTTTCCGCGCGCTGCTTGGCCATGGCCGTTTCAAAACCACGTTCGTCGACCGAGCCGCCTTTTTCTTCGGTCATGACCCGGGTCAGATCGAGCGGAAATCCGTAAGTGTCGTGGAGCTTGAACGCCTCTTCGCCCGGGAACGTCCAGAGCGCGCGTACGGAATGGGCCACCGTGTGTGCGACATCCATATTCACCGTCGTCGGGGCAACCTTCTTCACGATGTCGTTGTAATATTCGAGGCCCTTGTCGAGCGTCTTAAAGAACTGCTCCTCTTCCGCCAGAATCGCGCGCTCGATGAAAGCGCGCTGGGTCTGGAGGTTCGGATAGGCTTCCCGCATCTGGTCGATGACGAAACCGGCGGTCTTATTCATGAACGGCTTTTCGAACCCGAGCTTCTTTCCGTGTCGGATCGCGCGCCGAAGAATCCGGCGCAGTACGTAGCCGCGGCCCTCGTTCGAAGGTAGCACCCCGTCGCTGACCAGAAACGCGGCCGCCCGCGAGTGATCCGCGATCACGCGGAAAGACGCCGCCAGATCGTTCGACCGGACGTATTCGACGCCCGAGAGCTTCTCGGTCTCGGCGATGATCGCGCGAAAGACGTCGGTATCGTAATTCGTATCGACTTCCTGGATGATCGCGGCGATTCGCTCGAGTCCCGCGCCCGTATCGACCGAAGGCTTCGGCAGCGGATTCAGCACACCCTTCGCGTCGCGGTCATACTGCATGAATACGAGGTTCCAGAACTCCATGAAGCGGTCTTCGTTCGCCGCCTGGGACTCCATGAAATCGTCCTTGCCGTACTTCGGGCCGCGGTCGAAGTAGATCTCGGTGCATGGCCCGCAGGGGCCGGTGTCGCCCATCGCCCAGAAATTGTCTTTTTCGCCCAAGCGATAAATACGATTCTTCGCGACGCCTTCCTGCTGGTGCCAGATGTCGGCGGCTTCGTCGTCGGTCTCGAAAACGGTGACGTAAAGTTTGTCTTTCGGAAGCCCGAGTTCCTTCGTGATGAATTCCCACGCGAAACGGATCGCGTCCTTCTTGAAATAATCACCGAAGGAAAAATTTCCGAGCATTTCGAAGAACGTATGGTGGCGCGCGGTGAAGCCGACGTTTTCGAGGTCGTTATGTTTGCCGCCGGCGCGCACGCATTTCTGGACGGTCGTCGCGCGCTGGTAAGGACGAACCTCCTTGGCGAGGAAGACGTCTTTAAACTGGACCATGCCCGCCGTCGTGAAGAGAAGCGTCGGGTCGTTCGACGGAACGAGGGACGAACTCTCGACGATCGTATGTTGGTTCTTTTCGAAGTATTTCAGGAATCGTTCGCGAATTTCGGCGGTTTTCATGCCCCCTAGTTCTCGCATAACGACGGGGGTTGGTAAAAAGGAGTTTAGCCCCTTTCCCGCGCGCATTGCGTCGCGTTATCTCTTTGGCCAATGGCCGGGCGTCGGAAAGTTGGCGGCGAAAAGTCCGGATCGAGGAGCCCGGAGTTAAGTTCTCCCCCCGGATTCCGATGGGTAAAGAGAGACACAGTAACGCGTCTCAAGGATGGATTTTATGAAGCGAAACGGATTCGCAAAACTTTGGGCAAGTCTCCTCGCCATCGCGGCGTGGACGTTCGTACCGTCGGTTCTCGCCGCGGACACGGCGATCGTCTATAGCGTGTTCAAGGGCGTGGATCTCGGCAACCCGAACGAGATGCTCCAAAAGGATTACTTCATCAACCTCGGCACGAACCAGGGTATCCGGGTCGGGACCGTCCTCGAGGTCGCCCGCAAGGCTCCGAGTTACGACCTTACGACGGAAAAACTCTACAAAGACCTCATCTTCCCTTTCGCCCAGGTGAAGGTCATTCACGCCGAGAAAGACGCCTCGATCGCACGGCTCGAAAAACTTTATCCCATGGATCGCACGCCAGTGCTGGTCCCTCGCTCGGTGATCGTGGGGGATCTCGTCCGCGTATCGAAATAATTCCGGCTCGCTCATGGCCGGTCGTTAAAAAAAGGCCGGCGGGAGCGATCCCGCCGGCCTTTTTCCTTTCGGATCGCCGAAGTCGCTTAAGCGACCGTCGCTTCACGGGTCTCCTCGCCGGCCGTGCGGCCGCCCCCGAGGAAACTCACCGTTTCGGCGACGACTTCGAACGACATCTTCTCGCTGCCGTCCTTCGCCTCGTATTTCCGACTGAGCACCGATCCTTCGACATAGACCTTCTGGCCTTTCTTCAGATACTGCGCGCAGACTTCCCCTTGCCGACCCCACGCGACGATTCGATGCCACTGCGTCTCTTCGAGTCGGGTCTCCTCCTTCTTCGTCTCCGTTTCGTCCGACACCGGTTCCGTCGGCTTAATCCGGCGCGCGGTCGCGACCGGAAAATGAACGACGACCGCGCCCGTTTTGGTTTCCCGAAGAATGGGATCCGCGCCGAGCCGGCCGATGAGGATGATCTTGTTGACGTCTTTCATGCTTTACTCCTGAGTAAGGGTTACGAAACCACCGTTGGTTTCGCGGCGCCTAGGAGCAAGGTCCGTACGAGGGACTAGGGCCGGGCCAGCGTCGAGAAAAGACCCAGTACGAATCGAGTCTCGCCGCCGTACTGCTTCGAAAGCCCGTGATCGACGCCGACCCCGATCGTGACGGGAACCCGATAAAGGAGATTTAAATCGGTCAGGACGTGCATACCTACCCCGACGGGCCAGTGGTTGAGCTCGTCTTTTTCGTCCGCGAGATATTCCGCCGAACCCGTGTCCACGAAAAGTTTCACCCGGGTCGTTTGCCAGAAGAGGGGAAAAGTTCCGTGGCCGCGAAAGACTTCCGCGACCGGAAACACATACTCCAGGTTCGAAGTCAGGATCTCTCGGCCAAAGATGGACCCCGGAATATAGCCGCGCAAGAGGTACCGTCGATCCGAAGCGATCGTCTCCTCTCCGCCCCCGAGCTCGTAATGGGCGGTCAGCCGATCGTTGTTGGCCGTCGCATGGTGAACCGCGAGGCGAAAGAAATGCCGAGGAAAGAACGCCGGCACCCTAGCCTCGACATAACTCGCGAGCGCGCTGAAACGTTCGGCGCCACCGAAGTATCCTGTCAGCTCCGTCCCTCCTCGAACCCCGCTTTCTCCCCGGCGATCGATCGAGTCGTCGAAGACGCGCGTTCGATCGAAAATCCAGCCAAGCTGAAAACCGCCGGTCGATTCCTTTTCCCCGAAGAAGCGCGACGTCTGTCCGGTCGCTCCGAGCAAAAGGTAAGAATCCCAACCGGCCGGAGTGTACACCCGGCCTTCCGTCGTCTGGATCCGGTTGCTCTCCAGGTAGTTCGCGAAATATCGATTTTCCTGGCGCATCGAGAATTCGAACGTCGGGAAAAAACCGTCGAACTGATAGTTCACGTCCCAGATGGGAAAGCTCGCGCGCGTGTCCGCTCCGGCGAAAAGGCGGTAGCGATGGGATTCCCAGGCGTCGAAGCTTGAGGTGAGGGCTCCCAGGGTCCAACCGTCGGGGACTCTGCGAACATCCGGAGCCCAGTAGTGCGGAAGCAGCGCCGGAAGTACGGAGTATCGACTCGGTTCGATCGCAGTCGCGGTGCCTGCGGCCGCCTGCGCGACGGGGCGCGAACGAGTCGACCCCGTCCCGGAAAGTTTTTCATACAGCGTGGGAAGACCGGGTCCCGCCGAAGAATAGACTCTCGAACCGGCCGCTCCGGAGAATTTCGCAAGATCCCACCCGCCGGGACCATAGACGAGTCCGTACAGATCCTCCGATCCTCTCATCCGACGCGGCTGAAGAATTCCCGTCGTGAGGTGGGTCACTCTTTCCGCGGAAGCGGGAGCGAAGGACGAAAGCGAACTCCGCACCCGCGCGGCGGGAATACGAAATGCATTCATCACTCCCCCACGGCCGGAAACGAAGTAGATTTCTCCGCTCGCGTCCCAGTCGGGCGTCGTCGCCATCTCGTTCTCGGCGCTCGCGGTGGTGAGCGCGAAAGATCTTCGATCGACGAGATTCAGCGCCATGAGCCGTTCTCCTCCGCTCCGCGGTTTTTCCGCGAAGACGACCCAATTCCGAAACTCCCCGCGGCCCGCCGTCGGGGCTCCGATTCGGGAGAAGTTCTCGCCGCGATAGACCACCGTCTCCTTCGATCCGTCCCAGCGCGCGATGCCCGCGCTGCCGTCCCCGAGATTCTTCACATAGGTGACCGCGCCCGACGAAATTTTACCCGCGCGCGGATCCCACGCGAAATCTTCGCTGAGAACCGGATCCGATCCACGCTTCCCGGTCGTCAGGCGGATTTCGCGGTCCCCCGCGAGATCGTAGAGATAGAGATCCGAGTAGAGCGAGTGCTCCAGGTACGGCGCGATTCGAGAGTACGCCAGGAAGTTTCCGTCCGGCGAAAGTTCGATCCGCGTCCCGCCGTCCCATCTCCAGAAGGTGACGTCACGCGCGCGACCGTCGGAGCCGACCCATGAGAGGCCTGGACCCGAGCGGGCCGAATCACGGATGAAGTAGAAACGCGCGCGGCCCGGTTCCCGCGATACGGGCACCCAGCCCCGAGTTTTCCTCCCGACCCGAGTGATCGGTGCGGACTCGGTGAGCGGTTCACGCGAGATCAGCGTCAGGTCTTGAGCATGCTTTTCTCGCAGCTTCGCGCCCACTTCCTTCCAGAGTTCCGCGTAATCCGTCCCGAGAGTCGATCGCGCCACGCGGTCGATCACGAAGGGCAGGTGCGCGCTATTCGCTCCCGAAATGGCCGCCGGAGCGTCCGCACCGCCGCGGGTCGCGATCGCCTCGTTCAGCACATACCCGAAAAGATAAGGCGTGTGACCCGCGGGCCATCCGGGAACACCGTCGTTCAGTCGATCCAAGGTAATTTCGGAATCGAAGCGATTCGTTTCAATCGCCGTCCGCACCACCATCCCGTTCCAGGTGGATCGCCCCCGACCGCCGGCCGTATAGCGGGTTTCCGCGTAGACGGCCAGGCCCTCCACGAGCCAGGCGGGCTGGTAAGGATTAATCTTCGCGGCCGTACCGATTCCCTTCCGAAGGAGAGCGAAGAAACCGCTGGTCTGGTCATTGGCGATCACATGGGTCAGTTCATGGATCGCGAGCGTCCGAATCCAGTCATCGGATTCGGAGAAAAACCCCCAGGGCTCCGGCGGTACCGCGTGGATCACGAGCCGGTTGTAGGGGAAAACCTCCGCCGTTCCGTTCGGATGGTCGGTATCGCCCCGAACGACGACCTCCGTTCGCGAATTCGGAGTCCATCGCAAGTCGTTCGCGAGCACCGAAAACGCTTCCTCGAGATGAGCGGCAAGCGTGCGCGAGAACTCCTGGTAATGCGGTGGGTAGTGAATTCGGAAATGCGGAGTTTGGAGAGAGTCGCGACCCAGTTCGGGCGCGATCTTCGCCCATCCGTCCGAAACGATGAGCCCGAAAATGAGCGCGAGAAAGAGTCGGGCTTTCAGGGTTTCCATTTTAGACTTCCTGATCTATTCTCCAATCCTATCAGGAGGATTTATGTCGCGTAAACTATCGTTAATCTTGGTCTCGTTTTCACTCGTGGTGGGTCTCGCTGGCTGTAAGTCGGCCAGTAAAGTTGATGAAACGGGCTCGGATGCCGGCTCGATGACCGAAGGTGACGCGAACGTCATGGGCGATTCCGACTCTGGCAAAGCCATGGGTCTGCAGACCGTCTATTTCAAATATGACTCTTTCGATATTTCCGGCGAGGGCCGAGCGGCCCTCGAAAATAACGTCGGAATCATGAAGGCGAATCCTAGCCTGAAAGTTCAAGTCGAAGGCCACTGCGATGCTCGCGGCGGAATTCAGTACAACATCGCGCTGGGCGAAAAGCGCGCGAACGCCGTTCGCGATGCGATGAAAAAAGCCGGCGTCGCCGCGGATCGCGTGACGACGATCAGCTACGGTAAAGAGCGCTTGCTCGACACCGCGATGAGCGAAGACGCCCATGCGAAGAACCGCCGCGGAAACTTTGTCATCACGTCGAAGTAAATCACGAATGACGCTGACTCGTATTGCGAAAAAGAGAGCAGAACCTCGCGGTTCCGCTCTCTTTTCGTTTTCTCTCTCTGCCGTCATCGCGATTTCCGTCACGGGCTGTTCGATCTTCCACGAGCGGCCCATCCAGCTGATGTCCGATACGGCGGCCGCGCTGAAAGCCGCGAAAGAAGTCAGCGCCGATACCCTTGCGGCGGAAAAGTACCGCCGCGCCACCGAGGCCTATTTCAAGGCCCAGAACGAATATCGGCTGAAGAACTTCGCCATTGCCGAAGACCATGCGAAACGCGCAAAACGCCTGGCCGAAGAATCCGAATTCGAGGCCCTTCGCGGCGGATCGAATCGCACGAGTCTGCTTCCGCCGGAAATTCCCCCCGGTCCGCCACCTCCATCGACCTATGAACCGCCGAGGGGCGAACTCGCCACCGAAGTGATGAAGCGTGGAACGACTGGCGCTCCCCAGAACGGCAATGGGAGCGGAGCATCATCTCCCCCTCCGTAGGCCTTTTGCGGGGGGTTCGATTCGAACGCCAAAGGCCGCCCCGTCTCCGGTCACTGGACGATTGCACTCGCTACACCGCAGTGCGATGATCTTCCTATGATTTCCACCCGAATCTCGTTGGCACTCGTGGCGCTCTCCCTCTTGGGATCGGCCTGCATCAAGACCCGTTCGCAGCTGAAAAAAGAGACAGAGAATCCCGATAGCGGCTATCCGACCCAGGTGACCGAGGTCCAGCCGTCGGAATCCCAGCGGGTCAGCGACGAGCTCCGCGGAGAAATCAACCGACTGAATGGTCGCATCGACGAACTCCAGCAGAAGAATGAGGCTCTATCCCAGGACGCCGTGAAACGATCCGAGCGCGAGGCCCAGCTTCGTGAAATGGAAATGAAGATCCAGGAACTCCAGGCCTCCCAAGCCGCGCTGATCGACGCTCTCCAGAAGAAAGAGCAAGAACGCCAGAAGGCGCGCGAAGTTCCGAAGTCCGAACCGAAGAACGAATTCGAACAGGGCAGGTCCGCCTTCAAGGAAAAAAACTACGACTCCGCGATCGAATCGCTGACCCAGTACCTTAAATTCCCGAAAGGGAAGCACGTCGAGGAGGCGATGTTCCTGCGCGGCGAATCCTATTTCGCGAAGAACCAGCACGAGAAGGCGATCATCGACTACTCCAACCTCCAAAAGAAATTCCCGAAATCGAAGAGCCTCCCGAAGGCCCTCTATAAAATCGGATTGTCGTTCGAGGAGATGGGGCTCAAGGCCGACGCGAAAGGCTTTTACCAGGAGCTCCTCGATAAATATCCAAAATCCGCGGAAGCGAAGACCGCTAAGGCGAAACTGAAGTAAGGCAAGGTAAAGACTGAGATGCGAAAATCCCTCGTGATTCTGATCTGGGCGGCGCTCGCATTTCCGGCCTTCGCCTCCGCGACGACGATCATCTACTCGAACGACGTGCTCGGCGAAGTGGAACCCTGTGGATGCCGCGTGGATCCCATGGGTGGAATCGTCCGACGCTCGGGATTCCTGAAGGAACTCGAAATCGAGAAAAAAGGACCGGTCTTCCAACTCGATTCCGGAAACTTCTTGTTCGAATCGAAGGAATTTCCGGAAGTTTTGGTCGAATCACGCCGGATCCAGGCGGAAGCGCTCGTGAAAGCGCACGAACAAATGGGTCTGGAGGCGACCGTGCCCGGAGACAAAGATTTCGCCCTCGGACTTCCGGCTTACGAAAAACTTCTCGGTAAATCGAAAATCAAAGTCTTGGCCGCCAACCTGACGTCCGAAGGCAAGCCGCTCTACCCAGGCTCCGCCATCCTCGAAAAGAAAGACGCCGAAGGGAAAACGATTCGCATCGGCGTGATCGGGTTGATCGGAGAGAATCTTTCCTATCCCGCTCCCCTTAAAATCGAACCCCGCCTTCCCGCTTTCGAAAAAGAACGCGCGGCCCTCGAAGGGAAGACGGACTTCCTCGTCGTGCTCAGCCACGCCGGAATGGAATCGGATCTCGAACTCGCGAAGAAGCTGAAGGGCGTCGCGCTCGTGATCGGAGCGAACTCCCAGAGCTTTACCCAGGAAGCGGTCGTTGAGAACTCGATTCCGATCGTCCAGTCGTCGTATCGGAACCAGTACATCGGCGTGGTTCCTCTCGAAACGATCAAGCAGCCGGAGACTTTCAAACTCGTCGGTCTCGATCTTTCTTACGAAAAGAAGGCCGACCCGGCCGTGAAGAAAATCCTCGCCCAGATGCAGAAGACGCTCGCCAAAGAGAAGAATCGCATTCTGAAGATGAAGAATTAACCGAATGAGCGTCGTTCTCGGCATCGAAACCTCGTGCGACGAATCGAGCGCGGCCGTCGTCCGGTATTCCCCGGATGCCGTCGAAGTGCTTTCCTGCGCGACCTTCTCGCAGATCGAAATCCATCGTCCCTATGGCGGAGTCGTTCCCGAGATCGCATCCCGCAATCATCTCGAAACCATCAATCCCATGATCGAACAAGCGCTCCGGGAAGCCGGGGTTCGCCCGCACGCACTGGATGTGATCACCGTGACGAATCGTCCCGGACTGGTCGGGGCCCTCCTCGTCGGTGTGAGCGCCGGAAAATCCATGGCCTATGCGCTCGGTAAACCACTCGTTCCCGTGCATCATCTCGAGGGCCACGCGACCTCCATCTTTCTGCATACGGCGGGGAAGAAGCCGGTGCTCCGAAACGAACTTCCGTACCCGATGCTGATCGCGGTCGTCTCCGGCGGCCATACCAACTTGCATATCGCGACGACTCCTCCCGAACTTTGGCCGCTCGACTTCCTGAAGCGTTCACTTGTCGGACGGTCGCGCGACGATGCGGCAGGCGAAGCCTTCGACAAAACGGCGAAGGTTCTGGGCTTTCCCTATCCCGGAGGAAAATGGATCGACGAGACCGCGGCGGCGGGCGGAGACCCGCGCGCTTTCGATTTTCCACGCGCGCTTCCCCAGAAAGCGACGCTGGATTTCTCCTTTAGCGGCCTGAAGACCGCGGTCGCGCTGAAGGCCGAGGAACTTCGGAAGAACGGAACGCTCCAGGCTCGTCTTCCCGACCTCTGCGCCTCGCTCCAGGAAGCGATCGTCGACGCGATATTCACGAAGATGGCGCTCGCCGTGAAAGAACATCGCTGTCGATCGCTCGCGATCGTGGGTGGCGTCGCCGCGAACTCGCGTCTGCGCTCGCGCCTCGACGGCGAATGGAAATCGATCGGCCTTTCCATGCCACCGATTCTCCCCGAAATGCGTTACTGCACCGATAACGCCGCGATGATCGCCGGCGCGGGCGCCTTTCGTTTCCGGCAAGGCCACTTCCTGCGCTCTCCGGAATACCTGACTCTGAATGCGTTCGCTTCCCCGGAGTTCTGACCCATGGCTACTTCTTCCCGCCGCCGCGCATTCGGACAACATTTTCTGAACGATGAAAAAGTGATTGGACGCATCGTCGACACAACATTCGACGAAATCGAGCGAACCGGAGCACGCGCGATGCTCGAAGTCGGCCCGGGCCGCGGAGCGATCACAAGCCCTCTACTGAAACGTTTCGCCACCTCTTCGCTCGAGAGCTTCGTCATCGTCGAAAAAGACGACCGGCTTGCGGATTTCTGGATTGAAGAGGGAAAACGACTCGATCGACCCGAGAAACACGTGAAGGTTCTATCGGCCGATTTCCTGAAAGTTCCGGCCGCAGCTTATCTCGACCGCCCACCCCTCGTCGTCGTGTCGAATCTTCCCTATTCCTCGGGCACGGCCATTCTCCAGGATCTGGCTAAACATCCGACGGAGATTCCTTCCATGGTTCTAATGTTCCAAGCCGAGGTTGCCGCGCGTCTCCGGGCCGAGCCCGGCGACAAGGCCTGGGGATCCCTTTCGCTCTGGATCCAGAACCGCTGGGATGTGAAAAAACTTCTCGCCGTCCCGCCGCATGCGTTCACTCCCCCTCCGGAGGTGAATTCGGAAGTCGTCGTGCTCCACGCGCGCACGCACCTTCGCGTGGCGCCCACGCCCGCTCCCGAGGGTGTCGACTTCGCCGTCTGGGAAAAAGCTTGGGAAGAAAACTGGGAGAAGCTGATTCGAATTCCCTTTCTGCACCGTCGCAAGATGCTTCGTTCCGGACTTCCGAAAGGCTCGGTCTGGAAGGAAGCGCTCGATGCCGCGGAAATCGAAGGCACTCGCCGCGCGGAGGAGCTCGACTGGAACGACTGGGAAAAGTGGATGGCCGCCGCGCAGAGGCTCACTTTCAAGTTCAAGAATCCTTAAAAACCAGTTACTCGTCGGGCATGTTTCGCCCCGTGGTGTTCAGTTTTTTCCTCCTTTCGACCATCGCCCAGGCTTCGGTCGGGGAACGATTCGGCTTCACCTCGGAGGCGGCCGCGCTGGGATCGGCCCGATCGGGAGCGCGCGATTTCTCGAGCGCTTCCGCTTACGAAAATCCCGCGCAGATGAGCCTTTCTCCTTCTGGCGACGAGTCGGACCGCTCGCGTTTCCGTTTCCACTGGTCGCTTCTCTACTCCGAGTCGTCTTTCGAGAACATCGAAGGAGTCGTCGTCGAGAATCCGGTCGTTTCGGATACGACCCGGGAGGCCAACGTCGATACGAATTATCCGGCCACGCTTGGACAGAGCATCGGCTTTTCCGTGCAGTCCCGGAAATCTCCGCGGCGCTGGGGTTTCGGCGTGATCGCATATTTACCTCTCGACCAACTCGCGCTCGTCGACTCGGGGGAAGCGTTCGTACCCGAGTACGCGCTCCATCGCGGAAGAACCCATAAGCCCGAATTCCAGACCGCGCTCTCCGCGCTCGTCGCCCCGAACCTCAGCCTGGGCGTGGGCCTCTATCTCGGAGCGCGACTCGAGTCCGACACGACCATTTTCCTGAATCAGGGAACGGGCACCGTCTCGACCATGCGGATTTCCGCGAAACTGAAAACGAAGGCCACTCCCTATTTCGGTTTGAGCTACGTCGCTACGGATTCCGTTTCCGTCGGTGTGGTGGCGCGTCTCGCGTCCTCCCTTCCCCAGACGCTGAACGTCCAGTCCAGCGCTCGCGCGATCGGCAACGTCTCCGCGCTCGACTTTTCATTTCCTGCGGTGGGTACGATGTACTACGACCCTTTTTCCGTCCAGCTTGGGACGCAGCTTCGCTACGCGAGAAACCGCTCGCTTTATCTCCAAGTCGATTACCAGTCCTGGTCCCGTTTTCGTTCGCCGGCCATCATCATCCTCGATCCGAGCACCTCGAATTGTGATCCGAACTGCGGCGTCGATTTCGCCGAGGGAAGGTCTGGCTCCGCGAGGACCCGAGACATTTTCGTCCCTCGCATCGGACATGCGTGGCGCTTCGGTCGCGGCGAAATGCGGATGGGACTTCTCCATCGCCCAGGAATTTATCGGGATCATCCGACGGGAGCGGGAAATGCGCTCGACCCTTCCGAAAGCCGGATCGTCCTCGGATATGGATGGGACTTCGACTCGCTCCTGGTGTTTGACGCTCCAGGTAGACTCGACCTACACGCCATGTACGCCCAGTATGAGCGTCAGGAGATCCAAAAGACCCCGGGAGATGAAAACGGCAATCTTGCGAACCGAAAAGTGGGTGACCCGGGCTATCGGATCGGCGGGAACGCCTGGGGTGGCGGAATGACGATTCTCCTCTACCTCTGACGTGCGAGCTCTAGCGTTCTGCGCCAAAAAACGGCATTCTTAGGGGACTCCATGCGCCGTTACTTCCGCTCCCCTAAAGACTTTCTCTCCCTCTTTCGCCGGCACCTGCTCACCGGAATATTCGTGCTCATTCCGTTCGCGGTCGTCGCCTGGATCCTGACCAAGATTTTCGCCGCGATCTCGACGCTGCATCTGCTCATCCCGGAACAGTGGAAGCCGATCCACCATTTCGACGAGCTCACCGCCCAGGTCATCAATTTCGTCATCACGCTGGGACTTGCGGCGCTTTTCATTTTCTTCGTCGCGGTCCTAGGCTGGTTCTCGAAGAACATTCTCGGGGCGAAGATCCTTTCGTTCGCGAGCGAACTCATCCAGCGGATCCCGGTTGTTCGCGCCATCTACTCCTCGCTGAACCAGCTTCTAAAAACGATGGCGACCGGCGAGAAACAACAGTTCTCGCGCGTCGTTTACATCGAATATCCGCGCAAGGGGACTTGGGCGCTCGCCTTCGTCACCGGGTCGGCGAATTCCCCGCTGGGCGGAAAGGACGATCAGTTCCTCAACGTCTACGTTCCGACGACTCCGAACCCGACGTCGGGATTCCATCTGATCGTGGACGAGAAAGAAGTTCGCGACAGTCGGCTCTCCGTCGAAGACGCGTTCAAGACCATTCTCTCCCTCGGAATCGCTCAGAACGAATCGCAGAAGGCGTAATCAAAATGGCGAAGCCGGAAGAAGAAAAACTCATCGCCACGAACCCGAACGCGCGATCGAACTTTTTCATCGAGGAAACGGTGGAAGCCGGGATGGTGCTCACCGGCACGGAGATCAAGAGTATGCGTGACGCTTCGCCGAACCTGCGCGACGCCTTCGTCGAGGTTCAGGGACGTCAGAAACGCCTCGAGGCTTACCTCATGAACGCGCATATCGCGCCGTATTCTCACGGAAACATCTGGAACCACGAACCGCTCCGAAAGCGAAAACTTCTCCTCCATCGTCACCAGATCGAAAAACTCTATGGTGCGGCGGTGCGCGACGGGATGTCGATCGTGCCGATCCGAATGTACTTTAAAAAGGGCATCGCAAAGATCGAGATTGGTCTCGGCAAAGGCAAGAAGAAATCGGATAAACGCGCGGACGTGAAAAAGAAAACCGCGGACCGGGAAATTGAAAAGGCCATGAAGGCGAATCGGAGCAAACGTTAATCATGGCCTTCGTTTTCGAGAGAACCATCGGCGAGACCGTCATCGAACGTGCGAGGAAGACACCCGGTCTCGTCGCCTTTCGTTATCGTTCGACGAACGAAGTGCTGGCGCCGATCGGCAGCTGGCGCGAGGTGACCTTTCTCGCCTTCCGCCAGGAGTGTGAACAGACGAGTCTGGGCCTGCGGCACGCCGGCATCGAAGCGGGCGACCGCGTCGCCATTCTGTCGAAGACGCGCTATGAATGGACGCTCGCGGATCTCGCGATCATCGGCGCCGGGGCCGTCACCGTGACGGTCTACCCGTCGCTGACGGGCGAGGAAACTTTCGCGCTGCTGGAGCATAGCGAAGCGCGGGCGATTTTCGTCGAGAACGAAGCCTATCTCGAGAAGGTCCTGCCATACCTCGACCGCCTTCCCCGGCTGGAGAAAATCGTCGTTTTCGAGACGACCCGGGCGGCCCTGACTTCGAAGGCCCTTTCCCTCTTCGATCTCCAGAAGTCTGGAGAAGCCGTACGGCATACGAGCCCGAATCTCTTCGAAGAGACGATGCGCGGACTGAAGGAAAAGGATCTTTTCACCATCTGCTACACTTCCGGCACGACGGGGCGTCCGAAGGGCGCCATGCTCTCGCACGAAAACCTGATGAGCGTGCTGAACGACTGCGCCCGCGTCCTCGGCGACCATATTCGTCCGAATCGCGAGGTGCTGCTGACCTTCCTGCCCTTTTCGCACATCATCGGCCGGCTCGAATCGATGTCGACTTTCGTTTTCGGGTGGCAGATGAACTTCGCGGACTCGGTGGAGAAAATTCCCGAAAACCTGAAGGAAGTTCGTCCGACCATCCTCTTCACCGTCCCGCGAATTTTCGAGAAAGCCCTCTCCGAAGTCGAAGGCCGAGTTCGGAAATCTTCGATCGTCACGCGGAGTCTTTACGATCTCGCGATCCGCGCCGGAAACAGTTATTTTTCGAAACGCCGGCGAGGCCGCTCGGCCGGACTCCTGCGTCGAACGGCGTACGGCGTCTTTCGTGAAACCGTCCTCAGCCGAGTGCTCGAGGCCTTCGGGGGAAGGCTGCGTTTCGCGATTTGCGGCGGCGCGCCCCTCTCGAAATCGGTGGGCGAGACGTTCGAGGTGCTCGGCATCCTCATCCTCGAAGGTTATGGCCTCACGGAAACCTGTGCGCCCGTCACGCTGAATACGGTCACCCACCATAAGTTCGGTACGGTCGGGCGCCCCCTGCCTGACGTCTCCATAAAGATCGCCGACGACGGGGAGATCCTTCTTCGCTCGAAAAAAATCTTTTCGGGATACTGGCGCGACGAAGCCGAGACGCGGGATGCCTTCGATCAGGATGCCTGGTTTAAGACCGGCGACATCGGCTTCGTGGACCCCGCCGGCTATCTGCATATCACCGACCGGAAAAAGGATCTGATCATCACGAGCAGCGGGAAGAATATCGCGCCCCAGAAGATCGAAAACTTCGCGAAGACGCTCTCCCCGCTCCTATCCGACTTCGTCGTGGTCGGCGATCGTCGGAAACATCTCGCGGCCCTCGTCACCTTGGACGCCCAGGCTCTCCACCGCTTCGCTCGCCAGGAGAACATTCTCTATAGCGATCCGACCGAGCTGGCCCGCCACCGCAAGGTCCAACTCGAGGTCGAGCGCCTGATCGAGGCCCTGAACCAGAACTTGGCCCGGTTCGAGACCATCAAGCGGTTCGCCATCCTTCCGGACGCCTTTTCGATCGAGACGGGGGAACTCACCCCGTCGCTCAAGGTGAAACGATCGGTGGTGCAGAGAAAGTACAAACACCTGATTGATGCACTGTATCAGGATACTCAGTCCGCGACCGGATAGGCGGAAATAGCGTGCATTAACGCCTGGGTCAGATCCAGTCGTTGACCCGCAGGATCAACTCCGATATTTAAGGCTCTCTCCCACGAAAGAGGTTTTACTCCTATGGCACGCGTTACAATTGAAGACTGCCTGAAGTCCGTCGAAAACATGTATGAACTGGTCCACATCGCTACGAAGCGGGCTCGCCAGCTCTACAAAGGATCGAACTCCCTCGTGAAGAGCAAAAACCGCGTCGTCGTCACCGCCCTTCGCGAAATCGCGGCGAATAAAGTACGCCCTAAGTACGGCTCGACCGGTCCCGACCAGGACATGCCGCCGGTCGCGAACTAAGCGAACGCGACGTCTCTTTTTTGTCCCGGATCAGCGAATCCGTACGGAATCGCGCGAAGCCTTTCGCACGATTTTCGTAGGCTTGGCGCTTTTCACGGTTTTCTTCGCACGGCGGTTCCGCACTCGGATCACCTTTGCGTTCGTGGCTTTTCGTTTTGGAACTCCGGCCGTTTCGAGCGCGAAAGCGAAAACTTCGTCGATATGCGAGACGTAATGGATCCGCATCCCCTTTAGCGCGTACTCCGGAACTTCTTCGACGTCCTTCGCGTTCAGTTTCGGAAGAATCAGCTCCACGATCCCCGCTCGTTTCGCCGCGAGGATCTTTTCCTTGATGCCGCCGACCGGAAGGACCTTGCCGATGAGGGACAACTCCCCGGTCATCGCGAGCTTCTGCCGGAATGTACGCCCCGAAAGGAGCGAATAAAGCGCCGTCGCCATCGTGACCCCGGCCGATGGGCCGTCCTTCGGAATCGCACCCGCCGGAATATGGAGATGGAAGTCGCGATCTTTAAAGAAGGAGTGATCCAGTTTCAAGTCCGTGCCCGCCCGTTTCTTCACGAAGCTCCACGCGATCGCCGCGCTCTCGCTCATCACGCCGCCCATCTGCCCGGTCAGTTTCAGCTGCCCGGAGCCGGGGAGATCCATGGCTTCGATGAACAGGATATCGCCGCCCGAGGCCGTCCAGGCGAGGCCGACGACGACCCCGGGCGCGGTGATGCGCTCGGCAAGTTCGTTGTAATAACGTTTCGGTCCGAGCCAGGTCTTCAGCTCGTCTTCGCAAACGAAGATCGGGGTGATCTTCTTTCGCACCCCCAGTTTTTGCTCCTCGTTTTCGACGATCTTCGTCGCCGCCTTTCGGGCGATGCGCGAGAAGAGTTGCTGTAAAACGCGCAGCCCCGGCTCGCGGGCGTAGTCCAGCATCATGCGACGAATGGCGCCTCGCTCGATTTTCAGTTGCGAAGCGCGGAGTCCGTGTTCGTGCAGCGCTTTCGGAAAAACGTATCGAACGGCGATTTCTTGTTTTTCCTCGAGCGTATATCCGGGAATTTCGATGATCTCCATCCGGTCGAGCAGCGGCCCCGGAATCGTAGCGAGCGAATTCGCCGTGGCGACGAAAAGGACTTTCGAAAGATCGAACGGAACGTCGAGATAATGATCGATGAAGGCGTGGTTTTGTTCGGGATCGAGCACTTCCAGAAGCGCCGAAGCCGGATCGCCCTGGAAACTCGCGCCTAGTTTATCGACTTCGTCGAGCATGATGACCGCGTTCTTCGAACCCGCCCGTTTGATGGCCGTAATCATCTTTCCGGGCATCGCGCCGACGTAGGTCCGCCGGTGACCCTTGATTTCGGCTTCGTCACGCATTCCGCCGAGACTGAATCGGTAGAAATTCCGGCCGAGCGCCTTCGCGATCGACTTCCCGACGGAAGTTTTTCCGACACCCGGGGGGCCGACGAGACAGATGATCGAAGCCTTCGGTTCGCGTTTCTTGTTGTCGATGAGTTTGCGCACGGCCAAGAATTCGAGGATCCGGTCTTTTACGGACTCGAGACCGTAATGGTCTTCTTCCAGAATCTCGCGGGAGTGCTTCAGGTCGAGCGAATCCTTGGTCTCGACGCTCCACGGGAGAGAGCAGAGGAGTTCGAGGTAGTTCCGTACGACGTTAAATTCCGGGGAATTTTCGGAGATCGTCTCGAACTTCTCGACCTCTTCCATCGCGACCTTTTTCACGTCCTCCGGCATACCCGCCGTCTCGATGCGCTCGCGGAATGTGCGCGCGCTCTTCTCGGTGCCATCCTCCTCGTCGGAGAGCTCTTTCTTGATCGCTTTCAGCTGCTCGCGCAGGAAAAATTCCCGCTGCATCTTCGTCAGCTTGGTGTCGACTTCGTCGTGGATGCGCTTCTGCACGTCGGCGACATCCTGCTCCCGGCGCAGATGGGCGAGAAGTTTCTCGAATCTTCCGCGAACCGGAATGGTTTCGAGAAATTCCTGGGCTTCGAATTTAGGCAATGAAAGCGCGTACGCGACGAGATCCGCCACGGTGCCGGGTCCGGGAGCGTTAATCATCGCCAGGCGCATCTCGTCGGTGAAGAATGGATTCGTCTCCGAAAGTTTCTTCACATGCGCGACCACGGATCGAGTCAGCGCGTCCATCTCGGTCGACTTTTCGTTGATGTCGTCGAGATATTCGGGTTCCACGACCAGATACGGATGGTCCGAGAAAATCTTCTTAATTCGAAAACGTTTCATGCTGTGGACGAGCAAGTTTACCGATCCATCAGGCATTTTCAGTCGCTTTAGAATCTTCACGACGACGCCGTACTGGTAGAGACGATCGGCCGTGACGTCTTCGCGGAGTTCGTCTTCTCGCGTGAGAACGAGACCCAGGATCCGGTTTCTCTGGAGGCTTTCCTCCACGACCGAAACGAATTTCGGGAGGTTCACGACCAAAGGCGCCATCAGCGAGGGGAAAACGATGGACGAGTGGGTCGGCAGTACGAATAAATTCGGCGGAAGAACCTGATCGGCGATCACGAGGCTCGCGACATCGGGCGCGGAACCGGGTTCCGCGGCGGGGGAATCAGCATTCGTTTCGGGGGATTCGGTTTTGGATTCTTCGCTAGCGTCCATACAGGAAAAGATGGACCCAAAAGCCCCGATGGCAAGTCAGGAAGTGAAAAAAGGCGTTAAATCGAGGGCTTATTCAGGAATTTCTTCCGAGTGACCAGACGCGCTATTTCCGTGGAACATTTCTTCGGCCTCGGCGGGCGGCGCCGCGGTGCGAGGCTTCGGAGCCGAAACTTTTTTCGTGCGCGGAGCCGCCGCACTCGCGACCGTTCCGTTCTTCAGATCGACGACGATCCGGGTCGGTGCCGCAAGTTCGAAAACTTCGACCGGGACGGCATTCTTCAGGTGGAGGGCGAACGTCCAGGCGTCGTCTTCGACTTTCGGGAAAAACTCGACTCGCGAGATGAGCGGACTCTTCTTGAAATGGGTGACGATTTTCTTCGCGTCTATGCCGAGCCTTAAGCTTCCGAACAAGGTGAAGAGAATGCGGCGCTGGGACGGTTCGATGGACGCCTGGTAGTAGGGCGCGGTGACCGAATCGAGATCGATGACGATGCGCTCGAATCCGCCATTGGCCGCCCGACGAATGTCTTTCACGAGTCCCGCGCGGACTTCGCGGTCTCCTCCCGAAAAAACCCCTTCCTTTAGATACATCTCGGTTTTCTTCGGAAGCGCCTCCCGAATCTGGTTCGGTTCAAGCGCCGCGCTCGCGCTCGGTCCAATCAGACAGGCGAGAAGGAGCGCGGGGAGAAAGGGAGTTTTCGGTGTCTTCATCATAAAATCATCGCTTCTTTCTACGGGATTTCAAGAACCACATCACGCCGATGACCGCGCCGATCAGGAAGAGAATCGGCGACGACGCCCGCCCCCCCGTTCTCGAGGAACCTTCACCGCGATCCGTATGATCCGGCGTCGGGGCTACCATGGTCGGCATGGCGGGAGTCGCCTTGGAGGCGAGGAGTCCGTCGCCGCTCGGGTTCGGGGTAGCGGAAGGCGCGATTGCCGGCTCGGACGCCTGCTCCCGAATGATTTCTCGGACGGCCTCGAGCGCGATCTGCGCCTTACCCGCGCTGGGACTGTTTTCATTGCGAAGTTCGGGGTGAACGGATCCGCCAAGCCCAGGTCCACGCAGATATTCTTTTCCGTCCGCCCCTTTTTCGACGGTATATTTGCCCATCATCATGCCCGTCACCGGGAACGCACCATCGCCCGAGGCGCTCGGCTCGCCGAGCATGACCACGACATCCTCACCCGTCGTGAAACGAGCGGTGCCGCTCACCTGGAGGGAAACCCCGTCCTTCTCTCCGCCGAGCTCGCGAATCCGGATTGAACCGGATCGGGCCTTCCCCTTCAGCCTTTCGCTGACTTCGACGTCATAATAGGTAAAGAGATGTTTCGCGCCGTTTGGGAGCGTCGTCCACTGGGCTTCGGACTTGCCGATTCGCCCGCGGACGATATTCGGAGTCGCCCGGACGGTATCCGGAAAGGGCTGTTCGAAAAAACTCGACGCGAGCGCCGTGGAAATCAGAAGAGAAAGCATCTCCTCCAGTTTACCTGGCTTTTAAAGGGTCCGCCTAGCGCTTCGAAACCGAAAGCCACTCATTCACGCGGTGGTCGCCCAGCGGGTTCTCTACCCCGTTACCGCCCCGATCCAGCGCCAGGAGCGCGAGCAAAACGATGACGCCTAATGGCCAGATCACTTGTAAAACAGACTTCATGATACCCCCGGTACCTGCGCGACCCCATTATCGTTAACGCCTCGCGTTTTAACGGAATCAGCGCAGAATGTCAACCATGTAAGTATTTGATATCGTTGGATAAAATTTAATAAAACTAGCGAATCCGGCGATCGCGCTCGAGGAGGACTTCCTGGGTCTGTACATCGACGACTTTCTGGATCCCGCCATCTCGGGTTTCGTAAGCGTAACGGGCCTCCGCGGAAGGACTCGACTGCGTCACGAAGAGGATTTCACGCGCATGGGCCGGAGCGGCTCCGGCCCGAACGTTCAAAACTCGAATCGATGGGTGAATCGAAGAATCGAGAGTTCTGAGTTCGCCGTCGGAACCTAGGAGAATCGTGACGAGGCCCCCAGGTGAGACGGGCACCCCGTCGATCGCCTGCTGGAAGACCACCTGCCCACTATGCTCTCCCGGGTTCACGGCCGGTTCGAGAAACTGCGTTTCCGCCGGAATACCGAGCGCCTGCCGGGTGTCGGACAAGATTTCGCGAGCGCGCGAGACGAGGGCGGCCGAGCTCGAAGCTCGGAAGCCGGCTTCCTTCTGGTTCGGCTGGAGATCCTCCGCGCGGATCGCGGTTCCGTCGATCCGGACGACCCGCGATTCATGTTCGGTCATGCGGAGGGAGTCTCCGTACTTTCTCAGGATCGCGTCTCGCGGGAGTGGATCGGCGTTCATCGGCATTTCGGTCGCGGGCTTCCGATTCGTCTCCGAAGAAGGACTTCGCTCCGGTTTCCGAAGCGTGTCCGCAGGCGCCGGAGCTTCCCGAATCTTGCGAAATTTTTCGAGGACGCGCGCACGAACCGCCGCCGCGGGAACCCGTTCGGGTTCCTTCGGATTCAGACCGACGACGATCGCGACGACGAAGGCGAACGCGAAGAGAATGTACGCGAGGTTCCGGCTCATTGGAAAGTCACCGGAAAGTTCACGGTCGCGGGCGTCGTGCCATTATAAGGAGTGATCTCAAGCTGGAAAGTGACGGTGCTTCCCGCGGTCGCGCCCGACTGAAGTTCGATGTGGAGGGCGGTATCGCTGTTCACGCCGTAAGGGAATCCCCCGATGGCGAGGTCGGAGAAGTACGAATTCGACATGAGCGTATCGTTCGCCGGCGCGGCGTCGTTCATCGCCGTCACGATCGACGATCCGTTGATTTTTCCGTAACGAACGAAGGCGACGCTCGTGCTGACGTAGCCCGGATTTTTCGTGAGTCCCGAAAAACGCGCTTTCGTCGTATCCGAGATGGTCACCTTGATGAGCGGTGCGACGGCCGTATTGGCGGTCGAGTTCTCGATGTCGAACCAGATCATCCCTTTTTTATTCGCCGCGAGTTCACCGTTGTTCACCCCGGTGGTCGCGAAAAAGAAGATGCCCGCGTGATCATCCGCGAAGGGGCCGACCGTAGCCCATCCATCGGCCACCGGCGTGATTCCCGTCAGACCGCGAGCGGCAAGCGCGTTGGCGATGGCCGTTTCTTCCGGACCGGTGAATCCCGGAGTCGCGGTCCCCGCTTGGGTCACGAGCGCAGCCGCGAAGCCCGGCATCGTAACCGGAGAAGGGTTCGCCCCGCTCTCTTTCGGCAACGTCTTGATCGTCTCCACCAGTAAAGTCAGCATCCGGCGACGAGTCGCCGCCGCGTCGCCCGTCGAGGCCTTGATCGCTTCGTAAACATCGAAGAGCGCTCCCGTGATGATCGGCGCGGTCTGGTGAATCTCCTCGAATCCGGCGGAATCCTCGATGACTTCGCGAAGGGTCGCCGAAGAGGACGGTCCGGCATAGGGCCAGCCGAGTCCATGCGGATAGGTGAAGCTGATCCTTCGGTCGTTCGCCGAAAATCCCGCCGTGGACTTATCCCAGCCGACGCAATTCGGATAATGAGGAGTCCAGACCGGACACTTCGCGGCGCCACGCATGAGCGAGCCCGAATTAAAGAACTGGCCGAGTCCCCATCGGCTGAATTCGGTGTTCAGAAATGGCGAAACGATCTGCGTGTCGGATTGCATGAGCGCGACGAAATCGGATACGGCTTCGTTGATCGCACCGGCCTCGTCGTAGTTCAGCTTGTTGAAGTCCTCCGAAGTCGAATAGGCGTTCCCCGTCGTTCCGTGCTGGAGCTCGTGCACGACGACCTGGGAATCGTCCGAGAAGTTCGTGGTCGAATATTCGGAAGGCTGCCCCATGCAGACGAAGTCGACGAGGTTCCCCTGCGAGTCGAGTCCTTGCGAATAGTACGCGTTATCCTCGACGTCGCAGTTGGCGATCATCAGGAAAGACGAACTCGGGTAGAGCACGTTTCCGGCCGCGAGGTCCGCGCGGTAGGCATTGCCGTGATAATAGTTCATCACTTCCGCGAAACGTTCGTCGCTCTGGGCGAAGCGGAAGTCGTTGCCGGAACTAAAGGCTCCGTAATTCGTTCCGCAGCGATCCGTGACGACGTCGACGTAGGTCCCTTTCAGCACGCCATGTCCGACGAGATTCGAAAGGGTCACGCTCGAGGTATAGTTTCCCAGCTGGGTCGAGCCCGGCGAAAGCGCGGCGTTTCCCGAGGCGACCATCGGATCGACATCGAAGACCGATCCCGTCCCGGTGGTCCCGGCGACCGCGCCGCCCGTATAGCCGTTATCGATCGCGCAGTAGGTGACCCCGGCGGCTTCGACACCGGTCTTCGCGCAGCCCTGGATAGAAAGCGCGCCGATGAGTCCGAGATAGAGAGGGAAATTCCGTTTCACCCTCCTATTTTAGCGAGTTCTCGAGGGGTCGTGAAAGGGTCAGATTTGACCTAGTGGACGCACGATCGTCAGGGATTTGGCTCGCTCGCGGAAACGGTTAAAAGTGGTACCCGACCCCGGCGTTTAAAGTGAAGCGATTGTATGAATACGCGGTCTCGTCGCTCGACATATTCTTCGTGTAGTCCGCGGTAGCCATCAGGGCCCAGCGAGGACCGATCTGCTTAGACGCTTGGAGCGCGAGCAGCGCGAAGGTATCCCCACGATCCGTGGAAGACGTCGCATAGGTCGTGCGGCTGAGTTCGAGCACCTGCGAGAAATCGACCTTCCGGATTTTCATCGTGTTAATCAGCTGCGCGCCGAAAACTCTCGAGTCGTATTCCGTCCCGTCGGTCTGGTTAAACTCCGCTTTCAGCACATAGGTCGGATTCCAGCGTTTGCGGCTGACCTTACTCTGCGCCGAAATCCGGAGGAGGATGCCGTTCCCCGAACGCCGGAGGCTCTCGGCCACGGTCTCTTCGCCTTCGAAGCCGAGAATGCGGTAACCCACTTCGGTACCGAGCGTCCACTTCTTCGAAGCTTCCCATTTTGCGTAGGGCGCGAGGAGGATCGAGGTATTGTAGAGGCTGTATTTCGAGGCTCCCGCCGTATCGACCTGGTTCTGGAAAACGAAAGTGCTTTCGGTCTTCAGACCGTAAGCCACGGGGGCGAGCGCATCTTTCGTCAGGTAGAGGGAGAAAGTCGTATCGGCGAATTCCCCGGACTTCGATTCGCCGTTAAAATTCTTGTTCAAATTAAACCGTACGCTCGGAACGTACTGAATCGTGCGCATCGGTGAACTCGCGTAACCGAGTCCCGCGGAGAGAAGGACCTTCGGAGTCGATTTCCCGCTGCCGGCGGTATCGGCGACGTCCGTCGACGGCATGAGAAGGACGTTCGTATCGTAGCCGAGCAGAAGACTGAAATTCCCGAACGTCTGGGATCGATCGAATGGGGCCAGCGTCGCGTCGCTCGCCTGCCGAACCTGTTCGGCCATCTTCTTGGATTCCGGCTGCACGTCTTCGCGATCGATATACTTCTGGGCCTTTCGCTTCGCCTCGATCAGGTTCGCGAATCCGGCGGAAGGTGAACCCATTTTGAAATAAACCTGCGCGAGATAATAATGCGCGGCCGGCCGGAGTTCTTCGACTTCGCCCTTTAAGGTTTCCTTGAAACTATGTTCGGCCCTTCCCCATTCCTGGGTCTGACTCTGGACGAGGCCGAGGTAGAACCGCGAGACCTCGACGTTAAAGCCGTGGCGAGCCGAGTAGTTCAGATACTGCGCGGCTTCCTTCCAATTTTTCTGGTTGTATCGAATGACACCGAGTTCGAAGGCGTAAGGAGCGATCTCCTTTTTCTCACTCTTTAACTTCGTCTTGATCTGGACGAGTTCTCGATAAGCGAGGGCCGCGCCTTTTTCGTCTTTCAGCGCCTTGTGCGTAATCGCTTTCAGCTCGAGAATTTCCGGCGTGCGCGGCGATCTCTTCTGGAGCTCCGCGAGCATCTTTAAAGCGCCGTTAAAATCCTGATCGTTGTACGCGAGCACCGCTTTCGCGTACTCCGGCTCGATGTCGTTCGCGATCTCTGCGGTCGCGCTCGACATGGGTCCGAGCAGACTCAGAAGGGCGGCGAGGGAAATCGTCCTGATGAACAAAGCTCGTTCCTTCGAGCCGTGGCAAGCGTGCATGGAGTCTTAATGCTAACCCGCACAGAAAGCATTGCAAACGATACTGGGGGCTCTCACTCTATTTAGGCGGAGATAACCGTCTAAGATTTGGTCACCGGTTTTTGCTACCTTGTCTTATGCGCTGCGTCTGGTAAACTTTTACCTATCAGTCCGGTCTCTATTTTAAGGAGCACGTTTGTGAAGAACGACCGATCGACGATTCGCTTTTTTCTATTGTCCGCGATCACCCTCGCTCTCGTGCCGTATTCGGCGCGAGCCGAAGAAGACTACATCGCACGCGCCGTGAGCGTGAGCGGCAAAGTCTTGGTTCGGGGAGAGGGCGCCGGAAGCGTTCAGATGACGTTTCTCAAGCCGGGCGACAAGCTCGCGAAGGGAACCATCATCAACACGAGTTCCAACGGAGCCGTGAAGCTCCTCATGACGGATCGAACGATTCTCGATCTGGGACCCTCGTCCCTCTTTAAGATGAATGACTACAAACTCGGAAACGTCGGCGATCGGCAAGTCGACATGTCGCTCGATTACGGACAGGTCCGCGCTTCCGTGAACGAAAAGATCACTTCGAACAAAGGAAAGTTCACCATCCGCACGAAGGCCGCCACCATGGGCGTGCGCGGAACCGAGTTCGTCGTGAACGCTCCGATCCCCGTCGGCGCCACGGGCGCCGCCGCCATCGAGCCGCCGAAGACTTCGCTGACCGTGATGCACGGAAAAGTCGAAGTCGCGGACGCGATGCAACCGTCGAAGGTCGTCGCGGTCACCCCGGGATTCCAGTTCGCGAAGTCGGGTGATACCGCCGGACAGGTCGCGCAACTTCCCCCTCAGGACGTCGCCCGAATCAAGTCCGATGCTTTCCAGAAGGACATGACTTTCACCCAGACGGTCGTCTTCGACGCCAATACGAGCGCGGAATCGAATAACCGCGGAAAAGAAACGGCGAGCAATCAGTCGGGCGAAGGCAAGGGCGGCTCGAAGGACGACCCGAAAGGCGAACCGAAGGGCGAAGCTCCTCGCGGCGGGATGCAGACGCTCGAGAACATCGGGATGTCGGTCGAAACCCAATCGAAAGAAACGCCTCCGCCGGCGATCACGGATCTGAAACTTCCGGGAACTTTTACCCCCGAGGTTCCACAGAGCCGCCCGATCGACCAGCTGAACGGCCGATTCGTGAATCTGAAGGTTCGCTTCTGCCCTCCGGGCGCCGCCGGCTGCTAAGCTGCTTTCGCGGTTAAAGCAACCGAAGCTCGACGACCTCTTCGCGAAGCGCGCGAATGACCTCTTTGCTATGTTCGGGGCCGCGCGTTTCGAGCGTGAGCGCCACTTCCGTGCGATCGAGCGTCGCGCCGAGTTCGCTTCGGTCATGGATCGCCTGGATCACGTTCGCGCCGCTCTGGGCGATCGTCGCCGTAAGTTTCGCCAACGATCCCGGCCGATCCGAGATGAGGACGTTTGCGCGAAGTCGTCGACCCTTGCGAATCAGCCCGCGGTCGATCACGCGGTTCAGAACGTTTACGTCGATGTTGCCGCCGCAGACGATGATGACGACCTTCTTGCCTTTAATTTCCTTCCGAATCTGATCCAGTACCGCAACCGACACGGCAGCCGCTCCTTCCGAAACGACTTTCGCCTTCTCGGCGAGCGTGAGAATCGCCGCCGCGATCGTCTCGTCGTCCGCTTCGAGCATACGATCGACGGTCTTCTTCAGAATATCGAACGTCGTTTTCCGCGTCGCGCCGACGGCGATCCCGTCCGCGAAAGTATCGACCTTCGCCATCGTCACCGGGTGCCCCGCGCGCAACGAAAGAAGCATCGCGTGCGCACCCTTGGCCTGGGCGCCGTAGATTTTCGTCTTCGGGCGAAGTTCGCCCATAACGACGGATATTCCCGCGAGCAGGCCACCGCCGCCCACCGAGCAAACGATCGCGTCGATCTCCGACATCTGTTCGACGAGTTCGAGGCCGACGGTTCCCTGTCCCGCGATCACCGCCGTATCGTCGAACGCGTGGATCAGAACTTTTCCGGTCTTCTTCGCGAGTTTTTCGGCGACCCGGAAGGCTTCATCATAACTGTCGCCATCGAGGATCACTTCCGCGCCTAGGCTCTCGGTATTCTGGATTTTCACGATCGGGGCCGCGCGCGGCATGACGATCGTCGCTTTCACGCCGAGTTTCTTCGCGCCCCAGGCCACGCCTTGGGCATGGTTTCCGGCGCTTGCGGCGATCACGCCCTTCTTCTTCTGCGCGGGGGTGAGGCTCGCGATCTTGTTCGTCGCGCCCCGGATTTTGAACGAACCGATCGGCTGCATGTTTTCCAGCTTCAGGTAAATCTCACACCCATACTCGGCGCTCATCCAGGGGTTGAACAGGAGCGGACTCGGCGGCAGGAGCTTTCGCAGAACCTCCGAAGCGGCGTGGATCTGGCCCAGGCCCACGGAATGCGCGGCGGGTTTTTTTTCTGATTTCGCGGAGGTCTTCTTTTTCTTCGGCTTAGCCATGTCGTTTAGTTCCGTCCGGTCACCTGGATGAGCGCGCCCGTCGTGGACGCGGATTTTTCGAGCGAGAGGTCGAGCAAAGTTTCGGCGAGTTGCTCGCGCGGTATCCACTGCGAGAAATCCGCTTTCGGCATGTCGCGCCGATTCGCCGGCGTATCGATGATGCCGGGGAGGATCGCGTTCACTCGAATCCCGTCCCCTTGCAGTTCGACCGCAAGATTCGTGACGAAGGCGTTGATCGCGCCTTTCGAGGCGGCGTAAGCGCTCATTCCCGCGGCGGGAACCTGGGTCGCGATGGAGCTGACGAAGAGAAGCACTCCGTTTTTCTTTTTTTTCATCGCGGGCACGACTGCTGCGGCGAGGTGAAAAGCGGATTCGAAATTCACGCGCATGAGAAACTGGAAATCTTCGTAGGAGAGCGATTCGACCGGGCTCCAGCGAAACCCTCCGGCACAGTGGACGACGACGTCGAAGGGTTTGGTCGCGAACCGCCGGCGAACATCCGCTCCGTCCGTCAGATCGACCTGGACCCACTCCACGCCCGGCGTCGAAGGAGGCGCCGAGTTCGGAGATCCGACCGCCGTGATCGAATCGCCGGCCGCGAGAAAACGCGCGAGGACCGTCTGGCCCAGTGCGCCCGCGGCGCCGGTGATGAGTACGTTTCGGGAAGAGCCCATGTGATTCCTGTCAATCCGGTGGCGGAAAATGGCGACCCCAGCAGGACTCGAACCTGCAACCCCTACCTTAGAAGGGTAGTGCTCTATCCAGTTGAGCTATGGGGTCTTACATTTATCGTTTTAGACTATCATTTTAGACCATGAAGCTTTCGGGCTTTCAAGAGAAGGACTAAACTGGAACTCGGATGCCTCTTTTCGACTACATCTGCACCAGGTGCCGCCACTCTTTCGAGACGATCGTCAGCTCGGCTGCGAATTCGGACGCGCCCGTCTGCCCGAAATGCGCGCACCCGGAGACCGAGCGCCAGATCGTCCGTTTTCGCGTGGGGGGACGGGGCGACCTGCGCGAAAGCACCGAATTCCACGGATGTCATCCGGCGGAAGAAACGCACCATCACCATGCCGGCTGCGGGCACGGCGGGTCCTCGGACTCGAAATGAGCGCGCCGAGTCCCGCTCCTTTTCTCGTCGTTTCGGACTTCGACGATACCCTGAAAATCTCCCATACGACGAATCGGCTGCGCACCGTCTTCCGCGGACTTTTCGCCAAGCAGGCGTACGCCGGGATGGCCGAACTTTATCAGGAATGGATGGGCGAGCATCCGTTCGTGATCCTGAGTTCCTCGCCACGCGCGATCGAGGGAAAGATCGGTCGCTTCCTCGACCACCACGGTTACCCGAAGCGCGAGATCTGGCTGCGGGACTGGCTTCGGCAAACCGATATCCGAAGATACAAGGCGACGGCGCTTGAACGAGTCGCCGCCCGTTCCGAGCCCGCATTCATCTTCGTCGGCGACGATGCCGAGTACGATCCGGAGGTCTTCGCCGGATTTCGGGAAAAGCACCCGGAGCGCACGCTCGCGATCTATATTCGGAAAATGCGCGGTCGACCGCTGCCCGAGGGAGTGGTTCCGTTTCATTCCGCATTCGAAATCGCGCTCGCCGAACTCGAGGCGGGTCGACTCCGTCTACCCCAAGCCGCCCGCATCGGGAAAGCGATCCTGGATCACGGCGAAGCGGACCAGATCATCCCCTACTTCGCGTCGCTCCCGATCGATCTCGCGCTACGCGATAAGTTTCCGACGCTCGAAGCGCTGATCGACTCCGTGAACGGGCGTTACGATCAGATTCGAAAATTCAGGAAACCGCGGTGAAAGATTTCCTCGTCGCGAATCCCATCGTTTTCGAAGTCTCGGTGGCGCTCGTTTCGGTCGTGGCCGGCGCTTTCGGCGCGCTCCTCGGACTCGGCGGTGGATTCATCCTGATTCCCTTTCTCACGCTGGTGCTCGGGATCCACATCCATTACGCCATCGGCGCGAGCCTCGTTTCCGTGATCGCGACGTCTTCGGGCGCGGCTTCTTCGTACCTGCGCGATCGACTGACGAATGTCCGGGTCGCGATTTTTCTCGAACTGGGCACGACTCTAGGGGCGATTACCGGAGTCGTGCTCGCCGCGCGAATCGCGCCTTCCGGACTCTATCTCCTTTTCTCCGCGCTTCTCGGCTGGTCGGCCTACTCGATGCTTCGCCGTCGTGAAGTCGCGGGCGAAGTTCGCGAGGTTCCGCCGGACCCGCTTGCCGATCGACTCCGGCTCCACTCGGTTTATCCGGGCGGCCCCCAGCAGACGTTGGTGGAGTATCGCGTAGGGCGATCGCGCCTGGGACTTCTTCTCATGTACGTCGCCGGATGCGTGTCGGCTCTCCTCGGCATCGGAAGCGGAATTCTAAAGGTGCCGGCGATGGACCAGGCGATGCGAATGCCGATCAAGGTATCCTCGGCGACTTCGAATCTCATGATCGGCGTGACGACCGCGACGAGCGCGGGAATCTACTTCATGCGGGGAGACATCATTCCCGGGTTGGCCGGTCCGGTCGCGCTCGGAGTCCTGATCGGCTCCCGCTACGGCAGCCGGTTGCTCGTGCGGTGGAGCGGCCAAACCATTCGCTGGATTTTCGTCGTCATTCTCGTGCTCGTGGCGATCCAGATGGGAGTTAAAGGTGTCCAAAGCTACCTCTGACCCGAAGCTCGATTCCATGAACGATCAGTACCGAGTCGAACTCTGGTTATCGCGGATGTTGCGTACGGGAGTGAACCTTTCGCTTCTCCTCGTTCTCTCGGGGATGGCCGTGAACTTTTTCACCCGGCAGTCGTGGCTCGGCGAAACGGATCTGAGCGAATTGCTCTCGGGGAACCTCGGTCTGCGTTCGGATCCGCCTCGTCATCTGGCCGAATTTTTCTTCGGGTTCGCTTCGCTCCAGAGCCTGAATTTCGTCCAAGGATCGATCCTGGTCCTGATTCTCCTTCCCGCTTTCCGGGTGGCCTTCCTCCTCGGAAGTTTTCTTCGCCAGCGGGACTGGGTCTTCTCGGGTCTGGCGGCGATTGTTCTCGTTCTGATGTCGGTGGGCACGATTTTAAAGCTATTTGAGTAGTTTTTTCCTAAAAGTCTTTATATTTCATACAGATGGTCGCCAGCATTCTTCTTGGCTAATCCTAGATTTCAGGATATAACGCATTGCGTCACGATGGGCTTTCCGCAGTGCCGGCCCCTCCCCACCTACTCCGATTCGAAGGGAGTCGTTCCATGAAAAACACCACCCGACTTGCCTCGATTCTCGTCCTCGCGCTGGCCCTCGGCGCGCCCTCGGGGCAAGCGCGTGAACTCGACTTCCTACCCGACGAGGTCGTTCCCACGACGACGGTCATTTCGGAAGAGACGGGAGAGCTGGTTTTCGACTTCGATGCCAGCGATGCGCTGGAGGCGGCGACCGCCCAGGCATGGAATGCTCCGAAATATCGCCTGGCTGAGGAAGCGGCGAAACTCACGAAACTTTCCCGCGCCGACTACCTAAAAATCCAGAAAACGACCGTCGGATCGGTTTTTCCGGCCTGCAATTTTTTTCTCATCACCGCGCTCTGTAAAGCCGGCTACTGCGAGGAGGGAAAACCCTTTTTCAAGGCCGCCTCCTTCGATGGCTACTTCCGCAGCAACGGGTGGAAAGAAGTCACCATTGCTAGCATCAAGAGTTGGCTCCTCGACAACCGAGACTTCGACGCCGTTTTCCAGCGCGACGGCCGCAGCGGACGCGGACACGTCATGATTCCGATCGGCGTGACCGCCGAGGGAAGAATCCGTTTCGCCCAGGGAAACCACGGGAAGGCGACGAACGAGGTGGTCACTTTCACTCCCCAGAGCGTGGTGAGCCAGGGGTATCGGGCTTTCGTAAAATTTTAAGTGGTGCGGAAGTCGATGAAGTAGACGAACGGGATTTCGGCCCTCGCACCGTGGTGGTCTTCGAGTTCGAGGCTTATCCCGAGCCCAAAGTACTCACTCCTTCCGATCTGGGGGCGCTTTACAGGCGCTATAAGAGCTTCTACCGAGTCGCGGAGGTCATCGGCGCGTCCGAGGCGTTCGCACGCCAGAACGCGGCCAAAAACCGCGATTGACCATATGTCCCAGATGTGGGACAATAAAAACGTGAAGGCCGCGCGATTCCACCCGAAAGCTCGAACCGTGATCCAGGATTTCCCGGAGGAGGTTCGCCGGGAGTTAGGAAAGGCGATCTTCGATCTCCAAAAGGGCTCGAAGCTTGGGATGCCGCTGTCGCGGACGATGGCTTCGGTGGGGCCTGGAGTCGAGGAGCTGAGGTTAAAGGACCGAAGCGGCGCCTATCGGGTATTTTACTTGGCGAGGCTCGCCGACGAGGTTTTGGTTTTTCACGCGTTTACAAAAAAGACCGAGAAGACGTCGAAAAAAGAATTGGATGTAGGGAAGAAACGACTCAAGGAGTTACTCGATGAAAAAGACTAAAGGAATCGTCGCCCGCTCGGCGAAGGAATTGGCGGAAGTCCTCGGGCTCTCGCCTTCGGATGGGCTTGAGATCGAAATCCGAAGCGATCTGAACGATAAGATCGTCGAGGTCATTAAGCATAAGGGGTTGACCCATGCTCAGGTCGCGAAGCTCGCCCATACGTCCAGGACTCGCGTTACCGCCCTTGTTAACCGAAACAGCGGGGATATTTCCACGGATCTCATGCTCCGAATCCTTTCGGCTTTAGGCGTGAGGGCGAAGATCCATTTTAAGATGGCGGCCTAATCGCCAACGAAAAACGGGCCGCTGAATTTCTTCAGCAAGCCCGTTTCGATTCTATATAGCTTGGGACGCGCGGTTAGCGAGTCATCCTAGGGTTAGAAATCGCCGAGACGGACGCCGAATCCGATTGTGAATCAGATTCGGCGTCCGTTTAAAGTCTCGAAAAAATGAATAGGTAAACTCGACTCCCAATACATCGAACTCCGTTGAAATTTTTTGAGTTGGTGGGACCGCTAAATTTCAACTTCGGAAGTCAGCGTTTCGTGGGAAGTGGCCTACCCGCCGAAGGACTTCTCGTGCTTTCTTTAACTGCAGGGATGAAAGCTCCATTCCGGCTTTCCTTATTTTCCCCAATATTAATCGTGATGATATCGCATTCGTGGTTTAAGTTAATGGTAATCGCGCTGTACGACATGCTTCGTTTGAGTTGCTCATCCAAAAGACGAGCATCACAATCGAGAATAATTTCTGCTTTTTTCTGTTCGTCTGGCTGGAACCGCTTTGCATAGGCGCTATCTGGAACGCCTAGGGCTTTGATTTGGTTCAACATCATTTCATAATCTCTCTTTTCAACCCCTGTTTGAAGTACTTTGATTGGGCGTTGATTGGGAGACTCTGGCTGAACGAGAAGATAAGCTTGGAAATATCCACCGCGATAAGCTCGGCGATCTCTCTGATAAGCTTCGGTGAGTTTCCCAGAAACCGTCATCCTCGTTCTCGCCGGTGCGGGTTCCTGTTTCTTTCCCATGGCCATCGCATTACCGCTAACTACTCCGGAACAAGCTGCTACAAAAAGCACGAGCATTAAATTTTTCATATATCCCCCTTGATCGATGATCTATCAAGCTGCATGAGCAGTGCCACATAGAGGAGGCACAAGTATTTGAAATCTTTAGATGTGTCTTATTTTACACTGTTTAATAAAGAGACAGTCGTCTTGTTCTTAAACGCTATTTGTCTCTTTCCTTTTTTAGTGGATGCCTGAATCGGAGGGGGCAATTCACGCGAACTGCTAGAAGTGGAACCTGGAGTTGGGGGCGCGGTTACCCCGGTTGAACCCCGCGTCCCCTATGCGCGTGGTGCAGCAGGTAGTTCCAGATCATCGCCGTCGACAAAATAAATTCCCGTTTGAGTTTAAAATAAAAGTCTTCGAGCCTAAGCCCGACCGCGATTCCTTCGTTTACCCGCGCATCCTGAATCGCGACCAGGCTGGCAAAGTCTGTAAACTTCGCCTCGGTTTATAACGCATAGCAGTATAAATAGGAAGCGCGTTGTTCCTAGGCTTTAACGCCCGTATATTCGCGTAGGAGCCGGAGAGTTAGAATTTTTGAACTCTTTTTATGTAACAAGCCCCTTGAATCTACACAGGGACAGATGTTACTAAGCCGCTGCGCGAAGCTCTGCCAACGCCGGGCGGGGTTTCGAGCGCTCTCGACCTACCTTATCTGCGCATCTTCCTGACTGAATGTTTCCGGCGGATTGAAACAAAACGGGGCAAGCACCTCAGGGAGAAGTCCGCCTAAAGTCATTTAGGGCCAAACCGATTTCCTGCGCGTATTACTGATCCACTTCACTTGGCCGAAACTTCATTTCAGGTCCTAGGCGGACGTGTATCCCGAAGTGCCATTCCCAGAATGGATAGTGTTTCTGGAAAATCTATTTAAACGACTGCTGATTCGCGGCCTGATCGCAACCGGCTTCTTTTTGGCCGGTTTGCACTTAGCCGCAAACTCCATCGAAGCGAGCGGCATGGCGAGTCCTAGGAACCCTGCTTGGAGAGTGATCCGTGGGCTACTTGCGATCGAATACGAAATCATGAGGCTGATCCTCTTTGGCGGCCTTCTCCTGGGCTGCCTCGTCGTAATCGCATACGCCGCCATTTTCTTCATATTCGAACCGAGACAAAAGCGAAGGGAGAAAATCGAAAAGGCGATCCGCGACGAGGAGGCCCGAATCCGCGAGGCCGAAGTATCTGAGAGGTGGAGAAAGGGCCGAGAGGAGGATGAGCGGCGCTTTCGGAAATGGGTCGACGACACAACCGAACAAGAACGAATCAGGCGCGCCAAGGAGACCGCGCGCTTAAACGCCAGAACACCCGAGCAAGTCAAAGCCGATGCAATCCACGAAATTACGAAAGGATGGTGACGGCCTATGAAGCTTGAGAAGCGAGATCTAGCCCTCTTGGACGCACTCACACGCTACGGAATCCTTTCTACCGAGCAGATCCGGACGAGGTTCTTCGCAGGCAGGCATAGCCAAGACAACGATGCTCCGGAGACTTCGGATTCTTGAGGCTGAAGGCGTGATCCGAAGAGTCCTTGGCCTTCAAGGTGGTTTGGGGGCCTGGGTCATGACGAAGTATGGGTACCAGGCGACGGGGAATTATGACGATCCTCCGAAGTTCAGTAACCAGAACACGATCCGCCACGAGGTCCGCTTGTCCTCGGTCCGAATGCAGCTTGAAAGTGTCGGGTTAGGAGAAAACTTCGTGCCCGAGTGGGAGCTGAAGCGACAGCTTGCGACGAATGACATCAAAGCCGCTGCCGAAAGGCAGGTACCCGACGGAATCATGATCACGGAGAGCCAAGGACGGCCGGCAGGGGTCGCTTTGGAGCTTGAACTCACGGCCAAAGGCTTTGCGCGCTACAAAAAGGTGGTCAAGGAGTACGAACGAAAGAGAAAAATCGCTTTCGTTTGGTACCTGATCCAGGACGAGCGAATCGCCCGAATGCTCATGCCGCTTTGGAGGAAGCGGGACCGCTCCGAGGATGGCCCGGAGCTACTCATTACGAATCTAACTGAGCTCGAACGCGATAGAAGCCGCGCTGTCTTACGAAGATCCGATCATCCCGATTGCCGAATCGAAGAACTCTTCGCTCTAAAACCACCTGACTACGCAGCCTCTCACCCGGTGAGCACCCGCGTGGTCCAGATGGGTGAGCAGGAGGAATGGGAAATCTCCGCGTAATTCCAGACGCCTGCCCCCACTCGCTCGGGGACACATCGCTCTTAACGGCTCCCGACCCCTCCCCCTCTACGAGTGAAAGGGGTCGGGAGCCTAAGCGATGAAGAAAAAAAGCGAGCGGGGGCAGGCGAAGACGAAGTCTTGAGCAAATCCAGTTGAGAGGAAGAAAGAAGTAAAAAAGTAAAACGTAAGGAGTAGAGGCGATGAGTGACGAAATAGAAGTCATTCCAGTGCCGATTCCATGCGCGTCTTATGAGAAAAAAATCCAAAGCTTGATTGCGAAATTACTCGAAGTTGACGAAAAGCTCTTCCCGGCGGAAGTTATGGCGGACGAACAGGCGCGGGAACACCTCGCCAAGGAGGCAGTATGAAGAGGGTTGGCATTTATCTACGGGTCTCGACCGAAGAACAGGCCAGACTCCAGGACGGATCGCTCTCGTCCCAACGCCAGCGACTCATCGATTATGTCGAAAGCCAAAACCGCCGGGAAACTTCCTGGGGAACGGTGGTCGACGTTTACTGTGACGAGGGACTTTCCGCAAAAGACATGAAACGGCCTGAGTTCCAGCGGCTTCTATCCGATATTAAATCAGGCTGCATCAATTTGATCCTCGCGACCGAACTCTCTAGGCTTTCCCGATCGATCCACGACTTTTGCGAACTCTGGGCGCTCTTCAAAAAGCACGGCACAAGCATGGTCACGCTCAGGGAGCAATTCGATACGACGACCGCGTCGGGCGAGATGATGATTTTTAACCTGATCAATTATGCGCAGTACGAACGTAAGCAGACGGCGGAGCGGATCTCGGCTAACTGGCAATCCCGAGCAAAACGCGGTCTTTGGAACGGCGGGACGATCCCATTTGGGTTTGATCGTAACCCCGTCAGGAAGGGCGAACTCCTTCCGCATCCGTCCGAGAGCAAGCAAGTCCGGGAAGTCTTCGAGCTATTCCTAGAAGCCGGATCCGTCCGGAAGACCTGCCTGGAGTTAGCCAAGCGCGGAATCCTCTCGAAGCGCTACATCAACAAACACGGCGTCGAGAAGGGTGCTCGTCAAATCACCGTGATGAGTCTGCAGCGAATCCTAACGAACCGCGCTTACATCGGGCTGAGGGAGATCGGAGTTCGAACCGGGAAGGTCGAAGTCGTGAAGGCGAACTGGGAGGCGTTGATCGATCTCGACCTCTTTAACCGGGTCCAGGAACGGCTTGCGCTGAACAAGAACAAATTCAAGCCTGATGAATGGAAGCGTTATCCGTTTCCGCTGACTGAGCTCCTCATTTGCGGAGAGTGCGGAAAAAACCTAGGCGGAAAATCCGGGACGAGCGGCAGTACTGGAAAGCACTTCTACTATGGACACCCGAGGCAGTTAAACAGTGACGGCGTGACCCATCTGAAACGCTGCCAGTTAGAAACCGTCCGGGCAGAACGGATCGAAACGACGGTGCTTGAGTCCTTGAAAACCCTGGCGACCGACCAGGGTAGGCTCGACCACTGGCTCGATATCTACGCGAAAGGGACCACGAGCGACTTGCCTGCGATCCACGGGAAGATGAAAACTCTGGAAGCGGACCTCCAGACCCAAGAGCGCCGAAATGAAAATCTGATCGAACGCCTCTCGGAGCTTCCGAAAGAGGTTTCTGCCGATGGGATCTACAAGCAAATTCAGGCGAACACCACGAGAGTGGCGGAATTGAAGGCGACCCTGGCCGCCCTCAGGTCGCAAGAAAACCAAATGCGCACGAAAGCGGTGGATCGCGAACGGCTTTTATTCCGGATCCGCAGGACGATCCAGAATCTCGAGAAGACTCCGGTTGAGGATCGCCGAGGGATTTATGGCAACCTGATCAAGTTCGCAGAACTGCATCCAACGAAGGTGAGGCTGGGGCTGTACGCCCCGGCCCGACCTTCGGGGACCCCGGAAACGAAAAAGGCCGGTAACGAGTTTTCGTTACCGGCCAGAAATCTTGCTTCCATCGACAGCCAGCGTAGCTGTTCGAGTACTGTACTATTTGGTGCCCTCGAACAGACTCGAACTGTTACGGCTTGCGCCACTGGTTCCTAAGACCAGCGTGTCTACCAATTCCACCACGAGGGCACGCCTCGAAACTAACACAAGGACGGCGGTTAGGCGAGACGAGGAACTTCGCTTGAGACGACTTCTGCCCGAGGTTTAGGCCGTGGAAGGGCCCAGCGGGCGAGCGGAGAAAAAGGCGTATATATCGCGTAAACGAGTCGTTCGCGAAATCCGGGATCGTACTGCCCGCGCGCGCGCATCGAGTCGATAACCGGTTTCATGAAGAGAGCCCATTTAAGAGGGCCGTTCCCGAATCCGTACATCCCGACATGGCGGTGGCGAGCGACCAGGACGGAAATCTCCGAAGGAACCCCGGCCTGGGTGGTCTTCTGGAAATGGAGTCCGATCGGCCGAAAACAGATCCGGCGATAAAGGGACTGCAACCGTTCGTCGGAAGTGATGACGAGAAAATCTCGATCGTGCGCACGGAGGATTTCGTGGACCGCCCGAAAGACGTCGATAATGGCCTGCGTGCCGCGGAATTCGCGGATGAGGAAGAGGCGCCCAATTTCGATACTGCGATCTGCGCCGGGAAGACGTCCATCGGCTAGCCCCGTGGACTGGAGGGCCGACGGGATCCATCGGAAGGGAGTCGACGAAGCGACCTCGGGAACCCAGACGCTGATGGAGCCGACGAGGAGATCCCCCGCGTAGAAGGCGAGGAGATGGAATCCCGGGAGCGCCAGGTCCTCCGCCGTTTCCGCCTGATCCGGGGCAAACTTTCCGGCCTCGGAATAAACGCGGCGACGAAGGGCCCATACGGGCCCAAGTTCGGAGACGTCGCGAACGCGACGAACCGAGAGCGCGATCCCCAAGGGGGTAGGTCTCATCTGACACACTTCCATCCAGCTCCACTTTATATTACTAGATAAAAATAGTCAACTACTCAATCCCCTCAGAATCGCTCTAATTTCCGGGCCCTGACCCCCGTTCAGGGGTAATTTTATAGCATGGCAGGCCCCGACCCATCCGCCGTCCTTCACCACGATCCGAAGGCCCACGGCTCGAGCCTCGCCCAAGTCGCGACCGCGCTCGAAGGGCTGCGCCCGACCCTTCTCGACCGGATCCACCGACAGGGGTTCCTCCTTCTGCGCGGGTTTCCCGTCCGTACCGCTTCGGACTTCCGAACCGTTGCGAACGCGATCGATCCGGATCTCCATCGCTATATGGGACAAACCGATCGCGCCGAGGTCCAAGACCGCATCTATGAGTCGACGCCGGTGCCCGGTCGATTCCCGATACCGCTCCATTCCGAATCCGCCTACTCCGCGTACTTTCCTCGGCGCGGACTCTTTTTCTGCGAGAAACCCGCGGACTCCGGAGGGGAGTCCTGGCTCGCCGACACCCGCAAAGTTCTCGCCGATCTTCCCGCCGACCTCCGCGCGAAGTTCGAAGCGCGCGGCGTTCGTTACATACGAAACGCTCCGCCCGCGGGAGCATGGATCCATCGACTCTCGCGTCTGACGAAATCGGGAATCGTAAAAAGCTGGCCCGAAACCTTCGGTGAAACCGACCGCGAAAAAGTGACCGCCTTCGGTCGCGCCCACGCGATTCCGATGCAGTGGAAAAAAGGAAATTGGCTCTCGCTCGACGCGGTTCTTCCCGCCGTTCGCACGCATCCGGTGACCGGGGAAAAAGTCTGGTTTAACCAGGCCCACCTCTATCGCCTGCGCTCCGAGAGCCATCCCTTCCTCGGGAAAATCGTTTCACTCCTTTTCAACCGTCTGCCCGCGTTCCCCGTCATGGACTCGCGGTTCGGCAATGACGAGCCCATTTCGCCCGAGGACCTCGCGACGATTCGAGACGCCTTCCACCGCCACCTGGTCTCGATTCCCCTGCTCGCGGGGGACGTCCTCTATTTCGATAATCTCCTCGTCGCCCACGGCCGAAGTCCCTTCCGCGGAAAACGACGACTACTGGCGACTTTCTCCGACTACGGGTCGGGCGGCGCCCGGAGCGAGCCATGAGCCGGAAAAAAGGCGTTCCCATTCGTTACGCGATCCAGGGCGTACGCATCTTCCATCGCCTGGCTTCGCCGATTCTCTCCATCTTCGGAATGCGGGGAAACAGCGTCGTCGTTCGACAGGGACTCCGGTTCGAGCTGGATGCGGACGAGGCGATCGACTTCGGGTTACTGGTCTTCCGGGATTTCGAACCGGGCCTCCGGCGCGCGATCGAACGCACGGTCCGCTCCGGCGAGGTCGTCCTCGATATCGGCGCGAATACAGGAATCCATACTCTTATTCTCGCGAGGCAAGTCGGTCCCCAGGGATGCGTCTTCGCCTTCGAACCCACGCGTTTCGCGTTCGCGAAACTGAGGAAAAATCTTTCGCTCAATCCGGACCTCGCGACTCGCGTGACTGCGCTCGAAATCGGACTGACCGACGTTCCGGGACATGCGCTGCCAGACGCCGTTTCTTCGAGCTGGAACCTGAGCGCGCCGCTCGCCTCGGCCAACCCCCTCGACATGGGTTATGCGCAGAGTACGAGCGGCGCGAAGACGCTAACGCTCGATGAGTGGAGCGCGACGAGCAACCTCACTCGCCTCGACTGGATTAAACTCGACGTCGACGGATTCGAGGTCCGGGTGCTTCGCGGGGCGCGGGCCACGCTCGCGAAATGGCGCCCGAAAATTTTCCTCGAAATCGCGCCCCATCATTTCGTTCGGCCGGAAGAGACCTTCGAACAGCTGATCGAACTCATCCGCGACGCGGGGTATCGATTGCATGATCTAAACGGTACGGCGTTCCCGACCGATGCGCGCTCCATCCGAGAAGGACTCCGGGAGGGGGCTCTCCTGAACGCGCTCGCTCTGCCGTCGAAAGATTGACGATCCAACCCTTCAAGCAATGCCTCTGAACGGCCGAAAAGCAGATGAAACCCCGAATTTATCAGGAGATTCTGCGCATGGACCGGATCGCGAAATTACAGGAAACGCTCGCCGCCGCATTCAAGAGCCGCTCGAACAGTGCGAACACGCTTCGACTGCTGTCGCTCGATCACGTCGATCGCCGGATCTACGGCCTCTTTCTCATCGAGACTTATCACTACACCCGTCACAACGCTCGCAACCAAGCGCTGGTCGCGACCCGCGACGAACGTCTGGACGTGAATTACATGAAATTCTGCCTGAAACACGCGATGGAAGAAGCGGGCCACGAGTACATGGCTTTCGCCGACCTGAACAGTCTCGGCGCCCGCTTCAGCGAAGATGAACTCCCCGAGCCGCTCGAGGATACGAAGACACTGATCGCGTATCTTTATCACGTCTCGCAACATGGGAATCCACTCGCCCGCCTCGGTTATAGTTTCTGGGCGGAGAGCTGTTATGCGTATACGAACTCCACGAAGGAAATTTTCAAGGAGGCTCTCGGAATCCAGTCGAACCAGATGACGTTTCTCGAGGCGCACGCGGCGATCGACGAAGCGCATTTCGAAGAGGTAAAGTTCGCGATCAACCGCTTCGTGAAGACCGATGCGGACTGGAAAGCCCTGGAAGAAGTCATGCTCCACAGCCTCTTGCTCACGGGTCGAGTGATGGATAACGTCATCGGTCAGTACCTCGACATGGTGGACGGAAAACCGACCCGCTACGCGATTCTCGACCGGCTCCTTGCGGAAGCGGCATGATCCGACGGGCGATTTTCGCCATGACGAAGTTCGTCCCCCTCCTTTTCATGGCCGCATGGGCCGTGGGTATCGTCGCGTTCATCCGCGATCCGAGCGTGATTCGTTTTGGAGTTTCCTTGGCGGTCATCTACCTTGTCCCACCCTTGAGCTATCGGGCCATCGCGTCTCTCTTTCCGATTAAGACGGGAACGAGTCGCCTCGGTCGCGATCAACCGCCCAGCGGGTGGGTCGTCGCCCATCGATTCCAGATTCTCTACAGCGTTTTCGAAGATCTCGAGCGCATTCTTCGGGTGATTCCGGGCGCGTACAGTTTTTGGCTCCGCCTCTGGGGAAGTAAGGTCGGAAAACGAGTCTACTGGACGCCGCACACGCGCGTCGGAGACCGAACGCATTTCATTATCGGAAACGATGTTTTCATCGGGAACGCGTCCTACCTGTCTCCCCATATCGTGAAAAGGAAGCCGGAAGGTTTCCTGCTTTTGATTCGTCCGATCGTACTGGAAGACGGAGCCCTCGTGGGAACGCATAGTATGCTGGGCCCGGGGACTCACGCGAAGGCCGGCCAGCATCTCGAGCCCTTTACCCTCGCCATGAACGGAAAATTCAGAAAATTCGAGATTGCCGATGAAGAAAAGCCAGAAAGCGCCTAATCCGAGCGCCCTGGCGCCCTTCCTGGCTCGTGAACGGGTCGTCGGACTTCCGAGGATGCGAACGGACGGGCGCATCCGAAAATTGCTCGAAACGATTTGCAAGCGCGACCTCGTCGCGCCGAAACGGGCGGTCCAGGACCTTCCGCGCTACTTTTGGGACGAGCGACGATATGCGCTCGAGAAATCCGACGACTACCGTTCCCTCCCGGAAGACGCGCGCGAGGAAATTCTCGAGACGCTGAGTCGCCACAGCGTCGTGACTTCCTATTACATCGAAAAAGGGGCGATCTCCTTTTGCGCGAAAATGGCGCTCCTCTCGGACACGATCGAAGAGAAGTCGCTTTACCTAGCCATGGGGTACGAAGAAGTCACCCATCTCCTGGAGTTCGAAAAGTTTCTCGACGTCGATCCGGAGGATCCGAAGTATATTACGCCTTTCATCGGCACCTTGAATGACCTGATCCAAGACGCCGATCGGGTAACGAGTTTCTTTGTCGCCCAGGTCCTCCTCGAAGGAATGGCGCTGAATCACTATGAGAATCTCCTGGCCCATTGTCTCGATTCCGCGCTGAGGGCCACCATCGAGAAAGTCCTGTCCGATGAGTCGGGCCATCATGGGTCCGGTTTGGTCCTGCTGAATCTCGCCGAACTTTCCGCGGAAGAATGTTCGCATCTAGTCCGCGTCGCCGCCCGAGTCGCGGGTATGCTGACCGGACAAGGAGGAATGCTCCTGGAGGTGATTCGTTCGACCGCCGTGAGGCACGGAATCTCGCTCGGTGACGACGCGCTATCGCGAATCTCGCGCGACATCGAGCTCGAACGCCAGATGAAGACCCGCGTCTCGCGACTCCGTGAAAGCCTGACGAAAATTCGCCACCCCGCGCTCGTCCGCGACCTGCTCGAAATCGAGGCGTTTCGAAAATGAAGCCGAAGATCGCGATCCTACCCTTCCCTGCCGCGGGCCATCTCTCCTCCATCCTCCTGCTCGCGCGCGCGATGGAAAAAAGGGGGTACGAAATCGTCGTCTATTCCGTGGCGGACGGGGAGAAGCACCTTCGCGAAAAGGACTTTAACTCGGTCCGATACGGAGAGACCAAGCTTCCGCTCGGTTCCATCGCCCGCATGGCGGGGGGAACAGTTCGGAATTCGTCTTATTCCGCGATCACGAGTGGTCTTCGATTTCATCGTGAGCTCCTCGATGCGAGTCTGAACGAACTCGCGGCTCGACTCGAAGCCGAACGGCCGGTCGCTATCGTCGGCGATGAACTTTTCCTGTGCGGACCCACTCTCGGCAAGGCCCTTGAAATTCCCTGGATCGGAGTGAGTCAGACTCTTTCCATTTACCCCGATCGAACGGGCGCCTCCGCTCCGGCGTTCATCGATCCGCGTGAATCCGGGGCATTGGCGCGCAGAGCCGGCGTCCTCTTCGTCGACTTGGTCTTCAGATATCTCGCGAAAGGGATCAACCAGCATCGCGTGAAACGCGCTTGGCCTCCCCACCGGCGAATTGAAGACGCCTTCTCGAAGGACTTGCACTTACTGCCCTACTCGCGTGAATTTTCGGGGCGGGGCCCGACCCCCGCTCATTTTAAATTTTTGGGTCCGTTCCTGAAGCCCGTAGACATCGAGACGAAACGCGATGTTTGTTACGCGAGCCTGGGAACCCTCGTTTCGCCTGAGAAGAAGACCGCGATCCTCGGTCAGGCGGCCCGAGCTTTTCGAAACCTCGGCGAGACGGCCCTGATCTCTTGGGGAAGTCGGGATGCTTCGACCATTCCCGAAGCCCTGCGCGAGCAGGTTCTTCCCCGCGTCGACCAACTCGAAGTCCTCTCGCGCGCGAAGCTCATGCTGACCCATGGCGGACTGAACTCGGTCCAGGAATGCATCCATTTCGGAGTGCCGATGCTCGTGGTTCCGATTAAGCATGACCAGCTCGGCATCGCGGCCCGCGTCCGCGAACTCGGGATCGGCGAGGTGATTTCCCCGCGTGAGGCGACCGCCGATCGCCTCGCGAAGAGCATCCGGTCGATGCTCGATCCGGAGCGATATGCGATCTATCTCGAGAAGCTCGCGATCCAAAAATTCGCGGCGCAGCAAGGCGGCGGACTCGACGCTGCCGTCGCGATGATCGAGCGGGTGTTGCATGGATAAAAAAACGGATAAGAAAATCGATAAGCGGGCGGACGGAGACGATGAGCGAATGACCGTCTCCGGCGGCGCTGGTTTCCGTCGGGTAACGACCATCGGCACCTGGCGGAAGTTTTCGCTCGTGCTCTGGGCAAACCCCCAGGAAGCCGTCCGCGTTCTGCCCCCGATCGAGATTCGTGTCGGAGGCGCGGCCGATGCCCTCGAACGCCGAAAACGCCAGCGCCCGGATTCACCGCTGACCTGGACTTCGGTGATGCTGAGGGCGATGACGCTCCTTCTCGCGAAACATCCCGAGTGGAACCGATTTGTCCGGAAGAATCATATCTACGAGCGAACGAACGTCGACGCTCTCCTTCGCGTGAACCTCGAAGATGGTTCCCTCTGGGCTTGTTATATTCGAGGCGCCCAGACAAAGACGGCGGAAGAATTCCGCACCCATGTCGAAAACCATCGGGCGAAGATTCGAGACCGGGGGGCCCGCTACCCCGTCCTCGCGAGAATCGTCGATTGGCTTCCCGTCTCCCTCCTGAGAGGGGCCTATCGCTTTTATGATGGATTCGAAAATCGGACGGGAATCGCGGCTCCAGGGATGCCCGATCTACGGTATCCATCTTTTTCGCTAAGCAATCTAGGGTCCCTCGGCAGCGTGCTCATCCCGCCGCTCGTGACCCGCGGTCTCCACGCGCCGATCCATTTCACGATGGGTGCGGTGGCCGCGCGCGGCGACGGTGCGACCCTTCCCATGATTTTCGCATTCGACCACCGGATCATCGATGCGGGCGGCGTCGGCTTACTCCTGTCCGAACTCGAAAAAATCCTCGCCGAAGAGTCGTTCCTCGCGGAGGTGCGGGGATGAACCTACCGATACGCGCACCGGCCATTCGGCTTCGAGACGTCACCAAACGTTACTCCGAATCATCCATCGCGCTCGATTCGGTTTCCCTCGACATCGAACCAGGGGAATTCGTCGCCCTGATGGGTCCCTCCGGAAGCGGAAAGACGACGCTTCTCAGTCTCTGCGCGGGCCTCGACCACCCGACCTCTGGCGAGGTCGTGGTTAACGGCGACCCCCTCGCTCGACTCGATCACGAAGCTCTCTGCCGATTTCGGCGTGATTCGCTCGGATTTGTTTTCCAGGGTTACCAGCTCTTTCCCTTCCTTACGGCGGTGGAAAACGCCGAATATGTGTGTTTGCTTCGTGGAGATCCTCCCCGTGAGGCCCGCGGCCGTGCACTCGATTCGTTGGCACGGGTCGGGTTGGAAAAATTCGCAAGCACCGAACCAGGAAAGCTGAGCGGCGGACAACAGCAGCGTGTCGCCATCGCGCGTGCGCTCGCTTCGAATCCGCGAATCATCCTCGCCGACGAGCCGACGGCGAATCTCGATACCGAGACCGCCATGGGTCTGATTCACCTCTTCGGCGAGCTCAACGAGAAGAACGGGATCACCTTCGTATTTTCCACCCATGATGCGCGCATTCTCTCCGAAGTCCGACGCGTCGTAAGGCTTCGGGACGGTCGAATCGAGGTTCCGGGCGGGGAAGGGAAATCGCGATGAAAAACTCCCTTCTCCTCGCGTTTCGAAATGCGAACCGAAATCTGCGCCGCCATGCGCGCCGCTCGGTCCTGCTTATCGCGACCTTAGCCTTCGGCCTGGCCGCCATTCTTTGGCTCGAATGCGTTTTTGCCGGTCGCAACCGCGAGATGATCGAAAAAGTGACGGAAACCCATGTGGGTGATCTCCAGATCATGCGGGACGACTTTCGCGAAGACCGGGGTATTCCCCAGAGTTTTCCCTTCGATCTGGACGCACTTTTGCGTGCGCTTCCCCTACCCGCGCGCATCGCACCTCGAGTGCATCTGCCCGCGCTGATTTCCAGCGGAGATCTCTCCTTTCCGATTTTCCTCGTGGGGATCGATCCGATTCGAGAAAGGCAAGTAACCCGCGTCCATTCATTCCTGAAAGAAGGCGGCTATTTCGAGGGCCCAGCGTCGGATCCGGAATGCCCGGCGGCACGCGTCGTTCTGAGCCGAAAAATGGCTGAGATGCTCCGCGTGCAGCTGGGAGAGAAGCTCGTAGTCCTCTCGCAAGCCGCCGACGGAACGCTCGGCAACGGTCTGTTTCGAGTGGAAGGAATCTACGAAAGCGGCGCCCTGAACTTCGATAAAACTTATGCGTTCGCTCCGATCGACTGCATCCGCAGGGTCGGTGCGATCGCGGGCGTCCACGAGATCGTCATCAAGCTCCCTCCCGGCAAGACGAGCGGCGCCCCGGTCGACCAAGTTCGGCAACTGTTCGCTGAATCGAATCACGATCCCCGTCTTTCCATTTCTACCTGGGAAACGGAGATGCCGATGGTTTCGGCCGTCGTCCGATATAATCAGGCGACGCTGCTGATGATCTCTTTCATGCTCTTCGGAATCATCATTCTGGGCATGGTGAATGCGCAACTCACGAGCGTCTTCGAAAGAACGCGGGAACTCGGCACCATGGCCGCCATCGGGGCGACCCCGAACCAGGTTCGGCTCCAGATCGTGACGGAGGCTCTGCTACTCGGCCTCGTCGCCGTCGCGCTCGGAACCGCGTTGGGAACAACGATCGTCGCCTACCACCAGTCGACCGGGCTCGACTTGAAGCCATTCTTCGGCGAGGTGAAAAGTTTTGGACAGTATAATCTCGAACTCGTGACCTATCCGACCTGGAGCTGGAGACCGTATCTCCGCTCGGTCGCGGGAATTCTTCTCTTTATCCTGCTCGCCTCGCTCTATCCGGCTTTTCGGGCATCGCGAATGAGTCCGCTCGAAGCGATGCGCTCCTTCTAACTCGTCGAGGGTGGAGGGCCGGGCGGCAACATCCGAAAAACCCGTTGGGGAAACGGAATCTCGATGTCCGCCTTGTCGAACGCTTCCTTGAGCGCTTTTACCAGCCGATGCTGCGCTTCGAACTTAAACTCGTAGTTCTTTACCCGGATGATGACGTCGAGCTCGATACTCGAATCGCCGAATCGCTTCATCCGAACGAGCGGTACGAATTCCGGAACTCCACCGGGTACGGTTTCGGCGACGTGGCGGGCCGCCTGGATCGCGACTTCCTCGACCTGATTCAGATCCGTATCGTAAGCCACGCCGGTGGAAACGACGACCGAGAATTCGGAATGCGGAAGGTTAAAATTGGTAATGGGCGACGACGAGAGCTTCGAATTCGGAATCACCAAGTGGTTGATTCCTCCGACGAGCAAATGCGTGCTTCTCCATCCAATTCGGACCACCTGCCCCTCGACGCCTGTATCGAGCTGGATCCAGTCGCCGATCGCGATCGGCCGGTCGAGATAAAGATAAAATCCGGAGAACAAGTTCCCCAGCGTATCCTGCAGGGCCAGTCCCACGGCGATGGATCCCACCCCGAGCGAAGCCACGAGCGGAGTGACCGAGACGCCGAGCGAATCGAGCGCGACCAGAAACGCCGTGACATAGATGACGACCCGAAAAAAGATGAAGACGAGCGGGCGGAAGTGGGGCGCGAGCTTGGAACTCACCCAGGCGGACTGATTCACCAGTTCGAGGGCCCGGCTCGCGATCCAGGCGACGACCCAGACGGAGAGAAACGTCAGGATTCTCCGATACGCCAGCTCGCTGCGCGACTCGGGCTCGAAATGGAGATAGAGGTGGCCGGAAAGGAGAACCACTAAAACCAGCAGCTGGAACCAGACTTTCTTCAATCCGTTCCGGATCCACGAAAAACGTTCGACAGAGTTCATGGGAAGACCTTAACCCCTCTCCACGAGCGGGTAAAGGTTCGGACCACTTAGGCGGCTTGTCCGCCCGACTCGCCGCTTCCCCGCGGAGACTGATTCTTCCGAAGGCTGCGATTTTCTTCCACCGCGCGCGCAAGGTCGGTCTGCAGCTTCCGCTCTGATTCCTGGGTTTCGCGGAGCTTGAACGCCGTCTTTTCGAGATTTCGCTTCGCCTCGCTCGCAAGACGATCGAGCTGATCGATCTTCCGGCGCAGATCCCCGATCTCCTTATCGTTCGACTTGTCCTTCTGCTGGTTCAGCGATTCCATAAGGCGCTGGTTCACTCGTTTATACTCTTCGAGTTTTTTCTCCAGGCTCTGGACCTTGGTGGCCATCTGGAGATCATTGCCTTTCTGGGCTTTCGCCTGGGCGATAATCAGTCGATTTTCGAGATCGCGCACCTTCGTCACCAGTGACTTCGCTTCCTCTTCTTTCATCTGCGCCATCCGCTGGGCGCGCTCGAGCTTCTGCTTCGTTTGCTGCGATTCCTTATCGGACACCGCGGAGCTGGCCCGTTCGACGGCGAGATTCAGCTGCGCAATTTGGTCCGACTTCGTGTCCAGCGCCGTCTGCTTTTGGCGCAGCATTTCTTCCTTCCGATTCAGTTCCTGCTTCAGTGCCCGTTCCGCGGTCTTGAATTCGAGTTCACGCTGGCGCATCTGCTTGGAGAGATTCTTCTGGAGTTCGGCGAGACGCGACTTCTCCTGGATCAGTTCAGAGGAGAGATTATCGACCCAGCGCTTCGCTTTATCTCCCTCGACTTCCTCGGCGATCTCTTCGAGCGTCGCTTGCACCTTTTTGGATTTTCCGGTGCTCGCGATCGTCTTCAGTTCCTGCAGGATCTGCCCGGCGGGATTCGATTCGGTCTCCTCGGATTCCGAGGCGCCATCTTCGGATGGGGATTCCATTCCTCCCGGGTTTTCGACCCCCGCGACGGTGGAAGCCTCATCCTCGGTGAGCGGCGGAGGACCTACGACAGTCTCCTTCGGAGCGAACGGCCATACCTGCTTGAGGAAATGAAATCCCCAGTCGTCCTTGTCTTCCGTCTTCGGAGCGCCCGAACCCTTCACGACGATCGGTGGCTCCTCGACTGGATCGACGGATCCGCCGGAAACCACCCGCGTCTCTTCGACGCCGTCGAGCTTGCTTCGTAGCTGCTGCACGGTTCCTCGCAACCCGGCGACGGTGCGCTCATAGTCCGCGATGACCGACTTCATCTCCTCGATCTCATCGGATGCATCCGTTTTTCCGGTGAATCGACGTTCGATCGCACGCTCGGCGGCGGCCCCCGCGATGACCCGGATTTCCTCGTCCTCTTCCGCAGTTTCGCTTCCCGCGATCTTCACCGTTTCCAGAGTCTGCTGCGGAGTCCGATCGTCGATCTTGACGGTATCCGCTGCGGTCGGATTCTTCAGCAGCTTCGAAAAATTCAGATCGCCCAGTTCGACGTAGTTCGAAACTTCGAGGAGAGGCGCCCGATTCGAGTCCACGGAAACTACGGCGATAGGATCCTTCAGTTCGGCATCGGTACGATTCAGCAGGGAAACGACCTCTACCCTTCGTTCCATCAGCTCGTAGCGGACGATCACCTGGGTGCTGTGACGATTGATCCACTCGATCGCTCGTTCGAACGCATCGCCTGGCGTACCTGCCCCCACTCGTTGGGCCAACCCATTCCATTTCGGTACGTTACTCGGATCCCAGTGAAAGGCGATGCCGACCGCCACATAGTTTCCATCCACGCCGACCTCGACGGAAGCGGCCGGAACGTCCTCGGAATGGTGGTTCGGGAGATTCCGCACCGCGAAGGTCTGGAAAACCCCGTATACGAGAAGCGCCCGGATGCGGAGTTCGTCCACATCCTCTTCGCGCAGTTTCGCCGACACGAGGTCGGAAATGCGTCCGACGTTTCGAGCGCGCAGATCGTTCGTGTAGAAAATATCGCATTTCGGACTGAGCAGTCCGGCGACTCCGAAGGAATTCAGGGATCGCATGCTGTCGTCAGCCAAGGCGCTCCTCCGTTTCCCCGAAATTATCCTCGTCTTCGCGGAGAGTTCCCAGTCCGCCGTCGTCGTAGGTATGCGCGAGTTCCGCGTCCGGATTCACGAGTTCGTCGCGCACACGGAAAAGACGCGAACGCAGCTTCTGGGTGACCCGGCTGATCGAGTGCTGGAAGTGTTCGCTCGAGATGAGATGCACTTCCGGAGAGTGGATGAGATTCTCGGTCCAGCGCTTCAGCTCGGCAAGTTCAAGCGAAAGCGGCACGAAGCTGCCCAGTCCCGTAATCTGGATCAGCTCGTTGAAAAAGCGGTAGCGAAGATCGTTCAGAAGCTTCAGATCGAGATAGCCGAGGTGCAGGGCAAGAAAGACGAAGATTCCCGATCGCAGCAGTGCGATTTCATAGAGGTCGGGATCTTTCTCGCGCGCAGTTTCGATACGGTCACCCGGAATCGGCTCACAAAGTTCGTTCGCGAATGCCACCGCGTAGTAACTTTCGATGCCAAGCACCGCCTCGCGCTCCCCGCTCGCCGAAGTGATCGGCGCCCAGAGGGCGGCGAGCTTTCGGAGAACGGCGTCGGAGATCTCATACGGCGCGGGTTCGAGAACGTGGGTGGCGGTCGGTTGTCCCCATCCGAGCATCGATTTCACTTCGCGTGCGGCGAGCCGGAAAGGTTCGACCCGTTCCAGGATCGGCCCGTAGAAATATGAGCCGCCTTTCTTCATCTTATCGATCTCGCGGGCGGTGAAGAAGTCGAAGGGTCCCTTTACGGAAACGAGTTTGTCGTTTCGCTGGAGAAGGACGTAGACCGGCGCGGGCAGGGGCCGGTAAGGCTCCGCCGTTTCGATAGGGAAGGGTGATAATTCCGCCGCTTTGCTTTTCGGCAGTTTACGAAGTCTGAATTGCATTTGCGTACGCATGAAGGCTTTCTCCCCGCCGCCGCCTTCGTCATGAAAGTCGGTCGAAAAGGATACTTCACCCTCATTTTCTCTTCGGAAATCGCGGAGAAAGGCTTGATTCAAGACCGAAGCGATTCGGAAGAAACGTCACTATAAATGCGTGTGAGAGCGCCAAAAGCCCGTCGCTCGCAAACGAAAGCGCCGTGCGGTTGACGAAAGTTAGACTAAACTCAGCCCAGTGGAGAAATCGTCGGCTTTTCGCCAGCCAGGACACTCTCGTCGGGCGGATGGCGCTTGTCCGCGAAGTGACAGGCGGCGAAGTGCTCGTGACTTTCTCCCGCGACTTCTTCCAGGTTCGGCCAGACGTTGCGGCAGGTCGGAAACTGGGCTTTCGGACATCGCGGATGGAAATAGCAGCCGGCCGGAGGGTTGATCGGCGACGGGACGTCGCCTCTCAGAATGATCCGCTCCTTCTTCAGCGTGGGATCCGGAATCGGAATCGCCGAGAGGAGAGCCTGCGTATAGGGGTGCTGTGGATTCTGATACAGCACTTCCGCTTCCGCGATTTCGGCGATCTTCCCTAGGTACATGACCGCGACGCGCGTGGAGATATGTTCAACGACCTTCAGATCGTGTGCGATAAAAAGATAAGTCAGTCCGAGTTCCTTTTGCAGATCCTGGAGAAGGTTCACGATCTGGGCCTGGATCGATACGTCGAGCGCGGAGACCGGCTCGTCGCAGACGATGAACTCGGGCTCGACCGCCAGGGCGCGTGCGATGCAAATCCGCTGCCGCTGACCGCCCGAAAATTCATGCGGATAGCGCGAGATCGACTCCCGGCGCAGGCCGACGAGGTCGATGAGTTGGAAAATCCGCTTCCGCTTCTCTTCGCGCGTACGCGCGAGCGCGTGAATTTCGAGGGGCTCGGCGAGAATCTGCTCGACCGTCATTCGGGGGTTCAGCGAAGCATAGGGGTCTTGGAAGATGATCTGCATCTGGCGACGAAGCCGGCGCATCTCCTCCTTATCGACGCGTGTGATGTCGCGTCCCTTGAAGATCACCTGTCCGGCCGTCGGTTCGATCAGTCGCAGGATGGAGCGACCCAGCGTCGACTTTCCGCATCCGGATTCGCCGACCAGGCCGAGCGTCTCACCTTTCTTAATATCGAAAGATACGTCCGAAACGGCGCGAACCGAAGCGACCTCGCGGTTCAGGATGCCGCCTTTGATCGGAAATCGTTTCACAAGATTGCGTACCGATAAGAGAATATCACCCGTCTGCGGGTTCGTGGGGAGTCCGGATCGGGAAGCGCTGCGAAGCTCGTTCATAATCGGTTCCTCGTTAAATATCGCGAATACAGCGAATCGCGTGCGGAAGTTGGGCGTCCGGTCCGATGACTCGAAGTTCCGGCTCGGTGGTTCGGCACGCATCGATGACGTAAGTACATCGGTCCTGGAAACGGCAGCCTTTCGGAAGATCCAGCAGGCTCGGCACGATGCCCGGGATCGTTTCGAGACGCTTCTTTTTCACTTTTCCCGACGGGTCTTTCGCCAGCGTCGGAATCGAGTTCAGAAGACCCTTCGTATAGGGGTGCTTCGGATTCTTGAAAATTTCCTCCACGGTCCCCTGCTCCGCGACCTTGCCCGCATACATGACGATCACCTCGTCGCAGACTTCGGCCACGACGCCCAGATCATGCGTAATCAGGATCATCGCCATGCCGACGCGGTCCTGGAGCTCCTTCAGGAGCTCGAGGATTTGGGCCTGAATGGTCACATCGAGCGCCGTCGTCGGTTCGTCGGCGATGAGCACCTGCGGATTGCACGAGAGCGCCATCGCGATCATGACCCGCTGGCGCATGCCGCCCGAGAGCTGGTGCGGGTAATCGTCGATCCGCTTTTCCGGTCCCGGAATGCCCACGAGCTTCAGCATTTCGATCGACTTCTCGCGAACCTGTTTTCGATCGAGGTCTTGGTGGAGCGCGATCGCTTCTTCCAGCTGATTTCCGATCGTAAAGACCGGATTCAGCGAAGTCATGGGCTCCTGAAAAATCATCGAGATTTCGTTGCCGCGAATGGCCCGCATCTCGGCGGCAGAAAAGTTCAAGAGATTTTTCCCTTTGTAGAGAATTTCCCCGCCGGAGATCTTGCCGGGCGGATTCGGAATCAGCCGCATGATCGAAAGCGAGGTGACGGATTTTCCGCAACCCGACTCGCCGACGATCCCCAAGGTCTTGCCGGCATAGACGTCGAAACTCACGTTGTCGACGGCCTTCACGACCCCTTCTTCGACACGGAAGGAGGTTTCCAGATTCTTCACTTCGAGGATTTTTTCGCTCATCGCATGCCTCTGTTACTTTTCACTTGTCGGCCGTCACTTGATCTTCGGATCGAGCGCGTCGCGCAGCGAATCGCCGAGAATGTTAAATGCCAAAACGATGAAGAACATCGCCACCGTCGCTCCGGTCAGCTGCCACCAGACCCCGCGCGCCAGCTCCAGCTTCGCATCGTCGATCATCACGCCCCAGGACGGTTCCCCCTGGATCCCCACGCCGAGGAACGAAAGAATGACTTCGGCCTTGATCGCGGACATGAACTGCATCGAAAAGTTCAGAATGATGAAGTGCGAAACGTTCGGGAGGATATGCTTGAAGATCTTCGAAAAGTTCGAAGCTCCGAGACTATTCGCCGCGACGACGTATTCGCGTTCTTTATGTTTGATGAACTCCCCGCGCATGACCCGCGCCATCCCGATCCAGGAAGTCGCGATCAGCGAGATGTAGACCGCGTTCGTCCCTTTCCCGAGCGCGTAGGAAATCGCGATCAGGAGAAGCAGATTCGGAATGGAGGAGAGGGTGGTATAGAACCAGACGATCAGCTCGTCGATCCAGCCGCCGAAATAACCGGCGATCGCCCCGAGCGCGACCCCGATCGGCACTGAGAGCGCCGCGGTCACCAGACCGATGCTGACGGCGATCCGGGTTCCGTGGATGGTCTTGTACATCACGCTGCGGCCGAAGATGTCCGTCCCCAGAAAACCCTGGAAACTGTCCGTGTTCGGCGGAGCATAACTCTCGCCGACCTTGAGGTCCCAAGGGCTCGCGAGGAGTCCGAGTTTCGCCGCGAGCGCGACTCCGAAATAGAAGAGAATGATCGAAGCGCAGACGATCGCGAATTTATCGCGCTTCAGCCGCATCCAGGCCAGATCCCAGAGGGAACGGCCCTTCGGCATTTTTTTGGTCAGCTCCGCCGGATCGATCGAGATCGTCGCACCCGTCATGACAGTTTCACCCTTGGATCGACGAGTGAATACACCACGTCGGTTAGAATATTTCCGAAGATCAGCAGGAGAGAGATGACGAAGGCCATCGTTTTGATCACGGGGAGATCCGAATTATGGAGAGCGTCGATCGTGATGCTTCCCAGTCCCGGGATTCCGAAGAAGGTTTCGAATAGGAAAGAGCCGAGAACGAGCAGCGGGATCTCAAGGACCACGTTCGTCACGATCGGAACCATCGAATTTTTCAGGACGTGCTTCAGGAAAATCCGCGACTCGGTCAGTCCCTTGGCGCGTGCGGTCCGAACATAGTCCTGGTTTGTTTCTTCGAGGATCGCCGTTCGGTAAAAGCGCACGTCGTAACCGATGGAGAGCAGCAGCCAGAGAAGCATCGGCAACGCGAGATACTGGAATCGCCCCGGAAACGAGTAATCGTAGCCGGAAATCGGGAAGAGCCGCATTTCGTAAGCCAGATAGTACTGACCGAAGAGAATGTATCCGAGCGCCGGAATACTCATTCCGATCACGCAGAGAATGACGGCGAACCGATCGATGATCGTGCCCCGGAAGTAGGCCACCAAAAGTCCGAGGATGACGGAGATCACCGTCGTGAAAAAGAACGCCGGAATCGTCAGCGAGAGCGACGGCCCGATCCCGTTCAGAATCATGTCCGAGATCTTCTGGCGGGTAGCGTAGCTGCGCCCGAAATCGAACGTCACGATATCCTTCAGATACTGCACGAACTGAATGTGCAGTGGCTGATCCAGTCCGTATTCTCGGCGAATGTCGGCGATCTGCTGGGCGGTGGCGTGTTTGCCCACCATCATCAGCGCGGGATCCCCCCCGACGACGTTAAAGAGGATAAAAACGACGAGCGCCACCCCGAAAACGATGGGGAGGGCTCCGATAATCCGTCGAATCAAGAAAGTCAGCATCGCGATCCCCTTCTTCGAAAAGAAGGAACCGGGGGTCGGGCTTCAGGCCTTCCCCCCGGTCCTCGAATTACTTCCTGAGGCTCGTGTCGATTCGGTAATACTTCGACATGCCGTGGTTGAACTCATGGGGCTTGTAGTTTTTGAGCCACGGATGGGTCAGCCCGTAAGTGACCCGGTGGACTCCGAATACCCACGGAGTGTCTTCGACCACGATCGAAGCCATTTTCTTATAAAGGGCCGTGCGCTCAGGGGAATCATTCATCGTGAGCGACTTCTCATACAGTTTGTCGAACTCTGGATTCGAATAGTTCGAGTCGTTCGGTCCCGGCGCCGCGTTCTTCGAGTAGAAGAGCTGGAGAAAGTTCTCCGCGTCCGGATAGTCCGCGCCCCATGCGAAGGAGTAGATCTGCCCCTTCTTGTTCTTCACGGACTGCTGGAACTCCGGCCAGCTGAAGGTCTGCACTTTCAGCTGGATGCCGATCGCCTGGAGCGACTTCTGGAAATACTCCGTCATCTGACGGGCGGTCGAGTCCGCGAGCGAAAGATACTCGAGAACCGGGAGGCCTTTGCCTTCCGGATATCCGGCCTTCGCAAGCATCGCCTTCGCCTTTTCGACGGAGAATTGTTTGTAAGGATTCTTCATCGATTCGTCGTATCCGGCGAGACCGGGAGGAATCGGACCCTGCGCGGAGACCGCGCGTCCGTTGTAGAAGAGTTCGATCTCTTCGTCCCAGTTGATCGCCATCGAGATGGCCTGACGAAGCAGCTTGTTCTTGCCGACGAGAGGGTCGGTCATGTTGAAGCTCGTATGCGTGATATCGAGGGAGGGTTCCTTGAAGAGCAGGATTCCCTTCGCCTTCATCTCCGGAGTCAGTTCCTTCGAAGCGGAAATCGCCTGCGCGAAGTTGTCCTTCGGAATCGGAGCCGCGTCGAGCTGGCCCTGCATGAAATTCAGCCACTGCGGCTGCGATTCCGTATGCACGGTCATGACGATCTTGTCGACCAGGGGTAGCGGCTTGCCCGCGTCGGCCAGAAGACCGGAGGCGGCGTCGTTCGTATCTCCTTCGGACGGATAAACTTCCTTACGGAAGGTCGGATTCCGCACATAGACGATTTTCGAGCTCGGATTGTACTCGGCGAGCTTAAACGCGCCGGTTCCGACCGGGTGGTTCAGGAACTCCGCACCGTACTCTTCGACCGCTTCGCGAGGCACCACCGTGGTGGACGGCATCGCGAGGGCGTAGATGAACTGGTATGAGCGGTTCACGAGCTTGATTTCGAGCGTATGCGAGTCGATGGCCTTCAGTCCGGAGACTGCCGCGGAGTAATCCGCCTTGCCCGCCTTCTGCGCAGCCTCGCGCCAAGCGTTCAGGCCCTCGATTTTTCCGTCGAAAAGCCACCAGTTCGGCGAATTCAGTTTCGAATCCGCGAGGCGCTTGAATGAGTAGACGAAATCTTCGGCGACCACCTCACGGCCCTTGCCTTCGGTTGTCTTGAACGCTTTGTCGTCCTGAAAGACCACGCCTTTCTTGATCTTGAAGGTGTAAGTCTTTCCGTCTTTCGAAATCGTCGGCATCGCTTCGGCGAGCGCGGGCTCGAGCGTATATGGACGCTTCAGATAGTGGTACTGGACCAGACCTTCGTAGATCCGGGTCACTTCGAGTCCGGAATAGAGATCGTCCGCAAACGCGGGGTCGAGACCTTTAATTTTTGCGATGGAAGAAGTGTAGAAGGTGTTCGTGGTGTCGAGCTTGTTATTCTTCGTGCAGCCACTGGAGAGGACACTGAACGCGGCGGTCGCGACGATCGCGGCGATGACGCCGAAGATCGACCGAGGAGTTTTACGATTCTTCATATGCTTACGGATGCTCCATTCCTTAACCCCTGATGCTGCATAGCTACCAAGGCTGGGGTTTCTAAGTCAAATTAACGCGTTACATTTCACTGCAATAGATCACGATCTTTCCAGCGCACCTGAATCTCTCCCCGCTGCGATGACGCACTCCATCTTTTTGGTGCGCTATCGGCGCCGAAGGGTTCTTCCCTCTGGATCACGACGACCCCGTAGGTTTCCGTCCGGACCTCGGTTTCCCGAACCCAAGGCTTTCCGGCATGGCGATCGAATCGATAGACATACCGAGTCGAAATTTTCGTGCGAGGATCGGCGCCTTCCACGATCAGGCCCCCTTCGCCATCCAGCTCCATGCGAACTCCCGCACCCGTGGCTGGACAAGGAACTCCACCCGCAAAAAGACGAGGCGCATGTTCAAGCGGGAGGCCGCCAAGCATGTTCCGGATCGGAGCGTCTTTCCCGTACTTTTTTGCGTTCTGCGCCGAAAGCCGCAGATCGGTCCGGCCATTCTCCATCTGGAGCCAGGCCTGGGGAGCGCCAATCAAATTCGTCACCTCGACCGCGAGCCGCGTGGGAAAATCCACGCGAACGGTAGCGGGAAACTGACCGTTCAGTTCCTCGGATCGGATCTTCGTCCAGATCGAGCCCGCGACCGTTTTCCCCGCGATCGCCGGACATGCGGCCGCATAAAGCTCTTTCGCCGAGAACTCACCCGGTTTTGGAGAGGTCGCGCAGCCGAAAAGACCTCCCGCCAAAGCGAGGGCCGCAAATAGAAATCGGGCACTGTGCATCTCTTCACGGTGCCCGATTTCATGGATTTAGAAAAGATTACTGTTGGGTCGGCGAGGGCGCGGCCTTCACGGAAGCCGGGCTACGCGAAGCCGTGCGATCGGATTTAATCCGGCCGTTCTGGGCCAAGACCGCCTTCACACCTTCGAGCTTAGCGACGATCTTCTCTTTCTCTTTCGCTTCCTTCGAGACGGCGACCGCTCTTTCGTAAGTCGCGTACGCCTTCTCCTGGAGATTCGCGCGGGCATAGGCATCGCCGAGGTGCTCGAGCAGAGTCGCCTCGTCGCCTTTCAGCGCGACGGCCTTCTCGAGGACCTTGATCGCTTCCTTGAAGTTGCCGCGCACGAAGAGGTGCCATCCCCAGCTGTCGGTGATGAAGGCGTTGTTTGGACGCAGCTTCATCGCGAGTTTGAGATATTCTTCCGCGGTATCCATTTTTCGGCCGAGGATCGTCCAGGTGTAACCGAGGTAGTTCAGCGCGTCGACATTCTTCGGGTTCACGAAGAGGAGCTGTTCCATCTTCGCGAGACCTTTTTCGGTTTCACCCACGCGGTCGTAGAGCGAACCCAGATAATAGAGAACGCGCTCTTCTTCCGGGAACTGCTGGTAGGCCCGCTCGAGCGCCCGGATCGACGCCGGAAGGTCGTTCGCTTCTTCTTCGAGGCTCGCCAGATAGATATAGAAGTTCGAAATCTGCGGAGCTTTGGAAATCGCGGTATTGATTTCGAGTTTCGCTTCCGCGGTCTTTCCCTGGGTTTTCAGGATATTCGCCGCGTGCAGCATCGCATCGGTATAGAGCTTCGAATTCGCCGGCACCTTACGGTATTCGCCGACCGCTTCGTCATCCCGTTTCATCTCTTCGTAGAGCGAGCCCAGGTAGAAACGAATGCGATCCGAATCTGGATTCTTCACGATCAGGCGGCTGAACACGTTCACCGCCTTTTCGTATTTCTTCGTTTCCATATAGACGAGCCCCAGTTTCACCTGGGTGTTCATATCGGTCGGGTCCATGGCCTCGATCGCTTCGAGGTAAGGAATAGCGGCCGTATAATTCTCGCTCTTTAGATAGATCGTCGAGATCCGGTTCGCCGCATTCAGATCCTGCGAATCGTCGTAGACCTCTTTGTAAATTTGGATCGCACGCTCGTTCTTCTTCTGTTCTTCGAACATGAAGCCGAGCGAGAGCATCGCCTGGGTAAAGGAAGGCTTCACGTCGACGGCTTTGCGATAGGCTTTTTCCGCTTCCACCGGTTTCTGCGACTTATGATAGGTGCGACCGAGGTAGTACCAGCCGAGCGCGGAATCAGGATTTGTTTTTACGAAATCTTTCATCGTCGCGATCGCTTGGTCGTTTTTCGCGAGATCGAGCTGCGCCTGCGCTTTATAGACGGCGGCCTCTTCGTGACCCGGATCTTTCGAGAGTACCGCGTCGAAGTGAGTGATCGCTTCGGCGTTCTGTTGGGTATTGGTGTAGAGGTTCGCGAGAATCATCCGCGCGTCGCTCGCGTCCGGATCGATCGCGATCGCTTCCTTACAGGTATCCATCGCAGCGGAGAGCATGCCCTTTTTGATATATTCTGTTGCGAGGCGCGCGTAGACGACGGCCGCTTTCGGATCGTACATCAGAGTCAGTTTGTACTCTTCGATCGCGCGGTCCGGATTGCCCTCGGCGGAGTACGCCTGGGCCATGGCGAAGTGATAACTGGCGGTGGCGGAAATCTGTTCCGTCGATGGAATCGTCCGGCGACCGGTAACCGGCGAGCTCGCGAGGTCTCGAATCGGCTTTTCCGTCCGCGTATGGGCACATCCCGCAGTGACGGAAACCATTGAAATTAAAGCTAAAATTCTGTTTTGAGACAATCGCATGAGGAGTCGGTCCTTCCCTAGGGAACGGATCGACACATTCTGCGGGAAACTGAAATTTGCCCGGACGATTCTGCGTCAAAGGTCTTGGAATCGTTACGTTTTTGACGATAATTTTAGACCCCTTGCGTTTAACGCGAGTTTATGATGAATACTCGCTGCCCCGCTGAAGAAACTGATTTCGTATAAAATTCCTGGGTTTTTAATCGAGCCCAAGCGTTGACACGGAAAACATATGTTGTTACTTCGGCGGATAGTTAGTCTTGACACCTTGTGTCGGCGCGTAGCATCATGCTTATGCCAACGGGGGTCCAAGGTTCACTCCGGCGAAACCCGGGCAAATGTTTTCAGTGTTTTAAGGAAGTAACGACTTCTGGGGGGCTCCCGGCGCAAGCGCGGGAGCAGGAAGTCAGTAAAGTTTTAGTGGTTCGACTAGGGGGAATCATGAAAGAAGTGAAAATCATTAAGCGTTATCAAAATCGCAAGCTCTACGACACCCATGAGTCCAGCTACGTGACTCTGGATGAGATTGCGAAGATGATCAAAGCTGGCGAAGACCTCCGCGTCATCGACAACAAGACGAAAAACGACATCACGGCATCGACTCTGACCCAACTTCTCTATGAATCCGAGAAGAAGGCGAAGACCCAACCTTCGACCGAACTCCTGAAAGAAATCATTCGCCACGGCGATGGCTCTTTCTCGGGCTTCATCCAAGCCAAGCTCGGCGCTGAATTCGCGAAATTCAACGTCGCTCCGGCTGCGTCCGTCTCGAGCTCTGCCTCGATGGCCGCTCCGGCCATGAACAACTAAGATCGCCCTCTCGGCGCTTTTAGGGCTTTAAAGTTTAACCCCGACCTCTCGTGTCTCGAGGCGTCGGGGTTTTGCTTTTTTTGGGAAAGAGAACCCCATGAAAAGATACGTTAAATATACGCTCGTCACGCTGGCCATACTCATTACCGGACTCGGTCTGCTTTCCTTCGCCGTTCCGCTAGCCTATCAAGCTTGGGCGATCCTGACCCCCGTTTACGAGATCGGTTCCTGCGTCGAAGACGTCCAGATCCACCGAATCCATCAGATCACCGGCCCCGAAGACCGATTGAAAACCGGCCGTATCCCGACGCGGATCCTCGTCCGGGGCGAAGGAGTAGGCGGCTGGGTGGGAAGCGAAGATAACATCCAAGCGAATGATTCATCCATTCGGCCCGTCACCTGCCCGTCCGCGACGTAAGAGGCTTAAGTATAATCCCGCGAAGAGATTCCACGTCAGCATCTTGACGAGTTGCAGCGCGCCTCGGAAGTCCGTAAACTAATCGGAGTCTCCCATGATGGGAGCGCCCGCCTCGCGGCCTGGGCACGACACGGAGGTCTTCTTACATGCCACGCATTCCATCGCTTCTTCTCGCCTGCGTTCTCTTCTCTGCCGGCCTCCACAGCGCCACGGCGAGCTCCTGGTCGGAAGACGACTCCTGGAAGTCGGCCTCGCCTTATTACTACGGCGACTCCACCTCTCCGGCGAAAGATCCCTACCGAAATCATTCCATGCGCCGAAAGAAAAGCGTGGCGCGCGAAACCTCTCCTTTCGCTCCCGATTCGAACAACGTCTCGCTCGATATCGGACAGAACTTTCTTTTCGGCAGCGACTACTCCGACTCGATCGGAATGCAGGGCTCTTACACCTACGGGGTCAGCCGCCTCCTCGCCTTCACGACGTCGCTCGGCTATTCGAGCCATTCGAACGGCAAGTACTCGAAGCTCCATCTTCTGACCGGGCCGCGGCTGAATCTCGCGAACTACGATCGGATCATTCCCTATGTAAACGCCGGCCTCGGATTTTATCGCGCGAGTCGGGAGCTGAATACGACGAACTCGCTTTCGGGAACGATGTTCGGCGTCCACATGGGCGGCGGCGCCGATCTCCAGCTGACGAAAGAGACGTTCTTCGGCGCGGCGATGACGTACCACATGCTCTTCGGGACGAATAAGGACACGACGATCGGGCCGATTAATCTCGCCTCGAACTATCTGACGTTCATGGCGCACGTCGGGTATACGTTTTAGTCCCAGTGAGTAGGCTACCCATCGCGGATGGGCGGGCGCAAGGTCAGCGTAAGCTGACCGCCCCACGACCGTAGCGATTGGTAGCCGTAACTGATCGACCGACTGAGTCTATCGCGACTCTTCGATCATCTTCCGAAGTTCGTCGCTGTCAGCACGGTATTCTTTCGTGCAGAAGTCGCATTTCACGACCGCCTCGCCCACTTCGTCGATCATCGCCTGGAGCTCCGACGTGCCGACGAGGGTGAGCGCACGGCGAACGCGCTCCCAGCTACAGTGGCATTCGTAGCGGAGGGCCTTCTTTTCAAGCAATAGAAACGGCCGCTCCTGGAAGATCCGCGAAAGGATCGACACCGTATCCGCATCGGTCGCGAGCTCGTGGGCGAAGTCCGAGAGTTTATTCACATGCGTTTCGATTTCGGCGATCTCCTGATCGGTCGCGCCCGGCATCGCCTGGACGAGGAACCCCCCCGCGCTATCGACGGAGCCATCCGCATTCAGGTTAATCGCGATTCCGACGGCCGAAGGGACCTGCTCGCTCTGGACCCAATAGAAGGTCAGATCTTTTGCGAGATGACCGGTCAGCAGTGGAACCGTACCGATGTAAGGTTCGCTGCGCGCGTCCATTTCGCGCTTTCTTAAAACGGACAGAACCCCTTGGCCCCAGGGACCTTCGCCCGTCAAGTCGACCGTCGGGGTGACGGCATTTTCATTCGGGACGACGTAACCGCGGATCCGGCCATCGGGATAAGCATCGACGAGGCCTTGGACGATCCAGCCGTTTCCTTTCACGTTCAGGTTCATCCGTTCGCCTTCCTTCGAATAGGAGGAAAGCAGGAAGCCGGCGACGAGAGACTCCCCCAGGGCGCGAGCGCTATCGCCGCGCAGACCGTGAAGATCCGTCGCTTCCCGCGCGATCTCCGTGCATCGGATCGCGACGCCGCGAATGGTGCCTGAGCTCGAGATGCATTTTTGCCAGTGATCGGTCATGGAGAATCCGCGGAAAGAAGGTTGGTGGAGATGGGAAAAGCCCGGTCCGGAAAATCCGAACCGGGCTCTTCGTTAACTAAGTGGAAGAAGTGCTTAAAATTCGCTCCCGCGAATTTTTACATTCCGCCGAAGCCGCCGCCCATGCCGCCGCCGTCCATAGGCATCGACGGAGCGTCTTTCTTCGGCTTCTCGGCGATCATCGTCTCGGTGGTGAGCATCAGAGCGGCCACGGAAGCGGCGTTCTGGAGTGCGCAACGAGCGACTTTCGCCGGATCGATCACGCCGGCCGCGAGAAGATCTTCGTACTTCTCGGTGAGGGCGTTGAATCCGAAGGAAGGGCTGTTATTCGACATGACCTTATCGATCACGATCGAACCTTCGTGTCCGGCGTTCCCCGCGATTTGGCGGAGAGGCTCCTGGACCGAACGAGCGATGATGTTGATTCCGGCTTGCTCTTCAGGGTTCGCGCCCTTCATGCCTTCCAGAACTTTCGAAGCGCGCAGCAGTGCCGTGCCGCCGCCCGGGACGATGCCTTCTTCGACGGCAGCGCGGGTTGCGTTCAGGGCGTCTTCGACGCGAGCTTTCTTTTCTTTCATCTCGACTTCGGTAGCGGCACCGACGTTGATGACGGCGACGCCGCCGACGAGCTTAGCGAGGCGCTCCTGGAGCTTCTCGCGATCGTAGTCGGAAGAGGTTTCTTCGACCTGAGCGCGGATCTGCTTCACGCGAGCTTCGACGCTGGCTTTTTTGCCGGCGCCGTCGACGATCGTGGTGTTGTCCTTGTCGATCGTGATTTTCTTCGCTTGGCCGAGGTCTTCGAGACGAGCCATCTCGAGCTTGTGGCCCATGTCTTCGGAAATGACCTTGCCGCCCGTGAGGGTAGCGATGTCTTCCATCATTTCCTTACGGCGATCGCCGAAGCCCGGAGCTTTCACGGCGGCGACCTGGATCGTGCCGCGGAGCTTGTTCACGACGAGAGTCGCGAGAGCTTCGCCTTCGATGTCTTCCGCGATGATCATCAGCGGCTTGGATTTCTGCACGACCTTCTCGAGAACCGGGAGCAGGTCCTTCATCGACGAGACTTTCTTGTCGAAGAGCAGGATGTACGGGTTGTCGAGAACGCATTCCATGCGCTCTGGATTCGTCACGAAGTACGGGGAAGCGTAACCGCGGTCGAACTGCATCCCTTCGACGACGTCGAGGGTGGTTTCGGCCGTTTTCGCTTCTTCCACCGTGATCACGCCTTCTTTGCCGACTTTTTCCATCGCTTCGGCGATGAGTTTGCCGATTTC
>CAZIAL010000016.1:0-43809 GCA_964536965.1 uncultured Bacteriovoracaceae bacterium
GCCCGTGACAGGTGTTTTCACAAGCCTCCGTGAAGTGCAGGAACAATTACTCGGCGAGGCTATCGCCGTCCGCGTGGGGCATTCGCCTTCGCAGGCAGTCGCGCTGCTGTCCGGCGCGCGCACGCAGGGCCGCTCGGGTGTCTGCGTCATCGGCGGGCAATCAGCCGATCAGGTCCTTCCAGAAATCCTCCGTCTGCTCGCAGCCCCGGTCAGGCCTGACGCAGGCGCGGTGCTCGTCTTCGGTGACTGGCCTGTTCCCGTCCAGCCGGACCCTTACGGTGTCTCCGGGCGGTTCGTCGAGATCGCCGCACTTCTCCTCCTGCAGCCGAAGGGGGAACTCAAGTCTTACGAAGCTCGGACTCCGCGCGACTACTTCCGGCTCGCTCCGGAAGATCCGGATCATGGCCTCGATCGCAATCTCCCCGACTCCGCCGATCCCAGCAACGATCGCCGATTCATGGGTGGTCCGACGGGGTCGAGCTCCCAGGGTTTCCGTCATATGTTCTGGCCGGGCTGGAACTGGCGAAAACCCATCTCCACTTTCCAAGTCCCGAGCCGTGCGCTCGGCCAGGCCCCCGACCGAGTCGATCTCCTGGCGAACGAAGCGCGCGAGCGTATTCGGAACGGCGACTATGACTGGGGTCTACGGATCCTCGGCTGGACCCTCCACTACATCCAGGATCTGACCCAGCCTTTCCACACCGTCCAGATTCCCGCGCTCGGCATGGTCCCCTGGTCGGCCGTTCTTCGCTGGCCGCCTTCCGCGGGGTTCGATCATCTGATTTCGGAAGGGACGCGGACCATCACGAACTATCACTGGGCCTACGAGGGGTACGTTCGGCACGCCCTGATCGCCGCCGGTCCGGCCGGCGAAGACCAGTCCCCGTTTCGCGAATGTTTTCTCGAGTCGGGCGGTTCCATTCTCGTCGCGAACCCCCGGGAACTCGCGCTCGAAGTCGTCAACCGCTCGATCGGGCGCGCTTCGCGGACCGGAAGCGAACTCATGGCTTTCGTCGGAAACGGCCTCATGGATCCTTCGATCAGCGTACCGATCGACCCGGCCCAGGTCGACGTGGCGGACCTTCTCCAGAATCCGAAATGGGCCGACGCCCGCGAAAGACTGAACCGCACGACCTGCGAATCCCTTCGTCTCGCGGCGGATGCTTCGGTTTGGCTCGTAAAGTGGGCTTTCGCTAAATAGTTTTTTTCGAGGAATTCCAGGGGCGTGAACGTGGTCGTCCCCGGGGGAGCTTTGTCCTAGATTATTACTTGACCATTTTAATACAAATTGGTATAAGCCGACCATTCCCGCGTAACCCCAACGACATTAGGAAAATTCCATGAAAAACCCAATCCAGCTTCTCACGCTCGCTTCGACTCTCGTCCTCGGAACCACCCTCGCCCAAGCGGCGAGCTTCGACGAAACCCTGGCCTCTTCGCCGGAAGCCGTTTTCGCGAGTAAGAACTACGAAGCCTTGCATCACAACGACGACGGCCGCGTCACGATCGTCGGACCGAAATTCGGTTCGGCGGATGGAACCGTCCGGTATATCAGCTCGGCGTCGAACAATAACGGCGTCTGTGCTCTCTTTGGTTTTGGCGCCTCGGTCGATGAGGCCCGCCTCACCAGCGGTAATTTAGAACGGACCGTCGTGATCGGCTCCGATTCGATGTTTGAGTCGTTCCGTAACATCAGCTACAGCAATGCAGCTAACGCGAATTCCCGAATTTTGAGCATCATGTGCGAAAACGCAGCCGATACGACCGCTAGTACTCGTCTGCACGATAGAACGCTGAACAACGACGATGGAACGATTACGCTTCGGCAACCCTCGTTCGGGTACTCCGACGGAACGGATCGCTGGATCAGCTCGACTTCCGACCTAAATGGTGTCTGTAAACGTTTCGGCTATGGAGCCGCCGTTTCCTCCGGAATGTTGAGCGCGGGTAATCTCGAACGCACGGTCGTGCTCGGGAGCGACGGCCGCTTTGTGAAATTCAAAAACATCGCCTACGGCTCGAATAACGCGAACTCTCGCATCACGAGCCTGGTCTGCAAGCCTACCGCAGCTCGCTAGATCGCGACTACCGCACGACGCAGTCGGGACACTCTCGCACGGCGGCCGGATCTAAGGTTTTTGAAGGCGTCGCCTTCCAGAATCGGAGATACGGCCGCCGTATTTTTTTCCGCGGTCAGCGCCTCGAGTCCGCGCATCGAACCCCGGCCCGAAATCACGCCCTGGACCCACTCGCGCGCCCGTATCTTGCCTTCCGCGATCTGGGCTTTCGTCGCGCCCCGCAGGGGCCACTGATAATGGACGCCGTCATGCCCCCCCGCGGGGTAAGTCGAGACTTGGCGACTATCGATCAGTCCGCAGGTCTTCCCTGTTTTCTCGCGAACCTTCTGGATCGCCGCCTCGATGACTTCGTACTTGAACTGAACTTCTTTCGGCGTATTTCCCGGCCGGGTCATGTTCGGGGGGCCGACCCAAACGCATTCGTCACTCTGCGCGAATGCGTCCTGGATCAGACGTACCGTCGAAGCGATGAGCCCTTCGCGCCCCGAAGTCGGCAGGTTCGTCCCGTGGGCGATGACGGTGATCCGGCGCTCGCCCGCCTTCCGCGGTCCCTGGTCCGCCCATACTTCGTTTAAGAAGGGGGTCGTCATCGCTTTGCATTCGCGTACGCTCGCGCTCGCTCGAGTGCGATACCTGGCTCCACAAGTCGTCGTGTGGCGTTTCTGGGATGAATGCGCCTTTCCCGCGGCATCCACCCTCGGCGTCCACTGCGTGGGCATGTAACCGCCGCTCGAGACGATCTCGTACTCCGGCTTCGGCTTGCGCTGAATCAGCCAGTTCTCGATGCCTTCGCCGAAATGGTATATCCCGTGGGAATCCGTCACGACCACGAAACGATCTTTCGCCGCGGCCGTGGAGGCGTCCGCGACTCCGAGGAATCCTACGATTCCGAGAAGGGGCGCGAGCGAACGAAATCGATTTCGGAAATCACCCGGGAGCATACTCCCCCAGAATACCTTCCCTAGCGACGAATTCCGAGTTCCTTCATTTTCAGCTGCAGCCCCTTGCGGGAAAGGCCGAGGGCCTGGGCGGCCCGAGTCACGTTTCCATCGGTATCGGATAGGGCTCGCTCGATCAATCCGCGTTCGGTGATCTGGGTTTGACGGCGCACGAGTTCTTTAAAACCCGGAGTTCCGCCCTCCGCCGAATCCGAACTTTCTCCCGATGGATCGACCTCCGCCAGGATTTCTTCCGGAAGATCACGAAGCGACAGCGTCTCCGAATCCCCCATGAGCACCATCCGCTCGACGGCATTCTCGAGCTGGCGAATATTTCCCGGCCAGCGATAGTCGCGCAGGGCCGAGCGTAATCTCGCCTCGGCACGCGGGACGCGACCGGAAAAGCGCTCCGGAAAACGCTTCGCGAATCGTTGCGCGAACAGATCCAGGAGCGGATCGATGTCTTCTTTGCGCTCGCGAAGGGGCGGAATCTCGATGGGCAGCGCGTTCAACCGATAAAAGAGGTCCTGTCGAAAACGGCCCGCCGCCACTTCCACGGCGAGATTCTTTACGCTCGCGGCCACGATCCGTACATTCGCGCGAATCGTCGAAAGGCCGCCGACCCGCTCGAACGCCTCTTCCTCCAGGACGCGGAGCAGTTTCGCCTGCACGTCCGCAGGGAGTTCGGAGATCTCGTCGAGGAAGAGCGTCCCCTCGTGGGCGAGCTCGAAACGCCCCGGCTTCGAGGTCACCGCGCCGGTAAAAGCGCCTCGCTCGTAGCCGAAGAGCTCGCTTTCGATCAGATTCGCGGGAATCACGGCACAATTCACGCGGACGATCTCCCGATCTCCCCGCTTCGAACCGCGGTGGATCTCGAGCGCGACGTATTCCTTTCCGGTGCCGCTCTCCCCTTCCAGCAGAACGGGCGTGTCGCTCGCGGCGACGCGCTCGATCGCGCGACGGAGTTCCATCACCCTGGCGCTCGTGCCGGCCAAGGGCGTTTCGTCGATGCCCGGGGCGGGCGTCACATTCTCGGCCGACTCGCGACTCTCCGAAGGTTCCTTTAAACGTTCACGATGCGTTCGACATGCCTTCTCGATGACCTCGAGCAGTTCCGTCTGATCGAATGGTTTCGTGATGAAATCGAAGGCGCCCCGCTTCAGCGCGTTGACGGCGCTTTCGACCGTCCCGAAGGCGGTGATCATAACGACCGGCGTTTCCGGCTGATGCATTTTCACATGCTTGAGAATTTCCATCCCGCCGATGCCGGGCATATAGAGATCGGTCACCACCGCGTCGAGCTCCTCGCTTTCGATGGCGTCGGCCGCCTCGGCGGCGTCGAAAAAAGAAAGAACCTCGAAACCGGCGCGCTCGAGCATCGCCTGGATGACGAGGCCCATGTTTTTTTCATCGTCGACGACGAGCACTTTTCCTCTCATGGCCCCTTCGCTCATGTCGCCTCCGGTAAAATGACCCGAAACTGGGTCGTCACGCCGGGAACCGAGGAAACTTCGATGCTTCCCCCATGCGCCTGGATGATCTTTTTACAGATCGGGAGCCCGAGCCCCGTCCCGGAAGGATCGGTCGTGAAGAACGGTATGAAAATTTTCTCGAGATTTTCCCGCGCGATCCCCGGGCCGTTATCGTCGATCGTTACGCGAATCATCGAACGGAGCTCGTTTGTTTCGAAAGCGTCGAGAGAGACGACGACCCGCTTTTCCCCGGATTCGATCGGTAAATCCCAGCGGCGGAGCGCTTTAAACGCGTTCTGGATCAGATTCAGCAACACCTGATGGATCTGCTCCGGGGCGCAACGAATCTTTCCGCGCAGGAGCGACGACTGGAAACGCAGGTCGACTCCCTCGGGCGCCGTGGTCGAAAGCAGAGTGACGAGTTTCTGGATGAGGAGATTCAGATCGATCTCCTTGTATTCGCGCACCGCGGAGGGCTTCGCGTAGTCCAGGAACTGCGTCACGACCGCGTTCAGCCGGTCCGCTTCCTCGACGATGACATGGAGAAAGCGGCTTTCCGGACGATCCGCGGAGGGATCCAGATACTGGGCCGCGCCCTTGATGGCGCCGAGAGGGTTTCGGATCTCATGCGCGAGACCGGCCGCCATTTCACCGAGCGTGGCCAGCCGCTCCACTTCCCGCTCGCGGTCGAAGACCGAGGATTTCTCCAGAAGCTCGGCGACCCGGGCGGCGAGCGGTTCGATTTCCCGGAGGATCGACCAGTTCGATCCGTAACTCTCCGGCGGCGCGGGGACGTCGAGAACGGCGATGCCGAGGATGCGCTCGTCTTTCGTGAATGGAAATACGATGTTTCCGCCGAGTCCGTGGATCGCATCGCGCCACCCGATCAGCCGGCGTTTCGTTTCTTGCCCGGCCATGCGCGCGATCTCGTCGTCGAGCATCTCGTCGAGCAGAACGCGATTCTTCCCGCGAGCCTTCGCGAGCGCATCGAAGATCGGATGGTGCTTCGGAATTTCCGTGGGCGCATGTCGAAGCCGCGGGCCGTCGCCGACCGTACGCTCCCGGCGCAGCGTCTTCGGATCCGAGGACGGAATGTAAAACGCGAGTCCCTGGGGAGCGAGAATCCGCACGAGGAATTTTTCGAAAACCGTCAGCGAGTCCCGCGGATTCACCACGAGCTCCATCTCTTTCAGCACCGTTTCCATTTCGGCGAGAAAAGCGAGGGAGGTTCGCGTAAAGAGCCGGTCGATCGCGAATCGTACCACTTTTCGAATGGGTTCGACGAGCGTCAGCAGGAAGAACGACACGATGAAGGAGTTCAGGAAGAAGAGCGCGAACTCGTTCGTCCAGACCGCGACCAACGAATACACGCAGGTCAGCAGGAATGCGACGAGCGCGATCACCAGGAAACGCGACAGCAGTGCGCCGAGGTTGAGAAACCGCTGCTGGGTGATGGCCTGGGAGAGCAGGTAGATAAAAAGCGTGAGCGCGAGGTTGCCGAAGATGGGAACGCCGATCCAGACCTCCGGAACGTGATCCATGATCGGCGTGAAGAGCACCAGGAGCGTCCCGCCGTAGAGCAGCGAGCGGTTGCGGATCCCGATCACCGGGTTGATCGAGCCGGCATTCCGATCATGGAACATCAGGATGAGGATCTGGATGACCACGAGCCCCGGAGTGAAGAAGATCAGCTTCTTAATCAGGTCGTGCCGTTCGAGCCCAAACAGCAATCCGACGGTCATCAGCAGGCAGAGCGACAACGATCCCCAGAGCAGCAGTCGACTCGTCGCCCACTTTTCGATTCGCATCATCGATTGGATCAGGACGAGGCACGCCGGCGCGAGCCAGGCGTTCAGCGAGAGGTGATAGCCGTACCAGCCGTTTTCGGGGTAGATCTTCGAGACGAAAAAGAAGATCGCCCAGCCCGAGACGATGGTGCAGACGAGCGCGAATTCGATGAAGAGTTTGTTGCGGACGTTTCGGGCGAGCGTGGCGAAACCGAGCGAAAAACTCGTCAGCGCGACCAGAAGTGAGGATTGGGCCAGAACGTCCATAACGGTTGTCCCTAGTTCTACCCAAGCGTCACGCTTCCGTCACTCGTTCTATGGAACCCCTTTCGGGCCGAAACCGGCCGCTCCGCTCAAGCTTTTCCCCCGTTTTTCCGATGGGTTTCTTGAATGGGCGATCCTACCACCAAAATCACTCCTAAGACTGTCCGCCGCTACCGGATCAATCCGCTTGAGCTCGTGATCTTCACCCTGGTGACGATCGGCTTCGGATTCTCGGTTTTTCACCTCTTTCGCGAAACCGGCGAACTCCAGTTCGCGACCCTCCAGCCCATGGAAACGTCTCCGAACCGTAAGGTCCCGGGCCGGAATATCGCGTCGGTTCCGGGTGCGGTCACCGGCTCCGTCGATGGCGTCGCTCCGATCCCCCAGCGGATTAACTTCGAAGTGAACTGCGCGGAGAACCCGGGCTTCCAGTTCGGCGACCAGAATTGCCCCGAGGAGCCGACCGGCGGGCGCCTTCTCCAGGACATTTACAAGTACCACCCCGGCTTGAACAAGTAGCCTGCCGTCCGCGGCCCGGCCAATAAGCCCAGGCGACCGAAGGCGAGGGCGCTATTTCTTTGGCGCGCGGGTCGGCTCGGCCGAGTCTACACAGGCGCTCGTCTCCGCCTTTTTCAGGTTTTTTTCGACCCGCTGGAGTTCGGCGAGCGCCTTCTTCCACTTTCGCTGCTCGATAAAGCCGTGGAGCGAGACCAGCGAAAGGCTTGCGTCCTTCAGGAGCGGCAACGCCTTCTTCCCCTGCTTCTCGTGTTCGAGCGCGTCCTTGCCCCACTGCGCGCGCTTAAGCGCCTTTTCCGTCCACTCCAGCCAGGCATCGCGACTGGACTCGATCTGGGCGCTCCGGTCTTCCGAAACGGCGACGACCGAGGCGATTTTCCTTTTCGGGCCTCTCCGGGGCGTCACCTTGTCCGGAACCAAAGTCACCAAGGCGAGCTGGAAGCTCTGGACCTCGTTAATCGCGGACGGCATTTCTCGACAAAAGGACTCACGAGTCGAGTTGCACCCCCCAAGAAAAAGCGCGGCGAAGAGGGCCAGACGAAAAATCGCCCGGCGCTTCGCGCCTTTTTTCGAATGGGTTTTACTGACGTTGCGCATCCTCGTTACCGCCGCGGGACAGAAAAATCCCTAGTAAATCCATCGGTATAGAATAGTGGATTCTTTAGCTCTGATTTTTACCTGACAAACTCGATCAGGTATAACTCCGCGGAATCTTTCATTTTTTTTAAAGTTCGACCGGATTGCTCCGAAGAGCATTGTGAAGCCGGCAGGGATTGCCGGTGGGCAAGAAGTAAACAAACCGTCTGATGATCAGGCGGTACTCAAGGAGGAATGGCACGAAACCCGTTGGAGGATAGACCTATGGCAATGCGTATCAATACGAACACTCAGTCGATTGCGGCTCAGCGAAACCTGAATCTCAATCACGATGCTCAGAACAAGTCCCTCGAGAAACTCGCTTCCGGCACCCGAATCGTCCGCGCCGCGGACGACGCCGCCGGACTGGCGATTTCCGAGAAGTTAAAAGCCCACATCCGTTCCATGCGCCAAGCGGAGCGCAATGCGAACGACGGGATTTCCCTCGTGCAGGTCGCAGAAGGCGGCATGAACGAAGTCGGGAACATCCTGACCCGGATGCGCGAACTCTCCATCCAGTCGGCCTCCGATACGATCGGCGACGTGGAACGCGGATTCATCAACAAAGAAATCAAAGGCCTCAAGGAAGAAATCGACCGGATCGCCCTGTCGACGGAATTCAACGGCAAGAAGCTTCTCGATGGAAACGCCGAGACGCTCGATATCCAAGTCGGGATCAAGAACAACGACTTCGAGGACCGCTTCAAATTCAACGCGAAGGCCCTCACTTCCACCCTCGCCGCCCTCGGCGTCTCCGACGTCGACAACGCGACGAAAGAAGGCTCCCAGCGGAATCTCGAGATGCTCGATGGCGCGATCACCAAGATCAACGAGAACCGCTCGGAACTCGGTGCGCTCCAGAACCGTCTCCAGTCGACGATCAACAACCTCGGCATCTACCGCGAAAACCTCGCGGCTGCGAACAGCCGGATTCGCGACACCGATGTCGCGGAAGAGACGTCCGACCTCACTCGCAATAACATCCTGACCCAAGCGACCATTTCGGTCCTCGGACAGGCGAACGCCAACAGCCAGATGGCTCTGAAACTCCTCGGATAGAGGAACTCGGGCCCCGTTCGTAAAGATTCGCAAAATTCGAAGGACTCTCTCCCCTCGTGGAGGCCTCGCCAAGGCCTTAGGAAAACGAGGAGAGAGGGTCCTTCTGCTTTTCCGGGCCATCTGCTATGACGGTCGCCATCATGCCCGCCCGCCCCGTCTCCGCCGATCCCCGACTGCCGCTGAACCATCCGGACTACCGGTACGGGAAAGCGAAGAACCCCTACTCCGCCAAGCTCGGAGAATTCCCGGACCTCGCTTTCTCCGACCACGCGACCGAGGAACACGCGGGTCGCTGGCGCGAAAAATTCGCCGCCACGGGGGAACTCTCCGCAAAGGGCCCGCCTGCCGAACTACATGTCGAGATTGGCTGCAATACCGGGCACGTCACGCGCGCCTGGGCCGGGCGCCACCCGGAACGGCTCTACATCGGGATCGACTGGAAATTTAAGATCATCTACCGCGGCGCCGAGAAAGCCTCCGAGAAGGGGTTGAAAAACCTGCTCTTCTTTCGCGGCAACGTGGAGCGGATCCGCTATATGTTCGGCGAAGGCGAAGTCGACTTTCTTTACCTTTATTTTCCCGATCCCTGGCCGAAGAAGTCGCAGTGGAAAAACCGATTCATCAAGGAATCGACCCTCCGGGAAGCCGCCCGCGTCGTCCGCAAAGGCGGGATCTTCCATATCAAGACCGATCACGACGGCTATTTCGAATGGATGCGCGAAGCGTTCGCGAAGGTGGGCGACGTCTGGGCCGTGGAGAAAGAAAGCTTCGATCTCCATGCGGGCCATCCGGAGCCGACGAAGCTCGAGATTCCGGAGGTGACTCTTTTCGAAAAACTTTTCGTGAAAGACGGCATCAAAATTAAGAGCGCGCACCTCCGCCGCCTGTAACTTCGCGCCCCGCCCGTCCGTAACCTGGAAGAACCCTCCGATCCCGAAAGGATTTTCCATGCTTCGCCCCCTCCTCTCCGCTACCCTGCTCGTTTCCGTATCGCTGGCGCACGCCGTTACGCCCCCGACGGCGCCGGCGAGCCTTTACGACTTCTCCGTAAAGCGAATCAACTCGCCGGGCAAAGACCGCGAAACGATCTCCCTCAGCGCCTATCGCGGGAAAGTCCTCCTCGTGGTGAACACCGCGAGCGAATGTGGATACACGAGCCAGTACAAAGGCCTCCAGACGATCGCGACGAAGTACCGCCCCGAAGGCTTCGAAGTTCTCGGATTCCCGTCGAATGATTACGGCGCCCAGGAACCCGGCACCAACGCCGAGATCAAGAACTTCTGCGAACGCCAGTTCAAGGTCGATTTTCCGCTCTTCGAGAAAGCCCCGGTCAGCGGCAATCGGATCCAACCCGTCTATGCCTACCTCACGGAAAACGCGCCGAAGAAGGGCGCCGTAGGCTGGAACTTCGAAAAATTCCTGATCGATCGCGACGGCAAAATCATCGGTCGCTACAAGTCGGGAGTGACGCCGGAAAGCGATGAGCTCACCGGCGCGATCCGGGCGGCGCTCGCCGCCAAACCCGTTGCTGCCGCGACGTCCCCCGCCCCGCTGAAGCCGGCGAAGAAATAAATTCCGCCCCGTTCCTCGCTTTTCAGCCTTACGAAAAGGGTCTAAACCCAAGGCTATGTTCTCCACCGCTCGCGATCTCTTCAGTCCGCGCACCTCCGTTCGCATCTGGCTCGTCATCATCTGCGTGATGCTCGTCACGATGGTCTCGATCGGCGGAATCACGCGGCTGACCGGCTCCGGGCTTTCCATCACGGATTGGAAACCGATCATGGGCGCGATTCCGCCGCTGAATGATGCGGACTGGGAAGTCGCGTTCGAAAAATATCGCCAGATTCCGCAGTACCGTCTCGTGAACGAAGGCATGCCGCTCTCCGAGTTTAAGTTTATTTTCTTTTGGGAGTGGTTTCATCGGCTGCTCGGACGCCTGATCGGTATCGTCGTCCTCCTGCCCGGCGCCTTCTTCTTCGTGCGGGGTCACCTCGGCCGACCGCTCGCAAAGGCGGTATGCATCGGATTCCTGCTCGGAGGACTCCAGGGAGCGCTGGGATGGTTCATGGTGATGTCGGGTCTGACCGAACGGGTATCCGTCAGCCACTACCGTCTGGCCGCTCATTTCGGGCTCGCGCTCGTCATTCTCGCTTACTTCGTCTCGCTCACGCGCGCGGTCTTCACGGGCGACCGCGCACTCGCCGAAGATCAGGTTGCCGCGGCGGATTGGTTACGACCGAAATTTCGCTGGCTCGTCGCGCTTTTCGCGATCCAAATCGTCTATGGCGCCTTCGTCGCCGGCATGAAGGCAGGCTTCGCGTTCAACACCTTTCCCCTCATGGCGGGACACTTCGCACCGCCGAACCTCTGGGAACTCACTCCCGTGCTCGCGAATCTGGTCGACAATCCCGCGACCGTGCAGTGGATCCATCGTCAGCTCGGGTGGATCGCCTTTCTCGCCGCGAACGGAATCTGGATCGGCCTGCTCCTGCGCAGGACCCCGCGCGGGAGCGTCCGCCGCTGGACGACGGGCCTCGCCCACATGACGCTGGTCCAGTTTCTGCTCGGGGTCGCCACGCTCGTTTACGGCGTACCTCTCGGACTCGGCGTGGCCCATCAGGCAGGGGCCGCGATGATCGTCGTGATTCTGTCCCTGCTCGGCCAAACCCTGCGGACGACTCCGACCGCATCCGGCATTAACGCATCGCACTGAGCTTGAAAAACCGACTTTGATCGGCGAACCTCGGAAGACTATGGATCAAGCTAAGGCCCTCCTGGACAAAGTCCTCTCGAACCAACTGACCGCGTTCTTCTTCGTTTTCTCGTGCGCCGTGGGCGCCACGGTCGGCATCGCCGGTTCGTTCTGGGTCGCGTACCAGCTCGCCATTCTCGTCGGCGCTTACTGATCGCCCTCCCGACTCAGGGCATGTAGCGGAAGTTCACGAATATTTTTTGGCCCGGCTGAACCTGCACGGTTTTCGCGGGCAACGGACCGACTCCGCCGATCGGCTTCAGTTCGACGGTATAGGTTCCCGCCGGCACGACGAAGCGCGCGAGCTGGAGGTCTTTCGGAAGCAGATTCCAGGAGCGCGTATCCGCCTGATCGGAAACGTAAAGCGCAAGCTTCACGAGCGAACCTAAGCCGCTATTCCCCGTCTGGCGATCGATCGCGTTTCCGACGACTTCCTTCGCGACGACGCCCGCGAGTTTCTTCGCGAGGAGCCCCCCCCACTTTTCCTGGAGGTTCTGGATCGCGACCGTTTCGATATCCATGAGCATTTCGGTCTTCGCGCTCTCTTTGGTTTTCGCCAAGGCGCCCTCGCCCTGCACGGAAACCTCGGCTTCCGATACGGGATTCGGACGCGGATAAAATCGCGGGATGGAGTGGAATCCCGGCTCCGGACCTTTTCGCGGAGAAATTCCGTTCTGGAAAATGACGATGATCTCCGAGCTGATTTTGCCCGAAACGCGGCGCTTGGCCGCGGCTTTATCCTCTTCCGAAAGTTTATACTTCTTTTCGATCTTCTGGAGCTCGTCGCGATTCCCGCCAAGCTTCCAGGCCATCGCCCAGAGGTCGCGGCCGATTCCCGGAAGGTCCGGAAGCAGTCCGGCGGCGAATTTGTAATCGACGTTGGCGTCGTTCCAGTTACGGTCGGCTTCGTACAGGATCGCCGAAAGGTAGCGGGCAAACGCGTTCTGTTTGTACTTCCGTTTCCCTTCGGTCGTCATCAGGTAGAGCTTGCGGTTCACGCGTTTCGCTTCGACGATCGCGCTTTCGCGCTTTCCCTGAAGCGCGAAATTCATCGCGAGATAAACGCTGATCAGGACGTTTTCGAAATCCTCGCCCTTGTATTGCTTGATTTGATCGGTGGTGAGCAGCGTCCCGGCTTCGGTCGTGAGACTCGTGTAATCCTTGATTTCGGCCGCGCGGTCAGCGGCGAGAAAATACTTGGTCGACTCTTCGTACTTGCCCGCCGTATGGAGGGCGAGACCGATATCGAGGAGATAGAGCAGGCCGTCGCGCCCGTCCGTCCCTTCCTTTTCGAGACCCTGGATTAACCGCGCCGCCGCGCCGTCGTAGTCCCGGGCGCGAAAAAGCTGGTCGGACTTCGAATCCTTCATCCGAGAGCTGGAACACCCCATGCCGAGGCTCGCCGCGATCGCGACGGTCAGCATGGGGTGCCATCGTTTCGAGCGAAATCGTTTCAAGCTTAGAGGCCGACGCTGCGCTTACGGTATTTCTTCCGAAGCTCTTTTTCTTCCGTGCAGTCGATTTCGGAAGTCTCGAGGTTCGTCAGGTTCATCGTGAGTTTGTAGTAGATGAACTTGTCGTTGCCCACCTGCTGGATGTTCGTCGCCATCGCGCCACGCATGACGTAGTCGGCGCCGGTCTGTTTGCCGCGCTTCTTTTGCTTCTCTTTCGCGACGTTGCCGGCTTCGTTATAACGATACTCTTCGTCGAGCGTCTCGCGGGCCTCTTTATCCACGAACTTCACGCGACGGGTTTTAATCAGCGCGGTGCGGATCTTGTCCGTCAGCGACTGCATGTCGATATGCTCTTCGGTGTTGTTTTTCACCTGATCGACGATGACGACTGGACGTTTGTCGGCCCCGATCTCGGGACAGGCGACCACGGCCTTCACGATCGTATCGGCCATCGACTGCATGTCGGCCTCGTTGAATTTGTCGTCGAGAAGCTCCACGCGGGTCGGGTCGTCATACTCCCCCTTCGTAAACGCCTTCGGACCGCCGCAGGCGGTGAGGAAAAAGAGCATACCGAAAACTAAAAACGCGAATCGCTGACGCATAGAACCATCTCCTTGGGGATCGTATGAAATCCGTAGATGACCCATTAAAAGGTCCCGGCCGGAAAACAGCAATCGCAAACGAGTTCAGACGCGCCGCATAGGCACTGGAAAGACGCGGGGCCGTGTGGTCTGGTGAAGGTCCGATCCATGAATATTTCGGCCCTCCCCCATCTCCTCGAAAAACCGCTCCTCTTCGTCCAAGGCAAAGGCGGGGTCGGAAAGTCGACGGTCGCTCTCGCGGTCGCACGACTCCTGGCCGATCGGCACCGGACGCTCCTCGTTTCGATCGAGGACCCCCTCCGAAAACCGTTCGAAAAGGTCAAGCTCGGCCCCCAGCTCGAATCTCTGAATAACGAATCCACCGCGGCTTTCGAAGAATATGCGGGATTGAAAATCGGCGCCCCGAATCTCGTGAAGGTTTTCCTCCGAAATCGGATCATGCGTTACCTCGCGCAAGCGACGCCGGGCATACGGGAACTCGTGCTCATCGGCAAAATCTGGTTCGAGATGAGAAATTACGACCGGATCGTGGTCGATATGCCCGCGACCGGACATGGGTTGACCATGCTCCAGTCGATTCTGAACTGGAAGTCGCTCTTCGAAGGAAGTCCGCTGGCGAAGGATGCGAACTCCATGCTCGAAACCCTCGGCGACCCGACGAAGACGGGGCATCTGATCGTTTCCCTTCCCGAAGAAATGCCGCTCCAGGAATCCCTCGAACTGCGCGACCACCTCGTCCGAATTTTTCCCCGGACGGAATACGCGCTCATCGCGAACCGGATCTTTCCCCGCGTCGACGAACCGGGTTACACGGACGATCATCCGTTTTCGAAGACTTCCACCGAACATGCGGTTCGACGAACGCGACTCGAAATCACGAATCTGGAAATTTGGTCGGGCCTCCCGCGAAACGAAATCCCCTACTTTCCGCCGCCGATTTCGCACGCGTTCGAGGCCGTCGCCGCCCTCGTCGAGCAGTGCCTGCGCGGCGCGGACCTTTCCGAGGCCGCCCCGTGAACGCGTCGTCCTCCGCTCCATCCATCTTTCGTTCGCTCGCCACTCGACGAGTTCTGATCACCTGCGGAACCGGTGGGGTCGGCAAAACCACCGTGAGCGCGAGCCTCGCGGTCCGCGCGGCGCTCGAGGGGAAACGAGTCCTCGTCATCACGATCGATCCGGCGAAACGACTCGCGACCTCCCTGGGTCTCGAGAAACTCGGGCATGAGCCGACCGATCTGACCGAGGCGCTCGCGCGCGCGGCGGGGAAAGCCGTTTCCGGAAAGCTCCATGCGCTGATGCCGCGCTCCCGGGAGAGTTTCGAACGACTGATCCGTTCGCTGACGACGAAAGAAGAGGCCGTACAGCGCATCTTTCGAAATCCGATCCTCCGGACTTTCTCCGAGGACTTCTCCGGGACGAACGAATACCTCGCGCTCGAGGAACTCGTTCACTTCCACGGCCGCAAGGACTTCGATCTCGTTATTCTCGACACCCCGCCGAGTCGGAACACTCTCTCTTTTCTCGAGGCTCCGCAGCTCCTGGCGCGGTTCTTCGAAGAGAAAATGATTCGGTTTCTGATCATGCCCGCCAATAAGGCGCTCGCGTTCGGCGCGCGCAAGGTCTTCGGAATCCTCGAGCGGCTGACGGGCTCGGGCTTCATGAACCAGCTCTTCGATTTCGGCGAGGCGCTTTTCGAAGTGCAGGAGAATTTCCTGGCCAAGCTCCACGGAATCCACCGCCTCCTCCAGTCGGACGACGTCGGATTTCTTCTCGTCGCCGCCCCGACGCCCGAGAGCGCGCCCGAAATCGCCCATTTTCTCGGGCAGATCCATGCGCGCGGATTCCATTTCGACGGCGTCCTGCTGAATCGTTCGCTGGGACATCTGGAAACCGCGGGCGACGGACCCGCCACGCAGCTGATTCGCGCGCTCCAGGCGCGGGAGAAGGACGCCTACGCGAAACTTCGCGGCACCACCGATGCTTCCGAACTTTTTTACATCCAACTACCCGAGCTTTCTCGGGACGTCCATGGCCTGGAGGACCTCTACCATGTATCGACTCTATTCGATCGCCATCCTGGCAATTAGCACGCAGGCACTCGCCGCTCCGATGGCTTCGCCTCTCCCCTCGCCGGAGCCCACTCCGGCGCCTTCGGCGGCGGCCACCCTGGAATCGGGCAAACGCCTAGTGGACCAAGTCTCAGCCGAGGAAAAAGCGAAAGCCGAAGCGCTCTGGAGCGAAGCCATGGAAAAATTCTCGGCGCGAAATTTTAAGGAGTCCGTGCATCTGCTCGGCGAATACGTCGATCGTTACCCGGGTACGCCCGAGGCGATCGACGCCAGGTATCACCTCGGCCAAAGTCACCTCTTCGCCAAAAACCCGAAGGCGGCGATCGCTCCACTCCAGGCCGTGATCGAAATTCGCGGCAAGTCCATGCTCGCGAACGAAGCGCGGACGTACCTCGGCCAGGCCTACCTCGACGACGGCCGATTCACCGAGGCGTACCTGGTTTCGGAGGAACTCCTGACCCAGGAGTCGATCGGGGCACATCTCCGGGCGAAAGCGCTCCTCCTCCGCGCCCATGCCCAGGCGGGCTTAAAACAGAATACGGAAGCCGAAAAGACGCTCGTCGCCTTCCAGGCCGTGGCCGAAACCGATCCGGAGCTCGAAAGCGAAACCGCCCATTCCTTCCTCGTATCGCTCCTCCTAAAAGCGAATCACTGCGACGCCCTTCCTTCGGCGAAGTCCCTTCCCGAGGACCAGGTGATGGACCAAGTTTCACGCAAGGGCGTCTGCATCCTCGAGATGGGCACGCTCCTCGCGCGCGCTTCGAAGAAACTCTCGTCGGAGGAACTCCTCCCCGCGGGCGACGCGCTGATCTCCTCGCTCCAATCCTACCAGGCCGCATGCGCGAACCCTCCGCTCACCGCGAAGAAAGGGAAACGCGCGAAGGCGGAACTTGCGAAGAAACTCGCGGAAGGCTGCCGGAGCGCGGAGCGTCTGCTGGTCGAAGCGTTTCGCGAGCGAGAACCGCTGAAGTCCCTCATCCCGAAAATCCAACCGAAGACCGCATCCGTCCCCAAGGGTTCAAGCACATGACCGAAGCCTCTCCGATCCCGAAATCGAAAAAGAAAAGTCCGATCGATGCCAACTGCCATTTCGCTTACAAGCGCGAAATCGCGGCGAAGATCCGCGCGAAAGACGCGGAGATCCGCGCTTGGTACTCGAAGCACGCCGCCGCGGCGCCGCCGCCGATGTACTGCTCGGTGGATCTCCGGGATTCCGGCCAGAAAATCGTCCCCGTCGACAGCAATCTTTACCCGGCCGGCTTTAACAACGTCTGCGCCGAGGATCATCGCACGGCCCCTCCGATTTTCCGGGCCCAGCTCGAGTCGCGCGCCGCCGCCCTCGGCGTGAAAGAGCCAAAGCGAATCCTGATTCTCCCCGAATTCCACACGACCAATACCTACTACCTGGAGAATCTGCATTATTTGCGGACCCTCGTCGAAAACGCCGGATTCCAGGTCCGCATCGGCTGGCTCTCCGAGCCGCCGATCGAGGAAAACCTGATCCTGAAAACCGCCTCCGAGAAGGAGCTTCGCGCGGATCCCCTGCGGGTGCGCGACGGAATCGCCCAGCTCGGTGAAGGCGAAAAATCGTTCGTCCCCGACGTCATCTTGCTCAACAACGATTTCTCCGGGGGCTACCCACCGATCCTCGATCAGATCCGCCAACCGATTCTTCCCTCCCATCGCCTCGGTTGGCACTCGCGCAAGAAGAGCGAGCATTTCAAGCATTACAACCGTCTGGCCGCCGAGTTCGCCGCCATCGCCGGTTTCGATCCCTGGATCATCCAGATCGCGACCGAAGAAGTCGATGGCGTGGATTTCAACGAAGGGGTCGGCCTCGATCGCGTGGCCGCCGCCGCGGAACGAATCCTCGCGGACACCAAGACGACCTACGCGGCGAAAGGAATCACGACCGAACCTTTCGTTTTCGTGAAGAACAATGCCGGCACCTACGGCATGGGCATCATGGTCGTGCGTTCAGCCGAAGAAATTCGCACCATGAACCGCCGCGCGAAGAACAAGATGTCGATGGGGAAAAACAAACGCGCCATCGACTCCGTCGTCGTCCAGGAAGGCGTACCGACGGCGACGCTCGTGGACCGACTCGCGTCCGAACCGGTGATTTACCTTTTCGGCTGCGATCTCATCGGCGGATTCCTGCGCACGAATACCGAGCGCGGCACCGAAGAGAACCTGAATTCGCAGGGCATGGTCTTTCGCAAGCTTTGCATGAGCGACTTACGCGAAGAGTCCGATGACGACGGCGAACCCGTCGACACCTCGATGGAGCAAGTTTACGGCGCCGTGGCGCGGATTTCGGCGCTGGCGACCGGGATTGAGTTACGCGGATTAAAAGTTTAGAAAGAGGACCTTATGGCAGATCCAAGAACGACCACCCGACCTCGCCTCCATCCGAACGCGCTTTCTTGCATCGGCGGCACGCCGATCGTCCGACTGAATCGCGTCGGGAAAGATTCCGGCGTGAACCTTTTCGGAAAACTCGAATTCATGAATCCGGGCGGATCCGTGAAAGACCGCATCGGCGGATACCTTATCGAAGACGCGGAGAAGCGCGGAGTCCTCAAGCCGGGCGGAACGGTCGTCGAAGCGACCAGCGGAAATACGGGCATCGGACTCGGGATGGCGGCCGCGATCAAGGGATATAAAACCGTCTTCGTCCTGCCCGACAAGATGGCCGCGGAAAAGATCGGTTTCTTGCGCGCGTTCGGCGCCGAAGTCATCATCACGCCGACCGGCGTGGAGCCTACGGATCCGAAATCGCATTATTCCGTCGCCCGCCGCATCGCCAGCGAAACCCCGAATTCCTTTCTGGCCGATCAGTACGATAATCTCGCGAATCGACGCGCACACTACGAAATAACGGGACCGGAGATCTGGGCACAGATGCCTGAGATCGACGTCTTCGTCGCCGGGATGGGAACGGGCGGCACGATTACGGGGACTGGCCAGTTCCTGAAGGAAAAGAAGCCAGGGGTGAAGCTCATCTGCGCGGATCCTTACGGTTCCATCATCCACGACGTCTTCACGAACGGAAAACAGACCGCGCCGGCCGGGTCCTATAAGGTCGAAGGCATCGGCGAAGACTTCATCCCGAAGAACTTCGATCTCCCGCTCCTCGACGGCGTCGTCCAAGTCACCGACCTGGACTCGCTTTCCATGGCACGCGCCCTTCTCCAGGAAGAAGGACTTTTCGTCGGCACTTCCTGCGGCACCGCCGTAGCCGGCGCGCTGAAGTGGGCGCGCGAGCAAGGCGCGAAGGCAAAGGGGCTGAACATCCTTTGCGTGCTCGCCGACAGCGGCGACCGCTACATGTCGAAGCTTTGGAACGACGAGTGGATGACGGAGAACGGAATGCTCGACGCTTCCGCGCGCCGCATGCCGAAAGTAACCCTGATCGAAGGCGCGAAGACGCCTTATGGACTGAAACTCTAGAAAAGGACTTTGCATGTCGAAAGCAAACGAAACGGATTTAAAGGGCGGCTTCGGAACGCGCGCGATCCATGCGGGCCAGCCGCCGGAGGAAAAATCGGGCGCGGTGATGACCCCCATTTACCAGACGAGCACCTATGCCCAGCGTTCGCCCGGCGAACACACCGGATACGAGTACTCGCGCACGGATAACCCGACCCGCACCGCCTACCAGCAGTGCCTGGCGGCGCTCGAGAACGGAAAGTACGGACTCGCCTTCGCGTCGGGACTGGCGACCACCGACTGCATTCTGCATACCCTGAAGTCCGGCGATCACGTGGTCTGCTGTGATGACGTTTACGGCGGCACTTACCGGATTTTCGAACACGTCTACCGGGCGATGGGAATCGACTTCACCTTCGTCGACATGACGGATCCCGCGAAAGTCGAGGCCGCATTCAAACCGAATACGAAACTCGTCTGGATCGAAACTCCGACGAATCCGACGCTGAAACTCGTCGACATCCGCATGGTCACGGGTATCGCGAAGAAAAAAGGCGCGATCTCGGTCGTCGACAATACGTTCATGTCGGCCTACTTCCAGACTCCGCTCGATCTCGGAGCGGACGTCGTCATGCATTCGGTGACGAAGTACATGAACGGCCACTCCGACGTCGTCGGCGGCGCGCTCGTGACGAACCATTCCGAGCTCTACGAGAAACTGAAATTCTACCAGAACGCCGTGGGCGCCGTGCCGGCCCCGATGGATTGTTTTCTCGTGATGCGAGGATTGAAAACGCTCCATGTCCGCATGGATCGCCACGCGGAAAACGCGATGAAGGTCGCGGAGTACCTCGAGAAGCATCCGAAGGTCGAACGCGTGATTTACCCTGGCCTGCGCTCTCATCCGCAACATGAGCTGGCTAGAAAACAGATGAAGGGCTTCGGCGGAATGATCACGTTCTTCGTGAAGGGCGGCCTGCCCGAAGCGCGGAGTTTCCTCGAGAAAGTCCGGATCTTTACCCTTGCGGAAAGTCTCGGCGGCGTGGAGTCCCTCGTCGAGCATCCGGCGATCATGACCCATGCGAGTATTCCGGCGGAGAATCGGAAAGCGCTCGGCATCCACGATACCCTCGTGCGGGTGAGCGTGGGCATCGAAGACGTGGCGGATCTGATCGCGGATCTCGAACGAGCGCTCGGCTAGACCGCGGAGTCGCGCTTAGTTCCAGTCGGAGAAGTGATCTTCCGGGCCGCCTGGATCTTCGCCGCCGTCTTCGTCTTCGTCGCTGATCGTGATCGTGATGCGATGGCGGAGAGTGTACCACTCGTCGCGGCACTCGACCTGGTAGGGCTGCATCGAGTTCGCGACGTATTCGTTCGCGATGGCGGCCGCGGGCGTGGCGTAGTTGTTCGACATCAGGCGGTTGCTGATAAGCCCGTTCTGGATCGCGGAATTGATTTCCTCGGAGCCTTCCTGCTGCTGCGCCGAGAGCACATAGAGACTGGTATTCGACGGAAAGCTTGGAACGACATAGCGGGCCGACCCCATGTAACAATCAGCCGGGGTCGGAGAAACCGTGCAGTCGAGCGGCGAAGACTGGTCCGTGCTCCAGTATGGAACGAACGCGGCCGAGGTATTGCTGCCGAGAAAGTAGTAAGGACGGAAGATCATCACCTTGCAGACGCTGCTGTTGGTCGATCCCCAGGTGAACCGGAAGTCGCTGAAGAACATGCGGGCTTCCGGAATCGTCACTGAACAAGTCGAGTCGGTGGCCGCCGAGTCTTTCGGGACCGTACAGACCAACGTCTCTTCTTCGTATTCGTCTTGGTCTTCCCATTTTCGCTCGAGCTTAAAGTAAAGGTCGGCGTCGATGCTGGCGTTTTCGATCGGAGCGTTGGTTTCCGGAGTCGTCACGGTGGAGCTCGTTACGCCGACGTCGGCCCCCGGGGCGAGACATCCGCTCATCGCCGTCGCGCCGAGCGCGAGGATGAAGACCGGCGATAGTTTGCTCCGAAGACGTTCTTTCATAAGGCCCCTTACCTTTCCTCCGTTTCGGCAGAAAAAAGGTCGGCCTAAAGTGAAAACCGAACCGGGAGACGTCAGCGGCCTGACGCCCTACGAGCCCTCCGCGTCAGAACGCGTTTTCGTAGCCGTAGATTCGAAGCGAAAACGATACCCCGGCGTTGTTATAACCATCCGCGCCTTGCGGAGTGATGTAGAACGCCTCCGGAGCGAAGCCTACGCTGACCCGGGAGTCCTTGGTATGGCTGAATATGATGTCGAGTCCCGCTTTCGCGCCGATCGAAAAGAGCCGGGTATTCGGCCGATCGGCGAGGCTCAGGTCTGGCCCCTGCTGGACGCCGAAGAGACCCATGAGTGTGAGGAACCCGAGACGGGGCCCGATCCCGACCATCGCCTGGTCCACCGTGGCCCGCTTCGTGCGCGGGGTTCCCATCATGTCGAACTGCGCCTGGAACGCGGAACCAATCATAAACCCGATTCCCGCGTTATACCCGAGACCCCCGACGGCCTTCTCCGGAGCGGAAGAATAGAGCCCCTTCGTCGTCAGGCTCCCGTAGCTCGGCCCGAGCGAAAGCCAAAGGACCAGCTCCTTTGACTTCAGCCGGTCGTCCATGGAGAGGTCGGTAATTTCCTGAGAGCTCGAGAAACGGGTGGGCGCCGTCGATACGACCGGCGGCGGAATATCGACCATTCCCCCGTCCGTCGGCATTTCCGCGTCGGCGACTCCGTCGTCTTCGATGGCCGGCAGCTCTTCGAGGGGTGGGATTTCGGAATCCGAAGGAATCTCCGTCGAAGGCTCCGTCATCGAGGCATCCGCGGAAGAAACGGGCTCGTCGGCGCCCGGAGGCGGTGGGAGATCGGCCCCACTCGTCGCTTGGTCATCGAACCCTTCCAGGGCGGGCAACTCTTCGGAAGCTTCCGGAGGCGGCGGCAACTCGTCCTCGGCGCGGGCGTTCGCGACCAACGCGGTGAGACTGAACGAAAGAACCACACACCACAGACCGACGGATCTGGAATTTTGCATCTTCCTTAAGAATGCATGTAGTCGGGGCGGAAGATCAAGCAACCGCCTCCAGTATCTTGCGTCGGAAGATGCTAATGCGGCGCACCGTACGAGGTGCATCCGCCGGACATTCCTGAGGAAATCACTTGCACTTTAAACCTAGCGGGAATATCAACAAAGGGAATGAAAAAACTCAAGCAACTCATCCAGCAACTGCTGAAAGGCAGCGGCCGTATCGCTCTCGCTTAATTCGTTTCGTTTAAGCGAGACGAAGCAGCTTTGCATCGACGTCGAAGACGAGCGCGGTGCAATCCTGTGACGGCAGATCTTCCGGGTCGACCATTTTTCTCTTCACCCGAAAGACGAGTTCATTCGTGATGTCGGCGGAATCCTTGTTCCGGTAAGGATCGAGAAGCGTTTTCGCCTCGACCAGGCCGCCGCAGGCCTCGATAAATCCGTCGCTGAGCAAGACGAGGCGATCTTCGGGCTCGAGGACGATTTCCTTTTCTCCGAACTGGGTCGGATCGGAATTCGCCAGACTGAGCGGCTCGCCGTGCGGCACATGAATCTCGAACCCCTTCCCCTTCCGCGCATGCAGGAACGCGGAGCCCCCGAGATGCAGGTACCTGAATCGAAAATCTTTCCGGTTCAGAATGCCGTAGAAGATTGCGAGTCGATCCTTCTCCTTCAGTCCGAGAAGCAGCTCGTCCGCGATCAGCTTTACGGTTTCGGTCGCGGGGCGCGCTTCGTCGCGCGAAAGCTTCATGGTCATCCGCATCAGGGTCGAGAGGAAAGCGCTCGATAAGCCATAGCTCGAGGAATCCGAGAGCAGAATCGAGATGCGCGACTGATCCTTCGACTCGGCAAGATCGAAATGGTCGCCTCCCTTCAGCCCGGCGAGAAATCGCGAACGAATCTGGAGTCCGCGCACTGCCGGATAACGATTGGGCAGCCGCGCTTTTTGGAGCCGCTCGGCGAGCTTCACGTCCTCGTCGAGCGCTCCGAGCAGTTCGTTGAACGAACGGTGGAGCTCGCCGACTTCGCTCCACATCCGGAGATGCTGGTGCAGCCGAAATTTGCTGACGAGCTCGGCCTTGCGAAAAGGATAGACGACCACGTCGTCCACTCGCTCGGCGAGCTCCGTTTCCCAGTTCCATTCGCGGGACTCGTCCGTCCAGATGAGGAAGACGCTTCGGCTGTGGCGATCGATTTCGGTGAGAATTTTCGCGAGGCGAGGGTGTCCGCCGTCGACGAAAACGATCGCTCCCCACGATTGCGGGTCGACGCTCTCCGATACGTTCCAATCGAAATTTTCGGCGTCGACTCCGAGACAGTCGCGAAGCGAGGTCACCCAGCGGTTCCCGGTAGAAAGTCCGTCCGCGACCAGCGTGATGAGGTGGGATGCGGGGGCGGATGCCGAAACGGTGGAAGGATTTGCGTTCATCTCGTCTCCTTTAGAAGGCACGGAAGATCGTTTGAAAAAGGTATCGGATATCGCGGACGGCTTTCTGGCCGTCGCCGAGGTCTTCGCTGAACCAGGCGAAATTCGCTTCCGCCCGCGAGGTTCGAATGCCAAGGCCTGCGCTAGGATAACCGCTCCCGAAACCGCCGCGAAGAAAGAAACGGTCGTAAACGGCGAACTCCAGTCCGGCGGCCGCGTGCGCGATCTGACGCGTATTCGAGGAGTCGAGCGCGTCGCGATAAGCGAACTGCGTCGAGAGCGTCCAGCTCCCGGAAATCTTCGTCAGAAATCCGACCGAGGCGTCGACGGACATTTTTTCCGCCGCGATCGATCCCGTCGGATTGGAAGCGAGAGACATCAGCGGCTTTCCGGTGAGCCGGAGTCCCGCCACGTTACGCGCGACGAGGTTGATGCTGGGTTGGTACCTGTACGGAAGCGTCAGCGCTAAACCCAGCGTATGCGAAAATCCTTTTCCTTCCGCGATCTGCTCGGTCCACCCGAGCGGTCGCGTCCCCACGGCGACGGTTCGGTCTCCGGAAGCCTGGTTCACCCACTGAAGCGAATATCCGAGTCGCAGTACGCCGGACGCAAGGCGAAGCCCGAAGCCGGCCGTGGGAATGAGCTGACGGACGGTCCGATACCGGATGTTCACCCCGTCGGATTCGCCCATGAGGCGAGACTGATACAGTAATCCGACGCCGAATCCACGAAACCCGAGCGCGGGAAGGACCGCGTAGCCCGCTCCCGGATTGGTCAGAGGGGAACCGGTGAGCTTGCTTTCGTACCCGTCCAGGGATTGGAACTTATAAAGATCCGTCCCCGCGCTCGAGGCGAACTTCGAATTCGCCTGGAGCTGGAGGTTCAGCGGCTCGAAAGTGAGCCCATCGACCCGACCCAGACCGGCCGGATTGTAAAAGAGCGAATCCGCGAGAGTATCGGCGAGTCCGATATAAGCGTCCCCCAGGGCCGCGCCACGACCGGAAACGTAACGCGAACCGGGAATGCGATCCCCCCCTGTCGCGTGCGCGAAAAGGGGCATCAGTGCGATCACCAGGGCGAGTGCGACGCGGGGGTAGGCGGTGTTAAAAACCATGGGGGCATCCTTGCCGGAAGACGATCTCGCCTTCCTCTCCTTCCTTTCGGCCCATCGCGCAGCGAAAGTGACGGCGGGATTTTGCCCAGCCGATCGTCAAAAAACTTTCGATTCATTCCCGACCTGCGTCGTCCGAAGAGAAAGGGCATGGCGTGGAACAACATTCCCGACTGGGCCGAAAAAGTGATGCTGAGCCTTCTGGCCGCGTTGAAAGAACGCGACCCGTACACCTATGGCCATTGCCGTCGCGTGGCCCGAAACGCCCGCCTGCTTGCCCAGGCCGCTGGACTGAACGAGTACGAACAAAAAGTCGTCGAATATTCGAGCATTTTTCACGATCTCGGTAAGATCGCGATTCCCGATTCGATCCTGCTGAAACCCGGCCGACTCACGGCCGAGGAACAAGCCGTGATTCGGGTCCATCCGATCAAGAGCGCCGAAATCATCCAGCCGCTTGCGCTCATCCCATTCTTTAAAGACGTCCTCCCGGGAGTCCGCCATCACCATGAGCGCCTCGATGGAAAGGGCTACCCCGACCGTATTCAGGGCGACGAGATCCCCCTCTCCGCGCGGGTGATTCTGATCGCCGATACCTTCGACGCGATGACGACCACCCGTCCCTATCGGAATGGCCTTCCCAACGAAATCGCCTACCGGGAGCTTCGTCAGTTCGCCGGGCGCCAGTTCGACGAACAGCTCGTGAAAACTTTCTGCGACGCCCACCGGACCTGGGGCGATGTCGACGAGGAAATCACCGAAGAGTTCGTCTCCGCGCACTTTAAGCGCGCGGCCTAAACGACCGGCGGTCTCCGACGCTTACTCCTCGTACTTGTAGCCGACGCCGTAGATCGAAATGATGTGCTTCGTGAGCGACGGGATCTTCTTACGCAAGGCCCGAATATGGACGTCGATCGTCCGATCGTTCGTTTTTTCGGCGCCGTCTTTCCAGACTTCCTTGAGAATCGCATCCCGGGAAACGACGTTTCCAAACTGGCTGGCGAGGAACCGGAGAATATCGAACTCGGTCAGCGTGAGATGCGCGCGGCGGCCGGCGTAGGTGACTTCACGGGTATTCGGTTCGATCCGGAGATCTCCGATTTCGATCGGCGCGACTTCCACGGACGCCGCCTTCCGGAGTCGCGCCTGGATCCGCGCTTCGAGTTCCCGGAAATCGAATGGTTTCGGGAGATAATCGTCGGCTCCGACGCTCAGTCCCTTCGTCACATCGGCTTGGGTATTCTTCACCGAGAAGAGAATGATCGGCACGCGCTTCGTCTTCTCGTCCTGCTTCATGAGAGAGCAAGCGTCGAGTCCCGAGAGAATCGGCAAGACCACGTCGAGCAAGATTAAATCCGGCTGTTTGTTGCGGGCAAAGTCGATTCCGATCACCGCGTTTTCGGCCGCAAGGATTTCGTATTCCTTCGAGAGCATGGTCTCGAGGAACTTTCGGGTTTCCAGGTGATCTTCGATAAGAAGGATGCGCGCTTTCTTCATTTAAACTCTGTAAAGAAAAGCTAACACGCCGGAAGAATCTGGGTAAAGGAGTAGAGAATGCCGATCACTCGGGTTTAACCGTCATTTTCCTGACGGCTTTCCGCCCGGAATACGGTTGGCTTCGCGCGGGCGCAGATTGGCTTGGACTTGCTTGGTCCGGTTCTTTTCGATCTCGACCGCGATCTGATCCTCGAGATCCAGCGTCGCGTTGTAGAGCTGGAGACTGATTTTACCCGTCGGCACCGGAAGCATCTCGAAGGGAGCGTACTTTCGGCCCCAGTAAGTGCCATCGACGAAGATCTTGGTGTCGGCGCCGGGAGTCGAACGCACGGTCAGGAAGCCCCGGTTGTCCCCCTTGATGACCATCGTCGGTTCCTGGCCGCGTTCCGGCTCGAGGTTGATCTGCTTCAGGTATTCTCCGTTCGCTCCGAGCGAACGCGAATCGATCTTGAATTCGCTGCGGAAAGGCTCGAAGCCCGAGCGTTGGACCAGGAGTTCGAGCGGCGAATCCGTCTGGACATCGATCGCCTGCGCGGCGTCGACGAAACGGCCATTCACGGAAATTTTCGTGTCGTTTCCTTCCGGAAAGATATTCAGGCGAAGTTTCGCGGGGACACCGTTCGAAACCTCGGTCCCCGGCGCGGGTTTAGTCCCCGGATCGTGGTCGATCTGCGTATTCGCCGGCATGCGATTCGGTAGCTTCGCGCCGAGCATCGAAGACAACAGGGGAACTTCGAAAATGCCCATTTTCGGGCCCACCCAGGAGGTTCCCAGGACGAGCGCGAGCGTCGCGGCCATTCCCTTTAAGCCGAAGCCGGAACTCGGAGGCGTATAACCTCCTCCGGCGATCGTATGGTTCGTTCGCGTCTGATAGCCGCCGCCGCTCGACGGCGTGGTCGTCGCGACCGTACCCCGGGCGACGGTCGCATGCGAACGTCGCTGTTCGGGCGGGCGAACCGGCGGACGCTCGATGGCGAGCGGGGCCTGGTGTTTGGGAAGTTCCATTTTCAGCTCGACGTTGCTCTTCGGCAAACCGCTCGGTCGAGCGACGAAAGTCGTGGTTTCTTCGCGGCGTTGGCGAGGTTCCTCGCCGTGCCGCGGGTTGATCTCGGGAATGTCGTTCTGCAGGAGCTGCTCCACGCGATCGTTCAGCTTCTGAATTTTTTTCCGGTCCTCGACGATTTCGCGCTGGAAAAGTTCTTTGGCGACTGCGGAAAGATCGCTGCTCGAGAAGTCCGGGGCATAGGCGTTCTGAAACCGGCGCAGCGTGCGCTGGAGCTCTTCACCGGTCTGGTAGCGTTTTTCCGGCGATTTCGAGAGAAGCTTCATGACGATCGCGTCAAGCTCCTTCGGAACGTTCGGGTTCAGTTCGGAGGGAGGCCGCACGGTCGAGGTGCAGCTTTCGATCATCTTCAGAACCGCGAGATCGTTATCGCCCGCGAAGAGTTTCTTGCCGACGAGCAGCTCCCAGAAAACCGCGCCGAGCGCGAAGAGATCGGTGCGGCCGTCGAGGGGATCGCCCGAGATCTGCTCCGGGGAGAGATAACTCGGTTTTCCTTTGATGACACCCGCCCGCGTATTCTCGCTGTTCGTCGTCGCTTTCGCGATTCCGAAGTCGATGATCTTCACGCCCCCCTCGTAGGAAACGAGAAGATTCTGCGGACTGATGTCCCGGTGGACGACGTTCAGGGCGTCGCCGCTGATCTTGTCCTTGTAGGTATGCGCGTAGTGCAGGCCCGCAGCGGACTGCTCGATGATATAACTCGCGAGCTCGACGGGAAACGGTTGACCGAGCTCTTTAAAACGATTCAGAAGCTGGCGAAGATTTTTCCCGTCCACGAGCTCCATCGCGATGAACGGTTGCGCCTGCTCTTCGCCGAAATCGTAAACTTGCACGATGTTCGGGTGGTTGAGCCCCATCGTGACTTTGATCTCGGATTTGAACATTTTCAGGAATTCGTCGTTCGCGCCGAAGCCAGCCTGGATGCGTTTCACCACGACGAGACGGCCCGCGCCGTCTTTCGCGGCGAGGCGGGCTCGATAGATTTCCGCCATCCCGCCTTGCGCGATCAGATCGAGCAGGAAGTAACGACCGAATTTTTTGAGGACTTCTGACGACATATCCCCTCACGAATGACTCTGCGGCGGTTCCCCGGCCCGACTTCGGGCGAGGAACGTCTTAGAATCTATCGGCTTCTCGTGACAGAAAGTTAAAGCGGAGATGCGCGGCGGACGAGAATTTAAAACGATACGATATCAACCGCTTAGACCGACTGCGCCGCACCGACGCGGGTCTTCAGGCGGTCGAGGAGCTTCGGGATAAACCCGCCGAAGCCGCCATTCGAGAGAACCGCCACTAAATCGCCGCTCTTCGCGCTCATCGCCACCAGGTTGACGCCGGCTTCGACTTCGCCGAATACCTCCGCGGATCTCCCCGCCTGACGAAGATCCGCGACGAGCTGATCGCTCGAAAACTGATCGGCCGTATCGATCTTACTCTGGTCATATGGAGCGGCGATGATGCACAGATCGGCCTCGGAAAACGCTTCGCCGTACTCTTTCTGAAAAATCTTTCTCCGCGAAGTCGCGCTTCGAGGCTCGAATACGGAGACGATTCGGCGACCCGGGTATCGGGCGCGCAATGCACGCAACGTCTCGCGGACCGCGGTCGGATGGTGGGCGAAATCGTCGATGACCAGCACGCCTCCGATTTCCCCTCGCTCTTCTTGTCTCCGCTTCACTCCTTGGAACGCGGCCAGACCTGCTTCGATTTCGTCGTGCCGAAGACCGAGTTCGCGGCATTCGATCCACACGGTAAGCGCATTCAGAACGTTGTGTTTACCGGAAAGTCGAAGACGGAGCGAGCCCGCCATCTTCGTCTCGCCACCGGTCGACTCGAAGATGTCGAAACTCGTCACGCCTTTCGCGTCGACGGCGATGTTTTTCGGCGTGAATCGAGCACCGCTCCCATCGGAACCGTAAGTGATGACCGGTACGGTCGCCTCGCTCGAGAGCTCCCGAACCGCCGCGTAATCGACGCAGGCAATCAGGCGCCCTCCCGGGCGGATTCGGCTCATCAAACCCGAAAACGCCCGTTTTACTGCGGCGAAATCCGCATAAATATCCGCATGATCGAACTCGACGGAAGTGAGAATCACGTCGTCCGGAAGGTAGTGGTTGAACTTAGGAACTTTGTCCCAGAACGCCGTATCGTATTCGTCGCCTTCGAGGACGAAATACTTCCCTCGATCGAGAGAGCCTACCTGAAAGCTATTCGGAAGGTCATGCGAAACGCCGCCGATGAAGTAGGACGGGTCGCGGCCGGCATGCGCGAGCGTAAAGGCCAGTAAACTCGAAGTCGTCGTCTTTCCGTGCGTCCCCGCGACCACGAGGTTTCGCGTCGAAGAAAGCATCAGCTTTTCCATCGCCTCCGGCAGCGAGGTGTAAGCGTAGCCGCCCTCGATCGCCGCCTGCGCTTCGGGATTGCTTCGGCTGATGACGTTCCCGATGACGACGAGATCGGGTCGATGGGGCAGCGACGTCAGGTTTTCCGCCTGGTAGCCGCTAAAGAGCGATACGCCCGCGCTTTTCAGGACGTCACTCATTGGCGGATAGATATTTTGATCGCTGCCGGTGACGGCGATTCCCCGCCGTTTCAGAAACGCCGCGAAGGCACCCATAAGGGTTCCGCATACACCGATGATGTGCACGGTCTTCAGGTCGGAAAACGCGGGAAGCTTTGGCGACGATGAATCGTTTGCGGACGCGGACATAGACCCTGATTGTCACCCTTCCGAAGGGGAATGGTCAACCCGCAGACGGACTTATTAGGTCTCGCGCCAATGCATCGTGAAAGCGCGCCCGGAACGGTCGGATGAGGATATTTTCTCGCGTCGGATGGACCCGGTTCGTCAGAAGGGTGACCACGATCTCATTCCGCGGATCGATCCAGAACGAAGTACCCGTATATCCCAAATGTCCGACGGAGGCCGTCGAGAAAAATTTTCCCAGCGCGGGACTCTCCCCGCTCGGCGTGTCCCACCCGGGCGTCCGATCGCAACCCGCGGGGCGTGCGACCCGGGTCCAAGTCTCCTTCAGCACCTGGCGCGAAATGAATCCGTCGAGCAAACCCTGTCCGAAACGGAGGAGGTTTCGCGCGGTACCGAATGCGCCGGCATGTCCGGCGTAGCCTCCCATCGCCCAGCAGTTGTCGTCGTGGACTTGCCCCTGGAGAATCGACCGGCGCCATGGACAATCCTCGGTGGCGGCGACGACTTCGTTCCGAGCCCGGAACGCGGGCTCCAGCGTGCGGACGAAAAAGGGTCCGGTATTTCCTGGCTCGCAGAGTCCCATCGGTCTCCAGAGGAATCGCTCCACCGCGCGGTCGAGCGGAAGATTCGTCACCTCTTCCAGGCAAAACCCCAGGAGCATGAAACCGAGATCCGAATAGAGCGCGCTCTCACCCGGAGCGCGCTCGGGAGAAATTTCGAAAAGGTATTTCCGGGCCGCTGCTTGCCGCTCCGAAACGTCGATCATTTCGAGTTCGTCGGTCGCGAAATACCACCGTAAATTTTCGTAAACCGGGTTCCAGGCCGGCAGTCCCGAGGTATGGGATGCGAGTTGCCGAAGCGTGATCTGCGGATGCGGAAATTCCGCGAGGATGGACTGCACCGGAGCGTCCCAGCGGATCCATCCCCGCTCGACGAGCACTGTAGCCAGCGCGGCCGTGGCGAAAACCTTCGACACCGAGGCGAGATCGAATATCGTCTCCCGTTCCATGGCTTGCGGCGAAAGCCCCTTCAGGCCCAGACGACGGGCGCCGCCCCAGGCGAAATGATATCGATCGGGATCGCGGCGCGACCAGACGCCTGCGACCGCTCCGGGAAAAACCCCCTCCGAAATCCCCGCCTGGAGGACCTCCCGCGCGCGCGGGAATTCCTCGAAACCGTGAATATTCGAACCGAACGGCGGCGTGGTTGCCATCAGATCACCGCCGTTTCCGAAAGCGATCGACCGCGTTCGAAACGAGCGCCTGAAAAAAGATCGAGGTCGATTTCGTTCGACCGTCCCGTCAGCATTTTCTCCGCGAGCGCCACTCCGGTCGCATAGCTATGCATGATTCCGTGTCCAGAGTAGGAATGGGACTCGAAGACCCGGCCGGTCCCGCGCGGCGAGCCGCACTCGACCTCGCCGATGATCGCGGATTCGTCGGGAGAAACCTCGTAAAGCCCGCCCCACCCGCTCAAATGGCGCAGGCTCTCGAACTTCGATGAGCGTTCCGCGAGCGGCATCCATATCTTTTCCTGAAAAAATTCGTCGCCGGCATATTCGAAATTGTGCCCGATCGGTTCGTCACGCTCGGCGACCCCGCCCAGAATGTAACCCGCTTCCGGATGGAAATAGACTCCCGACGAATCCACGATCATCCCGTACTTCGAAAGATCGACTTCGCGACAGTCGAAAAGCGAAATCTGACGACGGACCTTATGCGAAGGGCAGTCGTAGCCGAGCATGCGCGCGACGTCTTTGGCCCACGCTCCGGCGCAGTTCACGACCCGATCGGCCTGAACCTTTACCTCCCCACTCGATTTTCGATCTTCGAGCGAACGATACATCGCTTCGCGATCCTCACGCGACGGCTGCCCGCTGATCCGCTCGAAACCGAGCTCGACTCCGCCGGCCGAAACATTCGCCTCGCGCAAGACCATGCGGTCGACGAAACGCACGCCCGCCGCGCGCGCGCGCGCGCGAAAATGGAGCTTGAGCAGGTTCGGGTTGAGAAGCCCATCCCGAGGAGCGAAAACCGCGCCCGCGATCCCGTCGGTGCGATCGATAAACGGCGCATGAGCGACCAGACGGGCGACGTCCCACTCCGCGTAAGGCCAGCCGGCGGCTTCCCACTGCGGATAGGATCGGCGCGCATTCGCGAGCGACTCCTCGCCGTGAATCCAGAGGTAGCCCACCGGTCGATAGCCGACCTCGGCCGCGTGCTGGGCGAAGTAGTCGATGGAAATTTTCGAGCAGAGAATATTCGCCGGCTGATTGAACGTCGCGCGCACCCCGCCGGCGTTGAGTTCCGTGCTCGAAAGCACCCCCTCGAGATCGGGGTCGTAAACGACGACCTCTTTCGCGCCCTGTTCCGCGAGCGCCATGGCCAGCGCGCTGCCGATGATACCGGCGCCGAGAATCGCGATCTGGGTTCGGTTCGTGCCGCTGGTCGCTTCCTTCATCTTCCGCTCACCACATCAGCTGGGTATAAGTCTCAGCGATGATCTTCGGCTTCCCTGCTTCCTCCGCGACGTAGAGGATCTTGGTTCCGCGCGAGCGATGTCCCCAGGAACCGCCCTTCAGTTTCGATCGATAGTTCTGCGTGAAGGTGATCATCCAATACTTCGGGTGACGGTAATACAGAATGTCCTCCGGCCCGATCGAGATCTCGGCATAGCGACGGTTCAGCTGGGACTTGTAATCCTTCCACGCATCGCGGTCCTTGCCCTGGGCTGAGAAGTCCGAGTGGTAATGGTCGATATAGGAGTCGATGTTCCGCGTTTCCCAAGCATGGATCCAGGAATCGAAAAACGTCCGAATCGACGGATCCTTGCCCGGTTTGCGGTACTCGTCGGTCAGCTGGAGGAAAATGAGAATCGGCGTCAACCCCAGGCGAATGGAAGGCGCGAGTTCCGCGATCTCGTCGTTTTTGCACACGACGCAACCCTCGCTGTCGTAGTCCTCGTTCAGCCGCGCCGGTTCATTCGTCGCGTGCAACCAGATCCCGTGCCCGGTGCGACCCGCGATCTGATCATAATTATTCGGATAATTCGTCGTGAAAGCCATGGCGCCGTACTTGGCGGGGAGTCCCGCGCCCTTCTTCAGCTCCGTGAAGGTATAGATTCCTTCCGGCGTTTTCAGATCGCCCTCTTCCTGCTTGTCGCCTTTCACCTTTCCCAGCGTGGCATGCAGCTTCTTCAGCGTGACGTATTCGCCGTCGACCAGTTTCGCGAGTTCGATCGAGCTCGTCGCTTTGTCGACCAGGATTACGGAATAGAACTTCTCCTTGCCTGCGGGTTTCGTGACCGCGGGCGTGGCGGATGCGGCCGGCGCGGGACTTTCGTCCACGGCATTGGAGAAGGAACACCCGATGGCGAGAAACGGCAAAGCGGCCGCGAAAAGCCGGGCGGGAGCGAATCGGAAGCAAGCAAGAAGCATCCGTTCCAGTCTAGTGAGCGCGCGCCGAACCCGTCAAGAACTTGCGGGAATGGACGCGAAATCCCCACACTCGGGCGAGCGCCTCGAAAACGATGCGCTTATTCATTTTCGACTTACCGACCTTGCGGTCCTCGAAAATGATGGGGAACTCTTTAATCCGGAAACCGCGTAAGAAGGCGCGATATTTCAGCTCGATCTGGAAAGAGTATCCGTCGCTGCGAAGGGATCCGAGGTCCACGGCTTCGAGCACCGGACGGCGCCAGCCGTTAAAACCACCGGTAAAGTCGCGGATCGTGGCGCCAAGAATCAACCGCGAGTAAAAACTTCCGCCCCGCGAGAGGATTTTGCGGCCGATGCCCCAGTTTCGGGTTCCACCTCCGTCGACGTAGCGCGATCCGATCGCGACATCCGCCGTTTCGAGCGTGGAAAGCATGTCTTTCAGGTAGGACGGGTGATGGGAAAAGTCCGCGTCCATTTCGATGATCGCGGCGTATTCGGGCTTCGCGAGCCCCCAGCGAAAGCCGTTTACATAGGCCGTGCCGAGCCCCATCTTTTTATCGCGATGAAGGACGTGGACGCGCGGCTCGTGGCGCGTGGCCATGACATCGGCGATCGCCCCGGTTCCATCCGGAGAATTATCGTCGACGATCAGCAGGTCGACGGAAGAAGGGGTGGAGGCGAGAACCGCCTCCACCAATGCTTGAATATTTTCGACTTCGTTATAGGTCGGTACGACGATCAGAGCGCGCATCAAAATGGAATATCGTCTTCAGTGAACGAAGGCTCCGCCGGAGCTCCCATTCCGAATCCGGATCCGCCCATGTTGGAGTTGTCGTTGTTGAACGGGGCGCTGTTTCCGCCGAAGTTCGAGCCTTGGCTCGGACCCGCGCTCGCGCCGCTCATCGCGCGGCCTTCGCTCGCGCCGGCTTGACCGCCCAGGAACTGGATGGTCTGTGCCTGGACTTCGGTCGAATACTTCGTCTGACCGTCTTTGTCCTGCCACGAACGGGTCTGCAGACGACCCTCGACGTAGCACTGGCGACCTTTTTGGAGGTACTGGTTGCAGAGCTCAGCGAGCTTGCCCCAGACGACCACACGGTGCCATTCCGTGCGCTCTTGTTTCTGACCACTCTTATCCGTCCAGGCCTCATTCGTCGCGACGCTGAAGTTCGCAACGGCGGAACCGCTCGGCGTGTACCGAACTTCCGGATTTTGGCCCAATCTCCCCACCAGAATGACTTTATTTACTGACATGCCCCACGGTGTACGGGCTCGGGTCCACCCAGGTCAAGTTCTCGAATCGAGCCTAAAAAGAATCTAGTCGAGTGGACGAAACATCTCTTCGGCCGCTGAATTGGACGGCGAATTCTCGCCTATTTTTCGCGGATCGACCCACCGCGGAGCCCCCTTGGAAGCGCTGCGTTGGTAACGCGTTGCGCGGTTTCCACGCTCCTCCTCGGGGAACGGAATCCCCTTCTCCTCAAACCGAATTCGCCAATGATCGCGAATCGCCGCTCGGGCCTGGTCCACGTCCACGAGATAGAGGAAGGGATCGAATCCACACTTCGAACAGACGACGGACCCACGCACTTTCGCTCGATAGATCGTCTCGAAAGCGATCCAAAACGGAACGAACGAAACCAGTCCCCGCAACCCGACCCACGGAAAGAGCGCCTGGAGCGCGAACGCGAATACGACGGCCGTGAGACCGATCTGAACGAAATGGATCGGCTGACCCGGCCGCGGATGCATTCCAATCCGTCGCGGGCTCGTGCACATCGGGCAAAAGAAATGGAAGTTTCGGGTAAAGCGTTCTTTCCAGATCGATCGGGAGGCGGCGCGAATGACATCGTGTCGATTTCGTTCCATGATAAGGGAATCTCCATTCCACCAGTCCCTGCGGACCGTCTTGAAATTTTAACATGAAACCTCGGAAATCGAAGACATCCCCCCTGAAGAAACTGAAGGTTCGCCTCGGCGAGCGCCGCCCGCGTCCCGCCGCGCCTACGGCCGCGGGTCCCGCTCGGCAAGTTCTGCCGGGAGAGCCCGCCCCGGTCGTTTTCCCTCCGTCCTGGACGTGGTTTTTTGACGAATGTTTGCCGACTTGGGTGAAGGATCGCTATTCGCCTCGCGAAAGCTGGAAGGGAAAACCCTTCTCCAGCGAAGACGGAAAATTCTTCCTGCGCGGAGTCCGTGAGCTCTCCGACCTTTTCACGGACGCACGTCCGAAAAATCTCGCCGACTATCTTGCGCATGAGAAGTATCGCTCGAGCTACCTGCTTTATTTCCTACCCCTGCAGGCCGCGAAATTCGTCGCGCTTTTCGGGCTCCATTCGAAAGCGATCGACGCCGCGCTCGCGCACGGACACGGCACCGGCACGCTCCGCGCGATCGACCTCGGCGCGGGACCCGCGACCGCATCGATCGCGCTTCTGCTCGTCCTTCTTTCGCGCAAAGATCCCCTGCCCGAGAATATCGAGTTCGTTCTCTTCGACCAGAACGCGACGATTCTGAAAGACGGCGAGGCCCTCTTGTCCCGGATTGCCGAATCGTTCCCGCGAACGCGCGGCCGGGTGAAGGTCCGGCTCGTGACCGGAGACCTTTGGCGCACGATCCATCAGGAAAAAGAGCCGGTTTCGCTCGGACTCTTCGGTCACACCGTGAACGAATACCTTCCGATGAAGGACGGTTTGCCCGACCCGCGCCCCTTTACCCACCTTTTCGAACTGTCGAAAAAGGGCGGCGGCATTCTCTGGGCGGAGCCCGCCGCGCGGGCGCCATCGCAGACCCTTTCCCAACTTCGCGACTTCTTCTTCGAAGAGGGCATCGTCGACGTAAATCCGGATCGCCTCTGGGGCCCGTGCCTCCATGCTGGACGCTGTCCGCTCGCGGTCGGCCGAGACTGGTGCCACTTTTCGATCCCCGGAAAAGTCCCGGGAAAATGGTTCGGCTTTTTCTCCAAAGGACTCTCGAAAGAAAAAGAGTGGCTGAAGTATTCCTACTTGTGGATCACGTCGGAGACCGATCGTAATCCCGAGGCGGTTCCGCCGAAAGAACGACTCGTCCTGACGGATCCCCTCTCGCGGGATCCGCGCGCGAAGAAGGAAGTCCTCCTCTGCGAACCGGACGCGCCTCTCCGATATACCCTGAAGATCGGCGAAATCGCCCGCCGTGGAATGCGAATCAAGCTTCGCTAAGCGCGCACTCGCCGCCTACGGAGCGAGGACGAGATCCTTCTCTTTTTTCCGGCACTGCGCGGTCACGCGTTTAAAGAGGGAAAGATCGATATCGCTCATCATGAAGTAGTTGGCCGGGTCTTCGACTTTCAGCATTTCCCCCGAAGCGAGCCCTCGCGAAGCCGAACCTTCGCCGAAACCTTGGTCTCCGGAAGATCCTCCCGCCGTCGCGGAATCCCCGCCCGAGCCGAACCAGGAAGGTCCGCCGGATTTTCCGATTCCGTTTTCGCCACCGGTTCCGGAAACGACCCCGTCCTTTTCTAGACCGAAGCTCATCGAAGCGAACTGCGACGCATCTCCCGATTTCTCCGGTTCCTTGCCCGCTTCCATCCCGCCGGCGGTCGCCGCACCGAAAGCGCCGGACCCGTTCATTCCCGCGCTTCCGAGCGCGCCCTTGCCGGAGCGAGAGCCGCGCCCCGTAGGCGACGAGGACTTAAAGCTGATGTCTTTCCCCGCGGTCGCGGCTTTCGGCTCGATCAGGCCCGTCTCGTCGGTGCCCGCGACGGCGTGCGACTGCTGCAAATTCGGGTTGATTTCGTCTCCCGTCGAAAAATGATTGAGCTGCGCTTCGACCATCTGGAATCCCACGCCGATCGCGCCCGAAGCGTCCGCGCTGTCCGTGTCGCCCGAAGGCGCCTTCACTTCGCACTTCGCGAGCGTCGGGTTAAAGACCAGACCTCCTCCGCACATCTCGTCCGACTTTTCACACCGCTGGGTCCCCTGATGTTCCCAGGATCCGCCGTTACGGCGTTTCTTGAAACATTTCGTCACGAACTTATCCGCGACAAGGAGCATGCGCCCTTTGCTATCGACGGCGTCCGAGTTATCGAGGGGGCCGTAGATGCCATGGCGCGAATCCCCGGAACTTTTAAACTCCCGAATCCAGGGCTGGAACTGCGAAAGCTTGCAGATCGTCGGCAAGTTCTGGCAGTCGCCTCGATTCGCCGAGTTCGATCCGCGGTTGAAGTTCATGATGTAGACTTCCTGCCCCTGACAACTTTGCCCGATCACGAGCTTACACTGTTCGTCCGCCCGAGCCGAAGAAACCAGGAAACCCGCCGCCGATGCCGAAATCAGTAAGATGATGCTTTTCATGCTCAGCTCTTTCCGCAGCTCGAAGCCACGCGACGGAAGTTTTTCGAGGCCTGATCGTCGATCCATTTCGCCGCCTTCTGCTCGTAACACTTCTGTAGGCAATCCGTTTCGGCATCGCAGCTCTGGAGACAGGGCCGATAGGCGTTCGCTTCCAGACTTCCGATATAATCTTTCGTCGTCGAGCGGTAGACTTTCGCCGCGTTCTCCGCGAGGCGGCAGCGCGCTACATAGAGGTAGCCCGTGACGATGCTTTCCATCGATCCTTCGAAATACTTTTTCACGCTGCAGGCCTCGGTATTCGAGACGTCGCAGCGAGGGATGTCCTCGAGACCGCGCACTCTCTTCTGCGCTTCGACCAGATCATAAAGATCGCGACCCTGCGACGCGCATCCGCTGTTCGGATCGATCGTGAAGCGATTCGCCCGGATTTCTTCCCGAATCGCCTCCGCCTCGTCCGATATCGCGAGGACGAGAAAACTCGCCATGCGCGAAGTCTCGGCGGAACCGGCGGTGGTCCGCAGCGAGAACGAACCTTTGTCGAGGCTGGTATAGCCGACCCGCGCATAGGGCAGGCAGGCGTCGCCTTTCCAGTTCTTGTCTTTTTCCGTCTGACAGGACTTCTCCGAAATGGGCATCGCCGCGCAGATGGGAGAAGCTCCCACCACTTCGAATTTCTTATTCGCGGCGGAGTCGCCCTTTCCATTCGGGTAAAACTTTCCTTCGTAGACCCCGTCGATCATCTCGCGAACCATCGAATCGAAAAGCGGCTCGCCCGAAGCCGTCCTCTTTTCGAGGATCGTTTTCGGCAGGTCCGCGCATTTCCCGAAGGGGGCGCGGTCGCAAGGAAGCGCGATGACGTTCTTCAGCGCGTTCGTTCCGGCGGCATAGCCGACGGTAGACGGCATCCAGAGGACGCCGGTCGCAATGAATGCGAAACGGATCACGGTTCGGAACATAATACCCCTTCGTTTCTGGCAAGCGGACCCCTCCGCTCGCAACCCACAAACTCCCCACGTACCTTTCCATTTTACATTCTCGAACCACGCGGTGACAATATGCATTAGAAGCCTTTTCTCTTTTTCGGGGAGCTCATGAAACGTGTGTCGATTCTGACATTCCTGATTCTCTTCACGATTTTTCCGGCGGTGGGGAATTCGGCCGACCTGCCTTCCGATGCCGATTTCGCGAAGCTCGAATCCGAATATGCGGCCGCTAAACAGGAGTTCGCGGACGAAGTGAAAAAGCAGAAGGACCTGGCGCCGAGCGAACTGCATTCGCTGCGGGAAAAAATCGTGGGCCCGAAGAAACAAGCGCTCGACGAAGCTTATTCGAAGCGCGCGAACGCGCGGCGGATCGACCCGAAAGACATTGGAGCGAGCGCGCCGAGGGACAATCCGCTGACCGGAGGAATCCCCGATTCCTCCGCGTACGAAGACTCGAGCACTCCGCTTCCCTCCGGAAACATCCCTGCGGAAATTCGTTATCCGAAAAATTCGAAGCGGAAGTCCGAAAAAGCCGAATCTGCGACTCCTTCCGCCCTGTCCGAGGAAGCCGCTCCGGAAGCGTCACTCGGGGCCGGCGTTACGGAGATTCGTTATCCGAAAAGCCGGGCTTCCGCGAAGCCATCGCCAGGTGAGTGACTAGATCCGCTCGAGAATCGCGCCGTAAAATCCGTCTGTGGAGGGCTCCTGGTGCGGTCCAAGCTCGATTTCTTCGACGATCCGGACCGCAGAACCATGTCCGTGGGCCCATTCACGGACGCGCTCCCGCCCTTCTTCGGCGAAAAGCGAGCAAACGCTATAAAAGATGATGCCGCTTTTCTCGACCAGGGCGAACGCATCCTGCAAGAGCTTCCGCTGGATTTCGATCAGCCCCGCCAGATCGGCTTCTTTGCGAAGCCATCGGACGTCCGGATGACGACGAAGAATTCCTGATCCACTGCAGGGAGCGTCGATCCACACCGCGGAATACGGGGCTTTCGTTTCGATCTCCGACTCTCTCAGAATCTTTACCGCCGGCGCCGCTCGCGAAACGGTCTCTTCGAGAATCTTTCTTCGCCCATCGCTCGAATCGGCCGCGTAAACGTCGGCGCCGAGCCAAGCCAAGGCGACGCTCTTTCCTCCCGGGGCCGCGCAGCGATCCAGTATCTTGCGGTTCTTCAGGCTATTCAGCTTTTCCGAGAATCGCGTCGCGAGAATCTGGCTCGCAAGATCTTGGACGATCCACTGCCCCTCGGAAAATCCAGGCAGCTGGGCGATCCCCCCCGCCTCGGGAAGCTCCTGATTCAGCCGAGCGGAGCCCGGCACCGGTCCCGCGGTGAGAAATGCGGGGAGTTTCGCGGAGTCGCGAATTCGAAACCACGTTTCCGGACGTTCCAGGGATGCGGTGGCGATCGCGCATGCTTTTTCATATCCATGGGCCGTCTCCCACTTCTTCCACCACCATGCCGGAAGGCTGGCCCATGCCGCCTTTTCGTCCAGGCTCGCCTTCGGGCCAGGAGCGCGCGGCTCTCGCCATTCCGCGCGGGCCTCGGCCACCTTCCGAAGGAGCGCATTGGCGAACTTCGCGGGAAACTCGCCTTCTTCTGCTTTAATGAAATCGACGGTCTCGGAAACGACCGTCGCCGGGAAAACTCGATCCTGATGAAGCAACTGGTAGACGGCGATCTGCAGAATCTTCCGGATCTTGCCCGTCGGTTTTTTCTTGAGGGCGTAGCTATCGATCGTGAGATCCAGGCGCCGCAAATGCCGGACGACCCCACTCGATATCTCCGTCAGCCAGGCACGATCCGTGGTGGAAGTCGCCGGGCCCCGGGCGCAAGCGAGCTCGATCGCTTCGTCGAGCGTGCGCGAATTCGCGAGGACTTCGTTCAGAATCTGTAGAGCGGCTTTACGAGGTACGGTACGCATCGAATCGCTTCTATCAGAGTGCGCCTTTCCATATCCAGTAGATTCCCGGCTCGATGAGCGACCGGACTCGATCCAACCCTACGGCCTGCTGCAGGGCCGAGATGAGACGATTCGAACCGCGGGCCTCGCCTCCTTCCGAGTCTTCACTGCCCATTTGGTCTTCGATCAGCTCCAGAAATCCTCGGCGTTTTTTCTCCTCGTGAATGATCCGAGGTTTGCCCGTAATGTTGCCGAGCTTCGCCGCCGCTTCGATCGCGGCGTCGATTCCACCAAGTTCGTCGACGAGCCTGGCGGTCTTCGCCTGCGATCCCGAAAAAATTCGGCCATCCGCGAGCGGCGTGACCTCATCGAGCGACAGCTTCCTCCCCTCCGCGACGGCGGTCTTGAACTGGAGCAGAACGTCGTCCACCATGCCCTGAAGAAGCCCTCGTTCTTCCGGCTGCATCTCGCGATACTCCGCACCCGCGTCCTTGAACTTTCCGGTCTTAATCGAGAAACGTTTCACCTTCGCCCATTCGTAGAGTTTCTCGAGATTGGCGAATTCCATGATGACTCCGATCGAACCCGTGATCGTCCCGGCGTTGGCGAAGATTCGATCCGTCGCGACCGCGATATAGTATCCGCCGCTCGCCGCGACGCTACCCATGGAAGCGACCTTCGGTTTCGGGAATGCTTTGATCGCGTCGTAGATCTCCTGCGACGGCGCGACGGCGCCTCCGGGCGAGTCAATGCGAACCACGAGGGCCTTGACCTCGGGATTTTCCTTAAACGACTCGATCGCCTTCAGCGCCTTTTCCGAGTTCATGATCACGCCCTTGATCTTGAGCACTCCGACCCCTTGCTCGCGGAAGATGGATCGGGCCGCGGACTTGCCGGCTCCATCCATGCCCTTCCGGAAAAAGACGAACGACCCGACGACGAACAGAACGAAGAACAGCCCGGAGATGCCGAAGATGAGCGCGAGGGGTTTCCACGAGGTCCGCCGGGTCGGCTCGACCCGATGTACCGGGCTCGCCGAAGTCGTTTCGGATGCAGACGATGCGGGATTCAGACTGGGTTCTTGGTCGGAAGGATTCATGGAGTTTCTCCGGGAACGGCGGACGGGTTTTCAGATGCGCGTAGACTCGAAAATGGGATTTGCAGGCCCACGAGCAAGAGGATTTCCTGATTCTTGTCGTCGGCGACAGGACTCTTATTCAGATCCGTGAATCCGAGCAGATAGGAAAAATCGCCGATCGCTTTCCAATCACCACCGACGGGAATGGCGATCCGAAGATTCGCGCGCAGCCCGAGATCGACTCCGGCGCGATTCGGGTCCTTCGCTTTCGTCCGCGAATTCCCGAGCAGCGACGAAGTGGTTCGGGTGTCCGATTTCGATTCGAGAATCGCGAGGTAGGGTCCGAAGCCAAATCCGAGGAATTCAGCCCGCATGAACTGGAGACTGAGCGGAATCATCCAGCTCCGATAGCCGATTTGGGTCGTCGCGGTCGCGGAGCGAAGTTCACGCGAGCGCGAGTGCCGAATCAGGCCGCTCTCCAGGCGATAGGCGCCTCCGAGGGAGCGCGAAGCCAAGGCCCCGAAATCGAACGCGGCGTTCGTGGAGCGGTCGGTCCCCGCCGCGGGCTCCGGGTTAAGCGAAGGTTTATAGAAGTTCGCGCCCCCGACGAGCGCGAGATCACCCGCGCGGGCGAAACCAGGTTCGCAAACGGCGAGAAGCGCGAGAAGGCCAAACAGGGTTCGAACCGAATGCATCCCCACTATTGTCGAAGGCCCGCGAGTGCGCCTCAATCGGCAGGAAATACCCAGGCGGCGCGCGTCAGGTTCCGAAAACGCACGGCGCCCCGGGAGAGGCTCCCGAGGCGCCGCTTATGAAATCATCCCTCTGACCGATCAGAACCCGAAGGAAAGTCCGGCCAACACCGCATAGTCCCGGGTCTTGGCCGATCCGCCTAAATCCTTCAGTCCGAAGTTATAGCTCAGGTCGAAGAGAAAGTCGGTCATCGGAGCAAGCCCGAATCGCGCACGTGCGCTGAGTTTGGCCCCGTAATCGGCCTCGTCATCGTCTCCGACGATCGCATAATAGAGACCGCCGCCCAGATCCAGGACGGGCAGCGCGGTAAAACGGAGCATAAAAGGAACTTCCCATCCGCGGGTCGATGCTTCGACTTTTATTGGTCCGACCGAAGTCTCGGTTTTCTTTCCTACGGAAAGGACGCCGGTCTCAAAATCGAATCCCGGAAGAGCGCCGAACTGCAAAGTCGCTCCGTAAGTGCCGGCTGCCTTCGGGGAGATGGCCGCGCTGCCGGAGTAGTCGGCGAAGTTTAGTCCACCGAGCAGGTTCACCTTCAACATTGCGTTCGCATTCGAGGTACCCAGCGCAAAGACGCTAAGAATCATCAGAATATTTTTCATAAAAGTCTCCTTGGCCGTGATCTTCGAAAGTTTCACTTAAAATAACAAGGGGTCCCGCAACAATTAGGGTTTCTTCATCGTGCATGAAGGCCCCACTTCCCGAGGCGAGGCCCGGTCCGCCGGAACCGCGAAAACTAACTCGTGGCCGCCCCCTTACCTTCCGGACGGAAGACTGGATAGGGCAGCGTGCGCCCCCGAAGGAGGCTTAGAAAAAATGAATCCTGGTCGAAATCCATTTTCGTGGCTCGCGATCTTCGCCGCATTCTGCTCGGGATCCCCTGTCATCGCCAGCGAACCCCCTTACTTTCCGGAAGTGGGTAAAATCCAAGATTTCATCATCGATAAAATCACCAATCCGGAAACACGCGATCTCCTCGCCTATCGACTCGGAGCGCTTGGGGGAGGGCTGCTGGCGACCACCCAGATCGTCGGGCTCAAGCGTGAAACCGAGCTTCTGATCCGCGCCCAGGGGGAACTCAAGGCCATTCAGGAGACCAAAGAAAAACTCCACGCCGAATTCGGAAAGAAAATCGCCCAAGAACTGAGCGAAGCCGAATCAAAATACCTCTCCGGCTTCCGAACCTATAAGCCCATCTACGAGAGCCGCAATCGAAGCCTTTCCCAGCTTCATGACGATGCCATAAAGCTTGCGCGCGCTGAAGTGACCCACAAGGCCGTTCTCGCAGGAGAAGCCGTGAGCTCAAGCACCCTTAAACAGCTCCAACAAACCAGAAACTACTATCTCTTTCGGACCAGCGGGCGGCTCGCGCTGGCTACCTTCGGAGCCGCGGCCGTTCTCAACCTGGCCCCCCTGATGACT
>CAZIAL010000016.1:43819-70075 GCA_964536965.1 uncultured Bacteriovoracaceae bacterium
GAGGCACGACCGAACGAACGAAACTGCTCTCAGATCCAAGACTCTTTTTAATGACCGCAATGCTTGCGCCGGAAAGTTTTTGTTACGAGCTCCATTCGAAAGATCCCGAGAAAGCGCCCGCACTTACGGATCGGATCCTGGATCGCGAGCAGTTCGCCATCCAGGATGGGATTTCTACCCGAAAGGAAGTCCAGTCCGATCTGAGATCCAAACCGCGACTCCATCCCGACCATCTCGTCCATTCCGACCGACCTTCGGCGACAAACGGGCCACGGTTCCGAACGATCGACTCGGTATCGAAGAGCGGGAAATAAAAAACGCCCCGGAGGAATCCTCCGAGGCGTTGGTTGATCCTTTAAAGAGTTTTCACTCTCAGACGAGTTATTCGCCCTTTTTGTCTTTATCGAGAGCGGCCTTCAGCTTGTCGCCGAGGAGATCGCCCATCGAGGTCTTCTTCGAAGCGTCGCCCGCGTACGTATTGTACGCGCTACGCTCTTCCGTACGACCGAGTTGCTTGATCGAAAGGCCGATGCGGCGTTCTTTCGGCTCGATGGAGAGGATCTCCGCGCGAACCGTATCGCCCACTTTCAGCACGTCAGCTGGCTTCTCGATGCGGTGATCGGCGATCTCGGACACATAGATGAGTCCTTCGACGCCTTCTTCGATTTCCACGAATGCACCGAAGTCGGTGAGTTTCGTGACTTTACCGTCGATGGCCTGGCCGGTCTTGTAACGAGCCTTGAGGGAATCCCAAGGATCGCGCTCGAGCTGCTTCACGCCGAGAGAGAACTTCTCGTTCGCTTTGTCGATACCGAGGACGACGGCTTTCACTTTGTCGCCCTTCTTGTACTTCTCGGATGGGTGGTTGAATTTCTTCGTCCAGGCCAGGTCCGAAACGTGGATCAGGCCGTCGATGCCCATGCCGATGTCGACGAAAACGCCGAAGTCGGTGACCGATTTCACTTCGGCTTCTTCCACGATCGAGCCGATCGGGAATTTGATCTCGAGCTGGTCCCAAGGATTGTCCTGGAGTTGCTTGAGGCCGAGGGAGATGCGTTTCGCTTTGGTGTCGACTTCGAGGACTTTGCACTCGACGTCGTCGCCGACGTTGAGGACCTTCGAAGGATGCTTCACGCGCTCCGTCCAGGACATCTCGGAGACGTGAATGAGTCCTTCGACTCCGCCTTCGAGTTCCACGAACGCGCCGTAGTCTTTCAGCGAGACGACTTTGCCCTTCACGACCATGCTGACCGGATACTTGAATTCGGCATCGTCCCATGGGTTGGCGGAGATCTGTTTCAGACCGAGGGATACACGTTCCTTCTCGCGGTCGTACTTCAGGATCTTCACTTTCACTTCGTCGCCCACCGCGAACATCTCGCTTGGGTGCTTGATGCGGCCCCAGCTCATGTCCGTGATGTGGAGAAGTCCGTCCATCCCGCCGAGATCGATGAACGCGCCGTATTCCGTGATGTTCTTCACGGTACCTGCGACGACCATTCCCTCTTGCAGGTTGGCCAGGGTCTCGGCGCGCTGGAGTTCACGCTCTTGCGCGACGACCGCCCGGCGAGAAAGCACGATATTCCCGCGCTTTTTGTTGAACTTGATGATCTTGAACTTCAGGCGCTTGCCCACGAACTTATCCAGGTTCTTGACTGGCTTCGTATCGAGCTGGGAGCCCGGGAGGAACGCTTTCACGCCGATGTCGACGGAAAGTCCGCCTTTCACCTTGGCGATGACGGTTCCTTCGACGAGCTGGTCCTTTTCACAAGCCGCCGAGATCTCGTCCCAGGCGCGGATGATTTCGGCTTTGTCCTTCGAGAGGAGCATGAAGCCGTTTTCCATCTCCATGCGCTCGATGTAGACGGGAACGACGTCGGCGACGGCGACTTGGGCCACGCCTTGCGCGTCTTTAAATTCCTGCGTCGGCACGAGGCCTTCACACTTATAGCCGATATCGACCGTGACGTATTCGGCGCTGATCGAGATCACGGTGCCGTCGACGACTTCACCTTCTTTGATCTCGCCGGTTTGTTCGGTCGCTTTGAACATCTCTTCGAAGTTCTCGGCGGTGTTTAATTTTTTCGCGGTCGTTTCTTCTTCACCCAGGAAGGCGGAGAAGTCGTCCATCCAAGATTGATTCTTAGGTGGTTTTTTGTTTTCGGATTTCGATGCGGTTTGAGTAGCAGCCATTGAGTTTGAACTCACTTTTCGACTCGCATCCCGGGCCCTGTCGCCTCATTCCGCAAAGCAGAAATGGAGAGGTGACTCGAGCAGATTCGGGTGGAGTGTGATTGGGTATAGGAAGCTTTCCGCAGAATGTCGAGAACCAATCTCCCCGGGAATATTCAGGTTTTTGGCGTCAGCTCGATTATAAGAAGCTTCTAAGGTCTTTTGCCGCTTCGCGCTGTCGTTTGTCAGGATTTCGTCAAAAAAAGAGCAGGCGGAATTTTGACAGAATTTCGGATCGCGGTTAGCGTTTTTTCTGGCTGTAGCCAAACGTTCCACTGATGGAACGTCGAAATTGGGGGAACAATTGAATAAAGCACTACTCGGCACCCTTGCCGCATTGGCCGTCGTCCCGGCTTCTGTGGCATTGGCGTGTACGTCCAATGGTAAGGAAGGCATCTTTCCAGAGAACAACTTGTATATTCCCGTAAGTCGCTTTGCGAATTACGCGACTACCAAGGAAGAGTTTTTTAACGCGGTTGCTAAGGCCCAGAAGACTTACGAAGGCGTCTTCACCGCTCAGGGCCGCGAGTTCAAAATCATCGCCGACTGGGAAGATGGAACCGTGAACGCCTACGCGACCCGCAAAGGCAACGTTTCCGAAGTTCACATGTTCGGAGGTCTCGCCCGCCACGAAAAGGTGTCGGCCGACGGCTTCATGATGGTGATCTGCCACGAGACGGGCCACCACATCGGTGGCGCGCCGAAAAAAGGCAGCATGTGGGCTTCGAACGAAGGCCAGTCCGACTATTTCGCGACGCTGAAATGCGCCCGCGAGATCTGGAAGGACGAAGATAACACGGCGATCGTGGCCGCGATGGAAATCCCCCAGGTCGTGACCGAACGCTGCCAGAAGGCGTTCGATAAAGCGGAAGATCTTGCGATCTGTAAGCGCGCGGCGATGGCGGGCAAAACTCTCGCCGACACGCTGGGCGCCCTTCGGAAGACCGGCGATACGGACTTCGAAAAGCCCGACACCCGCGTGGTCGACAGCACCGACGATAACCATCCTGCGGCCCAGTGCCGCCTGGACACCTACTTCGCCGGCGCCGTTTGCTCGAAATCGAAAGACGATGCCGTTTCCGAATCCGATCCGAAGCCCGGCACTTGCGCAGCGGAACTCGGCGAAACGCTCGGCGTGCGTCCCGCCTGCTGGTACGCGGTGGAAGGCAGAAATCCGAAGCCTCCGCGCAGCGGTTCGAAATGGCCCACGCTCGGCGCTCGACGCCCGGCTGGCCGGTAACTCCAGGAATGAAATTCTAAAAAAGCCCGGCTGCGCTTCGCAGTCGGGCTTTTTAGTGCCCCGAGAACGTACCGCGCTTCTCGAACGCCTTTTGGTAAACTTCGAGCGTGCGCTGAAGGCGAAGTCGACAATCGTACTTCGATTTCACATGCAGCCGCGCTCGCCGGCCCATCTCCTGACGAGTCGCCTCGTCTTCGATGAGAGCGCGCAGCCGGTGCTGGAGGTCGAATGCATCGTCGGGCCGGGTGAGAAGTCCGAACTCTTCCCGTCCGACGATCTCCTGCGCACTTCCGCCGCTCGAGATCACGATCGGACACTCCATAGCCATCGCTTCGATGGCGACGAGACCGAAAGCCTCCTGCTTCGAGGGCATCACGAAGACGTCGAACGCCTGCATGACTTCGGGAATGTTTTCCATATAGCCCGTGAACAGAACGGACTCTTCGAGGTGAAACTGGGTCACCATCGCCTTGAGTTCCTCGAGATGCCCGTCCTCGCTGCCGAGCGTTTCTTCGCCGACCACGACGAAACGAAGCTTCCGATCGCTACCGATCCGCTTCATCAGGCCGGCCGCCGCTTTGATGAACGTCCCTTGCCCCTTCGCCGGATCGATCCGGCCCACGAGTCCGACGACGACCGTATCGTCGGCAGCACCCCAGTCGGCACGCTGCCGGCGCGCGTCCACCCGCTCGGGGTTGAAGCGCTCGAAATCCAAGCCTAGATTCACGATTTCGACTTTGCGATCGTCGATCGGATGGGTCGCAAGGACGTTCTCGCGGAGCGCCTCGCTCATGACCAACAGCGAATCCACGCGTTGGTAGATGAAGGAATGGATCCAGTTGCGTTTGTCGTGATTGCTCATGATATGCCGGGAGGCGATGAGCGGAATCCGCTTCTTTTTCCAAACCCACGGCGAGATCGAACCCAGCAGCGTCGTCTGGTGCGTATGGACGAGGTTCACCTCGCCGGCATCGATCCACTTTTCCAGGTCGTTTCGAAAATGGAAATCGAGCGTATCGCGCGGGCGGTAGTCCAGAGGAAGCACCGTGACACCCGTCTTTTCCGAAAGCGCGCGATGGATGGGTGAATCGCGAAGCACGGCGACCCGAACCGGAAGCTCGTATCGGGCGAATTCCTGGGCGTCGAATGCGACCGTCTGCTCAAGCCCGCCCCAGGATCGAGAAAGACAGACGAAGAGCGGTCGGCATTCCTTCCGAAGGGAGTCCGCGCGCTCAACGAGCGTTCTTTTTAATTCCACGGCGGATCTCCTCCCAGACGGTCTCGGGTTTGATCCCGGTCAGACATTGGATTTTTCGGTCGGCCGACTGACCGCAAACATTTCGTTCGCAAGGCCAGCACTCGACGGAATTCAGCGAAATCTGCACGAGTCCGGGGCCCGTCGGTTTCGTGCGGCGCGGATCGGCGGCACCGCAGACAATCTGCGTGAAGGAACCGCAGAACGAAGCCACATGCGCGAGCCCGGATTCATTCGTCACCGTGAATTCAGCGCCCCGGAAAAGCTCCACGAGCGAGGTGACCGGTCCGCGCGCGGTGTAATCGACCAGGCGCAGCTCTTCGTCACGACAGAGTCGATCCGCGATGGGCGCCTCCTTGGGACCTCCGACGATGATTCCGGTGAGATTCGTGGCCTGGGCGATCGATTTCGCGAGACCCACGAAGTAGTCGACCGGCCATCGGCGCGATTCAGCCGTCGCTCCGGGAGCGAGCACCCAATAATATCCTTTGGGTGGCGCGAGCCGCTCGCCCGGCCAGTGCCGGTCGGCATCGAACTTCGCCATCTCCCCGGGAATCGGTTCGTCGAGTTCGTTCTCGGGCATCTGGTCCCAGAAATCCCGGACCTCCCGCTTCGGACGGGCCGCCGCAGGGAGCAGGTCGACGTAGGCCTGCGCGCGGTGGTGAACTCCGAAGCGTTCATCCGGAATGCGAAGACCCTCGGTGAGCAGAACTCCGCGTCCGTCGGCTCCGTATCCTCTCCGGATCTGCGCGCGCGCGCGGCGAAGCAACCAGGCAGAGGAGAAAGAATTCGGCAGCGAGATGCCGAGATCCCATTTCCTTCGCTCTCCGAGTTCTTTCGCCTGGCGATCGAGGAGCTTGAATTTCTCGACGAAACCCGCGCCGATCCGAGGCTTCTCGAGCACGACGGTCTCGTCGATCAACCCCCGGAACTGGAGGTCCGCGACCCACGGGACGCAAACCGAAGTGATCCGCGCCCCCGGGTACGCTTTACGAAGATAGTGATAAAACGGAAATGCGAGGACCTGATCGCCGATCCAATTCGGAGCCCGGACCAGAATCGTCCGAGGCTGGTCAGCCATTCGGAGTTTCCTTCTTTTCTTCCTCCACCGGCTTTTCGCCCAGCTCGATCTTCGTGAGCCGAGCCGCGACGGAGCCGACCTTAACTTTCGCTTCGAGTCGCACGATGAATCGACGATCATCGTCGGTCAGCCAAATGTAGCTTTCGCCGCGTTCCTGCTTCATCACGCCCTGGTAACGGGTCTGCGGGCGCACGACGATGCATTGTTTCTTACCCATCGGCGTATCCATCATCTCGCGGCGAACGACGGTGACGACCGCTTCCCAGGATTTTCCCTCGCTCACGACCGGGAAGGTATAGACTTTCCCGGTTTCCAGCGGCAGCGTGCGCAGGTAAAATAGCGCCGAAAAGCTGTCTTGTGAAAACGGGGTCATATCGAAATAGTCTTTCGACTCGGAAACCCCCTTCGTCACATGGTTCTTCCGGTTCCAGTAAAAGACCTTCTTCGTTTCGGAATCGAAAAGTTCGAGGGCGTCGCGCTTTTGCTTACTCTGGTCGAGCACCATGTGAAAACGGTGAGAGAATAGACCCGAATAGTCCCAGAAACTTTCGATCGAGTCGTTTAACGTATAAAACAAGTTCATCACTTTCGAACTCTTCGCGCGTGCGAGCAGGTGATATACTTTTCGATCCGAAATCATCTTCACGGGCAGCACTTCGGAAGTGAACTCGCCCGCCGCCATCCCGATATAAGTGATTTCGAGCGTTTGTTTTTCGCCGACCCAGAAGGGCGGATTCTTCGGCGCGCGGTCCGGATAGACGAACGCGGCTTTCTCTTTCCCCTTCTTCGGGGCTTTCTTCGGCGGAACCTTCTTCGCGGTTTTTCCTTTTTTCGTCGTCACCTGGGTCGGGCTCGGTTCCGGCATCGGTTCGGGCTTTTTTTTCGCCTCGAGAACTTCGAACTTAGCCTGAAGCTCCGGCGGCAATTCCTTCGGAAGCGGCTGCACGACCTTCGAGCCGCTCGAACAGGCGAGCAGACCGTAAAAAAGCGCGGAGAGAAGGGCACCTTGGCGGAGACGGGACGAAAGTCGAGACATATCGAAAGCTTAATGGAAACTAGCGCGGAAAGCGAGGCTCGCGCCACTCCCCATCACGAAGCGGTTCGAGATCCCCGTCGAAGCGAAGGCGCCACCAAGGCCAGTCGGCCGGATAGGCGCGCAGTTTCTCTTCGAATCGCCCGGCAAGACTTGCCGTGTTCACGGCCACCTCGAGATCCGGCTCGGCGGGCATCCGTACCCACGGGACCTCAGGCAAAATTTCGACGATGAATTCGCCGTCCCGAGGATTTCGATAACTCACCACCGGAATCACGGCCGCTCCGGTTTCGCGCGCGAATTCCATCGGGGCGACTGAGGTCGTGACGGGAACCCCAAACCAGGGAATTCGGACCGAGTGCCCCGGCGATGCTCTCTCGAAGCGAATCGCGCTGCGTGCGCCGATTCCCGCTTCCTTCAGCTTGAGCAGTGCCACTTCCGGGCTTCCCAGGTCGCTGATCACGAGAAGAGCCGTCGATTTTCTGGCTCCCAGCGCTTCCCAGTGGGAAAGACCTTTTACGGTGGCCCGATCCGCGCGCCAGCCGCCCATCCTCTCCAACGTCAGCCGAAGGTGGCGAATCTTCGCCTCGGTTTCGAGCGTGCGCCGAAGCTCCTGCCTCGCCGGCACTCTTCCCGGATAGGCGAAAATTAAATTCGCTTCCATGATTCGGCGGCTCGCGCCATCCCAGGGAAGCAGCCTCACGAGGAGCCCGAGCAGCGCGCGACGGAGCGGCTCGGGAAGCAGAAAATAGATTCCGGCGGCCCAGGCCGAGACCAGACTCTTCAGCCGGTCGGCTAGTCCTTGAGGAATTGGCGCCACACTTCTTCCCCTTCGAGAAACTCGATCTCCGGCTCCACGACGTCGACCTGATCCTCACGAACTCCGAGCGCGCGCCACTTTACCCAGTCTTTTCCGGAAAGGAGAACCGTCTCGGAGAGATCGCTCGCTTCGGCGAGGATTCGTTCGACCTCGACGGCTTTGAATTCGTAGTGATCAGGGAAAACCGTCATTCCCTGGATGGGGTACCCCGCCTCGATGAGACTTTCGCGCGCACGCTCGGGATCCCCTAAAGCAGCGACGAACCGGTAGCGCCGATCTCGGCGCGGGGTGCCGAGCCGATACCGGATATGCGCTCGGAGCGCGTGGTCGCGAAGCTCCGACGGAAACCGGGCCCCCTTCGTCAGGACGACCAGATCTTGTGGCCGTACGACCGAAAAACTCTCCCGAAAGAACCGATCTCCAAACGGGGAGTCCGTTATCGCGATGACGTAGCGATCACAGAGAATTTTCCAGTGCTGGAGCGCATCATCGAGAATCACGAGATCGAAACCACGCCCGGTTCGCATCGTCGCTGCGGACTGAAGCTTATCGAACTGCGCGACTCGGTTCGCGCCCACGCCGATCCAGACGCCGGGCACGCGATCACGCATGAGGGCCGCTTCGTCTCCACACAAGTCTGGGGAAGGAACGGGATCACCCGGCGCAAGTATGCCGCCCCGACCTTCCCAGTAAGAACGATACCCTCGAGTCAGAATAGCGACCTGCGATCCTCTGGAGATCGCCTCCTGAGCGATACGAATCGTGAGCGGCGTCTTGCCCGTCCCCCCGGCCTGGAGATTACCCACTCCGATCGTTCGGACCGGGAGCTGGCGAGCTTCGATCCAGCGCCGATCGCGAGCTTCGCGCGCAAGACGATTCACGCCGGACCAGGCGAGCGAGACCCATTGCCGTGTGGACTTGGGAATCTTCATCATGCCCCTCCGGACGTCGCGTTCGCGACCGAGAGAATTTCCTCGGCGACTTTCTCGGAAGGGCTTGTCGAACCGAGGATTTCCCGAATCCGGGCGAATCCCCGGCGCTGGCGTTCGCCGGCATCGCCATCGAAAAGCGGCAAAAGTTGTTGGACCATTCGCTCGACGGTGAAGTTCTCTAGAATGAGCTCCGGGACGAGCTTTTCTTCCTTCGGCGCGGCCCCGATCAGATTCGTAAGCGAAATCGCGCGGCGATAACGAACGACGTGCTTAAAGAGAAATTGTGAGACAGGGTGGCCGCGATAGACGACGACGTGCGGACAATCCAGAAGCGCAGCTTCGAGGCTCGAAGTGCCGGACTTTACGAGGCCCGCGTCCGACGCCTTCATGGCCGTCCACGCATCCCCCAGACTGGCCCTCAAATCGAGCGGAGAGGTCGATCGAAGCTCGGCCGGCAATTTCGCGACTGCGGCATCGATTCGCCGACGAAACTCTTCCAGATTCGCGGTCATCGGAAGCGGCGCCAGCACCCGAAAGGCTTCACCCGGATACTTCGCGCGGACGCGGTAAGCCGCCTCGATCATCGGTTCGAGATGGTAATCGAATTCGGAAGGCCGGCTACCGACCATCAGGAGCAGCGTTCGCACGTTGGGTGCGATACCGAGCCTCTCCCTCGCCGCCTCGCGCGTAAGCGAAAGCGGAAGTTCGTCCATGAGTGGATTCCCGACATAACGAAAGGAAACGCCCGATCCGGCATAGACGGATTCCTCGAAAGGAAGAATCGACAAGACACGGTCGTAGTTCGTGGCGAGGAAACGCAGTCGGCTTCTCCGCCAGACCCAGACTTTAGGCGGAATATAACAAATCGTCCGTATACCCAGGGTACGGAGGCGCGCCGCCAACTGGAAATGGAACTCGGGGTAATCGCAAAGCACGGCGACTTCCGGTCTTTCCCGGGCCGCCCACTTCTCGATCTCTCCGAGCCGCTTCCGGAGACGAGGAATCTTTCCCAGGACCTCGACGAATCCCATCGCGAGAAAATCCTCGGCGCGGAACAAGGCCTGGAGTCCCGCCTCCCGGAGCCGCGGACCACCGATCCCGAAGGCTTGGACTTCCTGCCCACGGGACCGCGCGATCGCCACCAGCCGCTTCAACGCCTCGGCGGCGTGGGTATCCGAGGAGGCTTCGGCGGCGGAGATGAAAATTTTCATGTCTGGTTCACGATCCCGGTTAGCGGGTCACTCCGCTCTCGCTCTGACGGATGAACGTCACGAATGCCATGACTTCCGGATACTCTCCGTACTGGGATTCGATTTCGAGGAGGCAACGCTCCTTTTCATAGTCGGAGCGAGTCCAGAGTTTGATCGCTTCGTTCACCTTCGAAATCGTATCGGCGGAAAATCCACGTCGGCGAAGTCCGACGATATTCGCGCCCTTGATGGACATCGGCCGGTTGCCGAGCGCGATGCAGAACGGGGGGACGTCCCTCTCGACGGCCGACTGACCGCCGATGTAGGCATGAGAGCCGACACGGACGAACTGATTCACGCCGGATTGCCCGCCGATGATCGCGTAATCGTCGATGATCGCATGTCCGGCGAGGCCGACGTAATTCGCGAGAATCGCGTGATGGCCCACCACGACGTCATGCCCGAGATGCACATAACCCATCAGCAGATTCCCGTCGCCGACCCGGGTAAAGCCTCCGCCCTGAGCGGTACCCAGGTGGATCGAAACGTTCTCCCGAATCGAGTTACGATTTCCGATCGTAAGTTCGGTCCGTTCCCCTTTGTACTTCAGATCTTGCGGAATCAACCCCAGGGTCGCGAACGGGAAAATCGTATTTTCTTCCCCGATCGTCGTCCACCCGTCGATGACGACGTGGGAAACCAGACGAGTCTTCTTGCCGATTCGGACGTTCGGACCGATCGTACAGAACGGGCCCACGATGACGCCGGAATCCAGTTCGGCCTTGGGATCGACGATCGACGTCGGATGGATTTGCGCGCTCATGATTTTGGCCCTCCCAAAGTCATATTCGCCAAAATCTTCGCCTCCGCGACTTTGGCGCCGTCGACGGTCACGACGCATTTAAATCCCCAGATCGATCCACGGCACTTGTCGATTTCGGCCTCGATGCGCATCACATCTCCCGGAACGATCGGTTTTCGAAAACGGACCTCGTCCACTCCGAGGAGAATGACCGAGAATCCGCGCTTCATCTGCTCCGGGTCGTGCGCGACGAACGGATAGGTCGCGAAAGTCGCGGCTTGCGCCATCGCCTCGATGGTGAGCACCCCCGGAAAGATCGCGAAATCCGGGAAATGGCCCTGGAACATCGGCTCGTTGAAGCTGACATTCTTAATCGCCACGACCTTCGTTCCGATCTTGTCTTCGGTGCCGCGAGGAGCGCTGATATCGCCCTTCGGGTCGATCGAAAGGACGCGATCGATCAGAAGAAACGGGAAACGATGGGGGAGAAACTTCCGAATCGCTTCCCCGCTGATGGCGTATTTTTCATTCGGCTTGTCCGTGGCTTTTCCCGGAATGGTATCGCTCATGATGGGTCTCGCTTCTTTTTGGCGGTTCGCTCTTCGAGGAGCCGATTGAGCAGAACATTGACTCGAAAATGGTCGCGGTAGGACCGGACCGGGTTGCCGACGACGGTTTCGCCCTCGGCGACGTCGATATCGACCTTCGTCGCCCCCCCGATTTTCACATAGTCGCCGACCGTGACCTTGCCGATTCCGCTTCCCCCGCCGACGTAAACGAAGCGGCCGACCACCGCGCCTCCGGCGGTGCCGCTCTTCCCGCAGAAAATCGTCCCCTCGCCTACGCGAGTATTGTGACCGATATGCACGTCGTTATCGAGTTTGCATTTCGAGGCGATCGTCGTCTCACCGAGCGTCGCGCGATCGATCAGGGCATTCGCGCCGATCTCCACGTCGTCGCCGATCACGACGCACCCGAAATGATAGATTTTCGCGTGATCGATCGGCTTCCCGTTCTGGATCACCGGCGCGAAACCGAAGCCGTCGGCTCCGATGACCGCTCCGGCGTGAATCCGCGCCCGCTTGCCGATTTTCACGTTCTCGTAGACGGTGACGCCCGGAAAGAGAACGCTACCCTCGCCCACGGAACCGTTCTTCCCGAGATACACGCGCGGATAAAGAAGGGTGCCCTTTCCCAGCGTGACTCCGGCCTCGACGACGCATCCCGGCCCGACGACGACGCCAGCGGCGAGTTTCGCCGTAGGATCGACAATCGCGCTCGAGTGGATCTCCGGCGTACCGCTCGCTTCGAGCAACTGTGAGGGCACATGGGCCATCGAGGAATGCCCGGCAAGCGCGAACTCCTTCGAAAGGATCGCCATCGCCAGGTATGGATCACCGCAGGCGACGATCGCCGAATGCCGCCAGATCGGAAGCCCCGACGCCTGGAGCGGCGCCACGAATGGTTCGCCGGTGACGAGAATTCCGGGCGCGGCACTCATGAGATCGGCCTGGTAGGCCTTCGAAAAGAAGAACGCGCAATCCGACGCCTGCGAGCCGGCGAGATCCGCGGGTCGCGTAACCTCGATGTTCGCGGCTTCCGCCCCGAGGCTCTCGCGATTCGCGAGTCGTCCCGACGTCCACTCCAGTATCTGGGCGAGCGTGATGGCGTTCGGCATGACCGACTTCCCCGAAGGGATCAGCCCTTATGCTTGCTGTTGTACGTCTTCACCAGTTCGTCCGTGAGATCGTCTTTGTCATTCGAAAAAATGACCGAAGCTTCGTTCTTGTCGAGCACCATCTGGTAGCTCTTCTTGGACGCGAGATCCTTTACGAGATCCTTCAGGTTCTTCACGATCGGAGCGGTCAGCTCGGTCTCCTTCTGCTGGATCGCGGTCTGGGAACGCATCATATTGTCTTGGAACTTGGCGACGCGCTCTTGGATCTCATTCTGCTTTTTAGCTTTGGCTTCGTCGTTCAGGACCATGCTCTGCTTCTTGAATTCTTCCGTGAGCTTCTTGATCGCGTTCTGCTCATCGTCGAGCATCTTTTTCTTGGTGGTAAATTCCTTCTCAAGCTGCGCTTTCGCCTTCTTACCCGCGTCGACGGTTTGCAGGGCTTTCTGCATATCGACGGTGGCGATCTTCATGGCGGCTTCTTCGGCCGAGGCGCCGGTGGCGACAAGACTCAGGGCGAGAACGAGGGCGTTGATGATTTTCATGACTGCATCTCCTTGCGATTTTTAAAATGGCGGACCGATAAAGAACTGGAATACCGAGTTGTCATCTTCAGGCTTTTTGTTGATCGGAAAGCCCCATTCAAAACGAAGGGGACCGATCGGGGAAAACCAGCGGAAGCCGAAACCTGCGTCCTGGCGGAGCTTGATATTGCTGAGCTCGGGACGAGACGCGTAAACGTTTCCGATGTCGTAAAAGAGCACGAATTTCAGCCCGGCTTCGCGAACGATGGGGTGCTCGAGTTCGAACAGGGAGTAAAATTCGTAGCTGCCACCCAGCGGAACCTGGTACTTTGTCCCGTTGGTCGCCGTCTTCTGGCGAGCCGGACCGACGGTGTAAAAGTTGTAGCCCTTCATATTGTTTGGGCCACCGAGGTAGAATCGCTCCGAAGGAGGAACGCCGCGCCCATCCTGACCGTGCGCTTCGCCATACTCCGTCGAGTTCCGGAAAACGAGGTCGCCGGCGAGTCGAGTGTAGAAACGATTGTTGGCAATCGCCTTCATGAAGCGCTTGTCTCCGCCAAGACCCGCGACGCCCGCCGTTTCCACGGAAAGACTCTGATAGCTGCCGCCCGAGGTTTCGAAGCGGTTGTTCCGGCGATCACGAATGACGCTCCAAACCACGCTCGAAAGCAGTCCGGTGTCGGCCTGAATATCGGCGAGATCGAATGCGTCGGGATTCTCGATTTCCACGGACTCGATCGTCAGGCGTTCGCGTTTGTAGGTAATGAACGCGTTCGTATAGTCGAAGATGGGATAACCGAGGCGAACGTCTCCCCCGAACTTTCGCGTCGTATACTTGTCCGGGATGAAGAAGGTCACATAGTAGACGTCGAAACCGGCGGACCAGTTGGTATCGAAGACATAGGGATCGGTGAAGCCGAGGTTAACGCTCTTGTCGCGGCGATCGCGGGTGATGTTCGTCGAAAGACTGATCGTCTGCCCACGCCCGAGGAAGTTCGACTCCGAAACCTGGGTTTGGAAGAAGAGCCCTTTCGCCGATCCGTACCCGGCGCCCAGGGTGATCGTCCCGGTCGGGCGCTCTTTCACCTGGATATCGACATTGACGAGGTCGTTTCGGTCTTTCGGCGTCGACGTGTTGAAAAGCACCTCGCCCGGCTGGAAGTATCCGAGCCGTTCGACGTTTTCCCGCGACTGACGGAAGCGAGTGCCGTTGTAGAGCTCCCCTTCTTTGATTTTGAGTTCCCGCCGGATGACTTTATCGTGGGTTTTCGTATTCCCCACCATGTTGATCTCGCCGAAATAGGCGAGCGTGCCCTTCTCGAAGTTATAGTCGATGTCGACGGTCTTGGTTTCGTCTTTCACGTCCATCCGGGGGATGACGTTCACGAACGCGTATCCGAGATCCTGATACTTTTCGGAGAGCTTCTGGATGTCGGCGTTCCGCTTCGAGATCGAGAAGGTCTCGCCCTCGAGCATCTTTACTTCGGCGCCGAGCTCTTCGCGGCTGAAGAGAAGATCGCCCGAGAAATCGATCTTCCCGGTTTGATACTTTTCGCCTTCATCGACGTAAATAGTGACATACAGCCACTTCTTGTCATCGGAGACGCTGACGACCGGGCTCTCGTATTTAAATTTCACGAAGCCGTTATCGAGATACCAGTAGGTCAGCCGCTGGAGATCCGTTTTAAAGGCCGATTCCTTGAAGTTCCCGGAGCTCGAAACGAAACTGAAGAATCCGCCTTCGCGAGTTTCCGGCATCACGCTCTTCAGCTGGTCGTCCGAAAAGGCCCGATTGTTCAGGAAGGTGATCTTTTTGATCTGAACTTTATCGAAGTCGTTAATTTTGTAGCGGAGGGTGACTTCGTCCGGCTTTTTAGCATCGAGCTGGACGACTTCGAAACTGACCTTGGCGAGGTAGTAACCCTTATCTTCGTACGCCTTGGTGATGAATCCAACGTCTTCCTTCACCTTGTTGATGTCGAGAATGGACCACTGCTTGACCTTCACGACGCCCTCGAGGTCCGTGGTCGTGATTCGCTCGTTGCCGACGAACTCGATTTCGGTGATCACCGGCCGCTCACGCAGGATGACGATCAGGTTGGCGCCACCCGCCACGGTTTCCGCATCGACCTGAATATCGTCGAAGAATCCCATGTTAAAGAGGGCCTGTACGTCCGCGCGAATCATCTCCCGCGAAATGGCGGAACCCACTTTCGTGGACACCTTGCCGACGACCGCTTCTTTTTCGATCCGTTTCAATCCGCGGACTTCAATCCCGCGCACGGGCAGTCCGGCGAATCCGTCGATCGCGTCTGAAACCCGTACCGTCGTTTCGCGCACGGGCACCGTTCGACCGCGCCGCGGTTTTGGCTTCGGGGCTTTCCGCGCCGCTGCGGGCCGCGGAGTCGCCGTAGGCGCAGGATCGACCGCGAGTGCCGACGTGACGAATGCAGAGAGAATCAAGGACGCCGACGCGAGCCAAGTCGCGCGTCGGGTTCGCCTATCCGCCCGCCAGGATTGAGGATTTGGAATCACCCCGTATGTCTAGGAGAACCGATGTCTTCAGTCAACCTTAAGGGATGCGCGGAGAAAGAATCAGATGAAGCGGCCATCCTGCATTTTCAAGACGCGATGCATTCGACTGGCGATCGCAGCATCGTGCGTCACGATCAAAACCGAAATTCCGGTGGCTTGGTTGAGACTCGTGAGCAGATCGATGACGTTCTGGCTGTTCTGGGAATCCAGATTTCCGGTGAGTTCGTCGGCGAGCAGTAGCTTTGGGCGGAGGATCACAGAACGCGCGACCGCTACGCGTTGCTGCTCGCCGCCGGAAAGCTCGGCCGGCCGATGGTGAAGACGATGTCCCAGACCCACGAATTCGAGAAGCTCCCGCGCATGTTGGGCGGATTTCTCTCGGTCGTCACCGGCGATCAGCGCCGGCATCATCACGTTCTCGAGCGCGTCGAACTCGGGCAAAAGGTAGTGAAACTGGAAGACGAACCCCAGAACGCGGTTTCGAAACTGGGAAAGTCCCTTTTCGCTGAACTGAAGAATGTTTTGGTTCGTCGGACCGTAGAGGATCTTGCCCTGGTCCGGGCGTTCAAGGGTGCCGAGAGCATGCAGGAGCGTGCTTTTCCCCACTCCGCTGGAGCCGGTGATCGCGACCATCTCGCCCGGAGCGATTTCGAGATCGACCCCCCGAAGCACGGGAATCTCCGTCGCCCCTTTTCGATATGTCTTACTGACGCCTTCGGCCCGAATGAGAAACATTAGTCGTAGCGTATCCCTTCCATCGGCGATTGGGTAGAGACCCGGAACGCGGGATAAATCGTCGCACCGAGGATGATGAGGAGCGCCAGGCATCCGATCCAGGCGATTTCGTTCCAGTCCATCGTAACGGGCAGGTACTCGATGTAATAGACGTCCGCGGGCAGTCGGATCAGCTTCGTTCGATCGAGCAAGACGTTTAAGAGGAGTCCGAGCCCCATTCCTGCACCCGTTCCGACCAGCCCGATGCCCAGCCCGATCAGCGCGAAAATTCGGAAGCCTTGGCCAGGACGAAGGCCCATGGCCTTCAGAATCGCGATCTCTTTCGTCTTGTCATGGATCATCATCATCAGCGTCGATACGACGTTGAAGGCGGCCACGATCACGATCGCCAGCAGGATGATCGAAATGACGATCTTCTCGAGTTTGATCGCGTAGAAAAGATTTTTATTCAGCTGGGTCCAGTCCTTGGAGCGAAACGGATAGCCGAACGACTCGCCGAGCAGGTCGGATGCGGCTCGGGGGTCTTCGCCGCGCGGAAGCTTGAGCTTAAACGTGCTCGCCCGATTCGGTAGCCCGAAAATCTTTTGGGACCAGTCGATCTTCGCGAATGCATACTTGGAATCGTATTCATACATTCCGAGACTGGCGATACCCACGACCGTGGCTTCCAAGATTTTCGGAATCCCGAGCGAACGCGACTCGCCTTCCGAGCCGGCCGACGCGACTTGCGGAATCACGAGGCGGATGGGATTTCCAACGGTAGCCCCGATTTTCTCCGCGAGGACCTTGGCGAGCACGATCTCGCCATCGGCCTGCGGCATGCGCCCCTTCAGAATCCGTTTCGGCAAAGTCGTCGCCTTCGCCGCGGCTTCCGGATCGATTCCTTCGAGCAGAACCCCGCCCGTTCCCAACGGTCCCGCCGCCATCAACTCGGTGATGAGCGACGCAGAGATCGCCTCGGTCTGCGGGAGCGCGCGCATGATCTTTTGGCGGATCAGCGCCGGATCGACAACGGGATCCGCGCGCGAATAGAGGACGACATCGCCGTTCAGCCCGCTGATCGCATCGCCGAGCTCCCCTTCGAACCCGTTGATCACCGAGGTCACCACGGTCAGAGCCAGGACACCTAAAGCGACTCCGACGACGGAGACCCAGGAAATCAGGGAAAGGAAACCGTCCGAGGTCTTCGAAAGCAGAAATCCTCGGGCAAGAATGGTGACCGGATTCGGGCGCCGGGCCATTACTCCCTCTCGGAGGTGAAGTGGGTGCCCTCGTCCGTATGCGCGGGAACATCGACGAGCTTACGCATGGCCGGAAAAAGGATCACGTCGCGAATGGAAGCCGAGTCCGTGAAGAGCATTGCCAGGCGATCGATTCCGATACCTTGCCCCGCGGTCGGAGGCATTCCGTACTCGAGGGCGACGCAATAATCTTCGTCGTGCTCGCACGCTTCGAGATCGCCGCCCTCTTTCGCCTCGCTCTGCTTGAGAAACCGATTTCGCTGATCCACGGGATCGTTCAACTCGCTGAACGCATTCCCGACCTCGCGGCCGTAAATAAACATTTCGAAACGATCGACGAGGAAGGGGTCCTTTTCGTTCAGTCTCGAAAGCGGGGATACATCCGTCGGATACTGCGTGATGAACGTCGGCTGGATCAGCTTCGCTTCCACCTCGGCATCGAAAATCGCCATGATCAGATTTCCGATCGGCGCCTTCGTTTCCATATGGATATGCTTCGCTTTCCCGTACGCAAGCAGCGCCTCGCGGTCGCGAATCTTCGCGCGGTCCTGGAAACCGGAATGCTTCAGGATTGAGTCCTCGACCGAAATCCGCTCCCACTTGCCGCCGAGTTCGATCTCGGTTCCTTGGTAGGTAATCTTGGTCTTGCCCGTGAGCTTTACGGCGATTCGCGACAGGAGTTGCTCCGAGAGATCCATCAGGTCCTCGTATGTCGCGTACGTCATGTAGAACTCGAGCATCGTGAATTCGGGATTGTGCTTGATCGAAACGCCTTCGTTCCGGAAGTTACGGTTGATCTCGAAGACGCGTTCGAACCCGCCGACCACGAGCCGCTTCAGATAGAGCTCGGGAGCGATCCGAAGATAGAGGTCGGTATCCAGCGTATTGTGATGGGTCACGAATGGTCGCGCCGCCGCCCCGCCGGCGATAGGGTGGAGCATCGGCGTTTCGACTTCCATGAAGTCATGCTCACGGAAGAACTGACGGATTTCATCGACGATCAGCGCGCGCTTGCGGAACGTCTCGCGGGACTCTTCGGTCACGATCAGGTCGACGTACCGCTGGCGATAGCGCTTCTCGATATCGGTCATACCGTGAAACTTTTCGGGAAGCGGCTGCAGGGACTTCGTCAGGAGCACGAGTTTATCGGCGTGAACGGATAGTTCGCCGGTTTTGGTTTTGAAAAGATGCCCTTCGACATACGCGATATCGCCCACATCGAAATCGTCTTTATAGAGCGCGTACCCTTCTTCGCCGAGCGAGTCCTTGGCGACGTAGACTTGGATCAGTCCGGTTCGATCTCTGAGACGAAGGAACGCCGCCTTTCCGAAGTCGCGGATCGCCATCGCGCGTCCGGCGACGGTCGCGCGAATCTTCGCCCCTTCAAGCTCCTCTTTCGACTTCTCGTCGTACTCCCGATGCAGATCGGCCGCGAGATTCTCGGGGCGATATCCGTTTTTGTACGGATTCTCGTTTCGGCCCTGAATCCGAAGCATTTTTTCGTAACGAACGCGGACTTGTTCCGGCAAATGGGAGAGATCGGGGGTCGAGGAGGTGGTCATATTTTCAGTGGCCTTCGGCTTCGAGGAATCGTTCGGCATCGATCGCCGCCATACAACCTGTGCCGGCCGCCGTCACGGCCTGGCGATAAACATGGTCGGCGACATCCCCGGCCGCGAAAATCCCCGGCACGTTCGTCTTCGTCGTTCCGGGCTCCACGACCAGGTAACCATTTTCGTCCGTCTTCAGGATGTCGACGAACGGCTTCGTATTCGGCTCGTGGCCGATCGCGATGAAAAGGCCGGTGACTTTCATCTCCGACTTCGCGCCCGTTTCGAGGTTCTTGAGCGTCAGGGATTCAACCGCAGTCGCGCCGTTGATTTCTTCGACCGCGGTGTTCCAGATGAACTTGATCTTCGGATTCTTCTGCGCCTTTTCCTGCATGATCTTCGAGGCGCGCAGGGAATCGCGGCGATGGATCACGGTCACGGATTTCGCGAAGCGCGTGAGGAACGTCGCCTCCTCCATCGCGGTATCGCCACCGCCTACGACGGCGATGTCCTGGTTGCGGAAAAAGAAACCGTCGCAAGTCGCGCACGCCGAGACCCCTTTGCCGTAATATTTTTTCTCGCTCTCGATCCCGAGCCATTTCGCGGAGGCGCCAGTCGAGATGATGAGCGTCGAGGTTTCCACCGTCGTTCCGTTATCCAGGTGGAGCACGAACGGACGTTTCTTCGCATCGACCTTCGTCACTCGCCCCGTGAGGAAACGCGTCCCGAATCTTTCCGCCTGCTTCCGGAACTGGGCCATGAGTTCGGGACCCATCACCCCTTCCGCGAAGCCCGGATAATTTTCGACGTCACTCGTGATCGTGAGCTGGCCACCCGGCTGCTCCCCTTCGATCACCAGCGGCTGGAGGTTCGCCCGGGCGGCATAAATCGCCGCGGTCAATCCGGCGGGACCCGTACCTAAGACGACGACGTTTTCAGGAGAAGCCATATCTGAAGCTCCAGTCTAGAGGATGTAAAATCGCCCACGGCCGGCCGAGGGATTCGGCGGTGGCGCGGGTGACTCGGAAAACAGTGAGGACGAATGCTTAAGCGGAGTTGTCGGCGATGAGTGCGTCGATGCTGACGATCTCCGCGTTCTCGGACTCGTCCGGGAGTTCTTTCAGGAACTTTTCGTAGTCTTCGGACTTGGTGGTCCCACGCTGAACGTTGCGCTCGATCACGCGGCTGTCGAATTTCTTCGCTTCGGTGGCATCAAAAAGGAGTGTCATAGGCCTTAGTTATTATGCGCTCCGCGAAACTGAGTCAATTCATCTCGGGACTCCGAAAACGATGCTGCGATGCATTAATGCCAGGTCTTATCCCCGGAGTCGCGATCGTCGTCGTTTTCAGACTCGGTGCCCTTGTTGACCACGAGTTTCAGGTGCTTTTTCTTCCCGGGAGCAGAAAGGCGCCCTTTCAACCCCCCGGTACCCGGCTTCGGCTTCTTGGCGATGATCATCCGGGTTTGGACCCAGAGATATCCCAGTCCCGCGATCATGCCGCCGATATGCGCGGCGCTGGAAAGGCCGGCCCGGCCCGAAAAGAGCGTGGAGAGAAACTCGACTCCCGCCAGAACCCAGATAAAATGTTTCGCCTTCATCGGGAAAAGCATCATGAAGAGCATGGTGCGTTCGCCGAAGAGGATTCCGTACGCCATGAGGCAGCCGTAGATCGCGCCCGACGCGCCCACCATGGGCGTGTCGATGCCCGAACCTTTCCATACCCAGAGCTGGAGCAGGAGATAGAGGAGCCCCGCAAAGGTGGAACAGAAAAAATAGAACATGAGGAACCGCTTTCGCCCCCACTTGAACTCCAAGTCGTTCGCGATGAACGCGAGCATCATGAGATTCAGAATGAGGTGCAAAGGATCCGCATGGAGAAACGGATAAGTGAAAAGCTGCCAAAGCCGGCCCTGAAAGAGAAAGCCGCGTGGAACGAGCCCAAAGAAGCTTTGGAGATGTCCGCCGAAAAACTGGTCGATCGACTGCTGAACGATGAATGCGACAACGCAGGCGATGAGCAGAATCTTTACGGTGGGCGATAGACGTAAAGGCATCGGCTTAAGCTCCCGGTTCCATGATTTCGATGAGCATTCCGCCGGCGGACGCGGGGTGCACGAAATTGATTCGCATATCGTGCGCGCCCTTTTTCGGCGCATCGTAGATGAGGCGATACCCTTCCGAGCGGAGTCGCGCACAAAGAGCGTCGAGCTCGCCGCGCGAAGATTCGAAAGAGAGATGATGAATTCCGGGTCCGCGCTTCTCGATAAATTTCGCGACGGTTCCTTCGGGATCCGTGACTTCGAGAAACTCCAGAGCCGACGGCTTCTGCGGCAGGGGAAGAAAGTGAGTCGTGACGCCTTGTTCGGGAACCGGTTCCGTGCCGGAAACCGCGAGACCGAAGATTTCGAAGAGACGCTTCAATTCAGGAAGGTTCTTCACGGCGATGCCGATATGATTGAGATGGACGGGCATGGGGGAAAAAGTATCCCGAAAAAAGGATGAGGACCACTCCCCTCTGTGCTGTACCCTTAGCTCCCACCTCGGAGCGTATGGCAAAGAGAAGCGGTCCTCAGTCAAGTTGCCTAATGCCTTGAGTACCCACCAAAGTCCCTCTCGGCCTAGACAACCTACCTATCGGAGCCGGGGTGAGAACCTTGAGGCGGTGCTCTCATTGTTGTGTTTTTTTTTTACACTCGGCGGGCACGGAACGGATTCAAGCGCTGGAACTGCTTTAAAATCCAGCTCGCCTCGTTCGGCGTCAAAAAACTGGCGTAGCTGATGATCATGAGGAATCCGAAAAAGGGGATAAAAACGGTCAGGGCGATGCCGAGATGGAGGGCAAGACCACCGAGGAGGACCCAGGGGCGGAGCTTCCTGATCCAGATGGCCATCGGGAAATAGATCTCCCATAGCAAGGTCATATAGGTCGCCAAGGAGATCAGCAGCGGGAAGTTCGACATCCAGTCGAGGTGCCAGCGGGCGATCTGCGCGTTCGCGATCACGGTCCAAATCGCCTCCCCTTTCCACCAGGCCATCCCCTTGAGCTTCTCCCAGCCGGAATAGGCATAGATCACGCAGATCTGGATTTGGATCAGTCGAAGCGAGAGCGAAGTGAGGATCGTCGACCAGCGATCGGTTTCCGCTCGCTCGGTTTCGAGCCTCTTACCCTCGGTCTTCGCGAAGATCAGATAAAAGAGGAAGAACGCGCTGATCATGTCCAGTCCGTAAACGACGCTCATGTTCCGATGCATGAACGAGACGTGCAACAGATAGACGACCGCCGCGGAAATGCGGGGAAAGAATCCGAGCGTCAGCGTGGCAAGACCGAGGAGGTGAATTCCGGTCGCGATCCAGAGCGCGGCGTTGCTGGGAAACGAGTAAAAGAGGCTCCAACGATATTTCATCGGGAAATGTTCGAGCATGCGCGCCAGATCCAGTACGCCGTCTGGCCCGTAGAAGAATTCGTGATCGATCGCGCGAATCGAATAAGCGAAAAGCAGAAGAAAACCGAGGGCGATACGAAATACGCGGAGAGGCGCGACCGCGTCTGCCTCGAAAAAAAACCGGCTCCACCCGCGAACCATCGCCTCGACCAGGTCGCGTCCCCGACTCGGCAAAGTGACGGCCCAGCGACTCATGGCGATCCCCGCATCTCTTTACAGAATACGTTGCCGACGGATTTGCGTTCGCCGAACTCGAGTTTAGAGATGGATTCCACGCCTTCTCTCACTTTGAAAAGGTTCGGGATCGTTCCTTCCGCCTTCCAGAGCCGGACTCCTTCGGCGTCGGGATTCGAGCGACAAACCCAGCTGGACCAAACGTTCAGATGCCGCTCGTCTGAAAAATAAAAGAAACGCGCCAGTGCGACCCGGCGGGTCTGTCTCTCGTTGATGAAATAAGGATACCCGGATTCAGGAAAGTAGCCGGTACGAACGACCGCACCGCGGACATCGAGAATTTCCCATTCCAGCCTCACCGGAGCGGGCCCGGGATCGGGAGCGAAGAAGCTCCAACTGGCGCCGAATTCCAGCCCATTCAGTGCCCATTCGATCGCCGGCAAAATCAGGAACCCGTGATAGGTACCCCGATTCGGCGCGACGAAAACAATGACGAGCTGAAAGAGCAACGCGATGCTGAGGATCGCCCGACGTACGGACATCACCGCAGCGTTAGTACGGAAGGCCGGAATAGCTCGAGCCGTAACCGTAACCGCCGAATCCGAACAGCTGGCCGATCGCCGAACCTACGGCCGTCGGAACCCCGACTCCACCGTATCCGCCATAACCCAGTCCGCCGCCATATCCGAATCCGCCGATTCCGCCGCCGTAACCATATCCGCCGATACTGAACGAGCCGGCCACTTGCTGGTAACGTTGTTGAGCTTCCATGATCTGCTGCTGGGAGATCATGAGGTTCTGCTGCTGCATCTGGGCGCGTTGCTGCTGAAGCATGAAACTCGGATCCATGCCGAAGCCGCCTTGGAAGCCGCCCTGGAATCCACCCTGCATTCCACCCGCGAAACCGGCACCAAATGCGCCCGCGGAATAACCGGCGAAGCTTCCGCCGTATCCATATCCGCCGAACCCTGGCATTCCGAAGCCCGGCATTCCCATGCCAGGCGTCCCCATCCCGAAGGACATATTAAATCCTGCGGTTCCGATCGCGGATGGATAACCCATGCCCATGCCCATTCCATAGCTTGGCATTCCGAAACCCGGCTGACCAAAGGAAGCGACGTAACCCATACCTCCGCCACCCGGATAACCGAATGAGGCGCCGATCGCAGAACCGATCATGGCTCCCATTCCCATACCCATGCCCGGGGCCATACCCATGCCGCCCGGAAAGCCCATACCCATGCCGACTCCCATACCCATGCCAGGAGCCATGCCCATTCCGATGCCCATCCCAATGCCGCCCGGATAGCCAATCCCCATCCCGAGGCCCATCCCGATTCCACCCATACCCGGGGCAGCGGCTATTCCACCCGCCCACATGCCGGACTGGCAGGGATTGGAAGGGATTCCGAGCGTCGTTCCCTGTGCATAATAGGCCTGGCAACCCGCAAGCGAGTTATCCAGATAGCCATTATAGGCCGTCAGCGACGTCTTCAGGTAACGATTGTACATCCCCGCGTTGATTCCGGTCATGACCATCGGAGAAATCGCATGCAAACCACCGACGATATAATCGCCGACGTTCGGGCGGTTTTCGCCCTCATCGAGAATCACCTTACATGAAGGACAATCGCGATCGATCGTACTACGACGAGCGATCAGTTTCTTTCGCTCCTTTTTCAGGCGCTCGAGCTCGGCGCGAAGATCCTTGATGTCCCCGGCGATTCGACCTTCTTTGATTTCCTTTTTTACCGGTCCACATTCACGAGCCGCGTCCCGGCAGGATTTCGGAATATTGTACGATCCGGTGTCGCCATACGGATCCCATTTCGTTCCACCTGCGTCGAAAATTCTCTTACAGACGCGCGCATTGTTTTTAGGCGCGTAAATGACCGAGGTACAACCCTTCTTGCCCGTCGGACCGCCGGTACCCGTGGCGACTCCGGTCGTCCCCTGCGGCCCATACCCCCACTCGCCGTCGTCGTCTTTTTCTTCGCCCGGCTTCGCCGATTGTTTCGCTTTCGGATCGACTTGGTCTTGGCGCCCTTTTCCGCCCTTCGCTTGATCGCAACCTTTCGGAAGATAGATGATCGCGACTTCGGTCGCGTCGATCACGTCGCCATCGACGAGTTTCTTCAGATCACAACCGGCCGAGCGACCGCAGTCGCAATTTTCAGGGCTATAGTCGTTCACCAAGGGGTCGTCGTTTTCGACGAGTCGGTCCCACTTCGCGAAAGATTTCTTCAGCGATTCCATCTCGGAGATCTCAAGCTCAATGCGCTCGATCTCCGTTTCGGTCGCGTCGATGCTTTCACGCACCTCGCTCAACTCTTCCGCGTACGAAACATTTTTCTTTCGCGCCGTCCGTTCATCGGCTTCGGCGGTGCGAAAACTGCCCGACAGGGTGACACTGAAAATCAGCGCGCTCACCAATGCACGGGAACTTAGAGTCGTAGGCTTCATCCATGAAAACGACATATCTTCCTCACGAGGTTTCGCCGAGCGGGGACACTCCGATCCCCGGACCCCGGCGGTGGATCCACTGACTATGATTCCAGATTCCGATTAAAAAAGAAAACCCTGGGACACACTTTCCGACGGAGGAGGGGGTTCGTCAGAATTTTGGCGAACCCTGGTTCGGCCCGAGTGCGATGGTTACGAAAGAAAAAGGCGCGCCCCTCACTCCCCGATGGCTCAATGAAAACGTCCCATATCAGACTATTTTAGTCAGGTACTGGGACAATAAAAATCAGGGTTTCAAAGCCCTGATTTTATGGAGGAAATTAGGCTTTCTTGCCTTTTTTCGCTACTTTCAGCTTCGCCTTTTTCTTGGCTTGGCCTTTACGCTGTTTCATTTTCTTCGTCTTGCTCTTACGTCCGCGACCCATGCTATTTCTCCTGAAAGATAAGGGATATGGGCCGAAGCTATCGCACTCCTTCGGGAAATTCCATTAGACTGGTTATATGAAATGCCCCCGCTGTTTTGCCCAGTTGGCCGGCCATCCCTATGAGGGTGTCCAAACAGATCATTGCGTAAGGTGCCGGGGAACTTGGCTCGACGCAAAGGAACTGTCCACGATCTTGGCGTTGGAAGAGATCGTCTTCTCTCCCGAGCTTGTTCGGGAAGTGCTTCAGGGAGCGCAAGCCTCAATTCCGCCAGGAGAGGTCGCAAGCAAGGAACTCTGCCCCCGCTGCCATGATCTCATGAATGCGCTCAACTACAGCTATAACTCCGGCGTCGTGATCGACGTTTGCCCGCGCGGCGACGGACTTTGGTTCGATCATCTCGAACTTGAAAAAATCCAGGTCTTCCACGAACACTGGAACCAGAAGGTCGCCGAAGACATGGAAAAGATTCGCCACCAGCTGAGGGCGAACGAAAGTACCGCGACTCGGTCCTCCGAGGCACGGATGAAAGATAGCCTCTCCCGATTCGGCATCATCACCCGCGCCGGGTTCTGGCTCACGAATAAATTAAGCTGAATCAACGAGACCCACCATTCGTGCGGAGATCCGGGATACGGCGGACATTCCCGCCACCGAAGACGATCTTGCGAAGAAGTTCAGCGTCCGCGGCGTGATTTTTCGGCTCGGATGTCTAGAGACTTCGAAAGTGAAAATAAAAAAGGCCCGAAGGATTGCTCCTTCGGACCTTTTGATTCGTATCAGCGCGATATTCTCGAGCGATGATACTTCATAACTGCTATCCGGTTGGATAGTTCGCGCCTTTGGCGCGGTAAAAAAATGGGGGCATCGTGCTATGTTAACGCCGAGCTACCTCGGTACTATTGT
>CAZIAL010000017.1:0-68744 GCA_964536965.1 uncultured Bacteriovoracaceae bacterium
GGCCTGCTCGGCCAGATCGGCAGCAACGACAAGGCCACCCTGCTCGGCTGGGCGGCCAGCGCGAACGCGTTCGAAAAAGATGCGCGAGTCACCGCGACGCTCCAGCGCCTGGAGCATGCCCTTTCCGAATCCGCGGACCTCTGCCCGACAAAGGTCGATCCGAACATCCGCGAGTATCTCTTTCTTTTCGAAGGCGCCGGCGGCTACGCGCCCGTCCGCGCGATTCTCAGCGAGGCTGACTTAAATACGACGACCTCCATGGGAAAAGAACTCTTTCCCGACCAGTGGTCCTGGGGAAGAAATCTCGAGCTTCGCAAAGACTCTCGCGGCCGGAATATCTATCCTGCGGACTGGAGCTCCGAAAAGATCGCGCTCCATAAACTCGTGATCGAAAGGCGAGCAGAGGACGGCCATGGTTCGATGCTCGACCTCGTCGACTACGCCTCCCCGTACTACGTCGAGTACCCGAAGCGGGTTCTTTACTACGACTTTCTGACGCCGGGCAAAGCCGCCGAATGCGCGAAGAGCTTGAAAAAACTCTATGCGAACGCTCGCCGGCCTCTCGCACTCTCCGCGGCGGGATTCAGCCTCGGAGGTTACGCAACGGTTCGATTCGCGCGGAAACTCCACGCGAACAAGATCCGCCTGAAGAATGTTTTCACGATCGACCCCGTTCCCTATACCCACGAGGTATTTCGCGCCGCCGGACGGCCGTCGGAACGGAACCGTCATCGAAGTCCCGGGAAATCACGATCATTGGTACAACATCTACCAGCGTCGAGACGAGGACACCCTGCAGACGATGATCGGCGCCTTCCCGATTCGCGGCGCGAAGCTGAGCGGTGGTGTGAAAAACCTCATTCCAATCGAAGACGACGGCACCGAAGTTTCGGGACATATGGGCATGCCGACCTCGGATGTCGCGATCGCCGAGATGAAAAGAATTTTAAGTCAGTAGAACCCAGCCCAACCCCATTCCACGCATCACTTCCCCGGAGAATAACATGAAGACCTCGACTCGCTCGTTTCTCGCCGCCCTCGGTCTCGCCCTCAGCGTCGGACCGACCTCCTCGACGACGGCATTCGCCGCCGACTGCGACGCCAGCATCGCGAACGGGAGCGCCTTCCGCGGCGCGGTTCGGCGTGAGCTGAAAAAGAAAGGCTATCGCTTGGCGGACGAAGACCAGAGCGACCTCGAAGTATCCGTGCGCGATGAGCGTCCGAGCATCATCGAAGCCTGGCTCGGACTCTCCGGACGCCGAGTGACGGTCAGGATCGAGCTGGACGATACGCAACTCCGGGGCGGAGACATCAAGTACGACCCTTATTCGCCGCCGAAGCGCCGCGTGCGCAAAGCCTATGTAAAGTCGATTCTCGCCGCCCAAATTCCTGAATGCAGGTGAGATCTTCCTCAATTGCCGCGCCGCATATTTAGAACCCCGCCCGAGGCGTGCTAAACAGCCGCCATGCTGAAAATTTCGCGCGTTCTCGGTGCCCTTACCCTCCTCGCATCGCTTTCTGTTTCCTCGTCTTTTGGCGCCGCCCCGCCGACGCTGATCGTTCGACTGAATGATTTCGCCCTCGAAGCCGCGAAGACCGACGGAGCATCTCCGCCGATCGTCGCGCGCACGCTGGCGCTGATGCATCTCGGGTTCCTCGATATCGATCGAAAAAAGAACTTCACGGCCGCCGAGAAGGAAGCCTCCGAGGTCGAACTTGCGCGAATCGTGCTTCGAACGTTCCTCCCCTCCCAGGCTCGCGCCGTGGATCGCGAAGCTCTCGAAGTTCTTCGTCAGTACAGGATCGAACCGACGGCGAAGACCGACCGCTTCGCCGATGCCGTGATGACGGCGCTCGAAGACTGGCGCGCCGGAGACGCGCGCGCGATGGCTTCCGGACCCTGGTCGCAGAAGAATTCGCGAAAGTGGAATCCGATGCCAGGCCAGACTCCGCTCCTGCCGAACTGGGGCCGGGCGCCCTCGTTCCTCGAAACCAAACCGCCGAACTGGCGCATCCTCATTCCCGAAGTCGGCTACCCGGATCCTCGCGATCCGGATATCGCTCTCACCCTTTCCTTGGGCGAAGCGAAATCAAAGCGCCGCACGGCGGAGATGTCCGAGATCGCGCAGTTCTGGTCCCAGGGCGCGAAAACGGTCACGCCGGTCGGTCAGTGGAACCGGATCGCCCAGGACGCCGCCAACCGCATGCGCCTCCTTCATTCGGAGGAAATCCAACTCTTCGCCGAGCTGAACGTGGCGCTTGCCGAAGCCAGCGTCCATTGCTGGAAAAACAAATACGATCTGCTGGTCCTTCGCCCGGTCCAGATCGCGCGTGCCGCGGGAAATACGCAGTGGAAGTCGTTCATCGAGACGCCTCCCCATCCTGAATACCCCAGCGGGCACTCGACCTTCTCCGGCGCGGCCGCGGAAATTCTCCAGTCGTGGGCGAAAGAGTTCCGGTTACCGATGGGACGTCCAGGTTCCGTCCGCGTGACTTCCGAAGATCTGCCCGGAGTCGTACGCTCCTTTCGGGATTTCCGCGAAGCCGCTCGTGAAGCCGGCATGAGTCGGATCTACGGTGGAATCCACTTTCCGTGGAGCGACGAAGAAGGCCAGGCCTTGGGGAAGAAAATCGGGATCGCGACGATAAAGGACCTCAACCGCAATCTGGTTCCCCGCCTGACCCAGTAACGCTGGAACGATCGGCGTGGGTCCCTGGAGACACGCCAAGAGTGTCGGGAGCGCGGAGGGGTTCTTACCAACCCCATCCGCATCGGGTATAATAGAAGGACCATGAAGGTCTTGATCGCCATCGGCGATATGGAAATCCGCGATATTCTTTCTTTTGCCGTCGAAACGGCGACAGGATCGAAGCCGAGCGACGCGAGAAACGCCAAGTTGGCGGTGGAGTGGCTCGCGCAGAATCCGGGCACGGATTTGGTCATCTGCGAGCACCCCGGAACCGAGATTCTCCGTCAGCTCGAGGTCATGAACCGCGGCCGCGAGGTGGCGAAACGAATCCGCGCGATCGTCTGCCATGGAAACACCTCCACTCCGCCCGAATCCAGCGCCATCCTAGGCTTCGCGCGGTGGGACCAGCTCATCGACGAAACTCTCGGACTGATCGCAGGTCTCCAGAGGGCGGCCGAACCGACGCCCTCCGAGCCGGCGCCGACGGTGGAAGCCGAGTTTTGCCGGATTAAGACCTCGCTCCTGATCGCGATCGGGGTCCTGAAAGCCGGAATTTACATTCGCCTTTCGAGCACGAAGTTCTTGAAAATCTTCCAGGAGGGAGATGTTTTCGAGGTCGAGGATTATCAGCGCATCCTGACGGAGAAAGGAGTCGAGTACCTCTACCTCAAACAGGAAGAGAGCGCCGAATTCCTGCTGAAGCTGAAGGCGCGGATTCTCCTCCTCATCCAGGGACGGGCGGGCTCCGAGACTTCCGATCCGGAGACCCTGGCGACGATCCACGAAACCGTCCAGGAGCTCTTCACGAAACTTGGCCCGACGGCCGAAGTCCAGGAAGTCGTCCGCGCAAACATCCAACTCACGGTGAAAGCCATGGCGAAGAGTCCCGGGCTCTCCGAAATTCTCGGGCGCCTCGACCTCGATCGCGAGAAGTACATCTCTTCCCACAGCGTCCTCCTGCCGAACATCGCGTGTGCGCTCGCGACTTCGATGGACTGGACCTCCGAGCCGACGCTGCAGAAAATCGCCCTTGCTTCCTTTCTCCACGATATGGCGCTGACGAATCATACGCTGGCCGCGGTCCCCGATCTCGCGCAGCTGACCGCGCGAAAAGAGGAGTTCTCGGAGAACGAGATCCGGGACTACCGGACCCACCCGCTAAAGGCCGCGGAGTGGGCGAAACAAATGCAGGAGGTTCCGCCGGACGTGGATATCATCGTCCTCCAGCACCATGAGCGGCCTGACGGGAGCGGATTTCCGCGCGGACTCACTTCCCCCCATATCAGCCCGTTGGCGGCCGTCTTTATCGTCGCGCATGACCTCGTTACCGAGATGATGAACCCGACCCGCAAGTTCGTCCTGGCCCAGTTCCTCGAGGAAAAAAAGACGGAGTACCAAGGCGGAAATTTCAGAAAATTACTCCACCACCTCGGAACACTCAAGGTTTGAGTCGCCGGATGGACCCGGCCCGTGATTAGCTGGGCCTAGCGATGCCGACCTCTCCCCTCCTCTCCGAAATGAATCTACGCAGGTACCCCGTGCGAATAGGCGATCTGCTGCAAGCCTGGGATGCGGCGGACGAGCTGCTGATCGAAAACGCGCAGGCGCTCGGGCTGTCCGGAAAAAGACTCCTGATCATCGGTGATTCCTTCGGCGCGCTTTCCACCGCCCTGGAAGAGTTCGGACCGGATACCTATACGGATTCGTTTCTGGGCGCCGAAGCGATTCGCGCGAACAGCTCGGGACGGGTAGCGCCCTGGTCGAGGCTCAGCGAGCTCCGCGGTCCATATGATCTCGTGATCGCGCGCGTGCCGAAAAACCTTTCCTACCTCGAAGACATCCTGATCCGTCTCGGCCACGTCACCTTGCCGGGAGCTCCGCTTCTGGCCGGCTATATGATCAAGCACCAGGCTGCCGCGGCTTTCGATTTGATCGCGAAATACTACGGAACGACGCGGACGACGCTGGCGAAGAAAAAAGCACGGCTGATTCTCTCCGAGTTCGCGTCGGAATTCGCGAAAGCGCCCGCCGCCTCCCCCTATCCGCTCTCGGTGAAGCTGCCGGGATTTTCGCACCCTTTCGTGCACCATTCGAACCTCTTCAGCCGAGAGAAGCTCGACCTCGGAACCCGTTTTTTTCTCGAGCATATTCCGACCGGCGGATTTCGCACGATCGTCGATCTCGGCTGCGGAAACGGAGTGATCGGCGTGCGGGCGCGAATGCTGAATGGGGACGCGAAGATCCTCTTCACGGACGAGTCGCGAATGGCTGTCGACAGCGCCGAAGCGAACTTTCGGATTTTCTTTCCCGAAGGACCGGCCGAATTCCTCTGGACCCATGGCTGCGGAGGCATCGCCGCCGCATCGGCCGACCTCGTGCTCTGCAATCCGCCCTTCCACCAGGGCAACACCGTCGGTGATTTCATGGCGCGCGAAATGTTTCGCGAGTCGGAGCGAGTCCTCGCGCCCGGAGGCATTCTGCGGGTCATCGGTAACTCCCATCTCCACTATCCCGACATCCTCGGGCGAATTTTCGGGAACGCGCGAGTGATCGCCAAAAACCCGAAGTTTACGATCGTCGAAGCAAGAAAAAGAGAGGCGTGAGTTAACGCGGTAGCGAAGCGCCTCCGCTTCAGGTCCATTTTTGCCTCGCTCGGCAGGAGATTATCCCCTGCACGCTCCCTGCACACTTCCTGCAACTAAGCGCTCGTTCATCTGTAACGTAGCATTTTGCCCGGCCGGGAGGCCGATGAGGGGGTACGAACGTGAGAATGACTCTGCGAACTTTGGCCGTTTCCACTGCGATTTTGGCCGCCTACTCGACCTCCGCGACCGAATCGATCACAGTCGGGAACCCCGAAAACGATACGATTGAAAGCTATAACGCCTCTCTCCCCTACTGGGGAACAAGCTGGGTCGCGGGCGGTCGGGCCGTGAATGGATACTATCCCAGCTTTTATACGGGCTTCGCTCCGCGCATCGAAAACCCAGCGCGCCTGCACATTCGCCTGGCGCGCGGAAACCAGACGCGGGTCTCGGCGATTCTCGATGAAGAATCGATCCGACACTACCTTTTCGATCTCGTAAAGCGGCGAGAGTTCTATTCCCGCATGACCTCCGGACCGCGTCCGATCATCGACGTGCAGCCGGATGTGGGGCGAACCCCGCGCGTGCTCCCACAGCTCGACTTCTTCTCGCGTATCGTGGACTCGGCCGCGTACGGAATCTCTTCTTTCGTCGCTTCGGCGAAAGCGGGCGGCGCAAGCCGCGAAGCCGTTTATGCGAAAAGCCTCGACGTGATGACGCGGCTGAATCCGGGACGCCTCTTCATGCTGCGGCTGGATCTCCGCTCCGCGTTTCTGGAATGGCGCGCGGAGCTGCGGAGGATCGTCGCCGACGCCGATCCGATGGTCGTTTTCACGGCGAAATCCCCGGCGACGGTTCGGGCGCTGAACGCGATGCTCCCCGGCCGCGTGAACGTATCGACGGTTCCTTCCGCGACGCTCCTGTCGAGTCTGGCGACCGTAGCTCGGGCGGCGGTGGCGAATACCGCCGATGACGAATTCGTCACGATGGCGCGTGATCTCTTTCGAAGTGCGACGGCCGGCAAGTACGACTTCCGCGTCCTGGCAGGCGGCGCGCTCGTTCCCGCGCTCGATTGCGCGACCCCTTCCGCCTGCGTCCTGGCTTATCCCGAATTCACGACGATTTATCCCACGGGTTCGATTCGCGAGATGACCTCGGACCGTTTCGGAAATTCGATTCCGGCGTTCGCGACTCCCGGACTCTGGCGCTTTGTTTCGCGGGGTTCCCGCGCGGTCGACAATATCCGCGCAGAACCTTACTACGGCTGGGCCCCGAAAATGGACTACGAGGCGGCCGGAAACGGCTTCCATAATCCGGCGGTACGGTTCACCTCGCTGGCGAGAAGCGTGAAAGACCAGCTGGGCATTCCTGCCCACCACTCGACTTTCTGGTCGGTCATGCGCGGCGGAGTTTCCCACGGCTGCTCTCGCCTCCCCTTGGGTCACATCTGGGAGTTGCGCCATCTTTTCCCGGTGGCCGATGCCCGAATGAGTCAGGTCGACCACTTTGGATCCGACGCGCGGGACTTCGACGTTTACGACATCGACGGCAACGGAGCTCCCGAGGTCATGGGCGTCGAGTACATGATTTCTTACGGACTCAGGGAAACCGAAGGCGCCGGCAGTCGGGAAGGCACGGACCTCCAGATCGGCCGCGAACACCGGCTGGCCTACTATCAGCGACTTTACGGAGCGAACCAGGTGTTTCGCGAAGGCCCAAGCGGTACCCTGCTCTTTCGGGAACCGATGGTTTCCGAGCCCTCGTACCTCGATCGGCTGAAAAAGCGCGTCTCGGTTCGAACGACGCTTCCGGGGGAATACCCCCTTTACGAGCAGACTTATGAACGGGACAAGGCCCAGCTTTACCTGCCCTTTACGACGGAAGGACTGACCACGCCCGGGAGCGCCCCTCTGAGCAAACGGATCGTCCGGCTGATGGGTCGGGTCCGCGGATGCGCGCCCGATGCCGATCGCGAAGCGTGCGGAGAAGCCGAATTCGATCGCGAGACCGCCGCGCTGATTGCGGAAGTCGAGGCCCAGCGATGAAGGCTCTCTTTCATCCTCTCCTCGTCGGAATCGCTTTTTCACTCACGGCGGGTGCGCAGGCGTTCGCCGCCGATTTACCGAGCGATTTCGCAGAGGCGATGAAACAGAGCAAGGGGCCTTTCGGAAAAAACGTCCTCCAGGGCGCGACCGAACGCGTGCCGGTCACCGTCGGCCGAGTTCCGGCCGAGTTCCAGTTCCAGGCCGCCTACCGCACCGAAGCGGCCCGCGCCCTGATCACGAACTATCAGTTCTATACGGGAAACCTCTTTACGACGAACTACTACGAGCTTCAGGGCGAATTCGTTTACGGAAATCCCGACGGCAACCACCCCCTGGATCATGCCGCACTCGCAGCGAATGCGGCGGCCGCGCTCCCCAAGGCGAATCGCATCGTCCTGCACTGGGCTCTGGAAAAGTACTCCATCGGCCGACTACCGAACGCGAAGCTGAGCCGGAGCTTCCGGATTCGCGGCATCAGCAGTTTCGAATCCGAACTGGAGTACGCTCGCCACTTCTTTAACTTCTATTTGGGCGCGATGGATCCGGACTTCGGCTATCTGCCCGCTTACCTGCTGGCGACCGGAAGCCCGATTTCCGATTCCGCTTCGCTTGGGCGCGCGCGCATCCTCGTCGCGACCGCTTATGACGAAGTCGCTCTGGTCGTCGGAGCGAATGATCCGATGGTCCGGGAACTCTATCGACTCCGAAACGCGATCCATAATCAGCTGACGCCCGGAATCGTCGCGGAAATCGACGCCTTCCTCCGCAAATATCCGCACTATCGAAACGTACCCGCGCCACCCCCGACTCCCCTCGAAACGCCGAACCGGGTTTTGCTCACGACCGCAAGCGAAGCGGTCCCCGATCGCGACGACCTCGATCAGGTTCGCGCGATTCTAGCCGACTACTTCAGCTTTTCCGCCACGAAGGTCGCCCGGCAGGCGGCCGCCGCGGGACGGGCCGATATCCGTCGCGCCGCGGAAACGCTCGCGCGCGGGGGCGCGACGCCGGCGAATCTGCTCGCCCTCTCCGCGGTGGGAGCCACGCACCGTAGGAGCCTGAATCATCCCTCCGTCGTACCCGTGGATCAGCGGGCCGCGACGATCTCGGTGCTCGTGAACGTCGCAAATTTGGTGAAGCGGGAACTCGCGACCTCGAGGGCACCGTTCAGCCGCGAGCTGGCGGAAGCGGCGCTCAACATCGTCTACCTCGAAGGACTCATCATCCAGGACAACTGGGTCTATTTCCGAAGGGAACTCGACCAAGGCGCCGACGCGCGCAAAGTCCTCGCGGATCTGGTCGACGTCGCGAGCGACGGGCTGCTGAACGAAACCTTCGCGTTCACGCTCGACGAATGGGCGTCGATCGAACCGAAAATGCGCCAGTTCACTGATCATGTGCTGAAGTCCTCGGCGCTCGACGCAGTGGCGAAACTGATCAAACAACCCTAACCGAAAGTCTGGATTGAGCCATGAACACGTTTACCCGTTCTGTCCTCGTCACCCTTTCCGTCCTGACCTCGCCGGCGACCTTCGCCGGCGTCATGAACCCGGGCGAAGCGAAAGGCCAGCTCATCTACCTCTCCGAGGAGGACGTCCGCACGGAATCTCCGAAGTTTAGGGCCCTCTCGCCGCTCTCGATTCCGGTCTTTGCCGAGCTCCCGATGGAACTGGCGGTGGTGGCAGGAGCGGTGACGCTGAAACAGCAGAGTCTCCTCTCACATATCCAGCTGAAGTCGCGCGCCCGCGGGACGCCGAACCTTGACCTGTCGGACCAGCCAGGGGGCGTCGAAAGTCCGATCTTGAAGCCCCATCCCGACGGGGCTTGGGTCCATATGGTGCTGACCACGAACGGCGAGATCTCCATCACGCCTTCGACCGAAACCGACGCCGTCGCTTTCCATGCCGGGCGCCGCGTGACACCGGTCCGCCTCGTTTCGGATCTCACGGAAACCCGCATCCTTCGCACGGACGAACTGGGATGGCAGGATTTTTCGAAGGTCGGTTCGAAGGCCGCGAATTACGGAGAACTGGCGCGCTATCTGAATTCTCCCGAACGGTCGGTGGTCCGTCCCGGATTCGCGGTCCCGTTCCATTACTATGCCGCTTTCCTCGCGCAGAATCCCGCCATCCGCGCCGCGATCGAACGCGTTCTCCGCGATCCACTGATGCGTAAGGTCGCGAACGTCGAATATCGCGCGCAAAAGCTGAAGGTGATCCGCGACTCGATCCTGACTGAATCGAGTGTGATCGACGGAAATCTCGTGAATGAGCTGATTCACCTGATGGACTCGTTCCAGACTCCCGTGGGCGTGAAGCGGAAGATGAAATTCCGGAGTTCGACCAACGCCGAGGACCTTCCGAATTTTAACGGCGCCGGACTTTACCAGTCGGCGGGATATAAACCGATCGCGGACGGCGTCGAACGGTCGCGGCCGGAGAAAGAAGCCGTTCTCCGAAAAACGCTGCGGACCGTATGGTCCTCCGTCTGGACTCTCCGCGCCTACGAAGAACGCTCCCTCTTCGGCATCCCGCATGGAGAGGTCATGATGGGGATGCAGGTGAATCCATCGTTCACCGACGAAGGTTCCGACGGAGTCGTGGTTACGAAGAACATCGCCCAGCGACCGGATCTTGCGGGTCCCGGGGTTTACGTCGAGTCCCAGCGGGGAGATCACCATAGCGTGGCGAATCCCGAGCCGGGCGTGCATCCCGAACGCGTGCTGATCCTCTACGATGCCTTGGATCCGCTGAATCCGGCGAAATACCGTCTGCATGTTCTCCAGCGTTCGAATGTGGCGGACGACACGATTACCGTGCTCCCGCACGACAACCCGAATCCCGTGATGACCGAGACCCAGATCAAGGATCTCGTCTTCCATTCGATCGCGGCGACCCGTCATTTCCGACGGATCTTCGCGCCCGACCGGGCGGACTTCGCCCTCGATCTCGAATTCAAGGTCGACTCCTACGAGACGGGAACGCCGGCCGTGTACCTGAAACAAGCCCGCCCCTATATCGAGTGAGCGTGAGTCCTTATCGCCGAGCTTTGCGGCGCGATCGAGCATAAAGTCCGGCCCCTGCGAGAATCGCCCCGAGCGCGATCCATGCCACCGAATTCCGCGAGGATGCCAGTGGGGCCGCAGGAGTCCGAGGGTCCAGGGTTTCGGCCGCAGCCACACGACTTTCGCTGAGGGATGGCGACGAGACGGGGAGCGACTTCGGGGCGACCGCGGTCCTTCCGTCATCCACCCGTCCCGCCTCGATCCTCGTCAGTGTTTCATCCGCGAGCTTTTGGATGGGATCGTCTTTCGCGCGACGCGCACCCGAAGACCGGATCCGTGCGATAATTTGCGCGCGAATCGAATCCCACTCCCTCTTCCGCTTTCGATCGGAAAGCGGAATCTCCCAGTTCGGGCGGTATCCCCCATCGGTACCCGGAGAAGCCATGGGCGAAAATATTTCTCCCGCGAGCGACAAGGCGAAAGGGACCGCGTCTTCGTCCGTATCGAGCCGCTCGGCTATGAAACGAGCCCCTTCCGGGGTGCCGGTGTGCGCGAGACTCTGCAGAAGATGGATCCTCTCCAGCGGCGACGAATCCGCGAACCCTTCCATTTTTCCGGCATAGAATGGCTCCGCTTCGAGGATGAGCTTTTCTTCCGCGACCGCGAATTTTCCCATTTCAACGAGCGCGGCCAGCGCGAGGCGTTTCTCCCGCGGATCCCTGCTCCTTTGCGTTTGCTCATAAATCTCGCGAAGCACCCGAAAGGTATCCGCTCGCTCGAACTCGTTCGCCGGACGCCATGGCCATACCGGCCCATGCTGGGCGCCGAGATCCCGCGCGATCTGTTCCGCATCGGGCACTTCGGCGGAAGCGCCGCCGGAAACCAGGAGAAGCGCGCACATACCGATGATCGCGAGCAACCTTGGCATGGGCTAGCGGCTGAGCGTGCAATCCCGAGCCGCGCGCATGACATCGCCGGCGGAATACTGAGTGAAAAGAAGCGGGTCCCGCAACGACTCGTAGCCGAAGGACGACATCGTCTCGTATCGAACGCGCGCGGGATCGAGCGGGTCACGCGGCGCGAAGTACCAAGCGCGAGAGTCGTAGGACATGATGTTCCGGTTCGGTCCCGTGAATCCGGTGAAGGCTGGATCCAGTTTCCGAACCTGCCAGCGGTAAGTGCGCCCGCAAGCGGAATAGCTGGCGAAGCCGCCGGAATAGTCGGCGGTATGGGAAACGCCCATCGTGTGCATAAGCTCGTGGACGATCGCAGTGTCGCCGTTCACTTCGTAGGCGTATCGTCCGTTCGACTGGAGCTAATCGGCCTTAGCCGAATAAGTGCATCCGTCGTTCACAGTCATGCCGACGCCGCGCGAACTCTTCCAATTCGTATTCGTCCGCGTGGCGCCGCAGAACGGAGCAGACCGTACGACGTAGATATTCACGGAGTTGGCGAACGCCGGCATGGCGCTGTCGTTCGACGGGAGCTTCGGCGACGAAGTCGTCGAGGAAAGATCGAGGTACTGGGGGGCGTAAACTTTCGTGACGGTGCCGAGCGCGTATCCCCGACGTAAGCGGACGTAATTCGCGAGGCCCCCGTCCCAGTTCAGTCTTCGATTGAGGATCTCCACCTGCGCTCGGAAGGCATCGACCGAAAGTGCCCCCGCCGCGTTGAATCCGCGTTCCGGGCCCACGCATGTTTTCAGGGTCGCATCTGCGCAGAGTGCGAAAAAATGGACGGGAATGAGAGACGAATCCAAGACCGGATTGGTATAGACCTGCAGGCTCCGATAGGTCGTCGAGCTCGTGGGCGCGGGGGCGGTATCTTGTTTCGGCTCTTCGACGATGTAAGCGGAGGCCGACTGCATCAGAGCCACGGATAAGAAGAGTACGGAGTTTCGTAATGGCATTCCCCCAAGGATAGCCGCCTGGAAACGGGACGGCCATGGATCCGTTATGACACGTTCGCCGAAAGCGCTAACCCGACCCCAAACCGTGCGCTGCGCGGTGAAAGGGGCCGGAACTTAAGTGGACGGCGTTGATCGCATGCTCCGGGAGGGAGCCGGAACGGATTTTGGCGCCGGCGCGATTTGCTTCTTTTCCGGATTCGAATTGATCCGGGCGGCGTCCGTCGGCGGCACCTTTCGATAGTAGCGCGCACAATCCTCGCGAATCGCTTGGATCCTAGGATCGTTATTCTGGGCGATATCCTGGATACCGTATTGCTTGCCGGATTTCGAAGCGATCCAGATCTGGTATCCGCCCCCGAGCGTGGTAATCTGAATCGCCCCGTCGCAGCTCTTGTCGGCGGGCACATTCACGCGCGCCGCGAGGGCCCGACACTCCTGACGAATTCGGCGAACGATCTCGGAATTCTCAGGACTGCACTGGTCCATATAGCCGTCCGATCCATCGATCGTCGTCACGCTGAGATAGTAGCCGCAGCCGTTCTTTTCGAAGGAGATCTCCGGTCCGGAACAACGATCGTCCGCAACACTCGCAAACGCAATGGTGGCAAACGTGCCGGTGATCATCGCGATCCATGCCCTAAAAATCGAAAGCCGCCTCATGTCAATCGCCTCCTCCCTGAGTATAGCCCAAGCGATCGATTTGGGGTGCCCCCGGCCGGAATCGAACCCTCGCGCTCCCGGCGCTCGCTCCGGGGCCGGAGAGAGTGGTGGCCCCGGCCGGAATCGAACCGGCACGGGCCGTGAGGCCCGAGGGATTTTAAGTCCCTTGTGTCTACCAATTCCACCACGGGGCCGCGAGGGTCGGTAACCTCCCGAACCTAGCGAATCCGGTCACCTTTGGCTAGACCCCATCCAGGGAGCCCCTCTAACACGGCGGTCCGTGGATAAACTTTTCCAACGCCGAAGACGGGGAGCGTTGGGTCCACGCTCCGGGCGTGGTAAACCCCGGCATGGCCGATTTTTCCCCCACCCCCCTCCGCATTGAAAAAAACTTCTCCGGCGCGGCTCGCGACCTCCGCGCGACTTTCGAAAAAAAATTCGCCGATCCGAGGAAAACTTCGAGTGATCGGTTCGTCTGGGACTACTGGCATATCGAGAACCAGTACAGCGTCCTCCGCACCCCGGCGCGCTATTATTTTCCGAAGGCGCAGTTCGCGCGGCTCGAATCCGACCTCCTCGCCTACGGCCGAACGAAACTCGGGTGCAACGGGATCTCCGATCCGTGGATCAGCCTCTATGTCGACGGAAGTTACCAGAATTTCCACGCCGATTCCCCGCATGGCCCCTGGGCCTACGTCTACTCGCTGACCCCGTGGAAGAATCGCGGTTTTCGGGGCGGCGAGACTTTGGTGGCCCGCGACCGGCTGCTCGACTTCTGGCCGAACTATGTAAAAGACCGCCGCTCCGAGCGCGGCATCGAGTTCGATGACCTATTCGCCTCGATCCCCCCCGAATTCAACCAGCTGACCGTCTTCGATCCGCGCCTTCCGCATGGCGTGAAGGAGGTACGCGGCACGCGCGATCCTCTCGCAGGGCGCCTCGTCGTGCACGGCTGGTTCGTTGAACCGCGCCCGTTCGCCGAAGGAGCGCTCGCCGGAACGAAAACTTTAACCTCTGCCCTCGACGCGGCGCTGGGGCCGATCGCCGATGCCCTTTCCGATTTCCCCACCCTGCAAGGCCTCGCCTCCATCCGCGTCTCGGTGAATGCTCGCGGAAAAACGGGGCGCCAGGAACTTCTCGCGCACACGCTGATCGACGCCGATCGTCCGCGCGAAACGCGGGCGGTCCGCGAAGCCCTCCGCACGATCGCGGAAGGACTCGACGAAGCGAGATTTCCGACGAGCCGCGGGACGAGCCGAATCACGATCCCGTTTCTCTTTCGTTAACCCCGCGGCGCGGGATCTAAAAGAGGTAGGAGATCGCCAGCACGTTCAGCACGAACGTCGTTTTTCCCGCCATCTGGAGCCCGACGCTCGGACGAAAACCGAAGGCATTCAGAACCGGAATTCTCCGGCCGACCAGCATCGAAAAGCCGCTGCCCGCCGGATCGTTTTCCAGGTCGGAGACGGTGCCGTTCCCTTTTCGAATCGCATAACCGGCGAAAATAAAAGTCGCGGTCGCGTAAGGCCCGCCGAGGTTGAACGTCGGCCCGAACTGGAGAGTCGTCGTATTCACGGAATCGTCTCCGAAGCCGACCGTCTGGTAACCGAGCGAAGCGCCGGCCTGGAGCCAGTCGAAAAATCCCCAGTTAAATCCCGGCGCGAGCGAAATGCGGTTCGCGCCGCCGAGAAGTTCGAGCCCCGCCGAATTCACGAAGATTTCCTTCGGTCCCGCGGCCTCGGCGGAAGCGGCGAAAAGAAGCGGAATCAGGAGAGCCAGTTTCAAGCGCATTTTTTTCGTTCTCCGAAGTCGGTGCGTCGGGCCCGCTACTGCGGATCCTTGATTTTTTCATGATTCAGTTCTTCGCCCTCGCGGATTCCCCGCTGGATCACCCGCCCCGGAATTCCGACGACCGTCGAATTCGGCGGTACGGATTCGACGACCACCGAATTCGAACCGATGCGCGTACCTGCGCCGATCTCGATCGCTCCGAGCACCTTGGCGCCCGCGCCGATGACCACCCGGTCGCCGATCGTAGGATGGCGACGTTCCCGACGCAGACTGGTTCCGCCCAGAGTCACGCCCTGGTAGATGATGACGCCGTCGCCGACGATCGCGGTCTCTCCGATGACGACGCCCATTCCGTGATCGATGATGACATCGCCCATCTGGGCGCCGGGGTGAATATCGATCCCCGTGATGAATCGCGAGAGCTCGGATAGGAATCGCGGCAACAGCGGAATCTTCGCGAGGTAAAGCGCGTGCGCGACCCGATGGAAGAGGATGGCCTTAATCCCGGGATAGAGAAGCAGGATTTCGAGCGTGCTTTGGGCCGCCGGATCGTAGCGGCGATAGTCGTGCAAAAGCTTCCACATGGTTCGATTTTCACCCCGAATCGTCAAAAGATCCACAGTTTTAGACCTTTCCTCTTTTCTTCGGCCCGGTAAACTAGAACGTGGGTAGGGTGGGATGCTCCTTTCGATCGATTCTAAACTTCGGACTTCGGTTCTTCTTTTCTGCGCGCTCGTTTCCGCGGGCGCGTTCGCCGCTCCTCCGAATACCGACGATCTCCTGGTCGACCTCCCCGCGGGAATGCGCGCGGCGATTCTGAACGGCGCGGATGCGCAGCGAATCTGCAAGATCCGCGTGCTCGAAAAGGAACTTGGACTGAAATTCCAGGCGGGCTCTCCGACCTCCGAACCGGCCGAAGTCGGCGAGGAGAAGCCTTGCGACTCCGACCGGCCGACGGGCGTCGTTTCCATCGCCAGTGCGGACGAACTCATCCACGATGAGGGCGCCGATCCTTCGGTCGATGACCAATGGCGCTCGAAATGGTTCAGCACGCCGCCGGCGCTCTGCCGCTTTAAATCCATTTACTCTGCGGCGGTGACCCGCGCGGCGGAAAAACTCGAAGAGAACGAAGAGTTCACGCTCGTCGACGAGAGCGATCGATCGTCGGGCCGTTGTTTTGCCTTCGGTGGCGAAGCCGCGAACCTATGGCAGGTGGGCCTCGGCGGATCGATGTGCGCGGGAATCCCCGAGGGCGTCAGTCCGTCGGCGGCCGCGCGAAGTCTCTACACCTCCCCGGCCCGGATGGGCTGCGCGCCCGGCGCCCTCACCCTCCAGATGCTGGGGATGTACGAAGTCTTCGCCGGCTCGGACGGTGTCATGTCCCCGAGCGAAGCGGAGCGTTTCGACAGGTACTACGCGGACTTCATCACTGGCGAGTTCCGCGGAATCGGCTCGACGGGATCCATCGAAGGAAGCCGGAGCCCTTATGAAGGCCGCGACCTTCATGCCGGAAAAAATTACAAAGTCGTGCAATTGGGCTCCGAGGCCACTCGGGGCAAGAACTCGATCGTAGGCTACCGCATCGTCGTGGATACGAAGAAATCGTACAAGGACCGCAAACGCCCATCGACGACCTCCTTCGCGAAGTGGGCGAACTTCACGGAAAACGCGGTGATTCTATCCTCTTCCTCAGAAGGTGCGGCGGATATGGCTTCGCTTTCGACGACGCTCGAGGGCAGCACTCTGACCGACGAGCAAGTGGGTCAGTTCGAAAGCGACATGAAGGACCTTCGCACGGCCATGCTGAAGCTGAATTATCTTTCGGAGGAAGAAGGCCCGATTTCGGACGAAAGCCTCTGGCAGCCGTGGGATCAGTTCATCTCTCCGAAGAACCAGAAGGCGATCGCCGCGGGGACATACGAGTACTACAACGCGACCGAAGACGACCTCCGGAATCTGAAAACGGTCATGGGGATTCTCAATAAACCGAGATACCGCGATACGAAGGTCTATGTGCACCCGATCGGGCAACTTACGCTCGCGCAGGTCGCGGTCCAGATCATCAAACACCACCGCGACGCCAAAATCACTCTCTATACGCCTTATGCCTCCCAGCATCGCCACTATGCGAACTTCGTCGACTCGCGCATGGACGCCTGTCTCGCGAAAGCAGCCGCCGCTCGTTAAGCTTTCGCCGGCCGATAGCGAACGGACCGAATCTCGAGCTCGACTTCGCCCTTCGGCATCCGAAGCGTGACCGCGTCTCCGACGCGCGCCTGCAGGAGCGCCTTGGCCATGGGCGAGATCCAGCTGATAAATCCTCGGCCCGGATCGGTCTCGTCGATTCCCACGATGCGATAGGTTTTTTCGGTTCCCTCTTCATCGCGGACCTCGACCCAGGCGCCAAAAAGGACCTGATCGGTGTCATTTTTCTCGCACTCGACGATTTCCGCGGCGTCGAGCCGCTTCTGGAGAAACCGAATTCGTCGGTCGGTTTCTCGAAGCTTTTTCTTCCCATAAAGATAGTCGCCGTTTTCCGAACGATCTCCATTGCTTGCCGCCCAGGAGACGACCCGCACGAGCTCGGGACGCTCGGTATAAAGCAGATTACGCAGCTCCACGCGCAGTCGTTCCGCCCCTTCGAGCGTCATGTAATTTTTGGTGCCGACGGGAAGCGCGGAACTTTCGTCCTCGTCCGCTTCGACTTCGTTCGAAACATCGTCTTCTTTGGTGAACGCTTTACTCATCGAACCCTCATGTTACGCTTAGAAAGAACTCTAACGATCCTCACAGGAAAAAAGTATGCGAAATTTTACTTCCCGTTTTCAGTCCGCAGTCCTCTTCGCGCTCACCGCGGCCCTCGCGTCACCTGCCTGGGCCGAGGACACCGGCGGAGACCCGCTCGCGCCTCCGGCGACTTCCGAAGTGTCGAATGAAGGAGCTCCGACGGCGCCCGCCGATATGACGGCGGATACTGCCGCGGATACCGCCGCCGAAACGATGCCGGCGGACGCACCGATGCCGAACGAAGGCGTGGCATCGGGCGGCTCGCTCGACTCCGAACCGGCGGCCCAGGAAGCTCCGGCCCCGAAGGTCGCCAAAAAGAAGAAGGCGAAAAAAGCCGCGAAAAAAGTCGCCAAGAAAAAAGACAAGAAGAAGAAAAAAGTCGCCAAGAAAGCGACCAAGAAAAACGCCAAGAAAAAGAAAAAGAACCGGCACGGATAACCGCGCGTGAGTCTAAGGTCCGAGTGGGAGTGGGGTTGGAACACCCCACTCCTCCTCCACCCGGTCCTTCCGCCCGACTCCCTCCTTCCCGCCATCCGGGATTTTCTCGCGACGCCGCTCGATCGGCTGGATTTCGCTTCCGGCGAAAAAATTTTAAGCGTACGCCTCGCGGCGCTGAAGACATCGCGACTGGGCATTCGATTCGAGCGCATCCAGGAAGCGCTCTTCCTTTCCCACCCGGAGACCCTCGATCTCCGGCCGGGCATCGTGATCCCGCAGCGCACGGAGATCGACCTGCTTCATCGGTTACGCACCTGGCCCGAGGGCTGGATCCACTGGGAGGTCGCCGTGAAGTTCTATCTCGCTCTCGATCGTCACGGGAGCGCCGACTCTCATCGGTGGGTCGGGCCATCGCTCCAGGATACCCTCGGCCGAAAACTGCATAAGATCCAGTCGCGGCAATTGCCGATCCTCGAAGACCCGGACGTGCGTCGCAGTCTCGGCATCCCCGAAGCGGCTCCGATCGAATCCCTCCCCCTCATGCGAGGGATCTTCTATCGACCCCACGACGCGGGCGGGGAAACTCTCCGCCCCGATCGAGTGCGGCCCGACGGTGCGCGCGGGATCTGGATTCCCGAGTCCAAGCTCGCGCCGTGGCTGGAGCGTCGCGCCCTTGCGGTCTCTTCCAGCGCATTCCATGTCTTCGGGGATCGGCGTGAATGGTTGCGAGCCACGGCGATCGGAACCGGAACCCCGTTAAAGGATTACTTGAACTCGCCGCTTGAAGGGGCAATCCGCAGCCATTTTCGGACGAATACCGAGGGCCAAGAGGCTCCCGCGCCGCTCCACGGAACCTTCACCGCACCCGGCGCAGCGGAGCTCCGAGTCTTCGTCGTCGATGACGGGTGGGCGGACCGGGCCGAGGCGATGCTAGACAGAATGCGCCATGAGGGTAGAATTTAATCATGAGAACCATCGGCGCCGCACTGACCCTTTTTCTCTGTTCCACGTTCGCCACGACGGCGCACGCCGAGCGCGTGCTACCGCTCCATATCTTCGCCGGTTCCGATCTCGGCTGGGGCTCGGTCGGTCCGTACGCGGCGCCCGAAGGAACCCGCACCGGTGTCCATTTCGACCTGAAACTGCTCGGATCCGCCTACTTCAAGCGGCACTGGATCTTCGACCTGGGCGGCGGATGGCAATTCGCGAAACGTTCGGGCGAAAATACGAACGGCGGTTTCGGCAAGGTGATCACTCGAGGGTCTTTCATCGAAACCTCTCTCCGCTACGGGAACTTTACCGGGTGGCAAGTCGGCCCGGTGCTGAACGCGATTCTGGTGGGCGACGTCGGCCTGGGGAATGGAAATCTCGTCGCATCCCAAGCCCAGAAGGCGATGCTCGGCGGCGTGCAGGTCTTCTACGAATGGCCGGAAAAATCCTACCGAGTTCGCGTCGGTGGACGCTGGATGACGGATCTGAATATCGATCAGCGTGCCGTCCATGTTTTCCAGGCCGGGATCGAAATCGGCTGGCCGACCTCGCGCGTGGCCCGCACCCGTTCGCGATACGTCCGACGACCCGGGATCCAGGTCGTGCAGAAGGATCGAGCGCTGAAACGCGTTCGCGTCGTTCTCGATGCGCGACGGATCGAGTTCGATTACGACCAGGCGACCCTGCGTCCGGAAGCCGCCGCTCGACTCGCACGTCTCGGCCAGTTCCTCGCGCGCTCGAAGGAGAACTGGGAGTTTGTTCGCATCAGCGGTCATACCGACGAGCGCGGCTCGGTCGAATATAACCAGAGGCTTTCCGAAAATCGCGCGCTCGCGGTGAAGAACGCGCTCGGAAAAGAAGGCATCCCCCGCGAGAAGATGGAAACGCGCGGATTCAGCGAGAACCTACCGCTCGATCGCGGACGGAACGAGCTGGCGTGGCAGAAAAATCGACGGGTCGAGTTCGAGTTCACCGGCGTACAGGATCTCGATCTCATCGTCGATGGCGTGAACCAAGCCACGGATGACGACGCGGGCGAGAACGACGCTTCCGGACTTTGATCAACCGAAGTCCTTTAATTCCTCCCGAACGGTGCGTGCGCGCTTACCCGCGAAAGCGGGCGCTCAGTGTCAGCCCGCTTCAAGTGTTGACAGTTTAGTCTCGCGGGTTAGCCTAAGGTTGACCCTGAGTGAACACCCGCATGGAACATCCCGAAACGTCCCCCGCAGAACGCTTTGACGCTTTCCGTTTCCACGACTCGAGTGAGTTATTGCAGGCGTACGTCGACCACCGTCGCGATACGAGCCGCTACTTCAGCATCTCTTCCTGGGCGAAGAAGCTGGGACTTCCGACCAGCGGCATCCTCGTAAATTTCCTGAAACGCCGCCGCCTTCCGCCCGAAGACCTGGCGGATCGACTCTCGCAGAGCATGCAGTTCACCGCCGAAGAGTCCGAATATTTCGCGACCCTGATCGCCCTTGAACGCGCGCAAAAGTCGAAATCGATCACCGTGGGACCGCTGGAGCGCAAACTCGCCGCGCTGAATTTTCGCGCCCGCTCGCAGACGCTGGACTCCGAGCAGCTCGAAAAACTGTCTCTGCGCAAAGCCGCTCTGAAGGATATGATGAAACTTCCGGGCGCATCGGTCGACCCGGCGTGGATCCAGAAAAACTCGCGGCTCCCGATGAACGTCGCGGAGATCGACGAGACGGTCCAGAGCCTGATCGCGGAGGGGTCGCTCGAAAAAACCGCGGAAGGCTGGCGCCCGCCGCCGATTCCGGTGGAGACGACGACCGACCTGCCGAGCGCGGCGATTCGCTCGTTCCATCGTGAGAGTTTGGAATACGCTTCCCAGGCTCTCGATACCGTCGCGGTCGAAGAACGCCACTTCGCGAGCTACGTCATGACCGTGAATGCGGCGCGAATGGCCGAGGCGAAACTGGCCATCCAACAATTCGTCGATGAGTTCGCCGCTCGGTTCGAGGCTCCCCCTGGCGAATGCGATGCGCTCTATCAGCTGAACCTCTCTTACGTCCCCCTCACGGAAACTCCCTCGGGAAAAACTTCGTCATGAAACTTGCACTATCGACCGTTCTTTTCTTTCTTTCGACGCTGGCGATCGCCGGCACGGGGGTACGCAACGGAGGCTCCTACTATCGTTGCGAAACGGAAACGGGCGAACAAATCGTCATGATCGAACATCTCTTGGCGAGCCGCGGGGCGATGGTGCCGCGAATCGAAGATCGAAACGAATTCTTTCAGTTCGTTTCCTCGAAAATTACCGACGACCGCTTTGGCGCTCTTCTCCGCGAGCAATGGGAGGCCTATGGCGACGCCGACCTCTGGCCCGCGGGAACGCTCGAAGACGTCACCGTCTATTCCTACCGCGTGAGTCGCTCGCCGATCTCCTACGAAACCCTGGGAAGAATCCCGGCCACGAACCCTGAAGATCCGATTTGTAGCTTTCCCGCTTACGAACCGGAGTTCTGCTGTGAAAAAGTTCTCGCTTCTTATTTCGGCAGGGACGATGCGAGACCGACCGTCTTGCCCGATCATTTCCGCCGGCTCGATCGTTACCAGAAGAATATTCTCGAGCTCCACGAAGCCATTTACCGCGTCGCCGCGAAAATCGCGAAGTTCCCCCCGCCGCCGCTGGAATACCGCGACGATCTCGACCATTATCTCGCCAGCCCCTGGCAGACGGGCGAACTCCCGGCCGATATCGTGGAAGTTCTGATCATCCCGATGCTGACGGCGCTCGATGGCGATCGCTCGGGATTCGAGTTTGCTTTCCGCCGCTACTGGGCCTGGAGCCATGAGATCTACCGCGCGTCGGAAAATTGGCGGCATTTTCGATAGTTCTTCGCGTTTTTCGGCGTCATAATCGGAGCATGACGATGACCCGAAACAGATTGGCCGGTGCGATTCTCGTTCTTTCCACGCTCTTCGCACCCGGCCTCGCCTCGGCGGCGATGTCGCCGCTCGCTTTTTCGATCGTTCCGCCGGTCCAGTTCCCGGCGAAAGACTTTTCCGTAACGGGCTTGCGCGCGAGCGCCCTCTGGGGAAATCACAAAAACGTTTACGGCCTCGACCTCGGACTGATCGGAAACATGACCGAAGGACAGATGACCGGGATCTCCGCATCGGGGATCTTTAACCTGAACAAGGGCCAGACGACCGCGGTCCTTCTCCAGGCGGCGGGCGTGGCCAACATCAACGTCGCGAAAGCGCGCGTCGTCGGCGTCCAACTCGCCGGGATCATCAACCGAAACCGCGCGGAATCGAGTGTTTTCGGACTCCAGGTCGCTCCCGTGAACCTGGCCGAGTTCACGACGATCAACGGCTTCCAGGTCGGAATCTACAACCGCGCGCGCCAGGTAAATGGATTCCAGATTGGCCTCATTAACGTCGCGGACTCCGTCCGCGGTCTCCAGATCGGCCTGATCAACGTCCACAAGCAGGGACTTTTCGCCGTCGCCCCGATCCTGAACTTCGGTTTTTAGGAAACAGGCTCTAGGGAAAGCGCGATGAAGCCGATGACCGCACGCGAAATGTTCCTGAAGGCGACCTTCATTCGCTGGATGGGCGTGGAGTTGCTGCGCATCGAGAATGGCGTCTGCGAGACAAAGCTCCGCGTAAGCCCGGAGATGCTCCAGCAGGACGGATTCGCGCATGCGGGAATCGTGACGACGCTCGCCGACCACTCCTGCGGAGGCGCGGTCGGAAGCCTGCTGCAAGCGGGCGAACACCTCCTGACCGCGGAGTTCAAATCGAATTTCCTGCGCGCCGCGAAGGCACCCGAGCTCTACTGCCGGGCGGTCTGCAGAAAACGAGGACGTTCGCTGGCCTTTGCCGAGGCGACCGTCCATAGCTCGCCGGATTTTTCGGAAGGGTCGCTCGTCGCGACGATGACCTCGACGCTCGCGATCCGCGTTCTCGAAACCTAGGGCTTTTTTACGGCCGCTTTTCTACGGCGATAGTTCTCCAGATCCGCGGCGACATTCGGATCGTCGACTTCGAAGGCGGGCTTCCCATTTTTTTCCACCCATTTGATCGGGATATGGAGTTTATGGCGCCGATAAGCATCGGCGAAATCTTCATGTGAATTCGGATACCCGGTTTTCGGGAGCTCCGGATCGAGAAGATCGGTATCGACCCCGTGCACGTCGAGCCACCATCGGCCGTATTCGTCCGGGTAGGCCTGCGGGCGTCCCACCCCCCAGCTGAAACCGTAATACTCGGTAAAGTCTTCGAGGAAGTCGACGAAGTCTTCGCCATGCTCCGTATTTTCGGTGACCATTCGATACTGATCCAGGCGACCCTCGGAAACCTCGCGAAATCCGAGATAGGTCCCATAGCGGTAACGTTTCTGACCGTCTTTCGCGAAGCCGCCCGCCGTATACTCGCTCGCGCTGTTCATGCCGAGAAAATATCTTTTGCCGCTCGGAAAGAGGATCGCGCCTCCGGGAACGGGGTTGAATCCTTCGACGAGCGTGATGGGTAAGCCGTTCGGAAAATCTTTTCCCGATTGGACGAGTACCGTGCCGTCGGGCTGGATGGTTCGTACTTCGACGATCTCGGCGCCCTGGGTGGTGCGCATTCGTTCGGTGGAGCGCGCGAAACTCCCCGGCCGGCCGGGCAACTCCTCGCTCGCGATCACGATCGGCGCATCGGCGGGACTTCCATCGGGGAGCTTTGTTCCGGCGGGGACGCGGAAGGAGGGATTCCGAGGATCCATGCGGTACGCAATCCCCCGCGTCGTCGCGGGAACTCGTTCGAATCTCCCATCCGGCCAGCGGAGATGGACTTCACGCACGACCAAATCGAAAACGCGCACGGGATAACCGTGGGGATCCGTCCAAATTTTTCGAGCGTCGTGGTCCGCAGGAAAATGGTTTTCTCCGTAACCATGCGCGCCCTTGAGGACGTTCACTTCCTTCCCGTCGGAGCGCTTCCCTTTCTCGAAATGGATCCAGTCACCGCTCGTATCGAACTCGTTACGCAGAATACTACCCTCGTCGAGGACATACAGCTTTCCGTCCTCGAATTTCTGGATCTTAAAAACGTGGCGGGAGCGGGTGTTATTATGTTTCGAAACTTCCGGGAGATCCGCGCCGCCGGGCGGGGCGCCCCGCAGTTTCGAGGGCAACTCCATCGCTCCTTGCGTGATGACGAGCTCGGTCTCTCCATTTGGAAGCTCCTGGAATTCGAAACGGCCGTCCCATCCCCAGGAACTATCGGGTGCGGCGTAGCCGCCCTGTTGTTCGACGATCCGTCCATCGGGAGTCCGATGCATGAAAACGAATTCGAAAGATTGGGTCGCTTCGGTACCTCCGCGCAGTCCGGCAGAGATCGAGGGCGAATAGTAAAAATATTTACCCGAGTTGCTCCAGTAGGCGCCGAGCGGCATTCCCGACGGACGGGGGTCGCCTTCCTTCAGCACGAAGGGCGCCGCGGGATCCGGGGATTCGTCACGGCCTCCCCGCTGGCTGGTTTTCCATTCGATATTCGTCGCGAACTTCACTCGCCGCTCGGGTCGCCCCTTGCGCGATCGATCCGCGATGCGCATCCGCGACTTCGCTTCGATCCGCGGCATGAACTCGTCGAAACGCCCAGCCTTCAGAAATTTCGGGCAATAAGAACGGGCGATTCGGACGCCCGGCAGGGCGGAAGCGGGCGATATCCAGGTGATCGCGAGGAGGGCGACGAGCGCGTGCTTGAAATGAATCCCACCCCAGTTTTTTCCATGCGCCCGGCGAACCATCCGTAGTTCCATGATGAGAAGAAATAGAGGGTTTTCGCCGACTTCGCCATAAACGCGGCGCATCATCCTTGACGAATTCAGGCAAGCTCCCATATACGAGGATTTCACTTAGTGATGGCTCGTAGCTCAGCGGTAGAGCACTACCTTGACACGGTAGGGGTCGCTGGTTCAATCCCAGTCGAGCCAACCATTTATTTCGACGTAATATGAAGACCGTCTGCTCTCGCAGATGGTCTTTTTATTTAAACCACTCCGCGGACCAATCACTCCACCGAGTCGAATCTTCAGAATCATTCGATGGATCGAAACGCCTCGTAAGGGGAGAAAATATCCGTCCAGCGATTCCAGAGGCCAAATCCGTTCGCTTCGACTAAAGCCGCCGCGGCTTTCTCGTCCAGCGGAGAAAGATCCTCTCCCGAGGCCAACAACGTGCGCAGGGTATCGTCCACCGAGTACCGCCCGGCGGAGAGCGCGTTCGCGGAGCGCGAGCCGAAGACCGCGCCGTTGGAAGCCGCGGCGAGATCCAGGCGAATTTTGTTGTTCGCGACCCCGTACGCCGGGGTGACCAGCGCTCGCTTCGGATCGCGGCCGACGGTCGTCGACTTCATCTGATAGCCGATCTGCGCAAGCCATGCCGCCGTGGCGGCTCCCCCTTCGGTGCGGTCGAGCAATACGTTTTTACGCGCGAGATAGGCGCTCATCCAGAAATGGTAGGGTTTTCCCGTATGCACCGTGGACTGGACGCCGGAGGGCAACGAAAAAAGAGCGCGACCCCGAAAGAAAAGCTCCGCATCGAGGACGCCGCTGGAGACTGCAAAAAGCGAAAGCAAATCGGAGATTCGATACTCATGAAGCGAATTCCCCAGGAGCTGGGCCGCGCGCGACGCGATATTTCCCCCCGAGGTCGAGTAGATGCCCAGGAACTTCCATGCGCGATCGTAAGCTTCTTTTCCGCTGAAACCATGGCTTCGATAACTCCGCTCGACGACCTGAAACAAATCGAGCCCCCCCTCGAGTTCTTCGGATCGGCGAAGTCCCTGGATGATCGCGTCGAGCTCGTGATTAATCGTCAGGAGAACCGCGTAATTTCGCGCGTCCGACAGGAATTCCGTGAACTCGTCGATGAGGGTGATCGGCTCCATGCCAGTATTCGTGGGCATCATGTCGGAAAGAATTTGTTTGATCGAGGAAACGCAACTCGGCACTTCCCAGATCCGCCCATGGAATCCGCAAAGGGCATGGAAGGTGGCTTCGGAAGTCAGGTCGGTACGCCGCCGCCCCTCGAAATGTTTCTTGCGCTTCGAAAGCGTCTCCGCGGCGAGCTTCCAATCCGCTTCCCCCCGGCTCCGGAACATTTCTTCCGATCGTCGGCTCCACCCCGGCCAATCGCGTTCGAAGGCTTGCTCCACCAGCGCCTCCCGCAGGATGCGACGAGGCACGGGAAAGAGAGCCAGATCGGCGACCCACGGCCGATCGGCGGCCCGCCGGAAAATTTCGCGGGCTTTCGGCCCCCCCGAAATGAGCTCTTCGAGGGTTAAATCCAGGACTTCCGGATACCCATCGATCGCGGTCTTTACGGAGAAGTCGGCGATATTCAGCTTCTGCAGATCCGACGACGCGAATCCCGAGGGCTTGAAGACGGAAAGATAACGCCGACAATCCCAGTGTCGTAACGCTTCGAGATCGACTGCCGGGAGCGTCGATTCACCGATCGCCGCCGGTCCTCGTCGCGTCGGGGAAAAGGCGCCGGACTCGTGACTCCCGAGCGTGGCGCAACCCGCGTTCCCGACTGCAAAAAGAATGCAAACGATCTTTCGCATCCTTCGAGCTCACTCCAGGGGCGAAAATGGAGATGGACGCAACAGGGCGCCACACCCGTCCGTTTGGGCTTCGGCGAAGCTCTCCAACCACTTAACATTGGCCCGTTCCCTCATTATGCTCCAAAACTCCGCCAGTGCGTTGCGGTAGTCGTAAGCCAGAGTATTCTCCACTTTCGCCTGCGCTAAGATCCCGCGCAGCAATGGATTCTCGGACAAAAACACGGCGTAGCTCTCGAGAATCGGTAGACTGCTCCAGCGCATATGCTGGACGAAAGCTTCGACGGCCGAAAGAAAGAGTTTCTGTTCCGCATCCGTCAACGCCGCCCCCGCATACATTTTTATCCCGGCCGCCGTGAGCACTTCCGTCGCCGTATCGTAGTTCACGGGTGGCTTCGCTCGGCGTAGGCGGTTGCTGGCGCGTAAAACGAAATCCGGGCCATCCTTCGCTGCGAGATAGGTCTGCACCAGTTGCTGCAAAAACTCCGGTTTATCGGTGAACCGCAGATAGGCGATCTTCGATCCCTGGTGCCGAAGGAAGGCGTTCATCTTCAGCGTATTTCCCACCAGGTCCGTTCGCGCGCGCGACGCTCTCAGCGCGGCATGGACCTTACGCGAAAGCTCCTTGTCTTTAAATGCCCTCAGCATCGATCCGATTTCTTTCTCTTCCGTCGCCAGGCCGGTCACTCCGCTCCTGACGTAAAGCCGCGACACCTCTTCCCGAGAGAGCCAGGTGGGCAATATGCGGCCGATTTCGAGCTCCAAGTTCTTCTTCCAAGGGAGGACTTCGTACAAGAAGGCGCGATCCGAACGCGTCGTGAGCGCCGCGGTCGCGAAACTGCTGTCGCCGGTGACCAAAGGAGGGAGATCGGAGGCTGCGATGAGATCGATTCCGAGCGAAGCTGGAAAGCGCTCGAGACCGACGACCTTCACGTTCGGTCCGAGACCATCGCGCAGGACGTAGGGCTTCTTTACCGCGATGACGTAGGTCCGGTCCGGATTCTCGGCGGCGAGCGCGGCTACCGCGCGCTGATAATTTTGCGCGGCCTTTTCATGTTTCGTATAGGCGTACGCAAGGACCGAGTCGCCGAGCTCCACCCCTTCCGCGCTTTTGGCGAACCACTCCGCAACGGCGCGCCGAGACTCTCCCAAGTCGTTCGTCGGCGTAATCGGATAGATCCCCGTAAATTCGAATCCAGATCCCAAACTTTGGGCATTATTCAGGAAAGCGGACGAGCTGCCCGGCTCGTAGAAGCTGAACCATCTCTTGCCGGTCGCCGAAAGAATTTCTTCGCGCGCGGTTTTGTTCGCCGAGTACTGGACCGCGAGGTCACACTTCGGGATCGCCGGCACTTTGCGGTCTTCGTAGTCGAGCAGTCGTTTCACGCCGTTATGGGGAATCACATAGACTTCCACCCCATTCACCGTTTGGGGCTTGAAATAGAAGTGCTTCGACGTGTCGACACTCGGCAAAGTGGCGTTGATGATTTTCTCCACGCTGGTCACGCCCGGGCGCGGATCATCATAGAGCCAGACGACGAGCTGCACCCGCATCTCGGGGTACCTGCGTTTAAAGGCGTTCGCCATGTGGATATTCGAGACGACATCCCCGAATCCACCGCTCATATCCTCCACACTCGTGAGCGGAAATCCAGCCGCGACCGAGATCGAGCGTGGAATCTCCTTGATCGCACCGAATGGTAGCCCCTGGGGTAAAATGATTTCGAGGCTGACCGCGGTGGATGCACTCGAAGGCAAAGACATAAGTCCGCACGACAGTACGGCGGCCACGAGCCATCCCGAAACGCCACCCTGTCGATTACGCATCCTCATGATTTCCTTTCGGCTTTCTCCCAGAATGGCTTTAAGCACTCGAAAAGAAGGTGTTTAAATGAACGAGGCTTTCACGGAATTATTCGCGAAGAAGCGCCGAGGTCGAAAAGCGACTGAAAACTGCCGGTGCGGACGGATCGGGCTCCGCCGCGAACGCTCCCCCATAAAGGATGAACCGAACGCTCTCGACCGAATCTCCGCCCAAAGCCTGGGTCCGCAGGGAGCTCCAGGAACTTCCGTCGGGCGAGACTTCCCAGTTCATGCTCGCCGAGAAATCCAGAATCCGGCGGGATTCAGCATCCAATGCGCGGAGAGACCGGGGCCGGCGAAAAGATCGGTGAATCCCAGACGCAGAGTTCTCCCGGAGGCGCTCCCGTGGAAATATACATACGTTAAACGGATAAATTCCCAGGCCTCGGGACTGCTCAAGTTTTGGACAAAACTATCCGATCCTAGGAGTAAGGATGAGATCACCTTTCGTTAGCTTCCTACTCTTCGGAATCGCGCTCGGAGTCACGCTTTCGGGTACGACGCAAGCGTCGACCTCCATCTTCGTTTCCTATGCCGATCTGTTGCGAGCGCGATGTCAGCTCATCGTCGCGAAGGAAAAACTGGGGCCGGAAAAACGCGAGGTTATTCGGCGTTATACCGACTCGTTCGCGGGCGAGGAACTGAACCGATGCCTCCGCCGAGACTGGGGACACACCTGCCCGCCCGACTGGAGAAATTTCGCCGACGGACTCAGCGAGGCGATCCAGTCGCTCCCGACCTACCAGGGCACCGTCTTTAAAGTGAATACGGAGTTTCCACAGGAAGTCTTCGAGACGTTCCGTCCCGGAACGATCTATAAAAATGATGGTTTCACCTCGAGCAGTACGAAGCTCCAGCGCGCGATCGATCCTCACGAACCCGAGTTCAGTCAGTTCCGCAAGTACGTGAACTCCGAAACGGACGAACTCGCCCCGGGCGAGGACTGGCAAGGCGTCGTTATTTTCGAAATCGAAAGCGTCTCGGGAAAAGACATCCATCTTTACAGTCGTTTTCCCGCGGAACGGGAAATCCTCATCGACCGAGGCGCTTCGTTCGAAGTTCTTTCCGTGGAATGGCCGGACAAATTCGCTCCTCATGTCCGGATGCGGGAGATTCCCGCCCCGGGAACGAACCCCGCGCGGTAGCGAGGAGCAGGTCCCAAAACACCGCTCCGCTTTGTACCGAGAAAGCGGTTTTTTCGAATCGCGGCTGCCTGGTCCAGCCGCTCCACGGTAGAATTCTTGCGTGCAGAGCGAATCATATCTCCAGGTCCTCGAACGCGAACTGCGGGCGCGTGTCGCGCGCAATCCGCGCTATTCGATTCGCGCCTTCGCCCGCGACCTGGGCATCTCGCCGGCCTCGCTTTCGCAGATTCTCCGGGGCATCCAGATTCCGTCCGTTCGCATCGCGGACCGGATCGTCCGGACACTCGGACTTTCCGATCACGAGGCCGCCGAGTTTCGCAGATCGATCGTGCCGGCCGGCGGGCGGCCGGAAAGTCGCGCGACCACGTCGCTCGTGCTCTTTCGCGATCTCCCGGTCGGCGCCATTTCCGTGGAAAGCCTTCGTGCACATATCGAACGTTGGTTCGAGGATCTCGCGTCCGGATCGGGCGTGATCTCTCCCGAGACGGAAACGCGTAGAGTCGAAATCCGGGTCGGTTTTCGGCGTCTGAACCGACCGGAAGATTCCCAAGCAAGATAACTCGGCGCTTCATCCTCCGAAACTACGCATGAAAAAGCCGCAGAGCGCATCGACTTTGCTCGGGGTATCCCCTAGATTCCCCGTCTATGCCTTCGCTTCCGCAAGCTCCCGACGCGAACTACACGGAAATCATCCGTGCCTTTCTCGACGCCCGACGGCGCACGCACCCACGCGCGTGGAGCGTACGCGCCTGGTCCCGAAGACTCGGTCTCCGCTCCTCCGGCGCCTTAGTCAATATTCTCAAGCGTCGCGCAGTCCCCTCGCCCACGCTCGCCCGCAAGTTCGCCACCAGCATGGAGCTGGCGCCTGCCCAAGAAGATCTCTTCCGGACGCTCGTCGAAGAAGAGCGCGCTTTGCGGGCGGAAACGCCCGATCCCGAGCATATTCGCGTTCTCAGCACTCGAGTCGCCGGCCTTCGGATACAGGCCGGCACGCGGCTCGTCGAAGACGCCCGCCTCCGGCCCATCAGTTTTCCGCTTTGGCTCGGCATTCGCGAGTTCGTGAATCTCTTCGACTTTCGGGAGGACCCCGCGTGGATCCGCGCTCGTCTACAAACCGACGTTTCCCAGTCGGAGATCGCCGAAGCTCTGCGCACGCTCGAATCGTCGGGTTTGCTACAGCGCGATCGCGACGGGCGGCTTGCGCTCTCCGAGCGCTATTACGACACGGTTCGCGACGTTCCGAGCGCGACGGTCCGCCGATTTCACGATCGAGCGGCTCGACTCGCCCAAAAAATGCTTCGCGTAGCGCCCGTCGAGCGAAGGGACTATTCCGCCACTTTCTTAACCCTCTCGCGCGCCCGTCTCCCCGAACTGAAAGCCCGCATTCGGGAATTTCGGGATCAGCTGATCGGCGAATTCGACACGATCGATGGACGAGGAGATGAAGTTTACCAGATGAACGTTCAGCTCTTCCCGCTTACTCGATCTCCACCGAACGACAAGCCCGCGCCGACGCGCGAAAGGACCGACTCGAAATGAACCGGCTCAAACGCACCTCCAAATCCCCTTTCGCCTTAATCCTGGCCATCGCGCTCTCGGCCGCGTCGCTCGGATTTCCCCGGTCGAGCGACGCTCGAGGCGGCGGCGTAAGCAATGGCGGCACGAGCCTCCTTTGCCCCGGACAGAAGATGCCGCTCCTACTCGATCTCGAAGGACTCCCCTCGGAGATCGTCGAGAGTTTCCCCACGGACCGCGAGGCGTTTCTCGCCGAGGTCGAAAGCCGGCTTCCCACTTCCACCGAGTTCCGTACGCGCCTGCGTTCGGAGTGGGAACGCCTCGGACCCGTCGAAGCCTGGCCTCGCGCGGAAACCGGAATTCCGTCCGTTGCTGACGAATACGCTCCTCACACGGACTGCGACCTGCTCACGCTCGCGGTTTTCTCCGCGGAAGACCATTTTACCTCCCGGAGTTGGTACCAGGCCTGGCGGAGTTATGCGATCGAGCCGGGAGTGTCCCTACTCTCCGAACGACATCGCCGCTATCTCGAACTCCACGAGGCGATCTATATCATCGGTGCCCGCGACCGGGGACACTCGAATCCCTGGCACACGCGGCTTCTCGTGCGAGCACTCGTCTCGGGCGTCGACGTAGTAACGTCTCTCGCCGACTACTGGCACTATGGATTCGCTTCGCGAGCCATGGGGCCAGCCGGCGTCTATCATCTCGAGAGCGGGGCATCCTCCCTTTGTCCGAAATGGTTCACCTGGGAGCATGTGGAAATAGATCGCGCACTCCTCGCCTACCCCGATCCCGTTCGTGGAGGCGTGCGGGAGGAATTCGTCGCCGTACCCGAGTCGCTTGGAAATCCAACGAAGCTCCTCGCGCGGGCCCTTCCGCCCGAAGCGCTCGAATGTCGGTACGCACGTAAGCTCTTCGGCCTCGACCGGGCACGCGGGTGGCGCCAATACTTCCGACGCATCTCCTTGGCGACCGCCCCCTGATTCGATAGCCACTCTCGCCACCGAGAATAAAATGGGTTTCCTGGTGCCCGGTCTCGAAGCACTATAGTGAAATGTTCATACCCCCTTTCCGAGCCTTCCGCACCGCGGTTCGTTTGAGCGCTTTACTCGCTCTGCTCCTCCCGGTCTCGTCCTCTTTCTCTATCGACGAGCTCCGCGTCGATAAACTTCTGAACGAACAGAAGTACGCCGAAGCACTGCGGATGATCGAGCAAGACCTCGATACGACGAAGGCGGGAGGAAAGAGTCTGGAATGGGCGAAGCTGGTGGCGAAGGAGGCCATGCTCCAGATCAGCCTCCATGGTTATGAAACCGCCGTGCGAAAACTCTCCGAACGGCAATGGCCGGAAGCGACCGTCGCCAATGCGCTCGTGCGGATCGTTTATGCGAAATCTCTCCAGACCTACTCCCAGTCCTATTCATGGGAGATCCGGAAACGGGAACGACTGGAGGGCGAAGGCCGGACGGACCTCAAAGCGATGACCGCGGATCAGATCTATCTCGAAGCGACTCGCTCGATGATGGGAGTCTGGACGAAACGCCAAGCGCTCGGAAAACATCCAAAAACCGCGCTGGGAGACCTCGTGGTTCCGAATCAGTACCCCGACCCCATTCGCGGAACTCTTCGCGACAGTGCGACTTACCTTTTTGTCGAACTTCTGGCGGATACCGGCGGCTGGACCCCGACGCAGTCGAATGAAACGTATCTCCTCGACGTTTCTCGCCTCCTTGCCTCTCCGAACTTTTCCGATGCGGACCTTTCGCGCGAAACATTCCACCCACTGGAGAAAATCGCCTACCTCCTGAACGATCTCGCGAAATGGCACCGAGCTTCCGGACGACCCGAAGCCGCGCTCGAGGCCAGGCTTGAACTCCTTCGCCGAATCCATGGGACGCTCACCGAGGAAGGGGCGCGCGCCCTGCTTCGCGATCGACTTGCCAAAGAGCTGGAGTCGAACCGGAAGATTCCCTGGGTTACCATGGGCTACGCGACGCTCGCCGAATTCGTCCGCGAAGAAAGCGCCGCCGACTCACAGGCTCGCGCGCGAAAGATCGCCCTCCAGGGGATCGCGATCGACCCGAAATCGGTCGGCGCCGCCAAGTGCAGGAGCATCGTCGCCGAAATCGAGCGCCCCGCTTACGAGCTCGAAGGAATGCGCATCGACGGTCCGAATAAGCGCACGCTCGGCGTACAGTACAAGAATCTCCGCAAACTCTATTTCCGGTCCTACGCCTTCGATCTCGAGTCGTTTCTGCGAAATCAGAAAGACTACTCCCTTCGTCCGCAATGGAAAGAACTCGAGGCCCTGGCACGGAGCCAACCGGCGTACGAATGGGCGCAAGACTTAACCGAAACCACGGACTATCGCAGCCACCGCGCCTACTCGATGCCACCCGCTCACCCGCCAGGGTTCTATATCGTTTTCGCTTCCGCGCGAGCCGGCTTCCCCGAGTCCGACAACGCCATCCATGGCGTCCATCTTTTCTTCGGCGATCTAGCGCTCACCGCCCATTCCGGCGCTCAGGACGGAAAACTGGAAGTTCAGGTCGCATCCGCTTCGACAGGCCAGGCGGCGCCCGGGGTCGATATCGCGCTCTATGAAGCCAATTACCAGAAAGGCCATCAGCTCCGCCGTTCGATCCGAACCGATGCCGACGGAATGGCTAAATTCGACGTCACCCATTCCCTTTTCTCGCGACAGAACTCCGGGATGTTCCTCATCGCGAGGAGAGGCCGGGAGATCGTCGCCTCCAACCACGCTTTCCACATGTCGGCCCGCGCCGCGCCGCCCGAAGTTTCCCGGTCATTCGTTTATACAGATCGGAGCATTTACCGACCCGGGCAAAAAATCCTGTGGAAGGTCGTCGCATACGGCGGGAATTCAGGTACCGGTCGTTTCACGATCGCCGCGAATGCGAAGCTGAAGGTGGTACTCCGGGATGCGAACTACGAAACCCTGCATACCGTGGAGGTCGTCACGAACGCCTTCGGCAGCGCCTCCGGCGAATTCTTGGTGCCGGCCGGAAAGCTGCTCGGCCACTGGACGGTTGCGACCGATCGCGCTGGGACGACCGGCGTCCGCGTCGAAGAATATAAACGACCGACTTTCGAGGTGGAGTTTGCGGACGAAGCGCGGTCGCTGCGTCTGAACCACGAAGCGAAGATTAATGGCTCGGCGAGGTATTATTTCGGGTCGCCCGTCACCGTGGGGAAGATTCAGTACACCGTTCACCGCCGGATCGTCCTTCCGTGGTGGTGTTTCTGGGGACGCTGGGACTGGAGCGGGTATCAGCGCGAACAACTCGTCGCCCGCGGGAAATCCCAACTCGAGTCGACGGGAAAGTTCTCGATTCGCTTCATTCCCAAGGCCGACGAAAAGCTCGCCAAAAATCTCGAAGGACTTCAGTACCAGTACCAGGTCCAGGTCGACGTTACGGACGAAGGCGGGGAGACTCGCGGGAAAGGCGAAAGTTTCAACATCGGTTTTACCGCCGTCGCCGCGAATCTCCAACCCGCCTCGCCCTTCTTTCTCGTCGGGCAGACTCCGGAAATTTTGGTCGCCCGGACCGATCTGCGCGGCAAATCCCTGCCGGGGAAAGGGACCTGGAAAGTTTTCCGTCTCGAACAACCCCGACAAACCCTTTCTCCCGCGGACCTTCCGATGCCAGCGGCACTGCGAAAGGTTTCTAAGCTCGAGTTCGGCACGGATGACGACGCCAAGCTTCCTCGCTGGGATCATCGGTACAACGCGATGAACGCATTGCGGGAGTGGCCGGACGCCGGACGCGTGGGCGGCGGCGAAATTTCCGGAGACGGCAAGCTCGGCATTCCGGTTCTTCCGGAAGGCGCTTATCGGGTGCGCTACGAGACCCGCGACTCGTTCGGAGCAACCTTCGAGACCCAAAGAGAGTTCTTCGTCGTCTCGGATCAGGCGAAGTTCCGGCTGCCCGCCTATTTCGCCGTCGAAAAGCCCTCGGTCCCCGTGGGCGGAAAGATCCGGCTATTGGCGTTCAGCGGGTACGAAAACCAGCGGATGGCTCTGGAAACCTACCGCGCGGGCGTTCTTCTCCATCGTCGTTTTCTGGTCTCGGGAAAACAACCCTCGCTGATCGAGATTCCCGTGACGGAAGCGGACCGCGGCGGACTGGGGTTTTCGTTGCGACTCGTGCACGACCACCAGCTGATCCAGCTCCATGAAACGGTGATGGTGCCCTGGGACCAGAAAGAGCTGAAACTGGAATTCGCCACGTTCCGCGACAAACTTCGCCCGGGAGCGAATGAGACCTGGACCCTCCGGCTGACCGCTCCGAAGGGGAAGAAGCTCGCTCCCGCCGCAGCGGAAGTTCTCGCGTACATGTACGATCGCAGCCTCGATCATTTCGCTCCGCACTCCCCAGCGAATCCCCTCTCGATCTATCCATCCCGAACGAGCGTAGGTCATAGCGTGACCGAGCTCGGCGAAGCCCCGGGGACCCCCTCGCGCGGACGCGGATTTACGCATCCGCCGTCATTCGCGGGGTTCTCCGTCGACCGAGTCCAGTTCTATCCACGATACGGAGTCGGCGGACCCGGCGCTCGCGGCGGTCGCATGGAAATGATGGCCGCCGGAATGGGGAAACAGACCGCATCCTTCGCCGACTCGAATGAAGGCGACGGTTCGGCGAAGCGCGCGAAAAATTCGCTCGGTGCCGCCGATAAACTCGCGGAAAGCGCGGAAGCCCCCGCGGAAAGCCGCGCTACGGCCTCGAACGAGGCTACTCCGTCGGCGCCGGTGGAGCTCCGATCCAACTTTTCCGAGACGGCGTTCTGGAAACCCCATCTGACGTCGGATGCCGACGGAACCGTAAAAATCGAGTTCCAGGTCCCGGACTCGGTCACCTCCTGGCAGGTCTGGGCCCATGCCGTGACCAAGGACCTCATGGCCGGGCAGGTCCGCCGAGAATCCCAGTCGGTGAAGGAACTCATGGTGCGCCCGTATCTTCCCCGTTTTCTGCGCGAAGGCGACGAGGCCGAGCTGAAAGTGGTCGTCAATAATTCCTCCGCGAACGAACTCAAGGGCAGACTCGAGTTCGACATCCTCGATGCCGAGTCGCAGAAATCCATTTATCGGGACTTCCTGGCGCCCGGGGCGACGGCCACGGCGCGCAAGTTTCGGGTCGGCGCCGGTGGAAGCACGACTCATACCTACAAAGTAAAGGTCCCGCCTCGCGTAGGGATGATCGCCATCCGTTCCACGGCGATCGCCGGTAACCTGAGTGACGGCGAACTCCGCCCAATCCCGGTCCTCCCCGCGCGGTTTCATCTCATGCAGTCCCGCTTCGCCGCGCTCAAGGGGAATGCCCGCCGCGATCTCGATTTTCCCGATCTTCGTAAAACCGACGACCCCTCGCGAATCGAAGAGCAACTCGTGCTCACCCTCGACGCGCAGCTTTTCTACGGCGTCCTTTCCGCGATGCCCTATCTCCTGCGATACCCCTATGAATCGACGGACCAGACGCTGAACCGATTCGTTTCCACGGGAATCGTAAATTCCGTCTTCAAGAAATTTCCGTCCGTCGCCGCCATGGCGAAGGAGTTTTCGTCGAGAAAAACTCCCTTCGAGACCTGGGACGAACCCGATCCGAACCGAAAACTCGCCCTTGAAGAATCTCCCTGGCTTTCCGCCTCGCGGGGCGGCGATGCGCATGAGAAAGATCTGGTCCGCGTGCTGGATCCTAAAATATCGAATCATGCGCAAAACGAAGCGCTTCGCGGGCTGCAGAAAGCGCAGACCTCGCTCGGCGGCTTTCCCTGGTTCCCGGGTGGCCCCCCTTCGCCGTACATCACCCTATCCGTGCTGTACGGTTTTTCGAAGGCGCTGGAATTCGGCGTCGACGTTCCAAAGCCGACGGTCCAGAAAGCCTGGTCCTATCTCCACCGGCATTATATCGATGAGATCCTCGCTCGCCTGACGCGTGAAGATTATGGAATCGAGTTCGTCACCTTCATGAACTATGTCCTTTCGAACTTTCCCGACGACTCGTGGTCAAACGGGCTTTTCCCGGATACGGATCGCCGAAAAATGCTCGACGCCAGCTTTCGGCGCTGGAAGGATCATTCGCCCTATCTGAAGGGATATCTCGCCCTCACGCTTTCCCGAGCGAAACGCGGTCCCGAGGCGAAACTCGTCTGGGATTCGGTCATGGATTCGGCGAAGTCGTCCCCGGACGAAGGCACGCACTGGTCCGCCGAGGACCGGAGCTGGCTTTGGTACAACGATACGATCGAAACCCATGCCTTCGCTCTGCGAACCGGATGGGAACTCGGGACGAAGCCGGAGCTTCTGGACGGTCTCGTGCAATGGCTCTTTCTGAACAAGAAACTAAACCACTGGAAATCGACCCGGGCGACGGCGGAAGTCCTCTACTCGCTGACCCACTATCTCAGCCGAACGAATCAGCTCGGCGTCGCCGAGAGAGCGACGGTAAAAATGGGCGGAGACGCCCCCCTTTATTTCGCCTTCTCGCCCGATCGTTACACCGGAAAGAAGAACCAGGTCGTCGTCCCCGCCGACCGAGTGGGTCCGAAGCTCCTGCCGATTACGATCGAGAAGTCCGGGGCCGGCCATCTCTTTGCTTCCGCCACCTGGCACTATTCGACGGAGAAGATGCCGGCGGAGTCCCGGGGCGACTTTCTGAGGGTGGAACGCGCTTTCTTTAAGCGCACCCAGACTCCGAGCGGCGCCCGACTGAGTCCGCTCGCGGAAGGCGCGAAGATCGAAGTCGGCGACGAGGTCGAAGTCCGCCTCTCCCTTCGCTCGAAACACGCCCTACAGTATGTGCATCTGAAGGATCCGCGCGCGGCGGGTTTCGAACCCGTCGACACGACCTCTAGGCATCGCGGGGGACTCGGAATCTACTGGTACGAAGAAATTCGCGATAGCGGCACGAACTTCTTTTTCGAATCGCTTCCGAGCGGGGAGTATCCCTTCGCTTACCGTCTGCGAGCCACGACCGCGGGGAATTTCAAGGCCAGCCCAGCGACCGTGCAGCCACTCTACGCGCCGGAGTTCGCCGCTTTTTCCAGCGGACAGATCCTGCGGATCGAGGAAATGCGGTGAAAAACTGGGCGATCGTGAGCGGGGCCTCGAGCGGGATCGGCGCGGCGACCGCGCGTAGGCTCGCGGCGGCCGGGTGGGGCGTCGTCCTCGTCGCGCGGAACGCCGAATCGCTCGCAGGCATCGCGGCGGAAATCCGCGCGTCCGGCGGCCGAGCCGTCGCCATGCCGGCCGATGCCGCAAATGGAAGTGCCGTGGATTCCGTCGTGAAACGCGTCGCCGAGGAATGCGGCCCGGCCGACGTCCTCGTGAACTGCGCGGGCGCGGGAGAATGGCGATTCATCGAGGAAACGTCTTCGGAGCAGATCCACGCGATGATGGGCGCTCCGTTCTTCGCGGCATTCCACTTCTCTCGCGCCGTCATGCCGGAGATGTTACGCCGGCGGCGGGGGCTGATCATTCATGTGAACTCCCCGGTTTCGTCCATGGGCTGGCCCGGAGCGACGGGGTATATGTGCGCGCGGTGGGCTCTCCGCGGGTTGCACGAAGCCCTCGGCTTCGACCTCGCCGGCACCGGCGTGCGAAGCTCGCACGTGGTCTTCGGAAAAGTCGCGAGCGAATACTTCGCGCATAACCCAGGCTCCGAAGAACGGCTGCCGCGAATCGCGCGGTGGGTGCCCACGCTGACTCCGGAGGCTTGCGCCGAAGTTCTGAATTCCGTGGTGGAACGTCCTCGACGCGAAGTCTACCACCCCTTCATGCTTCGGGTATTCGCCTGGGCGAATCGTCTCGCTCCCGCGGTCGTTCGGTCGCTGTCCATCCGAACCGGGCGAAGTCACCTCGGCAGCTAATCGCGCGCGACGAAAGCGGCCGCGATCTTATTCCCCCACTCGACGAAAGCTGACTCCGATGCGGAAGGTTCGAGAAAACCGATCGGCGATTCGAGTCCGCAGGGACGCAGTCCGACGAAACTCTCGGGAGTTCGTTGCACGTTCACCGCGAGCCCGTGCTGGACGACTCCATCTTCGATGCGGACTCCGAGCGCGACGAGTTTCGCCCCCGCCGGACCTGACTCGGTCCAGACGCCGGCTTCCTTCCCGGATCGGATTTCGGCGCGTGGAAATCGCTCGGCGCAGAGCTCACGGGCGATTTCCAGGAGAGCATCGACGAGCTTCCGCACTCCGCGCCGATCGCCGGTCATTCGTTCGAGCGAATCCACGGGAAAAACCACCCACTGGCCGGGACCGTGGTAAGTGGCGCGCCCGCCGCGCGAGGCGACCACCAGCGAAATTCCACGTTCACGAAGTTCGGACTCGGGCGCGAGGAGGTCTTCGCGCGTCTCGCGCATCCCCAGCGTGATGGTCGGCGGGAGCTCCGAGAGAATCAGCCGCCCGGGACCACCCCGGGCGATCTCCATTCGCACTTCCTTCTGTCGCCGGTCGAGATCGAAGTAAGTCCACGGGCTTCCCGCGGAGTGCCGGCGCACTTCGCTGATGAGTCCGAAGCCGGGAGGCTTCTCGCGCGTCCTAATAGAGTCGGACAACGTCGCCTTCCTGGAAATTACCGCCCGTATGGACTTCGGAAACCGCACCGTCGGTTCCGATGAAATCGAGAACCTCGAGCGTGCCCTTGAGCTGTCCCGGCGCGCGGCCAAGATAGGCGCCGGTCTGCGGATCGTGCACGTCGTCTCCCGCCGTGAGCACCTTCAGGATATCGCCGGCGACGAGTCCGCTGGAGCGTCCGGCGTTCACATATATTTTCGAGCCGGAGATCTTGGCGATCTTCCCTTGCCACACCATCTTTTCGATCGTGCGAATCACGTCGGGGATCATCGAGGTCACGGCGTTGCGAAGGGCGAGCCGAGCCATTTCATTCCGGAATTCACGGCTTTCGAGATTTTCCTCCTCGAGCGCGACGGCGGCGTTCGCAGTCGCCTCTCCCGACCGTCCAAGCGAAGCGACCTCGCGTCCGGCGGCGACGTCGAAGATCTTGATCTCGACGTCGGTAGCGGCCAGGGACTGCTTCTGGCGGAAAATTCCGATTTCGTCTCCTCGCTGGCGGAAAACAATCTTCGTCACTCGGCCTACGACCACGACCGCGACGCCGAGCCGGCGGCCTTCGCGGATCAGCTGCGCCACTTTTACCTTATCGCCGCTGACGAAATCCTCGGTCGTCAGCATCGTCGAAAGATCCCTGGGCACGATCAGACGTTGCGAAACCGCGAGTCCCCGCTTCATTTCGTCCGCCGCGAACGCTCCGAGGGTCGGCGCCTTTACGGGAGTATCGTTCCAGAACGCGAAGACCATGATCTTTTTCTTCGGCTGACCCATCGATTCGACGCGCTCGGCGTTCGTTCGCCCGCGATCATAATACGAGTCCTGTCGCGGGAATTCCTGATCCTTGTGGAATTCCGGAGATCGCTTGCAGGCCGAGAGGGATCCGGCCAAGAGGGCCGAAAACGCGAGTACGAAAGCCGAAGATGTGAATCTCATTTCAAGCCCCTCCCGTGCGTGCGGCAAGCGCGACCCGAAGATCGATGCGACCTTCGCCGATGTGGGTGACCTGCACCGTGAAACCGTCGAAAACCGCCTTGCGTACGGCCTCCGCAACGGGGGCGGCGGCGGCATCGCCGATGTTCACCGAATAGGCGGCGAGCACGGCGCGCCCCCCCGGCTCGATTCGTTTTTCGACGAGTCGATATTCAGTTCCGAGCGCCGACTGGATTTTCGACTTCATTTGCCGAAGCAACGGAAAATCAGAAACTCCTTCGATCGCGACATCGACGGGAACCCCATCGACGTTCGCGTTCGCGTATCCTGCCCGAGCCTTGGTTCCGATTTCGAGAATCGCATCGATCGAGAGACGGCTCATCGAAACTTCGATGGAGTCGCTGGAGAGGATCTCCATTTGCTTCTGGACGGCGGACGCGAGAGTCCCCGGGAACCGGAAATCGAGCAGGAGCGCGTAGCGAAGATCCCCGGCATGCTCGGGGTCCTCTTCCGCGCGGACTTCCGCCAGGACCCAGCCCGAGGCGTTCCGTCTCGAGTAGGCTTCCGTCGGCTCACGCCGAAGTTCATCCGCGGTCGGCAGCAGGACGACGAGCCCCCGACGTTCCAGCCGCGTTTTCAGATCCGTCCGGATTCCGGAGATCGCTTTTTCGCATTTCGTGCACGCCGCGTTCGCCCGGACGAAGAGGAGGACCTTATTCGATTCGGGCTTGAGGATCTGGGTCGCCGTAAAGGAAAGATAGCGCTTGATACCCAGCAGATCGACGTCCGCTTTCGTAACGACGCCGGCGGAAGTTTTATAGTCGCGGATAAAACGACCGCTCGAAGGAAGGACCTCGTTTTGGAAGATCTCCTCCTGCCACGCGGGAAGATCGCCGAGCTCGGGGCGAGCCTTTTCAACCCGCGCGCGCAGCTGCGGAGCGACGGGATCCGCAGCCCGGCTCGGGAGAATCCCGGAGGAAAGAACGACGGCGAGCAACGCCGCCCCCAGCGAGACGCGCCGGAACTCCCGGGTCGCCCTGCGGGCGGCCCACCGCCCAGTTCGTCCCACCCCAGATTCGCCTGCCATCCCGATCCTTGGAATTTTCATAGCTTATTAGATTCTAAAGGGATTTTCGGGAACGTCCAAGGAAAGCCGCCGTCAGGAAAAAGTCGGCGCCCCCCATTGCCATCCCTCTGGACTTCGGATATAACGCATTGCGTCAGCCGTTCCTAACCCGCTTATAAAGCCTTCCGGAGGTCAGATGAAAACCCAGCGAAAATACCAGGCCGCCCTGCTTGCCCTCGGAGTCGCGTTTGCGGGGATCTCGCAGGCCGAATATTTCATCGTCGATGGCGAAGTCGTGGCGAAGGGCGACCCGCTCGCGAAGTTTACCGTCATGATCAAGACCGACAAAGGCGAGCTCGGCTGGGGCCTTTGCACCGGGACGCTGATCACCTCGCGCATCGTGCTCACCGCCGCCCATTGCGTACTCAACGGTCGGGGCCGGCTCGTTTCGGACGCGGCCAACATCGAAGTCGCCTTCAACGATTTCAGCGAAGAACGCATGGGCTATCTTTCGACGAGCACTCGCGCGAGCTCCGTCGTCATCAACGGCGACTACCTCGGCGCGGACGGCGTGAACAACAGTCGGACGATCGACTACGGTTTCTTCAACTTCCAGACGGATGACCTCGCGCTCATCAAGCTCAGCCAAGACGCTCCCGCCGGATTCGCGCCGCTCCAGAAGATCGCGTCGCGTGCGGAGATCGACGCCCATGCGTCGACCCTCGTCTCCGCGGGCTACGGCTGCGAAACGACCGATCCAGCGACCTGTCCGAGCGGACGACTGAAAACCGCGAAAGTTTCGCTCCAGTCGAATACCTACTTCTATTCTTACATCGACACGCTTTACCGATCGGGACAGCTGATGAGCGGCGATTCCGGCGGGCCGCTTCTGATTAAACACCCGACCCAGGGATATAAACTCGCGGGCGTGCACAGCACTGGTCCCGGAAGTCCGCACACCCTCAAGTCGGTTCCCGCGACCTCCGTGCGGATCGCGGACTACGCCGATTTCATCCGCGAGTCGATCATCCGTCTCGACGGGAATCCGGCGGAAATCTACGGCACCTCGCCGGCTCCACAGTCCGGTTCTCGCTGGCCCCAGCTCGGGGGCCGGTGAGGCATGAAGTTCACCTTCCACGCGCGCATCGTGTTCCTGCTCCTCTTCGGCCTGGCGGCGAAGCTCGGCTATTCGCGGCCCTTCATTCTCGAGGGCACGGTCGCGCAGAGAGGTGATGAAATCGCGAACTACACCGTCTTCATTCGAACGACGGTCTCCGTGGATCCAGACGGAACGGTCCAGCGGAATCGTTGTAGCGGGACCCTGATCGCGCCGCGACTCGTCCTCACGGCCGCACACTGCGTGGTCGTGGACGGGGAGCTCGTCGACGACGCGTCCCGCGTGCAGATCGTTTTCAACACCTTCGCGACCGATCGCCTCGATTACCATTCGCCCGGGGTGGCCGCCGACAAAATCATCGTCGATCAGACGTACTTCGATATGGAAAACACTCGCGCAAACGGAGTGCAGAGTTACCAGACGGGTCAGTATCGCACTTACGACCTCGCCTTGATTCGCCTCCCCACCGACGCGCCCGAGGGATTTAAACCCATCGAAAAAATCGCCAGCCTGGAAGACATCCGGTCGAACCCGGACGCGATCCAGGTCGCGGGCTACGGAGACGAAGAAGACCAAACGTTCGGACGGCTGAAATGGGCGAGCGTCCCCCTCCACTCGCTTCCACCCTTCAGCGACGATGAATATGCGTATATCGTGTTTGGTCGCGGGAGCGGTACGACTTGCCAAGGCGATTCGGGCGGCCCCGTGCTCGTGAAACATCCCACGCAGGGTTACCTCCTCGCCGGAGTGAATAGTTCGGGAAACTGTAATAGCTACGCATTCGCCGAACGAGTCGCCGAGTACGGCGGGTTCCTGAAGGCCGCATTCAGCGCCATGGGCTTCGCGGAATCCCCCCAAATCCCGAAAATTCCACCTCCGCGATCGGGCGATGTTCTCCCCGACAGCCTCAGCATGCCCCGGAGCACGGAATCCCGGCGGACAAACCCCCCTACTCCGACTCGGCGGGAGCCGCCGCGATCGGCGCCCACTTCGCGTTGGCCCCAGCTCCAGCTGCATTGAGACCGCCGCGAACTAGACCAAGTGCACGACGTTAAAACCGAAGATCCGGTTCACGCTCTCCACCATCTGCGGAGTGGTCTGTAGTCCCACGTTCTTCGGAAGTTCGAGGCGGGTCTTAAATCCCGGCGTCGCCGCATTCGCGCCGGCGCCGCCGGAGCTGCTGAATTCGATGCGCACCGGACACTTCCCGCGGAAGGCGATGATATTGCGTTTCAGCTCGCGGAGTTGGTCGCTCGAAACGCGTTCGAGCGGAATGCGGAGCACCACCTGCTGGACGCGATTTTTATGCGCTTCATCCACCCATTCGAGCGTCTTCACGAAAATCTTCGCCCCGTCCGAGGTGGCCTCCACCTCGCCCGTGATGAGCAATGGCTCCGCCTCCGCGGACGCGCGTTTCAGCATTTCCTGGTTCTGGGTGAAGGACTCCGGAAAAAAGACGATCTCCATCGAAGTGAGCAGGTCCTCGAGCCGCGAGAAAGCCATACGGCTTCCCTTCTTCGTCATGATCTCCTTCGTTTCGGCGATCAGACCCGCGACGCGAACCTCCGGGCGCTTCGGACGCTGATAGCCGCCGGCTCCGAATGTGCGATCGCCGCCGCTTCCGCCTGCGGCGCCGCCGTTGCCGCCGGATGCCGCCATTTCCGCGGATTTCTGGATGCCCCACTCTTTCAGCTTATCGATCGACCAGCCGAGCCACTCCTCGCAGATCTTCTGCCAGGTGTCCATCGGGTGACCGGAGACATAGAAGCCCACGATCTGCTTTTCCATCTGCAGGCGTTTCGATCGGGGCCAGTCCTCGAGCTTCTGGAAAATCGCGTCCGTGGGAAGCACGAGCTTCACATCCTCGGCGGAGAATGAATCGAAGAGGGAACTCTGCCCGAGTTCCTTCTCTTCCTGCTCGTCGGAAGCGAATTCGAGCAGCTTCTCAAGCGATGCGAGCAGGCTCGGCCGATTCGCTTCCGAAATCGCGTCGAACGCCCCGGAAATGGTGAGGGCCTCGAGAACTTTCTTATTTACCTTTCGCGTGGAAACCCGGCGCGCGAAATCCAAGACCGACGCGAACGGACCGCCCGTGGCGCGGGCCTCGAGGATGAGGTCGACCGCAATTCCGCCGACGCCCTTGATCGCCTCGAGTCCGAACCGGATCGCGGACTGGGGCTCGCCCGTCGCCGGGTTCTCGACGACTTCGACCGAGAAACTTTTCTGGGAAAGATTCACGTCTGGCGGCAGGACCGGAATGCGGTTCGATTTCGCATTTCCGATGTAACGCGTGATCTTGTCCGTGTCGTTCACTTCGGTCGTCATCAGCGCGGCCATGAATTCGGCCGGATAATGCGCCTTCAGATACGCCGTCTGGTAGGTGAGCACGCCGTAAGCCGCGCTGTGGGACTTGTTAAAGCCATATTCGGCGAATTTCGCCATGAGATCGAAGATCCCCTCGGCGACGTCCGCGGTCAGGCCTTTTTTCAGCGCGCCCTCCTTAAAGAGTTCGCGCTGCTTGGCCATCTCCTCGGGCTTCTTCTTCCCCATCGCGCGACGGAGAAGATCGGCCTGTCCGAGGGAATAGCCCGCGAGTTCGCGGGCGATCTGCATGACCTGCTCTTGGTAGACGATGACGCCGTAGGTTTCGCGCAGGATCGGCTCGAGTTCGGGCACCACATACTCGATCGGTTCGCGACCGTGTTTTCGGTCGACGAAAACGTCGACCATGCCGGAACCCAGCGGGCCCGGACGGTAGAGGGCGCCGATGGCGGTGAGATCCCCGAGCGAGTTCGGCTGCATCCGCGCGCAGAGGTCCTTCATCCCGCTGGATTCGACCTGGAAGACGCCGTCGGTGTCACCCGAGGAGATGAGCGCGAAGACGCCCGGGTCTTCGTAATTCATCTCTTCGAGGAGAAAGGGCCCCGATCCGTCCCGCGCGAGCGATGCTCCCGCCTCCGCCCGGGCTTTCCGCGACTCGTTCACGAGCTTCACGGCGTTATCCACGACGGTCAGCGTCTTCAGTCCGAGAAAATCGTACTTAACCAGACCGATCTTTTCCGCCGCGTCCTTATCGAACTGGGTGACGACGTCGCCGTCCTTCGAAACGTAGAGCGCGCAGTAATTCACCACCGGCTCTTCGGTGATGATGACGCCGGCGGCATGGATCCCGGCGTTTCGGTAGAGGCCTTCGAGCTTCCGCGCGTACTTAATCACGGTGTTGATCCGGACGTCTTGCTCCATCATCTCGCGCAGGCGAGGTTCCTTTTCGATGGCCTGGTCGATCGTGATCCCGAGCTCCTCGGGGATCGCTTTATTAATGATATCGGTTTCGGCGAACGTCATCCCGAGCACGCGGCCGACGTCTTTAATCACGGCGCGGGTCTGGAGTTTTCCATAGGTGATGATCTGACAGACGTTTTCTTTGCCGTACTTCCGCTCGACGTACTCGATCACTTCGCCACGGCGATCCTGGCAGAAATCGACGTCGAAGTCGGGCATCGAGATCCGCTCGGGGTTGATGAAGCGCTCGAAGAGGAGCTGGAACTGGATCGGATCGATATCCGTGATCGAAAGCGCGTAAGCGACCAGCGACCCTGCTCCCGAGCCCCGTCCCGGTCCGACCGGAATCTGGTTCGCTTTCGCCCAGCGGATGAAGTCCGAGACGATGAGGAAGTAACCGGAAAAGCCCGTGCGTGCGATCATGACGAGTTCGTCTTCGAGTCGCTTCAGATACTCCTGCTTCTTCGTCTCCCAGTCGGGAGCCGCCACGATCTTCCGGAACTGGAACGAGGCGAACCGCTCTTCAAGCCCCTTCCGGGCTTCCTGCTTGAAAAATTCGACGGTATCGAATGGGACATCTTTCGCCACGCCATCCGGCCGAAAGTCCGGCAGGTGGTAGATCGGTCGCCCCTGCTCGTCCTTAAACTTAAAGACGACATCGCATTTATCCGCGATCTTCAGCGTATTTTCGACCGCTCCGGGAAAACGCGAGAATCGTTCGGCCATGAGCGCCGCGGGCTTCAGATAAAATTCGGGCGGCACGAGCGACTTCGGGCGATCGAAATCGAGGTTGCGGCCGTTCTCGATGCACTGGAGGATCTCGTGCGCTTCCGCGTCCTCGGGCTTCAGGTAATGGACGTCGGTGGTCCCCACGACCTGGACGCCGTAACGTTCGCCGTAAGCGAAAAGTTTTTCATTCACGGTTTCCTGTTCGGGGAGGCCGTTATCCTGGATCTCGAGATAGAAATCCTCGCCGAATCGCTGTTTAAACCAGTGGAGAACCGCGAGCGCTTCTTCTTCTTCGCCCATGAGAACGCGGTAAGGAATTTCGCCGCGGAGTCCTCCCGAAAGGACGATCAGACCGTCGCCGTATTTGTCGAGCTGCGCGCGATCGACGAGGAACTTCGGAATGACCGGCGCGCCTTTGGCGGGCGGTGGAGAGTTCGCGTAGGCTTCCGAAATGATTTTACAGAGATTCCGGTATCCCGCGAGATCCTTGGCGAGAAGCACGAGGTTATGGAACTTCGGACGAAAATTCTGCGAGGCCGGACCACTCGCGGCGGCCTGGGCAGCGGCGGCTTGCGCACCCGTATAACCCTGCTCGAGGTACCAGATATCCGCGCCGATGATCGGCTTGATCTTCTTGTCCTTCGCCTGCATGTAGAAGTCGATCGCGCCGAAGAGGTTGTTCGTATCGGTGATCGCGACGGCGGGCATCCCGAATTCCGCGACGCGAGCGAGCAGATCCTCGACATGGAGCGCGCCCTGCAGGAGCGAGTACTGCGTATGCACATGGAGGTGCACGAACGCGGGGGCGTTCCCAGGAGCTTCGGAGATTTGAGTTTTCGCGGTTTCAGTCATTGTTTCCGACATTGAAATTCTGCATTCGACTTTCCCCGATCCCCTCCCGGGGCTCGGGGCATGATCGCTAAAAACGCCTCCGGCGTTTTCTTACGCGATCATTCCCACTCAATCGTCGCCGGCGGCTTCGAGGAAATATCGTAAACCACCCGGTTCACGCCGCGGACTTCGTTACAGATCCGCGAGCTCACGCGCGCGAGGAACTTCGTATCGAAGTGGTACCAATCCGCCGTCATCCCGTCGATCGACGTGACCGCGCGAAGCGCGATGCAGTAATCGTGGGTCCGGCCATCGCCCTGGACGCCCACGCTCCGGATCGGCAGGAAAACACCCATGGCCTGCCAGATCTTTTCGTAAAGGCCCTCCTCGATCAGCATCGAGATAAAGACCTCGTCGGCCTTCCGCAGAATATCGCAACGCTCTTTCGTGACTTCGCCGACGATCCGGACTCCGAGGCCCGGGCCCGGGAAAGGATGGCGGCGGATGAACGCTTCCGGCACGCCGAGCTTGCGGCCGATCTCGCGGACCTCGTCCTTAAAGAGATCGCGGAACGGCTCGAGAAGCTTAAACTTCATGTCCTTCGGCAGTCCGCCGACGTTATGATGCGATTTAATCGTGTGGGCGTGCTTTTTCGGTGCGGAGGTGGTGCCTAGCACGGATGTGCCGCTCGCGGCACTGGACGGCCCTCCGTCCAGGCTCTCGACCTCCGAACTGGGTGCCGGAGCGGATTCGATCACATCCGGGTAGAGCGTGCCCTGCACGAGGAAAGAAGGAAGCACGCCGAGCGTCTTTTCCAAACGGGTCGCCTCCTCGTCGAAAATCACGATGAACTCTCCGCCGATAATCTTCCGCTTCGCTTCTGGATCGGTGACGCCCGCGAGTTTACGCAGATAGCGCTCTTCCGCATTTACGCGCGTAACCGGAAGGTGCAGCTTCTCCGTAAAGAGTTTCATCACGCGGTCGCCTTCTTCGTAGCGAAGCAGGCCGGTATCGACGAAAACGCAGTGGAGCCGATCACCGATCGCCTGGTGCACGAGCGTCGCCGCGACGGTGGAGTCGACGCCGCCCGAGAGCGCGCAAATCACATGCGCCCCCGCCGGAACCTTTTTCTTGATCCGTTCGACTTCCTCGGCGATGAAATCGCCCATCGACCAGTCCGGATGCAGCCCGGCGACGCCGACGAGGAAATGCCGGAGGAGCTCCATTCCACCTTCGGAATGCGTCACCTCGGGATGGAACTGGATCGCGTAGAGCTGGCGCTCCGGATGCTCGAGCGCCGCGATCGCACCCGAAGACGACTTCGCGGTCAGCTGGAATTCGCGCGGAAGATTCCCCGTCTCGTCTCCATGGGACATCCAGACCTGCTTCGAAACCGGCGTGCTGACGGCGCCCGTCTCGTCTTTCGAGAGACCGGCCCCGACGCGAAACGGAGAGCCCGAGGGAAAAAGCCTCGAGGTCTGTACGGTGGACGCTTCGGGGACGATCCCCATGCGGCCATACTCGCGTTTATGCCCGGGACGAACTTCGCCGCCGAACGCCTGGACGAGAAGCTGCAGACCGTAACAAATGCCCAGGACCGGAAGTTTTTCTTTGGCTTGAAACTCGAGGAACCCTTCCGGGAGCTGCGGGGCTCCGGCGTCGTAAACACTCGACGGCCCCCCCGAGAGGACCACGGCCTTCGGACCGAATTCCCGGATGCGCTCCAACGAGGCGTCGCCCGGAAAAACGTAGGAGTAAAAACCAATCTCGCGCATGCGCCGAGCGATCAGCTGGGTGTACTGGGAGCCGTAATCGAGGATCAGAATTTTATTCATAAAAAGGGTGGTTTACCCTCCCATATGACTCTGGGAGTTATCCATGGTTTCAGACGGCGAGACCGGGGAATTCTTCACTTCAAGCCCAGGCTCAGGGATCCCGGATAACTTCCTGGAATCACAGCGAGTATTTGCGAAGTGGACAGGCGCATCGTCCACCACTAGATTCGGGCCATCTGAGGAGTATTCTCATTCGCCACTTTCGTTCGACTCTCTTCGCCGTTTTAGCCGTTCTCATCCTGGGCGCCGGGATCTCGACCGCGCAGGCGGGCCTGAGCTGCGATGATCACTACCTGACCGGCGGGCCGCTCTTTGGCTGGCGAATGACGATGATTTACTTCAACGAAAACGTGAAGGAATTTCCGTCCGAACCGGTGAAGTTTCGCGAAAGCTCCTTCGATAACGGGGATTTACCCGGCTACGCCGGAAAGTTTTATGTGAGCCCGACGAGCCCGGTTGCGGACGAGCAAGCCAAGACGAAAATGCTCCCCGAAGTGACGATCCAGATCCTTCGCAAGCACCTCTTCCACACGCGACGATACCGGAACCCGATGATGAACTTCTGGAGCGTGACCGATCGTTACGCCGTTACGATCCGGATGACGGCGCCGATCGAGATCGGAATCGACGCCCCGGACGATATCATGCGACCGACGGAAACCATCGAGATCGATACCTTCTGCTCGGAAGGTCGATCCGAACCGGCGGCGAACTAAGCCGGAAGCTGGGTTCGGACCGGAAGATTGCGGTAGAAGATTGCCCGTAAAAGAGCGGTCGTTTTTGTGACCTGTCCCGGGACAAGTCCATACACTGCATTCAACTGTTCACGGGAACAGTTCACGACCGATATCCGGACTTACCCCGTGAGGTGCTCGAACTAACCCGCGTTCTCTTTCGTCGAGTTACACAATCGAACCGCTTGCTCGTACGCGCCCTGGAGCCCGATCATCAGGGCCATCTCGGTGACGACGTTCACCTTCGGGAGTCGCACGAATCCATCGCGGTCCGCGTCGGGATGACCGGGATATAAGACCGTGCGGAACTCGGCAGCTTCCGTGATTTCGCACTGATCGGTCTCGCAGAAGATCTCTTTGCGGCGATAAGGACCGCCTTCCACCGTCCGCGTCGTCTCGGCATTTGCGATGTTCGCGGACGCGACATCGATCTGCGCGGCGATTCCCGCAAGGCCGGGGCACGCGGGAACGGTGGCCTTAGCCGAAGTCACGACCACGGCGATCAGAACGAGCAGAACGGCGAAACGGTATTCCATTCCGTCAGTTTAAGAAGGAGCGCGCGGCGGAACAACCGGCAATAGATTCCGCTTCGACGTTACGTCGGCGTTCTATCCCACCTCAGGTGGGTGTACGGTAGTTCGGTGCTTCCTGCGTAATCACGATGTCATGCGGATGGCTCTCGGCCAGTCCGCTATTCGTGATGCGAAGAAACTTCGCCTTCTCCTGCAGATCCGCGATCGTCGCCGCGCCAACGTAGCCCATGCCGGCCTTCAGCCCACCCACCAGCTGGTGAATGTTCACGCCGAGCGAGCCGCGATAAGGGACACGTCCTTCGATGCCTTCGGGCACGAGTTTCTCGTTATTCGAGACCTCGGCCTGGAAGTAACGGTCGCGCGAGCCCTGGGCCTGCGCCATGGCGCCGATCGAACCCATCCCGCGGTAGGTCTTAAACGAGCGGCCCTGATAGTGGACGACCTCGCCCGGCGACTCGTCGGTCCCGGCGAAGAGCGAACCGATCATGACGGCGTCCGCGCCGGCGGCCATGGCTTTCGTGATGTCGCCCGAGAGCTTAATTCCGCCATCGGCGATGATCGAAATGCCGCGCTCGCGGCCGGCGCGGGCGCATTCGCCCACGGCCCAGAGCTGCGGCACGCCGATTCCAGCCACGACGCGAGTCGTACAGATCGAGCCCGGTCCGATACCGACCTTTACGGCATCCGCGCCCGCATCGATCAGTGCGATCGTGCCTTCGTAAGTCGCGACGTTTCCGCCGACGATCTCGACGCGATCGCCGAACTTCGTCTTCAGGTTCCGTACGCAGTCGAGCACGCCCTTCGAATGCCCGTGCGCGCTGTCCACGAAAAGAACATCGACGCCCGCATCGACGAGCGCCTGCGCGCGTTCGACCGCTTCCGCGCCGACGCCGACCGCGGCGCCGACCACGAGGCGGCCGAAGCTGTCTTTGTTGGCGAGCGGGAAATCGCGCTGCTTTTTAATATCACGCGAAGTGATGAGCCCCTTCAGGCAGCCGTGCTTATCCACGACCGGAAGTTTCTCGCGGCGATGTTCCTTCAGGGCTTTTTTCGCGTCGTCGAGCGAAACGCCTTCGGGCAAAGTCACCAGGGGAAGTTTCGTCATCCGGCTTTCGACCGTGACCGAATAGTCGGATTCGAAATCGAGGTCGCGGTTCGTGAGCATTCCCACGAGCTTACGCCCCTGGGGAGTCGGTTCGGTCACGGGCAGTCCCGAGATCTTAAATCGACCCATGAGCGCGTTCGCTTCCGCGAGCGTCGCTCCCGGCTCGATCGTGATCGGATCCTGGATCATCCCCCACTCGGCCTTTTTCACTTTCGAAACTTCGAGGGCCTGATCGGCGATCGTCAGGTTTTTATGGATGACGCCGATACCGCCTTCCTGGGCCATGACCTTCGCGGTCTTTGCTTCGGTCACGGTATCCATCGCCGAGGAAATCAACGGGATCGAAAGCGTGATTTTCTTGGTCAGCTTCGTCTTCGTCTGCACGGCCGTGGGCAGAATCTCGGAATAACCCGGCACGAGCAGAACGTCGTCGAACGTCAGCGCTTCTGGAGGACCGTCTTTGTAGAATTTCATGGTCAGTATTCCTGTCAGTATCTGTTGGATTCACGATCAGTATCTGTTGGATTCGCGAATGGCGCAGAAGCCCTGCACCGCGGTTAAAGATCTTCGTCCTCGATTTCGGCCAGCTCCGAGAGCATCTGGATGTATTCGCGCGAATCGCCGACGTAGTTATTGGCCGACTTCTGCAAGAGAGCGACTTCCTCGTCCGTCAGCGCACGCGCGACTTTCGCGGGCACGCCCATGATGAGCGAACGCGGAGGAAACGTTTTTCCTTCGGTGACGAGCGCCCCCGCGCCGACCACCGATTCATCCCCGATCACGGCCTTGTTCATCACGATCGCGCCCATGCCGATCAGGCAGCGATTGCCGATGGTGCAGCCGTGGAGCATCACCCGGTGGCCAACCGTCACCTCGTCGCCGACGACAAGCGGGCAGTCCCGACGATCGACGTGCAGCATCGAATGGTCTTGGATATTCGTCCGCTTTCCAATTCTAATCGTATTCACGTCGCCGCGGACGACGCACTGGAACCAGATGCTCGATTCGGCGCCGATCGAAACTTCGCCGATGACGTCGGCCGAAGGCGCGATGAAAACCGACGGATCGATCTGCGGCCAGGCGCCATGGTGCGGAAGAATGGTCGGGGATTTGATGTCTCGGCTGCGCTCGGAATGGTAACTCATCCGACTTCCTCACTTTGGATCATAGGTTTCAGCTCGGCCAAATCGGTCGATAGACCCGCTACGGTTTTCCTCGCGGGGGTGGCTTCGGTCGCGGTCGCTTCCGCCGCCATCGAATCGTGCACGAGCTCGCCGCGCATCGAAAGCGGCGTCGCGCCCGTGATTTTCACCGCCAGGAACTGACCGACCAGGTTACGCCCCGACTCGTCGGCGAAATTCACGATACGATTGCATCCCGTACGGCCCATCCAGACGCGCCCCTTCGGACCCGTCTCGCTCTTGCTCCGGTCGACCATCTTCTGGTTTTTTCCTTCGCCTTCGATGAGCACTTCCATCGTCGCGCCGACGAGCCGGGCATTTCGCTTCTCGCCGATGGCGAGCTGGTAAGCGAGGAGCCGGTTCAGCCGGTCGTTCTTCACGTCCGTCGGCACATCGTCGAGGAGCTTCGCCGCGCGAGTGCCCGGGCGCGGGCTGTAGGCGAACGCGAAGATCGTATCGTACTGGACGCGGTCGAGCAGGCGCAGCGTCTCCTGGAAATCTTCTTCGGTCTCGCCCGGAAATCCGACGATCAGATCGGTCGACAAGCCGATCTCCGGCCGGAGCTCGCGGACGCGCTCCATCTGCGCGAAGTAACCTTCGATGCGGTGATGGCGACCCATCTTGCCGAGGATGCGGTTCGAGCCGCTCTGCACGGGGAGATGGAGCTGCGGGGCGAGTTTTCCGATACCCGTTCCGCCGTCGGCGAGAAGCGTCGGCGAATAACATTCGATCAGCTCGTCGGAGAAATCGAGCGGATGGCTGGAGGTGAAACGAATTCGGCGAAGCTTTGCCAGTCGCGGATCGGTTTCGATCGCGCGAAGAAGCTGCGGAAAATTCTCGTCGCCTTCGCGCGGCCCGACTTTCCCGATCTGGTTCCGAAGTTCGGTCGGCGCGCGTCCCTGCGAATTCGCGTTTCCCTTTCCGAACGAATTCACGTTCTGGCCGAGGAGCGTGATCTCGCGCACGCCGGTCGCCACGAGCCGTGCCATATCCGCGAGCACTTCGTCGATCGTGCGTGATTTTTCGCGGCCGCGGGTGAACGGAACGATGCAGTAGGTGCAAAACTTATCGCAGCCTTTCATGATGTTCACGAAAGCCTGCGCCTTCGCGCCGAATACTTTCGTTTCGGTCGAATAATTCTGGGTGCGATCGAAATCGGCGAAGACGACGTGCTTCTCGCCGTGTTCCACACGGTGGACGATCTCGGGCAGGCTATCGATCGTATCGGTGCCGAAGACAAAATCGAGGTAAGGAGCGCGCTTAAAGAGCTCCTTCTTCTCGAGCTGCCCGACGCAGCCGCCGATGCCGATCATCGGCTTGGCGATGCCCTTGGACCGAAGCTCGTGGTGGAATTTTCCGAGCGTCGAGACGGCTTTATGGACGGCTTTCTCGCGTACCGTACAGCCGTTGATCAGGATCAGTCCGGCGTCTTCCACGGTTTCCGCCGGCGACATGCCCTTCGCGGCGAGGAGCGAGGCCATTCGCTCGCTATCGGCCACGTTCATCTGGCAGCCGAAGGTTTTTATGAAGAACGTATTCTTTTTCGCGGGCGTCTGACTCGAGTCGAATGAACCCTGTGTAATGGCGTTCGACCCGGAGTTTTCCGGATTTTTCATGTCGAAGATCTAGCACTTCTCGCAGTGCGTTGGCGACCGAAAAGCCGGACCGACCCCGAAAAGCCGGATGGACCGCTACCTGCCGAAGGAACCGCGAGGGCCGGGGGGCGCGCGGAAAAATCCGCACCCCAAGCTTGAAACAGGTCCTTTCTTGCGGGGGAGACGTTTTGCCCCGGTCCTGCCGGCACATCTTCTGCTCTCTAAGTCCGCGGAATCCCACTGGAGGCCCCCATTTCGACCACAACCGCCCACCCCTACCGCGCTTTCTCGCTCTTTGCCGTCTGCTCGATGATCCTCTTCGCGCCGTTTTCGGCCCTGGCCGGGGAGTTCCCCCAGACGGCTGCCCAGACCCGCGCGCTTTACCAGAAGTTCGCGGCCCATTACGAGGCGAACCCGGTCTGGTCGAACGCAGAGGTCAACCGCCGGAGGGACGGGGTTCGCTCCGACTACATCGACGAACACGATTCGATGGTCGAGCATGCGGATCCGGTTCCGGCCGATCTGGTCGCCGCGATTCCCGATGCGCAATGGATGTCCTACCCTCTCTTCGAACGCGCCATTCGCGGGATGCGCTCGATTCTTCGGAACTTTCCGGACGCCGGAATTCGCCGAAATCTCCTCACCATCGTCGACTTCGATCAGAAGACGGAAGGACGCCGCTTTTTCGTCCTGGACCTCGAGTCGGGGCGGGTGCTTTTCCAGACCTGGGCCCAGCACGGAGCGAACTCCGACCAAGACCGCGATCGCCGGCCGGAAAGTTTTTCGAACATCGACAGCTCCTACCAAAGCTCGGTTGGCTTCCTGCTGACCGCGCGGTCCACCTATGTGGGAAGCTTCGGTTATTCGCTTCGCATGCACGGGATCGACGGCGACCTGAACTCGCTCGTGCATTCGCGAGCGATCGTCTTGCATCCCTGGCCGACGCTCCATCCGCGCGGAGTCGCGACGCTGGACGCCTACAACACCAGTCTCGGCTGCATCTCTCTTCCCTGGTACGAGTCGGGAAAATTCTACGGACTTCGCGACCGACCGCTCAGCCGCCTGATCATGGATACGATTAAGAATCGCAGCGTGATTTTCGTCGCCTCCTCGGCGGTCGATCTCGAACGGAAGTCGCTCTACCTTTCGACGACTTCGCGACTGGGTTCGGCGAAGAGGGCGGAGATCCTCCGCCAGCTCGCGCGCGAGCATTCCCTGCATCCGGCCGGGAACGAGAATCAGAAGTTACCCGTGGAATATCGGACCTGGACCGCTCCCGAGAGACGGTCCGACTCGCGAGCGCGCGACCGTTAGAGCCCGCCTTCGCGTCGGGTCGATTGCGCAGCCGCCGGATTCGTCCGTCCCGATTTCTTGCACCCGGACTGCATAATAATGCGTCGCGTTTCGCCCTGATTTCCTTGGGCAACCGCTCCTGGAGCCGATTTTCGCGCCAGCAGGTGAAAATGCCGGCGGTCAGTTTGGTCCTCGCGGCCCTCACCCGGCAGAATATAAAGAGGATTTCATCTCGCATGGATCCGATCCCGCCGCATGGATGCAGCGGAGCGCGACGAAAGGGAATTTATGCAGAGCCAGAACAGCCTCGGTGGTGCTCAACTCCGTTCTCTCACGAATCTCCTGCTCGGAGGCTTGATCGCCGCGGCGGCCTCCCCTTCCGCCCATGCGTGGTCGCTTCCCCGAAACGACGAGGAAACGAAAATCCTCCACCAGAAGCTCGCGAACGACTTCGCGGCCAATCCCTACTTTAAGAACGCCGAAATGAATCGCCTGCGCGACGGCCGCACGTCCCAGTACCTCGACTCCGCCGACCGGATGACGGAGCAGGCGGATCCCCTGCCGCGCGAAGTTCTCGCGGTATTACCCGAAGGGCGATGGGTTTCGCTCCAACTCTTCTCGCAAGCCGTGCGGGGCATGCGCCAGATTCTCGCGAATTTTCCGAACGCAGGCATCAAACGGAATCTCCTGACGATCGTCGATTTCAACCTGAAGACCGAGTCCCGGAGATTTCTCGTCGTGGATCTCGAGCTTGAACGAGTCCTTTTCCAGACTTGGGTCCATCATGGCCGTCGCTCCGACGAAGACATGGATCGCCTCGCCGAGCGTTTCGGAAACGTGAACGATTCGAACCGCAGCTCGACGGGCTTTCTCCTGACTTCGCAGGATCCGTACATGGGCCAGTGGGGCTATTCGCTCCGCATGCACGGAATCGACGGGAGCCTGAATTCGAACGTCCACCGCCGCGCGATCGTCATCCACCCGTGGCCGACGATCCATCCACGCCAGCTGGCGACGCTCGACCCTTCGAGCACGAGCCTCGGCTGCCTCTCGTTGCCGTGGTACGAGTCCGGAAAGTTCTACGGCATGGAAGACCAGCCGCTCAGCAAGCTCATCATCGATACGATTAAAGGCCGTAGCGTGATCTTCGTTTCGTCATCGAAAGTCGCGCTCGAAGACCGGTCGCTCTACCTGAAGACGACTTCCCTGCTTCCCGTAAGCGAGCGAAACGCGATTCTCGCGCGCGTAAACCAGGAAGACAAATCCAGCCCGACCGGGACCGAGATCCAGACTTTGCCTGAAAGCGCGCAGTCTTGGCTGAATAACCGCCGCTAGGCATTTCGCGGATTTTTCCGGCGCTAGCCGCTACGCGGATTTTTCCGCGGCTCGTTCTTCTGCGAACGGTACTGGCAGGACGCGTAGACGACGTGGCGATGTCCCGTGACGGCGAAGCCGAGTTTCTGGGCGGTCGCTTCCTGGCGTTTTTCGATCGCATCGTCGTGGAATTCGAAGATCTTCTGGCAGTCGAGACAGACGATGTGGTCGTGATGCTCGGCATCCGCGAGTTCGTACAGGATCTGCCCGCCGGGCGCGGTCGGCCCTTCCTGGATGACTCCGCTTTCGACGAGGACCGGAAGATTCCGGTAAAGCGTCGCCTTGCCGACGCGCGGGAAACGTTTCTGCAGATGGGTCAGCAAATCGTGCGGTCGAAAATGGCGGGCCTCGAAAACGATCGTCTCGAGAATCTTTCCGCGCGCATCGCTGCGGTTCAGCTTCTTCTCCGCCACATAACGATCAAGCTTCGCCATCATCTGCGCGAGCTGTTCGCGCAGATCCGTGACGTTCCGCGGACCTTCGTCCGAAGGCATCGGGCGTCCGCACGGCAAGACGCGGCATGCGGGACTGGGCGAGGCTTTCGGGGTCCGGAGGCTCATAGGCAGGGGTTATCCTTCGATTCTGGGAAAAAATCACGCTTTACAGCAGACTCTAAAAATGGGACTGAGTCTCAGTCTATCCTAAAACTGAGACTTTGTCTCACCATGAACTCGTTTTTACGCACGGGAGAGCCTTCGTCATGTCGAAACTGGGTAAGAAACGCACCGCCTTTAAAATCCAACGTTCTCTGCTCTGCGAACTTCCCGGCCTCGGAAAACCGGGTGCCCTCGAGCGCCGCGCCTATCCGCCCGGGCAGCACGGCCAACTCCGTAGGAAGTTTTCCGAGTACGGTCTGCGACTCCGTGAGAAGCAGAAAATCATGTTCCACTACGGACTCCGCGAAGAACAGCTCCGGCGCTTCGTCACCCGCGCGAAGTATGGAAAGCACGCGGACTGGATGTCCTCGCTCGTGGGGGCGCTCGAAACGCGGATTGATAATATCGTATTTCGACTCGGCTTCGCGCCGAGCATCGCGTCCGCGCGCCAGCTCGTTCGCCACGGGAAAGTGCTCGTGAACGGAAAGCGTCTCGATATCGGGTCGGCGCAGATCCTTCCGGGCGATCTGGTTTCGCTGACCGCGGACGCCTACCTGGGCACCGTCTACCAGACGTCGATCGCGCAGCCGCGACTCCAGCTCGCCGACTGGCTGGAGCATGTGAAAGAGGGAGAAGTCGTGAAGGGCCGGCTTAAACTCGTCCCCGGCACGGAAGCCGTTCCATTTCCTTTCGAGAGCCGACTCGTCGTCGAGCATTACACGGGAGTTTAAAGTGAACGATCCGAAAGACCGGCTCATGCACGGAGAAAACATCGAGTTCGCGATGGATCCGCACGGCGGTGTCCGACTGAACTTCGAACATGAAAATCTCCAGCTGACGCTCGATGCGGCCTACGAGCTCCAGTATCGGCTCGCCGAATTCCTCTCCTCGGTCGAACTCGGCGAATTCGATCACCTGGAAAGAATCGATCCTTCCGCCGACGAAACAGGCCTGCTCTGCGAAGCCCACGCGGAGACGTGCCGACCCTCGCTCGATGGACTCGCCGGATTCTGGCGGCCGCGGAGACTGCACTGATTCTGCCGGGTAAGGTTTTGGTGGTTTGAAGGCGCGCGCGATCGAAATGTTTCCACTCGGCCACGCCGACTCCGGAATCTTTCGCCCGGGCGAAGGACTCCCGATCTGAACGGGAGCTTCGGTGGCGGCGCCTTCGAAAACTAGAAACGCTGCGGACGCCTCAAGCCAGATCGGCGAGCGCTTCCAGATCGTCGATCTGATAACGAAGCAGCCAGCCCTCTTCGAGCGGGTCTTCGGCCACGGTCGCCGGATCGGAGGCGATGGGATTCACGGAAAGAACCACGCCCTTCGACGGGAGGATCAGCTCGATGGTGCCGTTACTTCCATCCACGGTCGCGATCTCGTCCCCTGCATCGAAGTGATCGCCTTCCTCCGGAAGCGCGATGCCATCGAGCTCTCCGAGTTTATCGATCGCCAGACTCGTCAGCCCGATCGTCAGGATATTTCCCCGGCGGGAAAACCACAGACGCCCATCTTCGAATTCGCCTTCTTTAGGGACCGCAGTTTTCAGTTCGCTCATCCCTTCATCTTGGGTCCGTTCCGGGGTGAAGCAAAGGCATTTTCTCCAAGCCGCGCCGAGGGCTTCCTGGGTGCCGACAGTCTTTTGGCGCACGGCCGGCGTGGGTCTTCCGCGACACACGCACGGATGCGAAAATAGCCCAATTTCAGCGGAATTCTGCGTGTTTTTTAATACTTGATCTCTTTACTCTATTATCCGAAAAAGCCAAAATAGAGAGTGTGGGAATCAAGAATTTCTCGTGTTTTTACGATGAGTTCTTCTGAAGGCGGGAGTTTCTCGTCTGCATTACCCGGGGGTCGCACGTGGGCAGAATGACTAAAAATATTCATCGAATTTTTCCGTTCGCCGTCGGCGCGATTTTCGCGACGCCCGCGTCGGCTTGGGAATTCGGCAAACCTTGTCAGTCGATGCCGAACTTCTGCGGTAGCAAGACGATCCAAAGCCGGGTGATCACCGCCCCGCCGACCTTTCCGGGAACGATCGGAACCTTCGGTACGAAAAAAATCACCGCCGAAGACGTCGCGGGTCAGCTTCGGGGTCCGGACGGGAAAATTTATAACGTCCGCGTCGTCCAGGACAGTCCCTTCACGCGTAAATGCGCGGCTCCCCTTTCCCAGACCGCGCCGACCTATACGATCACGAAAGTCGCGACCGTGACCGGAGCCGCGATCCATAACACTTGCAAGGACACCGCAATCACTTCGAACCCGCAGAACTCGGCTTCAAGCAAGACGACGAGCACCGCGAAGAACTCGACGAAGGGCTCCACCCAGGAATCGAGTGGGAGTGGTGCTACCGCGAACCAGTCGGGTACGAAGACTCCGACGACCCAAGCGGCCGTCACGAATTCCAACTCGGGCGACGGCTCGGGCGATCGTCAGGACCAGGGGGATAAGAAAAGCACTGCCGGCATGACGGATCTCCAGCGGAAGATCGCGCTCTCCGAAGAGGCGCAACTTAAGAAAGAAGGCACTTCGTCGGTCGATCTGAACGGGGAACAACTCGGCGACCTTAAACTCGGGGCCGGCGCGAAAGGCGTCCTGGGCCGGGACGCGAACGGCCGCCACTACGTCACCATCACGACTCCGGGCAAAGGTGGTGCCGCGGTCGAGAAGGGTCAGCGCTACTACACCGATAACGGCGAACAAGTCGGCGACAAGTACGTCACCGGAAGCGGTGTGAAATACGACAATCGCGCAGACTGGATCGACGCCGGCGGAAATAAAAACGGAAAGATCACCTACGAGGACGGCTCTACGGTCACCTACAAGAACGGCGTCGCGGTCGAAGCCACCGACAAAAACGGCAAGAAGAAGACACGTGCTGAACTCGAGTCCATGCGAACCGCCGGCAACCCCAAAGACAAGGATGATCGCGACGAGTGCGAAGCTTCCGCCGAAATCGGTAAAAAAGAAGGCAAAAACTATCGTTGTAGCCCGACTTACGGCATTGCCAAAGCGACCGAGACCGCGAACCAAGTCCTGACCAGCGCGGGTCGCAACATGGTGAATCAAATCGGAAACGGTCAGATGCGTCGGATGCAGAATGGACGCATTTCCGGCACGCAGGACGCGGCCGCGAAAATGGCGAAGACTTCATTCACCTATGAAACGGGTCTCGGCGTAGCGAACGTCGCGGCGGCCGCCATTCTGGCGAAGAAGACGAAGCAACATGGAAATAACATCGTCGAACTCCGGGCGGGAATGCAGTCCGCCGAAGTCGATGCCGACATGGACCTGAACGACGTGGCGGCCGCGAAAAAAGCGAAACGCTATCAGAGGGCCGTCATCGAACAGAAACAAGCGAAACAACGTGCTAAAGAGGCCACCTTCGTCGCGACGATGGCCGGCGTCCAAGCCCTTGCCGGAGCCGTGACCGCGAAGAAGATGCAGAAGCAGGCGGAGGAAAACGCCCGCCTCGATCGCGCGAACCAGAAACTGATCGAAGAAAATACTTTCGCCTACGACAACAATCCGCTCTTCGGAATGACTCCCGGCGGAGCCTACGATCCGAACCAGCAAGCGGCGTCCGATGGAACCGAAACTCAGAATGCGGGACAGACCGACACGCTCGGTGGGCCGGGTTCGGACGAACCGTACGCGGGCCTCGGCAAAGGAAACGACCTGACGGGCGTGAACGACGGCGGACCGATCGGTCCGAAAGCCGGGGCCTTTAAGGCCGGAGCCGGCGCTGCCGGCGGCGGTGGCGCGGGAGCGGGTGGCGGAGCCGGTGCGGGCGGTGGCGGCGGCGGTCCCGGTGCGGAAAACTCGGAAGAAAACAAGGCGGCTTACGCCTCGGAATTCGGCACGAAGGAACGCTACGAAACCGGCGGAGCGGCCGGAGGTCGCGGCGGCGCAAAAGGCGGCGCGGAGAAAGATGACGGCGGTATCGACCTGAACGGTCTCCTCGCCCAGTTCCTGCCGAAGGACGAGAAAGACATCGGACCCCAGAACGGAATTCTCGACTTCGCCGGAAACCGGGGAGTCGCGGCGGAAGAGCCCGAAGCTTCTTACCTGGATAAGAACGCCGATCTTTTCCAGAGAATTCACGAAACGATGACGGAGAAGAACCGGAAGGGTCACGTCGGAATTTAGTCAGTGGAGTTAAACGCGGGCCGGGGGGCTCGCACGAAGGGGATCGTCTTGAGCTGCACGTCCGTTTGCAAACACTCTCGCCACCGCTTCGTCGTCGCCCTTGCGACGACCGTCGGCCTTCTCGCGCTCGCTCCGGGAACCGCATCCGCGGTCGGACTCGATAAACAGGTAAAGGACGTCTGTCGCACGAGCAAGGACGCCGACTTTCGCGCGAAGTACTGCACGGCCGCGAAGGATCATAAAAAAGGATACGTCGCCAACATCTCGACCTCCGCGGTTTGGACGGGCGTCGCGACGGTCTGCGGTGTTGCCTGCGGAAAAGTCGTCGGTGGAATCGTCTGCAAGGTCTCCTCGATGGGCGGCACCGCCGGCGAAGGCGTCCTCACGAAGAAATTCACGGACTCCATCCTGGGCGCGGGCAGCCAAGCGGCGGGCTCCATTCTGAAAGACGGAAAAGCCGTCGCCGACCACGGAAAAGTGAATGGCGACGCCTGCATGACCGCGGGAACGAGCGCGCTAAAGGCCTACGAAAAATTCTCGAACTCCAAGCAGAACAAAATGGGCCTGAGCGAACTTCGCGAACAGACCAAGGGCATGAATACGAAACTGGGCGGAGAAAACGCCCATTTCGCCGGGGATACGCACATCACCTCCGGAGACACCGATGGTTCGAATCGACATGCAGCGACGATCCGGGAGACGAAAGAGGTCTGCGACGAAGCCGCCCTCTCGACCGCTTTGGGATCGATTCGTTGCGCAGCTAGTGCGGATCCTTCGCTCCCCGCCTATGTGAAGAGCGAAGAATTCCTGCGTGATCTCCAGAAGGCGTCCGGGAAATCGCCGGACGCGTTCTTCGGCGGCTTCCAGAATCCAGGACAGGCCCTGGCCGATACTCCGATCGTGAAAGGGATGTCTTCCGCCCAACAGGCGGGCCTGGCGGACTCGCTCGAAGCCATGGATCGTTACAGCGCACGCAAAGTCGCGGCGATCGCCCAAAAATCAGGTGCGAAACCGGCCGGCGAATACCGCTCGGCGGGTGGCCGTGGCGCCCCGGACTTCGGCGCCGAAGAGGATCTCGACGTAAACGGAATGCTCGCGGGAATGCTCGGTCAGCTCGGAGCCGACGGACAGCCGCTCGCGGAAGACGCGGACGCGGCGAATTCGGGAGGCGCGAATGCCGACCGCCAGCCCGCGACGATCATCAGCCCGGAGGACCGGGCCATCAGTATTTTCGATCGAGTGAAATGGCGCTACGGCGCCCTCTCTAAGTCCGACCGCATCGGAGGTCTCGTCCCATGAAGAACTTCTTATCGAAAGCTTTCGTTCTTTTCGTCGCGCTCTCCGTTTCGGGAGCGTCGGCTCCCCTCGCCCACGCCGAGGAAAGCTGCGGCAGTATCTGCGGAATCAACTCCGCGAACGCGAAAAACATGATTCAGGACCCGACCTGCAAGGCGAGCGACAGCTGCACCAGTTGCGTGGTGAATGCCCTGACGACCAGTCAGTCGGGTGCGTACTGTTCAGCGTACAACAACTCGAACAAAGCGAAGACCGGCGAAGTCATCAACGCATCACTGAACACCGCCGCCACCGTTCTCTGTGGCGTCGCCTGCGTTCTCTCCTCCAATCCCGCCACCGCGGGTGGGGCGCAAGCATGGACGAAGGCTTGTGGATATTCCGGCTTGGCCGTAACCGCCGTCGAAGTCGGCTACACCATCGCTAACATCGCGAAGGGACAGGACGCCGAACTTCTTTCCCTGGCCGGCTCGGCGCTCTCGGCCAAGAACACGATGAAAATCATCAAAGTCGCGAAGGAATCTACCGGCGTCGCGACTAAAATGACGAATAATCCTGCGTGCTTTAACACGGTGATGTACGGTATCGCCGCCGCCGCGAAAATCTCCTCGATCAGCAAAATGAAAAAAGCGAGCGGCGCCAGCTGCGATTCGGCGAAGAACCTCGCCGGCGCCGCCGGTGGGGCCGTGCAGTCCTGCCTCGCGCAGAACAGCGTCTCCACTCCGAGCGGCTCCAGCCTCCATGGCCTTTTTGCCGCCACTCCCGAAACCTTTCCCGTCCCGAAAATCGAAGACGTGAATCGCCTCCAGGCGACTTCGGGCCAGGATAAATATCTGAAAGAACTCCGCGGTGATCTCGAGTTCGCGGAAGCGCAGGGAAAATTCGACCTCGCGACGATCGCCAAGCGCATCGATTCGGGCGAATCCGTCTCTTCGATCCTGGCGGGCACCGGTGTTCCGGAAAGCGCCATTTCCCACATTAAGACCGCGGAAGAGCGAATGGCGAAGGGCGACCGCTCGAAGCTTCTCGCTCACATGGCCGGAGGGGGTTACATCGCCGGCGAAGGCACCCAGCTCGCCAGCGCCGAGGGCGTGTCGGAAATGGGCTTCGGCGAAGCCGCGACTCCGGGCGAAGTCGCCGAGTCGCTCGAGATCGATCGGAAGCCCGCCGAGTCCGCGCCCGCTCTTTTCGCCGATGGCGACGTGTTCCACGCATCATTTCCGGGCACGATTTTCGACATCGTCTCGCTGAGAATTAAGGACCAGAAAAACAGCTACGCGGAACTCGAACCCGAGGGCCGGATGAACCGGGTCTTTAACGGGTACTCGGATCCGAAAGCGAAAAAGGAGCGCAAGCCGGCGGCCAAGTAAGTCAGGGCGCGCAGTCTTCCGTCTTCGTCATCAGGGGAACGTCTTATGGGGAATCCAATGAAAAATCGTACCGTGGCCACTACCACCCTCGCGAGCCAGAGCGTTTGCCTCCTGCTCGCCGCATCCCTCTGCCTACCGGTGACCCGGTCTGCCCAAGCCGGAACGGATCCACTCGACAGCCCGAACATCAACACCGGCGACACGGCTCCTGCGCTTCCCCAGATCGGCCGCATCTGCGAAGTGCTTCGCAACGCGAAGTCCGGGAATTTCATCGGAAAAGATAAAAATCCGATTACTTTCACCAACCCTGCCTGCGCGGCGAAAAGCCGGCGAGAACGAAACGCTCTCGGTGCCATGGGCGCCGACCAGCGCGCTTGCCAGCTCCCGGTGAACGAACTGACGAAGGGCATGTCCGAAGAGAAAAGAGCCGTGGAGATCGACAATCTCTGCAAGAACGGCAGCGGCACTCTCAACCAGGAAGCGGCGGCGTACTGCACTCTGCGGACGGTCTCCCAAACGGGACAGGCGACCGAATACTGCGAAGCTTACGAAAATGCCGAAAAGGCCCAGAAAGGCACGACGGTCACCCTCGCGCTCGATACCGCGGCGGCTGGGATCTGCTGGGCGGAATACCTTTCCATGCAAGCGCTGATCGCTGAAATCAATGCGGCGAAGGCGGCCGGACGGCCTCCGAACCTCACTGGAAAAATGGGCGCGGGCAGCATTCTCAACTCAGGTGCTTGCGGCGGGGCCGCCATGGCCGCGAGTCTGGGCGAATTCGTCCATACCGCCTCCATCGTCATCGGAGGAAAGAAGTCGGGGGGCGAATTCAAGATCGATTCCGACGGAAACGTGAAGGATAAAAAATCACTCGGCAAGGTCTTGGAGGTTTTTCTCAGTTCCGGCTTGAGCATGAAAGGCCTCCAGCTCGGAATTTGTTATTACGGAGCCGCGAAGTTTCCGAAGATTTGCCAAGGCATGAACAACTACGCGCAGCTCGCCGGCGGCAGCACGAAGGCAAAGGACGTGGCCAAACAGCGTACCGCGACCGCGAACGCACGCAAGAACTTCGATGCCGCCTACCAAGGCGAACTCGACGCGGAAGGCAGAGTGACCGAGGCAAAAGGTCGCTATGATCACGCCGCCGCGAATTTAAAGGGCACGGACGATACGAGCTATATCCAAGAAAGGAATTTGGAACTCAAAGGCGCGCAGGCCGCGGCTCGCGCGAGCGAAGAAAAACTCGCCGAAGCCTATAGCGCCAAAATGGACGCCGAAGCCAAACTGCAGACCCATTATGAAGCCATTAAGGCCCGCGCGAACCTAGCGAAACAGGCCGCCATGATCTTCACCGGTCTCGCGGCGATGCGGGGCGCGGCTCTCACTTCGGCGGCCACCACGATGAAGAAATCGAAAGAAATTCTCCAGTCGATGTTCACCCCGAACGGCGAAGGAGCTCCGCTCGGCATGAGCGGCTTAGGCAACGTTCAGCAGAATATTTACGCCGCGACCGGCGGGGGCACCTACGTCCCTCCGGGAGCGATGCCGGTCCGTGCCGGAGCCGTATCGAGCGGATCGCCGGAAGCGTTCATGCTCCCGAACGGAAGCGCGATCGCAAGCCAAGCGGAGCGCCTCGGCGCCCAGATCCCGCGGACGAAACTCGAAGAAGCGGCGGCGGGCGGCGCGAGCGGCATCGGCGGCATGATCGCTTCGGCCGCGACCGCGGCGGGCGCGAAAGGGAACCTCTCCGAAATTCGCTCGGTCACGTCGACGATGTTCGCGAACCTCCCCCAGGACACCGGCGGCGGTTACGCCGGCGGCGGAGCCCGCAGCGTCGCCTCGACCGGCGGAAAAGAAGGGGGCGACCTGAATCTGAAATCCCTCTTCGGAGGCGAAGGAGGCGGCGAAGGCGAAGCCCAGGCGGCGCCGGAACTCGCTTACCGCGAGCCCGCGAACGAAGACATCTGGCATTCACAGAATCCGAAAGGCCATAACCTCTTTCAGATCGTCTCGGACAAATACGATTCGGTGCAGAGAAAGTCGGCGGTCGGCCCCGAACTCTAAAACAGGCGGAGACCATGGAACGACCAAGGAAACGAACTCGGCAGAATCGCGCGACTACGGCTTCGCTGACCGCCCTTGCGTTCATCTCTACCGGCATCGCACCCGCCTTCGCGGGCGATCCGCTCGATAGTCCGAACATCCATACCGGCGATACCGCTCCGACCGTGCCCGAGGTGGGACGAATCTGCGAAGTCCTCCGAAACGCAAGCGAAGGAAGATTTATCGGGAAGGACGGGAAAGACATCACCTTCACTCACCCCTCCTGCACGGCGAAGAGTCGAAGGGAAAGGAACGCCGCCGGCGCGACGGGAATCGCCGCCGACGGTACCACTCCGATCGCCTGCCAACAGTCCGTGACCTCGCTCACCGCCGCCTACTCAGGCGAGGAACGAGCGAAAAAAATCGACGAACTCTGTAAAAACGGAAGCGGCTCCCTCAATCAGGAAGCCGCGGCCTACTGCGTTCTCCGCACGGTCGCCCAGACGGGGCAGGCCACCCAGTACTGCGAAGCCTACGAGAGCGCGGACAAGGCGCAAAAGGGCACGACGGTCACGCTGGCCCTCGACGTGGCGGCCGCCGTGATCTGCTGGTCCGAGTACCTCACCTATAAGGCCGCGTCCGCAGCGGCGGCGGGTGGCAGCGGCGTCGTTTCGGCGGCCGGGTCCATGGGGCATCTGAAAGGCGCGTGCGGAGGCGCCGCCCTCGCGGCCGGCATGGGCGAACTCGTCCAGACGGCGAGCGTGCTGATCGGAAAGAAAAATTCTTCGGGCGATCTCAAAATCGATTCCGACCACAACGTCCAGGACAAGAAGAATCTCGCCAAGGTTCTCGAAGTCATCGCGAGTTCCGCGCTCAGCCTGAAGGCGCTCCAGATCGGAGTCTGCTATTACTCCCAGAACAAGGATCTTCCGCTTTGCCGCGGGACGACCCTCGGCAAACACGCAAAGAAGATCCAGACGCAGACCGAGACCTGCGCCGGAAACTTCAAGAGCAGCCTCGCGGAGAAATATCTCAGCCCATCCGAAAGGAGCGAACTCGAGACCGAAATCGCGAAGGCGAACGAGACGAAAAGCTGTACCCGAAGAGTTTCGGAGCTCGTCGATAAGGTCATGTCCAAGGCCGATCGGAAAGAACTCGCGCAGGCCGAACATCTCGACGCGAATATGCGGGACGAAAACATCGCTAAGGCCGAACTCGCCCACCAGGCTGCGATCCTCTTTACCGGCTTGGCCGTCATGCGCGGATCGGCGCTGACGACGGCCGCTTCCACGAAGAAGAAGTCGAAAGAAATTCTCCAGTCGATGTTCCAGCCCAACGGAGAAGGCGCTCCGCTCGGACTGAGCGGAATGGGCAACGTCCAGCAGAATATCTACGCCGCGACCGGGGGCAGCACCTACGTCCCTCCCGGCGCGATGCCCGTGCGCGCCGGCGCCGTCAGCCGCGAGGCGCCGGAAGCGTTCATGCTCCCGAACGGAAGCCCGATCGCGGCCAAGTCCGAGCGACTCGGCTCCCAGATTCCGCCGTCGCGACTCGAGGAGGCGGCGGCCGCCGGTGCGAGCGGCATCGGTGGCATGATCGCTTCGGCCGCGACCGCAGCGGGCGCGAAGGGTAACCTCTCCGAAATTCGCTCGGTCACTTCGACGATGTTCGCAAATCTCCCCCAGGACCTCAGCGGGGGCTATGCCGGCGGCGGTGGCCGCAGCGTCGCCGCGAAAGGGACGAAAGAGAGTAGCGACATGAATCTAAAATCGCTCTTTGGTGCCGAAGAGGGGGGCGAGGGCGAGGCACAGGGGGCACCCGAACTCACCTACCGCGAGCCCGCGGGCGAGGATATCTGGCATTCGAAGAATCCAAAGGGGCATAACCTCTTTCAGATCGTCTCGGACAAGTACGACACGGTGCAGAGGAAGTCTGCCGTCGGGTCTGATCTCTAAGCCCGGCTTAAAAACCGAGCTTTTTGCTTGAACCAGTCCCGAATTCTCATTATTAGTTTCAGTCTGGTACACAGGGGCCCTTAGCTCAGTTGGTAGAGCGCTTCCATGGCATGGAAGAGGTCAACGGTT